>DYEY01000017.1 GCA_020725465.1 Dethiobacter sp.
CCAAGGATATCATAATATGCCCTCTTTTTTATTGTCCAGCTTGATTTGGGCTAATTAGCCTTTATATGCTTTTGATAACATCTTCCTGCTCTCTTTATTTACGCATTATGTCAAATTCGGTTAAATTACGAATTGAAGGATTTACTTTGTCCCAAATGCCGCCTGATAAGACGCCTGGCCCGTTCCACGTCTTTTTTGATCTGTTGCGCCAGTTCCACAGCGCCGGGAAAAGCCTTTTCTTCCCTGATTTTTTGCAGAAAAAAAACTTTTAATTCCTGCCCGTAAAGGTTTTTTTGCACGTCCAGCAGGTATACTTCCACCGCCGGTTCCCTTTTGCAGAAAGTGGGACGTTGACCGATATTGGTAAGGGCATAACAAAGCCGGTTTCCCTCATCCGCCAGGCTGACCGCCGTCAGGTAGACACCGTTGCCCGGCCGGATAATACCCGCCGGAGCGGCCAAGTTGGCGGTGGGAAAACCCAATGCCCTGCCCCTGCCGTCTCCGTGGACCACCGTGCCTCTCAGGTAAAAGCTGTAACCGAGCATTTCCCTTGCTTCTTCCACTTTTCCCATGGCAAGAAGGGCGCGGATACGAGAGCTGGCCACCGGGGCGCCGTTTTTTTCCACGGGCGGTACTATTTCCACCGTAAAGCCCATGTCCCGGCCGAAGCGAGCCAGGTCATCAGGGCTGCCCCGCCCACCCCGGCCGAACGAATAATTGAAGCCGACTATCACGCCGCTGGCCGCCAGCTCGTTGTGCAAAACCCGCCGCGCAAATTCCTCCGGCTCCATGACGGCGAATTCGCTGTCAAAGGTATGTATTACGGCATAATCTATGCCTGCTCTCCCCAGCATTTCCACCCGGTCCGAAAGGGATAAAAGCAGGGCGAGCGGCCGTTCGGGAAACAGGAACTGCAGGGGGTGAGGGTCAAAAAGCAGCACCGCGCTCTTCCCCCGGCCGGCAGCAGCCTGCCTTACCGCGGCGGCAACAATGGCCTGGTGTCCGGTGTGCACCCCGTCAAAGTTGCCAAGCGCCAGGTACAACGGAGAACCGCAAATTTCACGGAATGCCGGAATCCCTTTTATAACTTCCATCAGTCAGGCGCGCTCCATCCGGTTTAAGAATACTTTCTTTGGGAAAAGCCTTCCCGCGCTGTACGCGGCCAGCGCCACAAACTCCCCGCCCTTCCCGTACACTCTCAATAGCTGTCCGTCGCCAATTTCCTGCGACAACTCAACCGCGCCGCCGTTTACCAGCCGGCGGATTTCTCCTTCCGGCAGCGTCAGGGCGGGAAAGGAGGCCAGCGCCAGGTCAGTGGGTCTGAGCGCTTCCCGCAGGCGCCTCTGCTTTGCCATTACGGTCAATTCTTCCAGGGTAAACGATTCCGAAAGACCAAAAGGGCCTACTCTTTCACGCAACAAAAAACTCATATGGCCGCAGGTGCCAAGCGCCACAGCGATGTCGGCACAGAGGGTGCGGACATAAGTGCCCCTTGAGCAGGCGACGGCAAAGAGTATCTTGTCCCGGCCCAGCTTCAGCAGGGTGAGACTGTAAATGGTTACCCGGCGGGGTTTGCGCTCCACGGTCTTGCCCTCCCGTGCCAGGCGGTACAGGCGTACACCGCCCATTTTGAGCGCCGAGTGCATGGGCGGGACCTGGTCAATGGTCCCGGTGAAAGAGTCAAAGACCGAAAGCACTTTTTTTTCGTCCGGCACGGGAATCTCCTGTTGTTTAACCACCGCGCCTGATGCGTCTTCAGAATCGGTGGCGGTTCCCAGCGTTACCTCGGCGCGGTAAGACTTGTCCATTTCCAACATATATTCTGCCACCCTGGTTGCCTTGCCCACCAGCACGGGCAAAACTCCGGCGGCACCCGGGTCCAGCGTGCCGGCGTGCCCGCACTGCCTGATGGCGGTCAATCGCCTGATGATACCCACTGCGTCGTGGGAAGTCAAACCGGGTGGCTTCAGCAGGTTTATGATCCCATCCATAAGCAATTTTCCGTTTCCCTTATTTTTTCCGCCAAAGCGGCCAGTACGGCGCGTACCGCTTCTTTCGGAGATGTTTCCAGGGAACAACCGGCCGCCCTGGGATGACCCCCGCCGCCGAAAGCCTGCGCCACGGCGGCCACGTCAATACAGGTGGAGCGAAAACCCACTTTAACGGTACCGTCTGCTTTGGCCCGGAAAAGGAGACCTACTTCCACCCCTTCAATATTTTTGGCGTAGTTGACAATGCCCTCCAGGTGTTCGTCCCGTGCACCGCTGTCCTTCATGTCTTTCTCGGTCAACATCATCCAGGCGATTCTGCCGTCAGCGGAAAAACAGAGAGTGGACAGAGCGATGCGCAGGATGGAGGCCGCCTCCCGGCTGCGCAGGTCAAATACCAGCGGGGCGATTTCCTGCGGCCTGGCCCCGGCTTCAATCAGGGCGGCAGCCACCCGGTGGCAGCGCGGGGTGGTATTTTCGTATTTGAAAGAACCGGTGTCGGTGGCCAAAGCCACGTACAGCGCTTCTGCCACCTCTTTGCGGGGGGCTATCCCCATTGCGGCCAGCAAAAGCCAGATTATTTCGCCGGTAGCCGCGGCGGTGATGTCCACGTGGTTCAACCGGCCGAAAAATCTGTTGGTGGGGTGGTGATCAATATTGATAATATCCATGTTTTTAAGCCTGGGCCAGACCGTCTTTATCCTCAGGTGGTCACTGCAGTCCAGCACAACAGCCAGGCGGAAATCTCCGTCCGGTATATCTCCGGCCACCACTTCACCGGAGCCGGCAAGAAAGGAATAACGCTCAGGCACACCGTCCGGTGAGTGCATAGTCACATCGTAACCGGCGTCTCTCAGGGCCAGGCCAAGGCCAAGCAGGCTGCCAATGCTGTCACCGTCAGGCATGATATGGGCGGTAAGCAGGATGGCCCCTCCCCGCTTCAATTCGGCTGCTATTTCACCCAGGCTGTTATTTGCCGCCTTCATTATGCTCATCCCTGTTCAGATCATTTAAGAGGCGGTTAATGTGGGCTCCGTAGGCGATGGAGGTGTCCATCCGGAAAGCCAGTTCGGGCGTGTGGCGCAGGCGGATTCTCCGGCCGATTTCCGAGCGGATGAACCCCGTGGCCTTTTTCAGTGTGGTTAAAGCCTGCTTTGCCTCTTCAGCGCCGCCAAGCACGCTGACAAATACCCTGGCAAACCGCAGGTCCCTGCTGACTTCAACCTCAGTGACGCTGATCAGTCCAAGCCCGGAAAGGCGCGGGTCTTTAAGATCTTTTCTCAGGATGTCGCTGACTTCTCTTTTTATTTCTTCCGCCACACGGTGTGCACGCTGTTCAGTCATTTCAAACCTCCACATCAGCCCTGCGTCTTCAAAACAGCTGCAGCGAGGTGTCCACCACTTCCACCCTGCCTTCGCCCGCCACGAATTCCATAACGCTTTCCAGCAGGCGGCAGGTGGCTTTCGCATCAGACGAAACGCAGGCAACGGCAATCTCGGCAATCTGCCACTTATCCTGCTCTCCCACTTCAGCGACAGAAACATTATAGCGCTGCCGCAGTCTTGACACCAGGGGTTTTAGTACAGAGCGTTTTTCTTTGAGCGAGCGGACGCCGGGAAGCCTTAAACGCATCTCGCAGATACCCAATACCATGGTTATTCAGGCTGTACCTGCTGCATGATGTATGCCTCAATGACGTCGCCTTCCCTGAATTCGTGAAACCTCTCCATGAGGATACCGCAGTCGTAGCCTGCCGGCACCTCCCGGACATCATCCTTGAAGCGCTTCAGGGTCTCCATTTTACCCTCGTGAATTACCACACCGTCCCGGATTATCCTGATATCGGCGTTCCGCGCAATTTTGCCGTCGGTGACATGACAGCCGGCAATGGTCCCGATACGGGAAACCCTGAACAGTTGCCTGACCTCCGCCTGGCCGAGGACCACTTCGCGGAACTTCGGGGCCAGCATGCCTTTCATGGCCGCTTTCACGTCATCAATGGCCTCGTAGATGACCCGGTACAGCCTGATATCCACATTTTCACGTTCCGCCGCCCGGCGGGCGTTGACATCCGGGCGCACGTTAAAACCGATAATAATGGCATTGGAAGCTGATGCCAGCATAATATCGGATTCAGTCACCGCGCCAACCCCGCCGTGTATAACCTGCAACCGCACCTCCTGCTGGTCCAGTTTCAGCAGGGCATCGCGCAGGGCCTCCACAGAACCTTGCACATCCGCCTTGATCACGATATTAAGGTCCTTTACCGCGCCTTCCTGAATCTGCTTAAAAAGATCGTCCAGCGAAACACGGGCTGTCTTTTTCAGTTCCGCTTCACGCCTTTTTTCCGACCGCTTTTCGGCAATCAGCCTGGCCGTCCGTTCATCGGCCACCACCTGCAACATGTCCCCGGCTTCGGGCACTGCGGTAAGCCCCTGTACCTCAACCGGGGTGGCAGGTCCGGCTTTTTTGACCCGCCTGCCCTTGTCATCGCTCATGGCCCTGACTTTACCATAGATGTTTCCGCAAACCACCGGGTCGCCTACGTGAAGAGTGCCGTCCTGCACCAGAACGGTGGCCACCGGCCCCCGCCCCTTTTCCAGCCTGGCTTCCACCACTGTCCCGGTAGCCGGCTTATTGGGATTGGCTTTAAGCTCAAGCATTTCCGACACCAACAGTATCATTTCCAGCAGGCTGTCCAGTCCCAGGCGTTTAAGCGCTGAGACGTTGACAAATACCGTGTCTCCTCCCCATTCCTCCGGCACCAGGCCGTATTCGGTCAGCTGCTGCTTTACTTTATCCGGGTTGGCGTTTTCTTTGTCTATCTTGTTCACCGCCACAATAATGGGTACACCGGCAGCTTTGGCATGGTTTATAGCCTCCACGGTCTGCGGCATAACGCCGTCGTCCGCGGCTACCACCACCACTGCTATATCGGTGACCTGGGCTCCACGGGCGCGCATGGCGGTAAAAGCCTCGTGACCGGGAGTGTCAAGGAAAACCACCTTTTTCCCGGAGAAGTCGGCCTGGTAGGCACCGATATGCTGGGTAATCCCGCCTGCTTCCTGTGCCGTTACGTTGGCATGGCGTATGGCATCCAAAAGCGATGTCTTGCCGTGGTCGACGTGCCCGAGGATGGTTACCACCGGCGGTCTTGTCCTCAGGTCCTCCGCACGGTCTTCTACCGGTTCCACCAGCCCGGCCTCTATGGGATCAACCTTAATTTCAACCTGGTAGCCGTAATCTTCAGCCACCATCTGCGCCACTTCTGAATCAATGCTCTGGTTGATGGTGGCCATTACACCAAGGTCCATCAGCCTGCCTATCAGCTCGCTCGCGGCAATACCCAGCTTACCTGCCAGCTCACCCACGGTAATGCGGCCTTCCAGCACAATAATGGACTCGCGCCTGCTCTGCTCATCACGGAAGCGGGCTTCGCGCCTTGCCCTTCTTTCCCGGCGGTCGGTTTTACTGCGTTTTTTGTCCGGCTTCTTGGCCAGTATTTCCTGTATTGCTTTCTTTTTCTCCTGCCTTTTCTGGGGCGGAGCAGGAGTGTATGCTGGTACAACGGGAGCCGGAACGGCCGCTGGCGGGACGGCTGTTTCAGCCCTTTGTCCCGCCGCCCTGGCAGGGGGGGCGCCTTTGCCGGTAAGCTGGTAAATTATCCGCTGCGCCGCTTCGTCCTCCACTGTACTCATATGATTTTTGACCTGAAACCCGATATCAGCCAGCAGGTCGATAATCCTTTTGCTCGGCACATCAAGATCTTTGGCCAGCTCATATACACGCAATTTTGACATTACTACACCTCCATTGGATAGCCTCCTTAAAGATGGTCGGAACTTTCCCCAAGCGCCCGGGTGATACTGTTGGCAAAACCGGCGTCCAGTACCACCACAGCGGCGCGTGCTGAAGTGCCAATAGCCCTGCCCAGCTCGCCGCGCGTAGCAAAACTGGCAAGCGCAACATCAAAGGTCCGGCATTTGTCCTGGTACATCTTGACAGTGGCCTGTCCGGTATCCCCGGCTATTATAACCAGTCTGGCCCTGCCCGAACGGATAGCGGCGAGGTTGGCTTCTTCCTGCCAGGTAAGCTTTCCGGCCCGGCGTGCCAGCCCCAGCAGGGAAAGCACCGTATTATTCATTCCCATCCCCCACGGACAGCTGTTCCCTGAGTTCGGCAACCACTGCCGGTGAGACAGGGTGCTTCAGGCTTCGTTCCATGCGCCGGCCTTTTACAGCCGCTTCCAGGCAATTTCTGTCCGGGCAGATATACGTTCCCCGGCCGGATTTTTTTCCGGTCCTGTCCACTTCCACTTTTCCCTCCGGCGTCCTGACAATCCTTACCAGCTCCTTTTTGCCTTTAGCTTCCTGGCAACCCACACAGATGCGTTTTGGCACTTTACGTATTTTCATCGTTCCCTTTCCCCCTGTCCAAACGGCTGCCTAAATCATCCCGTCCGGCAATCCGGGCACATTGTTTTCCGGACAGGTAACGCCTTCATCCCGCCCAGGATCAGCCGGCCTTACCGTCAGACCGCGGTCCGCCGCCTGGCTTTCGCTGGCTATGTCTATTTTCCATCCCGTCAGCTTGGCAGCCAGGCGGGCATTCTGTCCTTCCTTGCCGATGGCCAGCGACAGCTGGTGGTCGGGAACGATAACGCTGGCCACTTTCTGATCTTCCTGCAGCCTTACGGAAACCACCTTGGCCGGTGAAAGGGCGTTGGCCACAAATATTTCCGGATTCTCATCCCATTTTACAATATCAATTTTTTCGCCGCGCAATTCGTTAACCACGCTCTGCACCCGGGCTCCTTTGGGACCCACGCAGGCCCCTACCGGATCTACGTCTTTATTGCGCGAATGGACCGCCAGCTTGGAGCGGTAACCTGCTTCCCTCGCCACTGATTTAATCTCCACCGTACCATCGAATATTTCTGGCACTTCCAGCTCAAACAGTCGCTTCAGCAAGCCCGGGTGGGTACGGGAAATATAGATCTGCGGACCCTTGCTGGTCCGCCTGACCTCGGTGATGTAAGCCTTGATCCTCTCGCCCTGCCTGTACTCGTCTCCGGGCATCTGCTCCGTGGGAGCCAGAACCGCTTCAGCCTTGCCCAAGTCGACAATCAGGTTTTTCTGTTCCATACGTTGGACAATAGCCGTGATAATATCCTCTTCACGGTCGATATACTCATCAAAAACCAGTTCCCTTTCAGCCTCGCGGATACGCTGAATTACAACCTGCTTGGCAGTCTGGGCGGCAATTCTGCCAAAATTCTTTGGTGTTACTTCTTTTTCCACCACGTCTCCCGGCTGGTAGGCAGGATCCAGTTTGCGAGCCTCAGCCAGGGAGATTTCAAGTTGCGGCTGGGTAACCTCTTCCACCACGCTCAGGCGGGTATAAACTTTGATTTCACCGCTTTCGCGCCCCAGGTGGACACGCACGTTGGCCGCCGTGTTGAAATTGCGTTTGTACGCCGAAACAAGCGCAGCTTCTATGGCTTCAAACAGGGTTTCTTTCCTGATTTCCTTTTCTTTTTCTATGGCCTGCAGTGCCGCCAGGAATTCCTCGTTCAACAAAAAATCCCCCTTTCGTTATTTTTGCATTTCAAACACCAAATTGGCCTTGGCTATCTGTGCAAAAGGTATCCGCACCATATTTGCCTTCCCCGTTTCCAGTAACACTTCACCGTTATCCGCGCCGCACAGGGTGCCGCTGTATACCTTCTGTCCCTGCAGGGAGCTGTACAGCCTGATTTTTGCTTTTTTGCCGGTAAACCTGATATAATCGCTTTCTTTCTTAAGTGGCCTCTCCACGCCTGCTGAAGAAACTTCAAGCAGGTAGCTGTGGGGGATGGGGTCCTCCCGGTCCAGAGCGTCACCGAGAGTCCTGCTCAGCGACTCGCAATCTTCAAGGCGCACCCCGCCCTCCCGGTCTATAAGCACGCGCAGGATATTTTTGCCCCGCTCTTTTAAATATTCCACTTCCACCAGCTCAAGCCCCAGCTCCTCCGCCAGGGGCAGGGCCAGCCGTGATACGCTTTCGGCTACCGGCTGCTTTGCCAAAATATTTCCCTCCGTTAATTACGGTAAACATAGTTTGCTCTATTTTATAAAATCCATTTTTGTCCTGCAAGATAGAAGAGTGGGAAGGACCCACTCTTCTGTCGCCGATGCAAAATTTGAGCCAATTATATCTTACCACAACTGGCAGTCCTCTGCAAGTCCGGTATTACCTGGTGTTATCCGTACGGGTAAAATACCTCACTATCTCCCAGTACATTTTCATGCGGGCTGCCAGCCCGCGAATAACGCCCAGTTTCTCTTCTTTGGTCACGTGGGTCAGGTCTTTGAGGTAAACTTCGGTAACCGGGAGCCCTAAAGACTCCACCGCCAGGGTGAGTGCCACCTCCACGCCAAAGCGGGAAATATCCAGCCCATCAGCTTTTTCCAGCACTTCCCGGCGAACCGCCCGCTGCCCCGACAGGAAAGGAGCCACCTTTTGCGCCAGGTCGGTGGCGACCCGGCCGTTTTCAAAAATACCCACACTCATGGCATACTGACCCGAGGTTACCGGCAACAGCAGCTGGTAGACATGACAAGTTTTCAGCCCGACCAGGTCAGCGTCCAAAAAAAGCACCACACTGGCGGGACTTTTGTCCAGGCCCGCCCTGATAGCGCCCCCCTTCCCCCTGTTTTCCGCCAGTTCCACCACGGTCACACCGTATGACTGCGCCACCTTTACCGTATCATCGGTGGAACCGTCGCTGACAACCACAATTTCGGCCAGCTCCGGAATTTTCAGCAGCACGGCCAAAACACCGCCAATAGTCTTTTGCTCGTTGAAGGCGGGGATTATGGCAACTATTCTCACAGGTAAACCCCCAGTCCCTGGCTTTAGCGAAGATATTCCTCCAGGTAAGCCATAAACTCATCCACCAGCCTGTCCGCCGGCACCTTGCGGACAACTTCACCTCCGCTGAATATAAGGCCCATGTTCCTGCCGCAGGCTACTCCCAGGTCGGCTTCACGCGCCTCTCCCGGCCCGTTCACTTCGCAGCCCATAACCGCCACCTTCAGGGGCTCTTTCAGGGTGCTGACCTTCTCTTCAATGCGCCTGGCCAGCGCCTCCAGTTCCACCTGGCAGCGGCCACAGGTGGGGCAGGATATGACCCTCGGGCCAAACTGCCGGACCTCGGCGGCTTTCAGTATTTCCCTGGCTACCCTGACTTCCTCCACCGGCGGAGCGGTGAGAGAAACCCGCAATGTGTCGCCAAGCCCGTCCAAAAGCAAAGCGCCGATACCCACCGCGGAAAACACGGTACCGGTAAAGGACGTGCCTGCCTCAGTAATACCTATATGCAAAGGATAGTTCACTTTTTCTGCCAGCTGGCGGTAAGCCTGCACCGAGAGCGGCACCGAGGAGGCTTTCAGTGAAACCACCAGATCCCTAAACCCCAGGTTTTCCATGAGCCTGATGCTGTCCAGCGCCGATTCCACCAGTGCGCTGGCGGTGACGCGGCCATCCCTTTGGAGCAGGCGCTTTTCCAGTGAACCGGCATTAACCCCGACCCTGATCGGTATTCCTTTCGCCGCAGCCCGCCTGACCACCTGCGCCAGGCGGTCAAAGCCTCCTATATTGCCCGGGTTGATGCGCAACTTGGCCACACCGGCGTCAAGGGCCGCCAGCGCCAGCCTGTGGCTGAAATGAACATCGGCCACCAGCGGCAGCGGTGACTTAAGAACCAGCTCTTTTAAAGCGGCAGCTGCCCTGTCATCGGGGACCGCCACGCGCACCAGTTCGCAGCCGGCGGCAGCCAGCTCCCTGATTTGGGCAAGGGTGGCGGCGGTATCAGCTGTATCAGTTTTGGTCATGGATTGAATAAGAACTGGGGCGCCTCCGCCGAGCTGGCGGCCGCCTACGAAAACCGGCCGGGTATCTTCCCTTTTATACATGACCTAAAGTTGAACGCAGGCGCATAAATCTCCTCCGCCGGCCTTTAAAAAAATATTTCTAGCCTGACCAGGTCACGGTAAGCTATTAAAATCATCAGGAGGATAAGCACAGTAAAGCCTACAAAGTGGATAAAAGATTCTTTGCGGGGATCCACGGGCCGCCCCCGTACCGCCTCCACCACCAGGAACATCAGCCTGCTGCCGTCCAGGGCAGGGATGGGCAGCAGGTTGATCAGGCCCAGGTTTATGCTGATGATGGCCGCCAGCGACAGCAGGTTAAAAACACCGGTCCGGGCCACCTCGCCTACAATCTGGATAATACCAAGCGGACCCACCACATCGGGCGCCGCCCTGCCGGTTACCATCTGCACAATGCTGGCCCCCAGGAAACGGACAAACCAGAGGGTATGAAACAGTCCTGCCCGGAGCGAGGGAAGTACCGCATATTTTTGCGATTGCGGCGCAATGCCGATGAGGCCGATGCCGCTCTGAGGGTCACGCCGCGGCACCACTGTAACCGTCTGAACACGGCCGTCCCTTTGGTATTCTATGATAATCTCGCGCTCAGGATTGGCGTTGATCTGGGCCACCAGGGTATGCCAGTCGGCTACCGCGTTACCGTCAATGGTCAGGATCCTGTCTCCCGGCAGCAGGCCGACCGCTTCCGCCCGCCCTCCGGGGATCAGCTCGCCAATGGCGGTGGAACGGTAAAGCGGGACACCCAGATAGGCGAAATATATCGCCGCAAAAAGCAGTACAGCCAGGACAAAATTCATCAGCGGGCCGGAGGCGATAACCATAAAACGCTTCCAGACCGGTTTGCGCTGGAAGCTGTCTTCCTCGTGCGCTTCATCCGGGTCTTCGCCCCTGAGGCGTACAAAACCGCCCAGCGGAAACACCCTGAGTGAATAAGAGGTTTCGCCAACCTGCCTGCCGAAAAGGCGGGGGCCAAAGCCGATGGCAAACTCGTGAACGCCAATGCCCACCCGCTTGGCCACCACAAAGTGGCCCAGTTCGTGGGCAAAAATCAGCAAGCCGAAGATTACCACCGAAGCGACAAAAGTAACCATGGTTTCACCCTTTCATAATCCAGGCGCTTTGCAGGGCCTGCAGCCTGGCCTCCCTGTCTATGGCGGTAAGTTCAGCCAGGCTGGGATTCCATACTATATTATGCTTATTCATCACTTCCTCAATTATACGGGGGATGTCCAAAAAGGAACACCTGCCGGCCAGAAACGCAGCTACAGCCGCTTCATTGGCAGCGTTCAGCACCGCAGGCAGGCTGCCCCCCGCTCTTCCTGCCAGGAAAGCAAGCCCGAGACAGGGAAAGGTTGCAGTATCCGGGGCGTCGAAATGAAGCGGCGGCAATTCCCGCCAGCTGAGGCGGGGCGCCTGCCCCGGCCGCCTTTCCGGGAAAGTGAGGGCATACTGGATCGGCACCTTCATATCAGGTGCTCCCAGCTGCGCCAGGGTTGACCCGTCCACAAATTCCACCATGGAATGAATGATGCTTTCCCGGTGGATTATCACTTCTATTTTCTCATAAGAGACGCCAAAAAGCCAGTGGGCCTCTATAACTTCCAGGCCCTTGTTCATCAGGGTGGCGGAATCGACGCTGATTTTCGGTCCCATAGACCAGTTGGGATGCTTCAGGGCGTCGCCGGCCGTCACCCTTTCCAACTCCTCCCTGCCAAAACCATAAAACGGCCCGCCGGAAGCGGTAAGAATCAGTTTTGCCACCGCTTCCCGGTCCTGACCATGCAGGCACTGAAAAATTGCCGAATGTTCGCTGTCCACCGGAACAAGAACCGCGCCGCCGGCCTTCACCGCCGGCATGATGAGATGACCTCCCGCCACCAGTGATTCCTTGTTGGCCAGAGCTATTGTCTTACCGGCACTGGCGGCGGCCAGGGCCGGTGCCAAACCGGGGAAACCCACAACGGCGTTCAAAACAATATCGCTGTCCACGTCGCCGGCCAACTGGCACAGGCTTTCCTCACCGGCCAGAAGTTCAATCCCGGTGCCGGAAAGTTCCGCCTTTAGGCGGCTGTAACCGGCGGCATCAGCAACAGCCACCCTTTGCGGCCTTACCGCCCTGGCCTGGGCGGCCAGTGCCTGAACATCAGACCCGGCGGCGAGGGATATTATTTGGAACATATGGCGGTTGGCCGTTATTACCCCGATTGCCTGTCTTCCTATGGAACCGGTTGAACCAAGTATGGCGACTCTTTTCATCAGTAACCTCCCAGCCCGCCAAAGAAAATCAGGTATATATAAGCCACCGGCAGGGCAAAAAGCAGGCTGTCCAGGCGGTCCAGAACTCCGCCGTGGCCGGGCAGGAAACTGCCGGAATCCTTGATTTGTGCCCAGCGTTTCAGAGCCGATTCAGCCATATCCCCCGCCTGCCCTGCGAGGGAGACAACCAGCGCCAGGCCAAGAGCAAATAAGCGGGCAAAACCCAGGTAAGGCGCGACCAGGCAGGTAACCAGCAAGGCGGTAACCAACCCGCCCAGGGCCCCCTCCCATGATTTGTTGGGGCTTACCAGAGGGGCAAGACGGCGTCGGCCCAGGGACATACCAAAAAAGAACGCCCCGGAATCAGTGGCCCACACCGCCAGCAGCACCAGTAAAACCAGCCACAAGCCTCCCGGCATGGCCCGGATCACCAGGATGTGACCAAGCATAGTGGTTATATAGAGCTTGCCAAACCAGATTGCCGCCAGTACCTGAAAATCAGCCGGGTAAGTAAACCAGTACAGGGTAAACGTCAAAAGCAAAAACAACAGCAGCGCCGCCAGGTAAACCTCAGCCCCGGACAGCAGCAGTACCGGCAACAGCACTGCATTACCGGCCAGGCCGCACAGCCTCAGGCGCTTTTCCGAAACACCCAGCAGCCGGTAAAGCTCCAGCAAAGCCAGGGTCGAAACGATAAGAATCAGGACAAGAAAAGAAAAACCTCCCAGCCAGGTCAGGAACAGAACCGGTGGTATTGCCGTGAGCGCACTCAACACACGTTTCTTAAGCAACAGGTTCCCCTCCTAAAGCCGGATACCCCCGTAGCGACGGTCCCTGTTCTGGTAGGTTGCAATGGCTTCCAGCAGGTGATGCCGGTTAAAATCAGGCCAGTAAATTTTGGGGAACCAGAGCTCAGAATAAGCGGACTGCCAGAGTAAAAAATTGCTTAGCCTGGTTTCACCGCCCGGCCTGATAAACAGGTCCGGGTCAGGCAGCCCGGCTGTATAAAGGAAACTTTCCACCGTCTTCTCTTCTATATCATCAGGCTTTATCCGGCCTTCCGCCACCATGGCCGCGATCTTTCTCACCGCCTGCACCAGCTCCGCCCTGCTGCCGTAATTTAAGGCAAAGTTCAGAATCATCCCGGTATTGGCGGCTGTTTCAGACAGCGCCTTCTTTACCGCCTCCCGGGTGTGGGGGGGCAGTTCCTCCAGTTCCCCTGCCAGCCGCAGCTGTATGTTTTTGCTTTTTAGTTCGGCCAGCTCCGTTTTAAGGTATTCGCTTGGCAACCGCATCAGGAACTCCACCTCGTTTTGCGGCCGCCTCCAGTTTTCAGTGGAAAAGGCATAGACGGTAAGAACTTTTATACCCAGCTCAGCGGCAGCACGAACCACCCGCTTCAATGCCTCCATGCCCGCCTGGTGTCCGGCCGTGCGGGGCAGGCCGCGGCGTTTGGCCCAGCGCCCGTTACCGTCCATGACGATGGCAATATGCGCCGGCAGCCGGTCACTGTTAATGGAAGCGGTTTTACCTGCCTTGTTCCTGCGCAGGATTGCGCGCAGCGGGTAGTGCACAAAACTCACCCCTCTGTCAAAGGTGAGGGGGAGACCCCCTCCGGAAAGCAGGCCCCCTCTCCCGAGGGGGCCACGTTTATTACTCCTCGATGATAGCACCCGTAGGACAGGCATCCACGCACAGGCCGCATTCCGCGCACTGGTCGTTGATTACATAGATATCTCCCTCTTCGATGGCGTTGCTTGGACACTCGTCAAGGCAGGCGCCACAGGCAAGACATTCTTCGGTAATTTTAAAAGCCACGGGTTACACCTCCTTTCTCCCAATCCTCAGCCGCCACGGTCAATTCCTGCAACTTGCCGCACCCGGACATTCTCTGCCTGACCACCCGCAACCGGCCTTCCTGCGTACGACCCGGGGCGGAGGTGCGGATCACCTCACAGGCAAAACCCGCCCGGTGCAAAATCCTGACCGCGCAAGTAACATCAAGGGCGAGGACATCCGGGAGACCTCCCGGTACCTGCACAGCTAAACCTCCATTATTTCTTTTTCTTTGGCCGACAGGACCTTCTCCACTTCTTCTATATAACGGTCAGTCAGCTTCTGCACGTCGTCCTGAGCCTTCCTCAGGTCGTCCTCGGTAATTTTGCCGTCTTTCTCCATGCGCTTCAGCTCCTCGTTGGCCTCGCGCCGGATGTTGCGGACAGCCACCCTGCCTTCTTCGGCTTTTTTCCTTACTACCTTCACCAGCTCACGCCTGCGCTCTTCAGTCAGCTGCGGTATGACGAGGCGGATAATATTGCCGTCGCTGTTTGGCGTCAGCCCCAGGTCAGACTTCAGGATAGCCCGCTCTATTTCGGAAACAGCTTTCTTGTCCCAGGGCTGAATAACCAGGAGTCTTGGTTCAGGCACGGCTATGTTGGCCAATTGGCTTATTGGCATGGCAGCACCGTAATAGTCCACTGAAATTTTGTCCAGCAACGCCGGCGTGGCCCGCCCGGCGCGCAAAGCGGCCAGATCGCGTTTCAGAGTGGCAACGGTTTTTTGCATTTTCTCTTCTGAACTGCTGTAGACTTCCTGCACAGATTATTCCCCCTTTACAAAGGTTCCTATTTTTTCACCCAGGATAACCCTTTTAATGTTACCCGACTTGTTCAGGCCGAACACTATCAGCGGTATCCTGTTGTCCATGCAGAGAGAGGCGGCGGTGGAATCCATAACGCCAAGGCCCCTGTAGATAAGGTCTATATAAGTCAGTTCTGAAAACCTGGTGGCCCGGGGATTGGTGAGCGGGTCGTCGTCGTACACAGCATCCACCTTGCCCTTGGCCAAAAGTATCACTTCAGCCTCAATTTCCGCTGCCCTCAGAGCGGCAGTGGTATCGGTGGAAAAATAAGGGTTGCCGGTACCACCGGCAAATATTACCACCCTGCCTTTTTCCAGGTGCCTGATGGCGCGGCGCCTGATATACGGTTCAGCAACCTGGCGCATTTCAACCGCCGTTTGTACCCGCGTATCAACATTACGTTGCTCCAGGGCGTCCTGCAGGGCCAGGGCATTAAGGACAGTGGCCAGCATACCCATATAATCGGCGGTAGCCCTGTCCATACCCTTTTCACCGGCCGGGGCTCCACGCCAGATGTTACCGCCACCTACTACGATAGCAACTTCCACCCCCATTTTGTGAATCTCCTCAACCTGTGCCGCGATATCACGCAACACGTCGGAGTCAATACCGAACCCCTTGTCACCGGCCAGCGCCTCACCGCTCAGCTTCAGGACAACGCGCTTAAAAACTGGTTTATTCAAGTTGCCCAGTCCTCCAGTCTTTCATATTCTACAGCAGGGCTTTAATTCCTGTAGTCTCTGTAAAAAAAGAACACCGCAGTGCTCTTTTTTACATTGTTATTCCCCGGACAGGCGGGCAACTTCTTCAGCCAGATTGCACGACTTCTTCTCCAGGCCTTCACCCATCTCAAAGCGGACATAGCGCCGGATACTGATATTTTCGCCAATCTTGGCTATTTTTTCTTTGAGCAGGTCGGTTATTGTCAGATCGGGGTCACGGATGTAAGCCTGCTCCAACAGACAATTTTCCTTATAGAATTTCTCAACGCGGCCTTCCACGATTTTTTCTATCACCCTGGCCGGTTTTCCCTCGTTAAGAGCTTGGTTTTTCAGAATTTCTTTTTCCTTCTCAATAACATCGGGAGGAACATCTTCACGGGAAAGGTAGCGGGGATTGGCGGCAGCAATCTGCATGGCCACGTCACGCACAAACTCCCGGAAATCATCAGTCCTGGCCACAAAGTCGGTTTCACAGTTGACTTCCACCAACACACCGATACGCCCGCCCAGGTGTATGTAGGAATCAACCACGCCCTCGGCGGCAATTCTGCCGGCTTTTTTGGCGGCCGCCGCCAGGCCTTTTTCTCTGAGCAGTACCACGGCCCTTTCAAAATCACCGCCCGCATCAGCCAGTGCCCGCTTGCAGTCCATCATGCCGGCGCCGGTCTTTTCGCGCAGTTCTTTTACCAGTGCTGCAGGTATCATAATTAGCCTCCCTTTTTACTGGATATGGGGGAAGGCCGGGCTGATAAGCCCGGCCGTAAGTTTTGGCATAACTAATTAACTTCAGCAGGTGCTTCGTGTTCTTCCTGAATTTCGTCTGTTTCCCCTGTAATCAGCAGATGGTCCTGGCGCCCTTCCAGGCCTTCCAGTACCGCGTCGGCGATACGCGAGGCAAACAGCTTGACCGCACGGATAGCATCGTCGTTGCCCGGTATTATATAGTCAACTTCGTCCGGGTCACAGTTGGTGTCGACGATAGCGACAATGGGTATTCCCAGCTTGCGCGCTTCAGCTACAGCGATCTTTTCTTTCCGGGGGTCTACCACAAACAGCGCATCCGGAAGCTCACGCATGTTCCTTACACCGGAAAGGTACTTTACCAGCTTTTGGTATTCGTGACGAAAACGCATTACTTCCTTTTTGGTAAGCACTTCAAACACGCCGTCCGCTTCCATTTTTTCCAGTTCCAGCAGCCTGTTGACCCGGTTACGGATGGTTTTGAAGTTGGTGAGCATACCTCCCAGCCAGCGCTGGTTGACGTAAAACATGCCACAACGTTCTGCTTCCGACTGGATAGAATCCTGAGCCTGCTTCTTGGTACCCACAAACATGATTTTACCGCCGTCGGACACCAGGTTCCGTACAAAGTTATAGGCTTCATCCATCATCTTTACCGTCTTCTGCAGGTCGATGATGTAAATGCCGTTCCTCTCCGTAAAAATGTACGGCTTCATCTTGGGGTTCCAGCGGCGGGTCTGGTGGCCGAAATGGACACCAGCTTCCAGCAGTTGCTTCATGGAAACTACTGACATTCCCGCACCTCCTCTCTGTTTTTCCTCCGCCACCCTCATTTCCGGGGTAGACCGCACCGGGCGGCACACCACCCTGAATCGGGACAGCGTGTGTTTTTGGCACCATTTTGAAGTATAGCACAGTTCTTTTGGTTTAGCAACGCTGCATGCATTTTTTTTGCCGGGGGACTGATTGTTCCGTTTACTCCCCGCGCACGCCCACCCTCACCCGCACCGGCAGTCGGTCAAAGGCCATCACTTCGAATATTTGCCCGTGCAGCTCAGAAAACAGCGTGTGGTTTACCATGGCGTAAACATCGGCACCGAACTTTTCCGCCACTTCATCGGTATCGATTCCGTCCAAAATTTCGGCCGTCGCCCTCTCCACATTTTCCTGCATATTAGCTTTCAGCTGACTCATCAGCTCTTCAGGTACACGGAAAACAAAGCCGGCTATTTCCATCCGGTCCGATGTAAGCTGGTCGCGCATTTCTTCTTCCACAATGCGCGGGATCTCCAGCTTGGCCTCCTCTATGATACGGGGCAGGTCTTTCTTCGCCTGCTCCACCACCTGGTCACGCACCAACCTTGATACCTCTTCGCTGTCCAGGTATACGGTAAAGCCATGTGACAACAGGAAGTACACCCCAGCCCCAAGCAGGGCAAGCGCCAGTACCAGAGCGGTGGCAAATCCCGACCAGAATACGGGGAATGAGCTTTTGCGCCGCTGTTTTCTCAAAAGTTTCACCTCTTCGCCATATATTATAACAGCCTGCTCCATTTTTATGACTGGCTGCAGCCGGAAGGCAGAGGGCAAAAAAAAAACGGCTGGCGCCGTTGTTTATCCTATTTCCTTTTGGCCAACTGGTCCAGGAGATACGGGTTTTTCACTTTAATATAGGTCCCCTTCATGCCAAGGGAACGGGACTCAATAACTCCGGCGCTTTCAAACTTGCGCAGTGCATTGACAATAACCGACCTCGTGATGCCGAGCTGGTCTGCTATTTTACTGGCCACCAGCAGTCCCTCGTCACCATTGAGCTCCTCGAAGATATGTTCCACCGCTTCCATTTCCGAGTAGGAAAGGGTGCCGATGGCCAACTGGACAATGGCTTTGTTGCGCGCTTCTTCCTCAATTTTCTCCGCCTTGGAGCGCAGGATCTCCATGCCCACCACCGTGGCACCGTATTCCGCCAGGATCAGATCCCCGGGGTCGAATTCCTCGGCAAACCTGGCCAAAAGCAGGGTGCCCAGCCTCTTGCCCCCGCCCACAATGGGCACAATGGTGGTAATCTTGTTGGTAAACAGGCAGTCAACCTCATTTAAGAATACACAGTCGTTGCATTTTTGATGCAGGTTGACCCGGGATTCATCCACGCTGAGCAACTTTTCGTTATAATCTTCAGGGAAGTGACTGTTCTTCAGCACCTGGTTGACCATAAGCTCACATTCAAACTCGTCAACCAGCGAAAAGCCCAGGATTTTACCTGTACGGTCAGAGATGTAAATATTGGCATGAATAACGTTTTTCAGGACGTCGGCCACATCTTTGAAATCAACGTGTTGTCCCGCCGTTTTCTGCAATATCCTGTTGATTCGCCTTGTTTTCTCAAGCAACGGTGTTACCTGCAATGTACTCATCCTCTCTTTTAATAACGGTGTTTGCTATATTTGCCGGTTATAAAATATACCGGCTCAAATCCTTATTTTTTACAATATTTTTAATTTTATCCTCTACAAACTCCGAAGTTACTGTGATTTTTGTCTCACCGATGTCAGGAGCATGAAAAGAAAGATCTTCCAGCACTTTTTCCAATATGGTGTGAAGACGTCTGGCGCCGATGTTCTCCATTTCTTCATTAAGGCGGCAGGCAATGTCAGCTATGGTTTCTATGGCTCCTGAGCTGAATTCCACCTCTATGCCTTCAGTCCCGAGCAGGGCGATATATTGCTTGATCAAGGCGTTGGCCGGTTCGGTGAGGATTCTCTTAAAGTCTTCTCCGGTCAGGCTTTTCAGTTCCACCCTGATGGGGAACCTGCCCTGCAGCTCCGGGATAAGGTCCGACGGCTTGGCCACGTGAAAAGCGCCGGCAGCGATAAACAGCATGAAGTCCGTCTTTACCGGGCCGTATTTGGTCATTACCGTGGAGCCCTCGACGATGGGCAAGATATCCCGCTGCACGCCTTCCCGAGAAACGTCGGGGCCGCCGTGGTAATCCTTGCCCGCAATTTTGTCAATCTCGTCCAGGAAAATGATGCCGGATTCCTCGGCACGGGTTACAGCTTCCGCTATAACCTCGTCCATGTCTATCAGTTTCTGCGCCTCTTCCTGCTGCAGTATTTTTCTGGCCTGGCTTACTGTAAGTTTTCTCTTTTTTTTCTTCTTTGGGAAAATATGGCCCAGTACATCCTGGAAGTTAATTCCCATCTCTTCCATGCCCGACCCTGAAAATACCTCAAGCATGGGCGCTCTTTCGTCCACTTCCAATTCAACCATGCGGCTTTCCAGCCGGCCCGCGGACAGCTTATGCCTGACCTTCGCCCGTTCTTCCAGGGCCCGGTTCTGCAAAGCGGTAAAATCTTCGTCTTCCGTTTCGGCCGGCTGTGACTGGCCGAACAGCACGCTGAAAGGATTGGCCGCGGTACGTTCCCGTTTTGGTTCCGGGACCAACAGGTCCAGCAGCCTTTCTTCAGCCAGTTCCCGCGCCCTTTCCTCCACCACCGCCATCTTTTCACCCTGTACGATGCGGATGGAGGTTTCCACCAGGTCCCGTACCATAGTTTCCACATCACGGCCCACGTAACCCACTTCGGTGAATTTGGTGGCCTCAACCTTTACAAACGGCGCGTTAACCAGCCTGGCCAGCCGCCTGGCTATTTCGGTTTTACCCACTCCGGTGGGTCCGATCATAATAATATTTTTGGGATAAACTTCATCCCGGAGATCTTCGGGCAGGCGCTTGCGCCGGTAGCGGTTACGTAAAGCAACGGCGACACATTTTTTGGCATCGTGCTGCCCGATAATATATTTGTCCAGCTCGGCTACAACCTGTTTCGGCGTCAGTTCTCCTCTGCCGTCCATCATTTCCTCCAGCCTTTCAGAGCTGTTCCAGTACAATGTTGTCGTTGGTAAAGACACAGATCTCTCCAGCCACCAAAAGGGCGTTACGGGCAATTTCCGCTGCGCTCTGAGACGTGTGCCGGCTTAAAGCCCGTGCTGCAGCCAGAGCGAAGGGTCCCCCGGAGCCGACAGCGGCTATGCCGTCATCGGGCTCAATTACTTCACCGCTGCCGGAAATAATCAGCAGGCTCTCCGTGTTGCCCACCACCAGCAAGGCCTCCAGGCGCTGCAGGTATTTATCGGTGCGCCAGGCGCCGGCCAGTTCCACCGCCGCCCGTCGCAGGTTACCCTGATATTTCTCCAGCTGCTCTTCATACCTGGCAAAAAGAGTAAGCGCATCGGCCACAGAGCCGGCAAAACCAGCCAGAATTCGCCCCTCGTATATCCTTCTTACTTTTACCGCGCGGCGCTTCATGACCGTGTTGCCGCCGAATGTAACCTGCCCGTCTCCGGCCAAGGCGCAACAGCCATTTTTAAGTACAGCCACTATTGTTGTGCCGTGGAACAATACACTCTCTCCCTAAGCCCTGGGATGGGCCCTGGTGTATACTTCTTTTAGCCGGTCGCCGGTGACATGGGTATAAATCTGGGTTGTGGACAAGTTAACATGGCCCAGCAATTCCTGCACGGTCCGCAGATCGGCCCCGGCATTTAACAGATGAGTGGCGAAACTGTGGCGTATAGTGTGGGGGGTAGCCTTCCCGGTTACGCCCGCCTGTTTTACATACTTGTCCACCAGGCGCCGCACACCGCGGTCGCTGAGCCGGCAGCCGTGCCTGTTCAACCACAACGCTTTTTCTTCCCCGCCCCTGTTATTTTTGCCAAGCAGGCCCGGTCTTCCCCGTTCCAGGTAGGAAAGCAGCGAACGTCGGGCAAAGCGTCCCAGCGGGACCAGCCTTTCCTTAGCGCCTTTACCCATGACCATGGCGTGACCCTGTTGCAGGTCCACATCGTCCACATTAAGGCTGACCAGCTCGCTCACCCTCACGCCGGAGGCGTACAACACCTCCAGAATAGCAGTGTCCCGCAGGCCCACCGGTGTTTCGCCGGCCGGAGCTGAAAGCAACCTAAGCATGTCCTCCAGGTAAAGAAACCTGGGCAGTTTTTTGCCCAGCTTCGGAGTAGCTACCGCCGCCCAGCCGGTATTCGCCAGCAGGCCCTCACGGCAGAGAAAACGGAGAAAGGTACGGATGGCGGAAAGTTTGCGCGCCACCGTACGCCTTTCGTATTGCTTCGAGTGCAGCAGCGACAGGTAATGGCGCAGCGCCAGGCAGTCCGCCCGGCCCGGGAAATCGATCCCTTCCCTCTCCAGAAAAGACAAAAAATGATTAATATCTTCGGCATAGCAACGAACAGTCCGGGGTGACGCGCTTCTTTCCACGGTGAGGTAAGTGACGAAAAGGTCCGCCAAATCAGGCATTTCAACGCCTGCCTTCTTAGAAATCTTAACACAGGAATATTTTCTTTGCAAGTTAATTCTGCCAATTGCCGCGCCATGTTTCGAGCTCTTTCAACGCTCTTTCGGCATAAGCCCGCTTCCGCACCTTTTTGGGCACGCCGGCAAGAGTTGGCAGCAGGCCCAGGTTCACATTCATGGGCTGAAAATTATCCGGGTCGGCCCCGGTGATGTAGCGGCAGAGAGCGCCGTGTGCAGTCTCCGCGGGAGGCACCAGCGGTTCCCTGCCCAAAGCCATCCTCGCTGCGTTTAGCCCCGCCAGCAGCCCCATGGCGGCTGACTCCACATAGCCTTCCACACCGGTAATCTGGCCGGCAAAAAACAGGCGCGGCCTGTTTTTATACTGCAGGGTGGGCAGCAGCAGGCGTGGTGAGCAGATGTAGGTGTTGCGGTGCATAACCCCGTACCTGACAAATTCCGCCCTCTCCAGTCCGGGGATCAGCCGGAAAACCCGCTGTTGTTCAGACCAGCGCAGCCGGGTCTGGAAACCCACCAGGTTGTAGAGAGTAGCCGCCGCATTGTCCTGCCTCAGCTGAACCACCGCGTGAGGCCGCTTTCCAGTGCGGGGGTCTTTGAGTCCAACAGGCTTCAGCGGGCCAAACAGCAGCGTTTCCGCCCCCCGTGCCGCCATAACCTCAATAGGCATGCAGCCTTCAAAGTACTTTTCCTCCTCCAGGCCGCAGTGACCCGGGCTGACTCCGGCGTTAATCAGTTCGTTATAAAAGTTCAGGTATTCTTCTTCAGAGAGCGGGCAGTTAAGGTAGTCAGCCGTGCCTTTTCCGTAGCGGGAGGCGCGAAACACCTTGGTCATATCAATAGATCCGGCGCTGACAATGGGAGCGGCCGCATCATAAAAATAAAGGTGTTGCCGGCCGGTCAGGCCGGCTATTTTCTCCGCCAGGGCCGGAGAGGTAAGAGGTCCGGTGGCAATGATAACCGGGTTGTCGGAACTGTCCGGCAGTTCAGTCACTTCGGCTTCCACCCTGGTTACATTCTCCAGGCCGGCTATTGCTTCGGTAACGCCCCGCGCAAATCTCTCCCGGTCCACCGCCAGTGCCCCGCCCGCAGGCACCGAGTTGGCGTCAGCCTCCCTCATAATCAGCGAGCCCAGGCGCCTCATTTCTTCTTTCAGCAGGCCGACCGCGTTCTCAAGGCTGGCCGCCCGCAGCGAATTGCTGCAGACCAGCTCTGCCAGGTCGCCGCTGTGGTGGGCCGGCGTTTTTTTGGCCGGCCTCATCTCGAACAGTCTGACCCGTACGCCGGCTTTGGCTGCCTGCCAGGCCGCCTCCGCACCGGCCAGTCCTCCTCCCACCACAATCACTTCAGCCACTTTTCATCCTCCCGTCGCTTTTGGGCGCAACCCGTTTTTCCGCCCTGGCAGCGGTTTTTTTACGCCTGGCCGTTGTTTCCCTGCCGGATTCCCCCTCGTTGTAAGCAACGCAGTTCCTGTTGGCACAGCACAGTGTTTTCCCTTTCTTTACCAGGGGATAACCGCAGTCACGGCATTTTTCTTTCTGCGGCTCATCCCAGGAGGTAAACCCGCATTCAGGGTAACCGGAGCAGCCATAGAATTTACGCTGCCGCTTTGTTTTTCTTTCCACCAGCACTTTGCCGCATTCCGGGCAGGCCACATCCAGTTCTTTTAAAATGGGCCTGGTAAACCGGCATTCCGGAAAGCCGGGACAGGCCAGGAACCGCCCGTAACGCCCCATCTTGTAAACAAGCTGGCGCCCGCAGCGTGGGCAGGGCTCATCGCTTTCTTCCGGCACTATCACCACTTTTTCCATATGTTCTTCCGCTGTTTTCAGGCTCCGGGCAAAACCACTGTAAAAGCGCCTGATTACTTCCACCCAGTCCTGTTTGCCTTCGGCAATCCCATCCAACTCTTCTTCCATCTGAGCGGTGAAATCCACATCCAGAATGTCCGGAAAAAACTCAAGCAGCTGTTCCAGTACAAGGCGTCCCAGTTCGGTGGGAAAGAACAGTTTTTTTTCCCTGATTACATAGCCCCTGGCCAGCAGGGTTTCCACAATAGGCGCATAGGTGCTGGGACGACCGATCCCCTTTTCCTCCAGGGTCTTAACCAGCGACGCCTCACTGAACCGGGGCGGCGGTTGGGTAAAATGCTGCTCTTTCTTCAAGTCAGCCAATGTCAGCAGCTGCCCGGCAGCCAGCTCCGGCAGCAGGCCCCCTTCCTCTTTCTCTTCTTCGTCCCTGCCTTCAATATATAATTTCATGAACCCCTCAAATTTAATCCGGGAACCGGTGGCGCGAAACAGGTAACGGCCCGCTTCAATATCGGCTGACACGGTGTCATAAACTGCCGCGCTCATCTGGCTGGCCAGGAAACGGTTAAAAATCAGGTTGTACAGGCGGTACTGGTCACGGGACAATACATTCTTAAGCCTTTCAGGGGAGCGTGCCACTGAAGTCGGCCTGATCGCCTCGTGTGCTTCCTGCGCGCCTTTCCTGGCGGCGAAAACGTGCGGTTTTTCCGGCACAAAAGTTGCTCCGAAGGTTTTTTCTATATACGAGCGCGCCTCGTCCTGCGCCGCCCGGGCGATGCGCGTCGAATCGGTGCGCATGTAAGTTATCAGGCCCACCACGCCCTCGCCTTTCCCCAGCGGTAACCCTTCGTAAAGCTGCTGCGCCACCTGCATGGTCCGCCGGGCGGCAAAACCAAGCTTGCGCGAAGCTTCCTGCTGCAGGCTGCTGGTGGTGAACGGTGGCGCCGGATTACGCCGTCTCTCTTTAATTTTAACATCTTTTACCACAAAATCGTGGCGCCGGGCTTCCGCGGCTACCGCTTCCGCCTCGGCCGCGTTGGCGGGGACATGTTTCCTGCCGTCCATCCCGTAATATCTGGCTTCAAAACGGGCCTCGCCGGTGTCGAGCAGGGCGGTGATACTCCAGTACTCTTCCGGTATGAAGCTGGCAATCTCGTTTTCCCTCTCCACTATAAGGCGCAGGGCCACGGACTGGACACGACCTGCTGACAGCCCTTTTTTTATCTTCTTCCAGAGCAGCGGTGAAATCTTGTACCCCACGATGCGGTCCAGCACCCGCCTGGCCTGTTGAGCGTCAACCCGGTGCCGATCAATGGGGCGTGGGTTTTTAAACGCCGCTTTGATGGCGTTATCGGTTATTTCGTTAAACTCCACCCGGCACGGCTCCTTCTCGTCGATACCCAGCACATGGGTCAGGTGCCAGCAGATGGCCTCCCCTTCCCGGTCCGGGTCAGCGGCCAGAAATATTTTTTTCGCGTCCCGCCCGGCGTCTTTCAGTTCCTTCAGTGTGCCCCCTTTGCCCCGGATCGTGATATACTTCGGCTTAAAGTCATTATCCACGTCAATGCCAAACTGGCTTTTGGGCAGGTCTAAAACGTGTCCCATCGACGCTTTTACCTTGTATTTTTTGCCCAGGTAATTTCTGATGGTTTTTGCTTTGGTGGGAGATTCCACGATCACCAGGTAATCCGCCATAAAAACCTCCGGTATTGTATCATTCTGTACTACATATTGCGCATTCTCCGGGCAGCTATACGCGCAGGTAATAGTTTCCCGGCAGTTTTCTCACCAGCGAAGCCAGCTCCAGCCCGGACAGAGCGGCAAAAACAGCCGCTGCGGCAAGCCCGGTCCTGCTTACCAGCTCATCAAAATGCATGGTCTCAAATTCCATCGCCGACAGTATCTGTTCCTGCAGTGCCGTCACCGGCACCGCCGGCGGCGGCTCCGGAGCAGCCATGCCCAGGGCCGAAAGAATGTCAGCGGCACTTTCAGCCAGCCCGGCGCCATCTTTGAGCAGGCGGTGGGTGCCCCGGCTGTAGGGACTGGTGACACTGCCCGGAACAGCGAAAACATCCCTGCCCTGCTCCAGGGCACAGTCAGCGGTAATAAGCGCCCCGCTTCTTTCTCCGGCCTCCACCACCACCGTGGCCAGGGACAGGCCGCTGATAATACGGTTTCTGAGCGGAAAGTGGGCAGGTTTAGGCGGTACGCCGGGAGGAAACTCGCTAAGTACCACTCCTTTCTCCACAATCCTTTCACGCAACCTCCGGTTTTCCGGCGGATAACAGATATCCAGCCCGCATCCCAGCACCGCCGCGGTTGTTCCTTCCCCGTGCAAAACGCCCTGGTGCGCGCTTGTGTCTATCCCTCTGGCCATGCCGCTGACCACGGTAACGCCGGCCCGCCCCAGGCTTTCCCCCAGACGGAAGGCAGCGGCCCTGCCGTAGGCGGTGGCCCGGCGCGAACCCACCACGGCCACACAAGGCGCGCAAAGCACTTCCGCATGGCCGCGGTAATAAAGCACAGCGGGAGGGTCATATATTGCCTTAAGCAGCGGCGGATATCCTTCAGCATAAAGAGTAAGCACGCCAAATCCGGATTTCCTTAATGACTCAAAGGCACTGGCCGGGTCAATGGACGTTCTTTCTTCAACCAACGCCGCTACCGCCTGAGCGTGAATACCGGCGGCGTACAGTTCCTCCGGCGGGGCGTTAAAAGCCGCCCTGGCACTGCCAAAAAAATCGACCAGGCGACGGATCCGCCTTGCCCCCAGCTTTGAAACCAGTGAGAGCGCGACCCAGTACAGGGACTCATCCATGCTATCACCCCGCACACTTCCAGTTAGTGTTCTCCGCGATCCTTCGTATTCCTGCCCTGGCAAAAAAACTGCCCCCATCCACATTATACCAGCAAACCGGGTCACGAACAAGTGTTCCTGTATATATTGTCACGGCCAAAGGCAAAGCGGCCGCTTTCGGGGAGCGGCCGCTCCTTTTCATTCTTCGCTGTTTTCGTATTCCAGCACTTTTTTTTCCCAGGTCCGGATGGTGATGCTGTCCCTGTTCATGGAAAGCAGGTACTCGGGAAGCATGGGCGTCTTGCCGTAACCTTCAGGGGCATTGACAATATAAGTGGGTATGGCCAGGCCCGAAGTATACCCACGCAGCTGCTCCATTATGCCTATACCCACTTCCACCCGGGTCCGGAAGTGGGCCGTCCCTTTAACCTTTTTGGCATGGAAAATATAGTACGGCCTGATCATTACTTTGAGCAGCTGGTGGTTCAGCTTTTTCATAATATGAGCATTATCGTTGATCCCGGCCAGCAAAACGGCCTGATTGCCAAGGACTGCGCCGGCTCTGGTCAGCTTCCGGCACGCCTGTTCAACCGCCGGGGTGATTTCAAGGGGATGATTGAAATGGGTATTGATATAAAGAGGGGAGTGGCGCTCCAGTATGGTACACAGCTCATCTGTAACCCGCATGGGCATGGTAGCCAGGGTACGGGTACCAAGGCGTTTGATTTCCACGTGCGGAATATTATCAAGTTCCGTCAGCAACCAGTCGAGGTATTCGTTGTTCAGCATCAGCGCGTCGCCGCCGGTAAGCAGTACATCCCTGATTTCTTCATTTTTTCTTATATAGTCCAGAGCCGCGCCAAGCTGCTCCCGCGGGGTTACCCGGTCCACTTCGCCGATATTGCGGCGTCGCTGGCAGTGGCGGCAATACATGGCGCACTGGTTGGTCACGTTGATGATCAGGCGATCAGGATAGCGCCGCGTTACCGCCGGCGCGGGGGAAGTATACTCTTCGGCCATTGGGTCCTCATTACCGCAGGTGTCAAGCAGTTCCGCGGCAACAGGGATTGCCTGCCTGCGCACCGGGCAATCCGGGTTATCCGGGTCCATCAACCCCAGGTAATACGGGGAAACCGACCAGCGGTACCTTTCCCCCACCCTCTTAACAACTTCCGACTCCGCATCGGTCATGGGCAGCAGCTTCCGCAGTGTCTCCACCCGGTTTATGCGCCGCTTCACCTGCCAGCGCCAGTCTTGCCATTCCTCTTCCGTGGCGCCAAAATACTTTTTGATCCTGGCGTGACGTTCCAAAATCTGTTCCCAGGCGGCAAAGCCGTCAGCTATTTTTTGCCTCTCTGCCAGGTAAGGTTCAATTCTTTTTTTTAGTTCGGCGCTTCGGGCCTGGGCAATAAGGAGTTTGCTCTTTTTATCCTGCAACTCTCTTCCTCCCTTCTTCCTGAAATATAACTTTCGCTCTCCGATTTTTACCGGATTTCTCACGTTTATAAAATTATAACATAATATTTTGGTTAGTTCAAAAAAAATACTCTTATTTCCAGGCCGTGGCAGCATTGTCTCCTCTGTCCATTGACTAAAGAGCCAAACCGTTATAAATTTTACGCAAGAGGTGAAACAGATTGAGACGCTTGCTGCCGCTGTTATTATGTATGCTTATACTCATCGCCGGGTGCCGGTCAGGCACTGTTGCCACCGATATATATAAACCGCCCCCTGTAACGGAGACTTCCATCACAACCGTTGACCCTTCTCCCGCTGACCCAGTGGGAGTCCCGCCGGGCACTGAACCTGAAATTGACCTCTCCCTGGTCAGACCCAATGAACTGGGCAAAGTCATGGTACTGATGTACCATGAGATTGGTGCCAAAGAGGATGTCTGGGCGCGCCACCGGGATAACTTCCGGCGTGACCTGCTCACTCTCTACGAAGAAGGTTACCGGCCCATCAACCTCAACGATTTTTTGCGGGGACGTATTGATTTACCCGCCGGTACCACCCCTGTTATACTCACTTTTGACGACGGGACCGCCGGACAGTTCCGGCTGATTGAAAATGACGGCAGGCTGGAGGTGGACCCTGACTCAGCGGTAGGCATAATGCTGGACTTCCGGGAGCAGTATCCCGACTTTGGCCTGGCCGGAACTTTCTATATATTCTACCCCGTTCCTTTCCGGCAGAAAGAGCTGGTGGCGATGAAGCTGGAAATGCTGGTGGAAATGGGTTTTGAGATCGGCAACCATACCCACGGCCATGAAAACCTGGCCAGGGTCTCCCGTGAGGAGGCCGTGAGGGCGCTGGCCAGGCACGTGGCCGCCACGCGGCAGTACCTGCCCGGTTATAATGTAAATACGCTGGCCCTGCCCTACGGGGCAAGGCCAAAAGACGACTCCTATATCATCGCCGGAGAGTGGCAGGGAACTTCCTACCGGAACGATGCCATCCTGCTGGTGGGAGCAAACCCGGCTTTTTCACCCTACGACCGCCGTTTCAACCCTCACCGCCTGCCCAGGGTGCGGGCCGATGAAGCGGAACTGGGACGCTGGCTGGAATATTTCAGAAAAAACCCGCACGAACGCTATATCAGTGATGGCGACCCCCTCACCGTAACCGTTCCGGAAAAAGTCGCCGGTAACCTGGTCCCCGTATTGCCGGGGGATCTTTCTTTACGCTTTTACTCACTGCCCGCCGACTAACCTGGCTCCGTAGATACCAGCAATTGCTGCATGGTATTCATTTCACCTAAAATCAGCTCCGGTTGTTTTTTTATTTTGCCGCCCAGCCGGCTCATTTACACATTCACCTTTTCTCATTTGTAGGGAATATTGGTCAGGATACAACAGCCGGCGGTGGTAAAACTAAAAAAAAGGAGGTGTCAATTATGGCGGCGAATAAAAACAGAAAGCGCCTGGTTCCCGGTGTGGAACAGGCCCTGGAAAAATTTAAAATGGAAATCGCCGGTGAACTGGGGATAGTGAGCGACAAAAGTAGCTCAGCCCTGGAAGCGGCCCTGTCCAGGTACAAGCATGAAATCGCCTCTGAACTTGGTATCGCCCCCGCTGTAGCCGCCAAAGGATGGGACGGCATATCCTCCCGGGACTGCGGCCGGGTGGGCGGCCGCATGGGCGGCAGGATAGGAGGTCATATGGTTAAAAAAATGATCAGCATGGCGGAAAAGAACCTAAAGCCTTAACATCCTCTCCACCACTGCTTCAGCCATTTGGCGGCCCGAGGCCATTCCGCCCAGGTCAAAAGTGACGGTTTTACCTTCTCTGATTACCGCGGCCAGGGCCTGCTCAATACGGTCCGCCGCTTCCCTTTCTTCCAGATGCCGCAGCATCAGAACGCCCGACAGAATCATGGCGGTGGGGTTTGCTTTGTCCTGTCCCGCGTACTTGGGGGCACTGCCATGCACCGGTTCAAAAACAGCCGCAGCGGTGCCGATATTGGCGCCGGGTGCAAAGCCAAGACCTCCCACCAGGCCGGCGCACAGGTCAGAGATAATATCGCCATAGAGGTTGGGCGCCACTAAAACGTCATACAATTCCGGTTTTTGCACCAGCTGCATACACATATTGTCCACAATCCGGTCCTCGAATTCTATATCAGGGTAATTGCGGGCCACGTCCTGCGCCACTGCCAGGAACAGCCCGTCGGTACATTTCATAATGTTGGCCTTGTGTACCGCCGTAACTTTGCGGCGGTTATTTTTGCGCGCGTACTCAAAGGCATAGCGGCAAATCCTTTCGCTGCCCCGGCGGGTAATTATTTTTATGCTTTCCGCGGCATCCTCGCCCACCATGTGCTCAACACCGGCATAAAGATCCTCCGTATTCTCCCGCACCACCACCAGGTCCACGTTCTCAAAGCGCGAGCTCACCCCCGGGTAAGTGCGGGCCGGGCGCAGGTTGGCGTACAGGTCCAATTCCTTGCGCAGGGCCACGTTGACGCTGCGAAAACCGGTGCCCACCGGAGTGGTCAGCGGTCCTTTCAGGGCCACCCCGTTTTTCCTGATGGAGGCAATAACCTCAGCCGGCAGAGGGGTACCGTGCCCGGCTATGGCCTCCTCACCTGCCACCTGCTCGTCCCACTCGATTTTTACTCCCGACGCCGCCAGCACCATTTTGGTGGCGGCGGTGATATCCGGCCCGATACCGTCACCCGGTATCAGCGTAATTCTGTACATAACAACCTCCCGCTGCACAACTTTTTTGGAATTGGTATGATTATAACAAAACAGGGCGCCAGTGTAAATCTTTTCGTCAGGACCGGCTAGCAGGAGGCATCAACTCCTTACCTCCTCCCGGCATAGCGGTGCTCCACCCTGAGCCGCGGGTCCAGCAGCATATACACCAGGTCGGCCGCCAGGTTGGCAAGAGCCACCAGTACGGCCACCAGCAGATTGGCCGCCATGATAACCGGGTAATCCCGGGCCAGGGTCGAAGTAATGATGAAACGCCCCATGCCTGGCCAGGCGAAAACATATTCCACCATGGCGGCACCGGTAAAAAGGAAAGGCAGTGACAGCGCCGCCACCGTGACCAGGGGCAGGGCGGCATTGGGCAACACATGCCGCCGCAGTATGGCATTTTTGCGCAGCCCTTTGGCCCGGGCGGTCCGTACATAGTCCTGAGACATCACTTCCATTACCGTAACCCTGACATACCGCACGTAATGGGCAAATCCGCTTAACGACAACACCGACACCGGCAGTACCAGGTGTGCAGCCACATCGGCCATGCCACCTGAGCCCGGGGTCGCCATGCCGGCGCCTGGCAGCAAGTTCAAACGGTGGGAAAACACCATCACCGCCAGCATGCACAGCCAGAATCCGGGTAGGGATACGCCGCCAAGCGATACAGCGTTAATTACCGTGTCCAGGAGCGAGCCCGGCCTGGCGGCGGCCTTTGTCCCCAGGAAAACGGCCAGGCCAAAAGAAAACACAAAGGCGGTGACAGTAAGCAGCAGGGTGGCAGGTATCCTCTCCCTGAGCAGTTCCGGCACCGGCCGGTTATATACCAGCGATACACCCATGTCACCGCATAAAAGCCGGCCTAACCAGGCGGCATACTGGGCCGGGACCGGCTTATCCAGTCCCCGCAGTGCCAGCCATCTCTCCACCGCCGTGGGGTCCAGCCTCAGTTCGGGGTTGTTTTGCAAAGGCTGCCCCGGTGCGTAATGCATCATGAAAAAAGTGACCACGGTGACTCCCGCCAGCACCAGCAAGGTTTGCGCCAGCCTCCCGGCCACCAGCCTTACCATGTAGCCCGCCCCCTCATTTCCCACTGGTGGACCTGGTAGAAAAGAAAATCCGGGTGCGGCCGGAAATTGCGCAAAGCCGCCGTAGCCGCATATACTGCCTGGCGGTAGTAAAGCCAGACACCTGGCGCGTCTTCCACCAGCAGCTTTTGCGCCTCCCGGTACAAGGCCATCCTCTCCTGCTCCGTTAAGGTTTTCCCGGCCTCTTCCAGCAGGCGGTTCACCTCCCGGTTGGAGTAGCCCAGCAGGTTGCCCGGGCCTCCGCTGTGCCAGTGATAGGAAAAATCGGGATCCACCCCGGTGCCAAAACCCAAAAGTACCAGGTCAAAATCTCCCCGGTACAAAGTTTCCACAAACGCCTCCCATTCCATGGGAACCACGCTGATGCTGACGCCAATGGCAGCCGCTTTTTGGCTGAAGAGCACTGCCACGTTTTCCCGCAGCAGGTTCCCGGCATTAAAGATCAGTTTAAGTTCCACTTTTCTCAGTCCGGTTTCGGCCAGCAGTTTCCGCGCCGCTTCCGGATCATAACCATAGCCGGTAAAATCCGCGTCAAAAGCCCGCTGCAAAGGCGAAAGGGGACCTGCCGCCACCTTCCCCATACCCAGCAGCAGCTTTTCCACCAGCTCCCTGCGGTCAACCGCCATGGACAACGCCTGGCGCACGCGCCTGTCCGAGAGCTGCGAAGCGACCTTTTTTAAATTAAAGCCGATAAAATCATAGGCCAGCCGGTCCGTAGTGTAAACCGCGAGCTTATCGTTTTCCAAAAGCAGCGGCATGTCCTCCGGCTTGTTCAGATGCGGCAGCAGATCCAGCCGCCCGGCCAACAGTTCCACCAGCTGCGTCTCGGGATTAGGAATTACAGTATAATAAATATCCTCTATCCCCGGCTTGCCCAGGTAATAGGTTTCACTAGCCCTGGCATGGACAAAGGCGTCAGGTCGCCTCTCATGAAGCCGGTAAGGCCCGGAAAACACCGCTGGCTGGCGTGAAAATATATGCCCCTCCATTTCCGCCACCGGCACCTCCTGCCAGACATGGGCCGGCAGAGGCGGGAAAGCCAGGGAGGCCAGAAAGGGGGCAAAAGGCTCCGCCAGCCTGACCTTTAAAGTGAATCCGTCCTCCACCGTCAGTCCGCCCATTTCACCCTCTGCCAGGCAGGACCGGTCGCCCTCCCTGTAGTCAGCGGCCCCGTCGATGTGCTTAAGATAATAATAAAGCCAGCCTGCGTAATCAGGATGACAGGCAACCTTTACGGTAAAGGCCACGTCCTCCGCCGTCACCGGCGTCCCGTCCGACCAGAACGCGTCCCGGCGTAAATGAAGGGTATACTCCCTCCCGCCGCCGCCGATCTCCCACGATTTAAGCAGGCGTCCCTCCGGTTCCAGCGTTTCCGGATGAAAAGTAAGCAGTGGCTCAAAAAACAGGAGGGCCACCTCGGCCGAAGCCGGATCCCTTGCGAAGAGAGGGTTGAAGGTAACCGGCGCGGCCAGGGCCGCCACCCGCAGGGACGGACCTTTGGCTGTCCGTCCTTTGCTTGTGCAGCCTGTCCACAGAAGCAGGGCAAGGACCATCAACAGTATAACCGGTTTCTTCAAACACTTATCCCCCCTTTCGCATTAATACGCCTGCATAAGCACAAAAATGCCTGCGCTGAACAAACTCCCAGGCATCAGGAATTTACTGTTTTGTAATGGTCCAGGGCAAAGCGGTGGGCTGGCAACCAAAACAGGACCGATAACCAGCTTTTGCTGTTTTTGCCCTAAAGAAGGACAATAGGTCAGGCAAGGCGAAAAAAAAAAAGACCATTTTAAATGACGGGAGAGGAAAACATGTCACGACCAACCGTCTTATACTTTTTCCTGGCCTATATGATCAGCTGGTGCTTTTTCATTCCACTGGCGCTGCAGGAACAGGGGCTGTTAAGCGGCGTCCCCGGTTGGCTGCACCTGGCGGCAAGCTATGGGCCGCTGCTGGCCGCGTTCATCGTTGCGGCGGCAACTGTCGGTGGCGCAGGAATAAAAGAACTGATTAGCTGCATGACGCGCTGGCGCGTTGGTTGGAACTGGCTGGCGGTAGCTCTGCTTAGCCCAGTGGCAGTGTTTGCGGTTGTTATCCTGGTTCTGCGCACGTTCACCGGTACCTGGGAGGCAGCCAGCGGCTTTGGCAAGGTGGCTGAGCTGCCGCAGCTTGGGCAGCTCAGCGGCTGGTTGACCTGGATCATTACCTTCGGATTGGGCGAGGAGACCGGATGGCGCGGTTTTGCCCTGCCCCGCTTGCAGGCACGCTACAGCGCGCGCGACGCCTCTTTTATTTTGGGCCTGCTGTGGGCATTTTGGCACGCGCCTGCGTTTTTCTACAACTATGATCTCTCCCTCATCTCAGCAGTTTCATTCGTAGTAAGCATCGTCGCCGGTGCTTTGGTACTGACCTGGCTCTATAACAGTACCGGCGGCAGCGTTCTGGCCACCGCGCTGTGGCACGGATCTTTTAATGCCGTGGTAGCCGGCGGTGAAGGAGCGGTGGCAGCATCCGTTACCGCAGCGGTCATTCTGGTTTCTGTCTTCATAGTCCGACGCTACGGTCCGGAGACGCTTTCGCATCGGCCGAAACACATGACGGCAACATGAATATTTTTTAGGCTTGGCTATTTAATTTCAATGGTGGCGGCGGCCATTTCAACAGTTGGCACCAGGCGCACACCCGGCCCGTGGTGGAAATCCAGCGAAGATTGGGAAACGGAGCGGTAAAGAAGCCTGGCAGAAGCAGTAAACTCGCTGCCGTTAGCACTTATTAAATATTTTTCCGTCTCGGGCACCAGAGGTGAAAGGCGCCGGTCGTAGCCTATACCTTCGGCCAGCCAACTTTTGGACGTCAGGTTACCTTCCGCGTCTTTAAAAAGCAGCCGGAAAAACGTAGCATTGGGGTCAACATGGTTGTTTTCGTCAATATGGCCCAAGGCAAAGACTATATTGCCCTGGCTGTCCCTGACTGTTATCTCAAGCCATATTTTACGGATATAAGTTACCCCTGTAGGTATTTTATGTCCGGCCCCCACATTGGTTATATTTACTGTCAGCTCAAGTCCGCCCGGGACAAGCCTTCCCGTCAGCTCAAGCTCCGCAGCTGCTCTCAGGTTCTCTTCCGCCTGTCCGGCGTGGTCCGGGAAGCCGGCTTCCCTGAGAAGATAAGCGCTGCCTCCTAAGAAAAAATGGGTGGCCACGTGGTCCCTCGCTTTGCCCATGGTTGCCGATTTTCCGGGGTTAATGCCCACTCCTGGCGTAGGTGTCATGTGACAGTCCTGGCACCTGATGCCCTGAGCGGCGTAAGGGCCGTTGAGCCAGTCGTCATAGGTATCGATTATCTTTACTCCGCTGGATGGATGCCTGACGTTGTGGCAGGCGCCGCAGAATTGGGCCCTGGTGTGTATTTCCGAATAAAATACCTCATGGTAAGGAGAGCTGTGGTCCCCCCGCGGGCCTCTTTTAACGTTGCCCGGTTCCGATATATTGCCCATATTAAAGGTTTCCTTTACCGCTGATATGGTATGGCAAAAATCGCATGACACCCCTGCATTGGCGGTGCGGTCGAATCTGCTGCCGTCATGAGGGGGGAGCAGCCCGGTCCTCATCCCTACCGGGGCGTGGCAGCCGCCGCAGAACAAATCGGTGCCTCCGTCGGTCTCCAGGTGGGCAAGGCGGTAATCCGGCTGGAAGATGCCGCTGGACCAGGCCAGGGCATGGGGTGAACCCAACCAGGCCTGATAAATTTCATTGTGGCAGCCGCCGCAGATTGAAGGGTCCTGGAAAGAGCCGGGAGCAAACATATCCGTTTGGTCCGTGACCTCCAGCGGAGCAGGTGGGGCGGCGTCCGGCTTCCGGCCGCATCCTGTTACTGCCGCTGTCAGCAGAAGAAAAAATACCATCATGAGCCACAGCTTTTTCATTTTGAACCTCCCTGTTGTTGGCTGTTTATTCAGTTATTCGCCAAAAGTACAGAAATCCCTGTCGTTACTTCAGGCGATTGTGTCAGTCTTTTCGTCAGGCCCGGTGGCAGGCACAAAAATGCCCGCTTGCCACTTCGCGCAGCGGAGGGACCGCGGTCCGGCAAATCAGTGCCGCAGCAGGGCAGCGCGGGTGAAAGCGGCAGCCCGGCGGAGTCGCCGAAAATGACTCCCTTGCCCCGTTTCCCGTGGCCGTAATTTTGCGGGTGTGCGGGTACGGCGGCAGGTAAGAGTCAAGCAGCAGCCTGGTGTAGTAATGGCGCGGCACGGAGAACAGGCGGTCACCGGCTCCGGTTTCCACCAGTTTCCCCAGGTACATCACGGCCACCCGGTTGCAGAGCTTATCCAGCGCCGCCAGGTCATGGGAAATGACTAACGTGGAAAGCCGGTAGCTTTCCGTCAGCCTGCACAGAAGCTTAATTATAGCAGACCGGGCCACGCTGTCCAGCGCAGAGGTGGGCTCATCCAGTATTAAAAGCTTAGGCTTTGGCAGAATTGACCTGGCCAGCACCGCTCGCTGTTTTTGTCCGCCGCTGAGCGCCCGGGGCAATAAATCAAGGCATTGGGACGGCAGCTGTACCGCCTCCACTACCTCGGCCAGGCGCACCTTTTGTTCCTCCCGGCTGCCTATACGGTAATTCCGCAGTCCTTCCAGCAGCTGCTGCCTTATTTTCATCCGGGGGTTCAGCGATCCATAAGGGTCCTGAAATACCATCTGCAGGTCGGGTCTGAATTTCCCTGGTAGCACCGGCTGCCCGTCAAACAGTATTTCCCCCCGCTCAGGCTTTAAAATCCCCGCCACCGCTTTCCCCAGCGTTGTCTTGCCGCAACCGCTTTCCCCCACCAGCCCGAAAGATTCTCCGGCTTTGATATGGAAACTGACTCCGTCCACCGCTGTCAGCCGCCCGTACTTCCCAGGGTTTGTACCCTGTCGCAGGGATACCGTAACCCTTTTAACGATCAGCAGCTTACCTGTCATGGTTTTGCCCAAGAGGCAAGCGCGAGGCCAGAAGCAGCCTGGTATAAGGGTGTTGCGGCCGACGGTAAACCTCGCCGGTCACGCCGCTTTCCACAATTCTTCCTCTGTGCATAACCAGCACCCTTTCCGCCATCCTGGCGATAACGCCCAAATCATGACTGATGAGGAGCAGAGCGGTTCCCTTTGCCCGGACCTGCCTTTCCATTACCTCCAGCACCTGCAGCTGCACCGGGAGGTCAAGGGCCGCGGTAGGCTCATCGGCGATGAGCAGTTTCGGCCCGCAGGCCAGCGCCATGGCCAGCATTACCCGTTGTTTCAGACCGCCGCTCAGCTGGTGCGGGTACTGGAAGAAGCGCGCCACCGGCATGTCCACGCCGCACTCCGCCAGCATCAAAAGAGCACGCCGGTCGGCTTCCGCTCCCTCCGCCACGCTGTGGGCCGCATATACTTCGCTTACCTGCTTACCCACCTTTATAACCGGGTTCAGGCAGGAATCCGGTTCCTGAAAGACCATGGCCACCTGCCTGCCCCTGATCGGCTCAAAATCTTCCGGCCGGGCGGGATTAAGCGTTTGACCGTCCAGGCTGATTATCCCCGCAGCCCGGAGGTCCGGCGGCAAAAGCCCCATCAGCGCCAGGCCGGTCAGGCTTTTGCCGCTGCCGCTCTCACCCACCAGTCCCACTGTTTCCCCGGCCCCCACCGTAAACGACACATCATTAAGCAGCCTCAGTTTTTTTTTGTTTTGACGGAAATACACAGAAAGTCTCTGCACAGTCAGCAACTACAGCTTCCCTCCCTCCAGGGGGTCAGGGGCGGCGCTCGCCCTTTCTCCGGGATGTTAAGGAAACCCTTTTTTGCATGGATACGCCAAGGTAAGCACAAAAATGCCTGCAGGGATGAGCAAACTTCCAAGTATAAGGAGTTTAAGAGTATTATCTTTTAGCCTGTACAAATCCGGTTGTAATTTTCATAATTGCAGGAATGCATATGCAGGAATTCTGTAAAAGTTGTAGAAAATGCCGAAATAACAGGCTGAAGTAACATATCTCAATTTTAGCTGAAATCAGCCACCCTGGAAGCATTCAGCCGGCAAATGAGCAACACAGTTTGACTATTCCACATTGCTGTCAGGGGCAAACAGATAACGGAGGTTCCCGCAATGGGCTTAAGTTTGCTTGATCAACTAAAAGATTTAGTTCTAAAAGATGCTTTGGGGTTGGTAGCATTTGGATGGGCTGTTGCCTGGGGAGCAGCCCAGAATTTTATTGATAAACTGTCTGCTCCTTCCATAGTCGGTCCCGGCAAGATGGATATCCTCCGTTACGGTATGGATATTGTTACGGCCAAAGACCCGAAGGCTGCCTGCCAGGCAGCGGCAGACGGCATATACAATATGCTATTGCCGAAATTTGGGGATGTAATGGGGCCTTCTGTTTCTGCTGTAACGAATTTAATCCAAACCGGAGATGCCATGGGAAATTCTGTGTCGAATTCCGGTACCAGTGAATTTTCTTCGGGTTATAAAGGAAGCTCACAGTCTTCCGGTAAACCTTCATTAACACCGCATGATTATGAGAATGATCGCGGGGAAGACTTATGAAAAAAATCCCATTAAGATTTTTGCTGACCACAACGTTTTTTGTCATTTCGATCATTACCTTGTGGGTTGCCGGTGTAAATCCCTATGACTTATTAATGGCTTCATGGTGGCCGCTGCTTACTGTCTTACAGTTTTCACTTATATTGCTTGCGTTTACCGGCTTGCCGTTTCATTATCATGTTTTGGCGCTTGGATTAGGGGCGTCAGCGGTTCCTTTAATTACGTTTTTAATTCAGAAGCTGTTATGGTTGCTTTTGGAAGGGTCCAAGCTTCAAGCCATATTGAGTGACAGTGCTTTTTTTGGGACAATCAATCTAACTGCTCCTTTGATCGCGCCAGTCACTGAGGAATTCACCAAGCTCCTGCCGGTGATGCTTATCTTTTTTTTACTGCTCCGATTTAAAAAATATCGTTTGTTATCTCCCATAGATTTTGCATTACTAGGTCTTTTTGCCGGTGCGGGGTTTGAATTTTTCGAAAATATAGCACGGGCAATGAATGGATTTACTGCGATGAACGGGCTTTACCGCAGTCCTGTAAATGAACCCCTTCCTGGTTTTTTTGGAATCTTTCTGTATCCCAGCTTATACCGAAGTGAATACCTTGGCAATCCTATGATCTGGTTCGGCCACTCCGGCTATGCTGCGGCAATATCCTTAGCCTTTGGCTGGTTTGTATATCTGAAGAAGAAAAGATATGTAATTCTTCCTGTCCTTGTTTATCTTATCAGCGTGTTTGATCACAGTATGTGGAATTGGTACCAACCTTTTCCAGAGCAGTTATGGGCCCAAATATTGCCTAACTTCACACTCTACGGACGGTTAATCCCAATTGGGTTTACTGTGGGCCTTGTCTTAACCTCATATATCTTGCTTCGAAATAAACGTCGCTTTAAAGATGAGCTTAAAGAAAGCAAACAAATAACAGAGTCTCTAAAAAAACCATTGGTTTCCATTAAGGACCGGCTCACCCTGTTACAGCGTGATAATCAATTGGCCAATGCATTCCGTCATTACCTGAAAGCGGGCATTAAGGCAGAACCTTTTGATTTTGTTGTTCAGGAGATTATTGGAACCAGACAAAATAGTAACCGGCAAATTTAAACAACAATTTCTGCATAAGATCAAAAACAACCGGGGATTCCAATGTCAATCTCCGGTTGTTTTTTGATTTTTTCTCCATTGTGAGCAATTACAGTTTTCCTTCCCTCTGGGGATTAAGGGCGGCGCGCACCCCTTCTCCCAGGATGTTAAAGGACAGTGCCGTGACAAATACCGCAAGACCGGGAAAGGTGGCGTACCACCAGGCACTGCGGATATAAATCTGGGCCTCCCGCAGCATGTTGCCCCAGGTGGGCACGGGAGGCTGCGCCCCCAGCCCGAAATAACCAAGCCCGGCCTCGGCCATGATAGCAGCCGGCACGCCCAGCGTGGCCGCCACCGCGATTGGACCGGCGGCGCCGGGCAGCAGGTGCCGCCACATGACCCGGGTATGCGAGGCGCCAAGCATCCTGGCTGCCACCGCAAAATCCGACTCCCTCAGGCGCAGGTACTCGGCCCTTACCAGCCGCGCTACTCCGGGCCAACCGGTAATACCGATTATCAGCACCACCGTCCAAAGTCCGGCGCCATAGATGCCCGCCAGGGCAATGGTCAGAAAAAGCGTGGGAAACACCAGGAAGATGTCGGCCAGCCTCATCACCGCCATATCGGCCAGTCCGCCAAAGTAGCCTGCCAACCCTCCAAGCACCGTACCCAGGGACACCGAAAACGCTACCGCCAATATTCCCACCGCCAGTGATACCCGGGCGCCGTGGAGCACACGGCTGAAAACATCCCTGCCCAACCGGTCGGTGCCCAACAGGTGGCCGCCACCGGGCGGTCTCAGCCAGTTTTCCGGATTGGCCGCATATGGGTCATGACCGGTAAGCCAGGGTGCCAGCAGCGCCGCCGCCAGCAGGAATAAAACCATCGCACCCCCGGTTATAATCTGCCATCTTGCTCGCGTCAACCCTTTATCTCCTCCCGGCATACCGGTACCTCTCCTTATCCGCGGGTACATCAGCAAACAGGCATGGACAGGTCCGTAGACGGCGGCCATGTCTTTGCCATCAACGGCGCCCTGTCCGGCCAGAACGCTTCCCGGCGCAAAACAAAGGCTATACTCCCCACCAGCTGTTGCCGGTTTCCCACGATTTAAGCAGGCACCCTACGGCTTTTGTCCTGCTACTTGCATACATACGTAACCAACCCAAAAATAATTCGCGCTATCTGATGCAGGAAACGTACAGAAAAAGCAACACCCGGCGTTTTCGGCCGGGCGTTATGATGCATTTCTGCCTTACTGAATGCATATCTGCATCGCTAGTGTTATCAGGCGCGTCCGATAATATAGCGTAGGGGGTCCACTTCGTTGCGTAGAATTGTCAGTTCCTGCTCCGTGGGAGGTTCGCTGCTGCCCAGTTCCTCCGCCCAGAGAAGCTCAAAGCCGGTGTTATTAATCACATCTTCCCGCGTTACACCGGGATGCAGTGATTCCACCCGCATTCTTTTGGTCTCTTCGTCAAATCCCATAACAGCCAGGTCTGTAATAATTTTATAAGGTCCGCATCCCGCAGGCAGGCCTGCCGCCTCACGGCTTCCTTTGCCTGTGAGGTAGCCTGGAGTGGTAATAAAATCGATGTTATTGGTAAAGCGGCTCTTATCCTGGGGAGTGATCATCATGGTGCGCCAGCAGAGCGAAGCCAGGTCATTGGCGCCGCCGCTGCCGGGGAAACGGACCTTAGGCCTGTCATATTCCCCTATCAGCGTGGAATTGATATTGCCGTACATGTCAATCTGAGCTCCGCCCAAAAAAGTATAATCCACCATACCACGCTGGCAGGTTTCCATAATCTCAGGCATGCTGCTGGCCAGCAGACCTTTGTAGAAAGTTCTGGAATCACCCACAGAGATGGGCATGGAAGGTAAGAGAGGCCCAACCCCCCCGGCCTCGAACATTATCATCAGGTTGGGAGCAGATGTCTTTTGTGCCAGCATTGCCGCCGCACAGGGAGCGCCTGTCCCCACTACCACCGTGCTGCCGTCTTCCAGGTAGCGGGAGGCCAGGCAGATCATTAACTCCATCCGGTTATACTCCACCATTGTCTTATGCGCCTCCTCAGCAGTTACCTGCCATTATTATTATTGTTCAACAGCTTGTCCGTCAGGTTTTCCTGGGCACGTAGTTTGCTTAAGCGCTCCAGGCCGCCGTTCACTTCCAGGTAACCCCAGTGGTCTTTCACCCCAAAAATGTTTTTTTCCAGAAAGGCTTTGAAAGTTTCTTCGTCTTTCTCCGCTTTGAGCCATTCCTGCAGGTGATATTCATCGCTGAAGTACTCGTATGCCATGTTGGAAGGATAAGCGCCGTAAGGAACTTCTATCACCGCATCCACCAGGAAATAGGGAATTATGTTCCGGTCGGGTTTTTGCCTTATCTCTTCATTGGAAATAATCCGTTCAGTGGTTATAATCAGTTTCTTGGCCGCTCTGGCCAGGTCATAGTCGGCTACGGCAATGCCGTCAATCTGAGCGTTTCCGTACATATCGCAACGGTGCACGTGTATGGCTGCCACATCAGGGTAAAGGGCCGGCAAAGCCACAAATTTCTTGCCGGTATAGGGGCATGGCATCACCATAGCCGCGCTGTACCTGATGGTATCAGTCCCCATCATATTTCTGGCCGGTATAAATGACAGGCCCATAGCCGCAGCCTTATAGCGCCAGGTCAGGGCGGCGTTGGTCCATTCGGTGGCCTCAACTTCACCGTTTTCAAAGTACTTGCGGGATACCTTCGACAGGCCCCGTGCCTCAAGGCCTACCACATATGCCACATCACAGCGGTCGAAACACTTTCCGGCTGCCAGGATCTGCATGTCATGGGTGGATGTATGCCCGGCAAAACCCAGGTTGCGTTTTTTCTGTCTGACGATTTCATGCAGCACCGCGGTGGGAATCCGGTTGCTGCCAAATCCGCCCACTCCCAGGTAATCGCCATCCTGGATCAGGCGGGAAACCGCTTCTTTTACTGTTGTAACCTTGTTCACCATTTTTCTTGATTTGTTTTTGAAAAATTCCCTCGCGTCGTCAGCGTCCGGGTTAGTAAACAACCGGCGCGTCCCCACCTTAACGTAGGTCACATCCTTGTTGCCCGGCACTGAATAATCTTTACCGCTCGACATTCTGCCACCTCCTGATTTTCCTTTACCGGCGCACGGAATCCTTTATGCTTTCCGCTTATGCCCAAATACAGATTCTTGGCACACCCCCCCGATATGACAATCAACAGCTTATGTAATGCAATATCTGTGCCAATCAATGTATTAAACCATATTAGCCAGGCCGAGCACTACCAGAACCGCTCCCGAGATAACGGCGGCCCCATCTCTGTTGACAGCGCCGGAAAACCTGCGGCCCAGCATTACACCGGCCGGCAGCAGCATGAATTTGGAAACACCCACCACGGTGGCGGTGACAACGGGCGTAAAGCCCATCATGGCCGCGCCGAAACCGGCAGCAAAAGCATCCATTGCCAGTGCCACCCCCAGTACCACCGCCTCTTTCCCCGAAATGGCCCCGGAGCAGTCAAAATCAGCCAGCTGTGGTTCTCTGAGCAATGATGACAGCATGCACAGGCTGTGGTTGCCGTCTTCAGCCCCCTCGTTCTCCTGGTGCGACCGGCTCCGGCAAATGGTCTGGCCGATTATGGCGGCGCCTACACCCAAAAGGAGAAACCCTCCCAGCAGGGATGCTGTTTTGCCGGTAAGGAGATGGGCCGCCAGTACGCCGGCCTTCATGGACAAAAACACCGAAAAAGAGGAAGAAAGACAGATGATCAGCAGAGATGCCGGCGGGATGCGCATCCTGCGCACCCCGCAGGCAAACCCGGTGCCGAATCCGTCAAAAGAGACGGCCAGGCCCAGCAGCAAAACAGAAAAAAATGGCACCCGGCTACCCCCTTAGTCCCAGTATACTACATAGTATGGGAGCGGCCGGATTCGGTGCCTTTGGTGCTGCGTCCTACTTTTGACAGACGGGGCAGAAATGGGTTCCCCTACCCGCCGTCCTGGCGCGCATTATGCCGGTGCCACAGCTACGACAGGGCTGGGCATGGCGGCGGTAGACATTTAGCCTGTCCTGAAAGCCGCCGCTTTGACCGGAGGCGTCGCGGTAGTCGCTGAAAGTGGTCCCGCGCCAGTCAATGGCCTCGGTGAGCACCTCCCTCACCGCCAGGTGCAGCGCTTCCAGTTCGGGACGGGATAGCGAATCTGCGGGGCGTCCCGGCCACAAGCCGGAGCGATGCAAAATTTCATCGGTATAGATATTGCCAAGCCCTGCCACGAAATGCTGATCCAGGAGGACCGCTTTGATGTTGGCAGTGCGTTTTTTCAGGTGCTTTTCCATGTAGTGAAGATCAAACTCCGCCGACAGCGGTTCCGGACCAAGCATAGCCAGGCCCCTGATTTCGTCCAGCCTGGTGGCGGGCAGCCACCACAGGCGGCCGAACTTTCTCACATCCTGGAAAAACAGGTATGCTTCCTTGCCAAGGTGGAGGACAACATGGGTATGCCTGCCGGCAACCAGCTCGCCCTGGCTGAAGATAAGCTTTCCGGTCATGCGCAGGTGGACCGCCAGTATACTTTCGTCATCCAGGTACAGCAGCAGGTATTTGCCCCGCCGGCCAGCTCCAACGAACCGTTTTCCCGGGAGGCGCCGTTCAAATTCTTCCCTGTCCGGGAGAACCAGGGAGCCGGGGCAATTGACCTCCGCCCGTTCCACCGTCCTGCCCGGCAACACTTTAGCCAACCCCTGCCGTATAGTCTCCACTTCCGGCAGTTCCGGCATATCATCACTTCCGTTGCAGCTTAATTTTGGTCATATCAAGCCAGTTAGGTCCGGCCTTGACATCAACGGTGAGGGGGACTTTGAGGGCAAAAGCCTCCTCCATCAGCGCCCTGATGCCCGACGCCGCCTCTTCCAGTATTTCTTCCGCCACCGTAAAGAGCAGTTCATCGTGCACCTGCAGGATCATGTGCGCTTCACCCCTGAGGGAGGGGAGATAGCGGTCCACCCGCAGCATGGCCAGCTTGATGATATCGGCAGCGGACCCCTGGATGGGGGTATTCATAGCCGTCCGCTCGGCAAAACTGCGCCGGGCAAAATTCTTACTGTTGATTTCAGGCAGGCAGCGCCTCCTGTTTAATATGGTTGTCACGTACCCATGCTGCCTGGCAAAGGAAATCACGTCGCTGAAGTAGCGGCTCACCGCCGGGTAACGTTCCAGGTACCGTTCGATGTAGGTTTTGGCTTCCTGGCGGCTGATGCCGAGCTGGCGGGACAGTCCGTAATCGCTGATGCCGTAGATGATGCCAAAGTTAACCGCCTTGGCCCGGTCGCGCAACTCCCCGGTAACCTGCTCCGGCGGTATGGCGAAGACCTCTGCCGCGGTGCGGCGGTGGATATCTTCTTCCTTCAGAAAGGAGGCGATAAGTGCCTCATCACCGGACAGGTGGGCAAGGATCCGAAGCTCAATCTGGGAATAGTCGGCGGACAAAAGAACCATGCCGTCACGCCCGGGCACAAAGGCGCGGCGTATCTTTCTGCCTTCTTCAAGGCGGCTTGGGATATTCTGGAGGTTGGGTTCGGTACTGCTGAGGCGGCCGGTAGCAGTAACCGTCTGTTTGAAAGTGGTGTGTACCCGTCCGCCCTTCCCGGCCAACCGTTGCAGTCCCTCCAGGTATGTGCCAAGCAGTTTGCCAAGCATTCTGTACTCCAGGATTTTCCTCACCACTTGGTGGTACTCCGCCAGTTCTTCCAGCACCCCGGCATCGGTGGAAAAGCCGGTCTTGGTTTTTTTCAGGGCGGGCAGCCCCATTTCCTCAAACAGCACCACGGCCAGCTGTTTTGGCGAGTTAATATTAAATTCATGGCCGGCCAGTGAGTAAATTTCCTGTTCCAGGGCTGACATCCGGCAAGAGGTTTCAGCGTGCAGGCGCTTTAGTTCCTCCAGGTCCACCGCCACCCCCTCCCGCTCCATCCGCGCCAGGACGCCGGACAGCGGCAGTTCCAGGTCATGGTAGAGATGGTCCAGCTTAAGCTCCGCCATTTTTTGCGCAAGGACCGGGTAAAGGTCAAACAAGGCACGGGCACAGGCGCAGGCAAATTCCCACTCCTCCTGTTGCTGTGCGCCACGTGCCGGCGGGGGCGGCAGCGTCCGCTCCAGGTATACCTGCGACAGCTTTTCCGGTTCGTAGCTGCTTTGCAGGGGGTCCAGCAGGTAAGCCGCCAGCGCAGCGTCCTGAATCTCCCCGGCCGGTTCGCGGCCGAACAGCCGCACGCAATGGTTGCGCCAGGCTTTGGCATCGCCTGTCAACAACTGTATTGCCGGGTCCAGCAGGGTACCGGCAGCGGCAGGCAGGCTTGCCCGTGGCACGAGAAAGGTCTCCCCGGAAAGGGCAACGGCGATACCGGTGAGCTCCTGCTGCCAGGACAGACCGGCGGGAAAGGGGAAAACAGCACAGTTTTTTTCCTGCTGCAGCATTTCCAGCAGACTGTACAGGCTGTCACGGCACTGCACCGGGCGAAATTTTTCTGTTTCGGCTTTGGCCACAGGCCGGGCCTCCTCAGCGGGCAGCCGGGCCAGCAGGCTATTAAACTCCAGCTCTGCAAACAGGCGGCGAAGCCTGCCTGTGTCCTGCGCCCCGCGCCGGAAATCCTCCAGGTCGAAAGCAATGGGCATATCGGTGACAATGGTAGCCAGGCGGCGGCAGAAGTAGGCGGTCTCACGGTTTTTTTCCAGGGTCTCCCGCAGTTTGCCGCCGATTTTGTCAAGGTTGGCGAATATGCCGTCCAGGTCGCCGTACTCCTTAAGCAGCTTGACCGCCGTTTTCTCGCCGATACCGGGAACGCCCGGGATGTTGTCAGAGGCATCTCCTTTCAGAGCCTTATAGTCGATAAACTGGGCGGCGCTGAGGCCGAAACGTTCACGCAGCGTTTCCCGGTCATACCTTTCCACCTGGGTTATGCCCCTGCGGGTATAAATAACCTCCGCCGGCAGGTCTACCAGCTGAAAAAGGTCGGCGTCACCGGTGACAATGACAGTATGCAACCCCGCCGCATTGGCAAGCCGGGAAAGGGTGCCAATCAGGTCGTCTGCTTCATAACCGTCTGTTTCCACCACCCTGATACCAAGCCCGCTCAGGACGTCCCTGACGCTTGCCATTTGCCCCGACAGCTCATCCGGCGTCTCTTCCCGCTTCGCTTTATACTGCCCGTACTCCAGATGCCGGAAGGTGGGAGCAGCCTTGTCAAAAGCCACCGCCACATAGCCCGGGTTTTCCTCCTGCAGCAGTTTCAGCAGCATGTTGGTAAAACCGTAGACCGCATTGGTATAAAGGCCCTGTTTCGTCTGCAGCAGCGGCAAGGCAAAAAAAGACCGGTAAACCAGGCTGCTGCCGTCCACGAGCAGGATTTTGTCCCGCGCCATTTCAGGTGAGCCTCCTTTCCCTGGCAGCCTGTATGGCCAGCAAGACAAAAACCGGAATCAGCAGTAGGTTGTAAAGGAAGAACCAGAGGGCATTCAGGCGGCGCGGCTCTCTTTCGTAACCGGCTGGCGAGCCGTAATCATGCTCCGCGGTTGCTACGGCCAAATTGTCCCCGGCATCCGTATCAATTGTTTCTTCGTTTATGTCCGGGGCGGCGGCCAACTTCATTCTCTCCTCCGCTGGTGGGGCGTCTGCCATGGGTGAGCTCTTCATTGGGCGCTCCCCGCTGAAAAGCTGTATGCCAGCACCTCCTGCCGGCGGGCGCACCATGGCCAGGTTGCCCGTCACCAGAATGACGAAGACGGCGGCAGCGGCCACCGCTTTGGGCAGCCGCAACGCAAAACGACGGGCTGCAGGCGTCTTTTCTTTCTCCAGCCGGGCCAGCACCCTGTTCCGCAGGTCAGGCGGTGGCACCACCTCTTTTGCCCTTTTCAGCCAGGCCAGGGTGGCCTTTAATTCTTCCACTTCACTGCGGCATTGGCTGCATGCGCCGAGGTGGGACGTGAAAGCTCCGGCGCGGTCGCTGTCCGGATCGCCGTCCAGGTATTCACAGATGCGTTCCCTGAAATTTTGGCAGTTCATAGCCCCACCCCCCTTTTTTCTTTTAGATGCAAAACCCGCCCCAAATGTTCCTCTTTTTTCAGATAAATATCGCGCAATCCGGCACGGGCCCGGTTCAGCCTGGATTTTACCGTACCCATTTTCATTCCCAGCACCGACGCCATCTCTTCGTAACTGTACCCTTCCAGGTCCCGCATAACCAGCACCAGCCGCTGCTCAGCAGGCAAAAGGTTAAGCAGCGCCCTGATTTCTGCCTGTTCCTCGGCCTTCTCGGCGCAAGCCAGCGGGTCGGGCGTGTCCCCCGCCACCTCCGGTGTCATTTCTCCTTCGCCGGTATCCACCGGCCTGTCCAGGGAAACCAGTGCCGGCCGGCTGGCCTTTCGCCGCCGCTCATCCAGGCAGGTATTGGTCACAATCCGGAAAAGCCAGGTGGAAAAGGAAGAGCGTCCGTGAAATGACGGCAGGGCACGGTAAGCCTTGATAAATGCTTCCTGGGCCAGGTCAGCGGCATCGTCCGGGTCGCGTGACATCCGGTAGCACAGGGAATATACTTTTTTTTCGTAGCGGACCATAAGCTCATCAAAAGCTGAAAGGTCGCCGCCCTGGCAGCGCCTGACCAGTTCCGTCTCGTCCGAGCTCCGCATCCCCTCACCTGCTTCCTGAAATCCTTCAGCTTATTTTTCTTGCCAGATCCGCCATCTCAATGGCACTGAGCGCCGCGTCCCATCCTTTATTGCCGGCCTTGGTGCCGGCACGCTCAATTGCCTGCTCCAGGGTGTCGGAGGTGATAACACCAAAAATAACTGGTACCCCGGTATCCAGGCTTACCTTGGCGATCCCCTTGGCCACTTCAGCCGCCACATATTCAAAATGAGGCGTGCTACCTCTGATAACGGCGCCCAGGCAGATTACAGCGTCGTATTTGCCGCTTTGCGCCAGCTTCTGGGCCACCAGCGGGATTTCAAACGCTCCGGGTACCCAGGCTACCGTAATATTTTCCTCCGCCGCCTCGTGTCTCTTTAAGGCGTCCAGGCAGGCTGAAAGCAGCTTGCTGGAGATAAATTCATTAAACCTTCCCACCACTGCGGCAAACCTGTAATCCCTGGCTATCAGCCGTCCTTCCAGTACTTTTGTCATTGCTGGTTCCCCCTTACGGTAATTTTTTCAGGGTCTGACTCAGGCAGCGGGTGCCTAACATGTGCCCCATCTTCCTCTGCTTGGTCTTCAGGTATTCCTGGTTAAACTCACAGGCCGGGATTTCCAGCGGCACACGGTCGACGATGCTTAACCCATACCCTTCCAACCCCTTTATCTTACGGGGATTGTTGGTAAGTAGCCGGATTTTGCGCACGCCCAGGTCCACCAGTATCTGTGCGCCCACGCCATAGTCACGCAGGTCCGGAGCAAAACCCAGTTCTTCATTGGCCTCAACCGTATCTTTCCCCTGGTCCTGGAGGGCATAAGCCTTTATCTTGTTGACAAAGCCGATACCCCTGCCTTCCTGGCGCATGTAAACAAGCACGCCTCTGCCTTCATCGTTGATCATCTTCAGTGCCTGCGCCAGCTGTGCCCCGCAGTCGCAGCGCAGTGAATTAAAAACGTCTCCGGTCATGCATTCCGAGTGTACCCTTACCAGCACCTGGTCATCCGGGAGGATATCACCTTTGACCAACGCCAGGTGTTCCAGGTTGTCCACACTGTTTTCATACGCCACCACCTTAAATACACCAAAACGGGTGGGCAGGGTGGCTTCCGCCGCCCGGTATACCAGTTTTTCCTTTTGCATGCGGTACCGTATCAGGTCGGCAATGGTAATAATCTTCAGGCCGTGCATCCGGGCATACTCAATGAGTTGAGGTACCCTGGCCATGGTACCGTCTTCATTCATTATCTCGCATATAACACCGGCGGGGTAAAGGCCGGAAAGCACTGCCAGGTCCACGGCGGCTTCTGTATGACCGGCGCGGCGCAGCACCCCTCCCTCTTTGGCAATAAGGGGAAAGATGTGCCCGGGACGGCGCAGGTCATCGGGACGCGTGGCCGGGTCAACCAGTTTTCTGATAGTTAACGCTCTCTCCGCCGCTGAGATGCCGGTGGCGGTCCCGGCGGCGTCAACGGAGACGGTAAAGGCCGTTCCGTGGGCGTCAGTATTTCTGGTTACCATCAGTGGTATTTCCAGCTCTCGCGCCCGTTGTGCCGTGATGGGCACACAGATAAGGCCGCAGGCATACCTGGCCATGAAGTTTATGCTTTCGGTGTTGACCAGGGAGGCTGCCATCACCAGGTCGCCTTCATTTTCACGGTCCTCGTCGTCCACCACTATTATCATCTTGCCCTGTTGCAGGTCACTGATGGCCTCGCTTATGGTGTTAAAGGACACTTCAGTTCACTCCTTATTGTATAAAGCCGGTGGCTTTGAGAAAATCCATGCTGATGTCTTTGTGCCGGGCTTCCTGGCAGGCGCTAAGCAGCCGGTCCACATACTTGCCGATCATGTCGTTTTCCAGGTTTACCGTATCGCCCGTTTTGCGGTAGCCCAATGTGGTCTCCAGCGCAGTGTGGGGGATCACAGAGACGGAAAAAGTGTCCCGGTCAACGGTGGCCACTGTCAGCGAAATACCGTCCACAGCCACGCTGCCCTTGGGAACAAGCAGCCGGAGCACCTCCGGCTGGGCGGAAAAATGAAAGATGATGGCATTGCCCTCGTTATATTTTTCCCGCACTTTGCCGGTACCGTCGATATGTCCGCTTACCAGGTGACCACCCAGGCGGCCGCCCAGGGCCAGCGCCCTCTCCAGGTTTACCTGGTCGCCCGGCTTCAGGTACAGCAGGTTGGTCTTGCGCAGCGTTTCAGGCATAACGTCCGCGGTAAAAGAATGGCCGGAAAAAGAGGACACCGTCAGGCAGACCCCGTTTACCGCGATACTGTCGCCGAGCCGCACATCGGTCATAACTTTACGCGCCACTATTTTTATCCTGGCCGATTCACCGCTGACCTCCAGCGCCCTTACTGTTCCCATTTCTTCCACAATGCCTGTAAACACAGCGTTCCCCCCTATTTTTTAATATACCCTGTCACCAGTATATCACAATCATAACGGCTGATCTCCACATCCCGGATCTGCCAGGCATCGCTTACCTGCGCCACACCCTCTCCGCCCACGGGGGAGGGTGCCTCGCTCCCCCCGAACATCAGCGGTGCTATAAAGAAGTGGACCTTGTCCACCAGTCCCGCGGCCAGCAGTGAATAATTAAGGGCACTTCCTCCCTCCACCAGCACCGAGGTGATCTGGCGCCTTCCCAGTTCCCGCAGCAATTCCGGCAGCGGCACCCTGCCGTCCGGGCCGGGCGGCAGCTCAATCAGCCCGGCGCCCGTATTTTTCAGCGCTTCCACTCGCTCCCGCGGTGCGGCCGAGGTTACCGCCAGCAGCGTCTGCAGGGGGTTTGCCAGTACAGAAGCAGTGAGCGGCGTCCTGGCCTGGCTATCCACGATCACGCGCAGCGGATCCCGGCCATCTTCGGGCAAGCGCGTGGTAAGACGGGGATCATCGGCCAGCACCGTGCCGATTCCCACCATAATGGCATCGTTAAAACGGCGCAGGCGGTGGCCGAATTCCCGTGAGCGCTCGCTTGAAATCCAGCGGGAAGCGCCGGTCCTGGTGGCTATTTTGCCGTCCAGGGTCATAGCCGCTTTCATGGTAACAAACGGTACACCCGTGGTTATATATTTGACGTAGGCTTCGTTAAGACGGGCGGCTTTTTCCGCCAGGACGCCCGTTTTTACCCTGATATGGGCCTCTTTCAGCCTGGCGATACCCCGACCGTTGACCAGGGGGTTGGGGTCGGTCATGGCCACCACCACTTTGCGCACTCCGGCCGCAATGATCCGCCCGGTGCAGGGAGGAGTTTTACCGGTATGCGAACAGGGTTCCAGGGTTACATAGAGCGTGGCGTTGCGTGCTTCCTCCCCCGCCGCCTCCAGGGCGTAAATTTCAGCGTGTGGCCCACCGGCCCGCTGGTGGTAACCGGTACCCACCACCTTGCCGTTTTTGACCAGGACCGCGCCCACCGCCGGATTGGGACTGGTATCACCCAAGCCCTGTGACGCCAGGTCCAGAGCAAGCCACATGTATCGCTCGTCCGCTTCCATCAGGTCACACCTCTCTGAATAGCATTTAAACCATTCTTTTCCCGGTCTGCAGCATTTTGATGGCGGCAACAGCGTCAGGGGCGCCAAACACCGCCGTCCCCGCCACCAGCAGGGTGGCGCCGGCTGCTATCACCAGAGGCGCCGTATCCGGGTTAATACCGCCGTCCACTGCCAGTTCAACACGGCGTGCACCTATCATTTTCTTTACAACACGGATTTTTTCCAGGGCTGATGGTATAAATTCCTGCCCGCCGAAACCCGGGTTTACGCTCATCACCAGCACCAGGTCAATGTCGTCCAGAACGTATTCCAACACCTGGGGCGATGTGGCCGGGTTCAGGGCCA
>DYEY01000004.1 GCA_020725465.1 Dethiobacter sp.
CGGGACCGGTGGCTTCGGCAGTAATGTCAGCCGGCACGGTGATTTCCGGAGCCGTGGTGTCCACAACGGTGACTGTAAAGGATTTTTCTGCAGTATTGCCTGCATTGTCGGTGGCCGTAACAGTAACGATGGTTTCTCCCAGCGGGAAGATGCTGCCTGGTTCATGGCTGTAGCTTACGGTAACGGAGCCATCCACCAGGTCGGTAGCCGACGCTGAGAAAGTTACTCTTGCTCCGTCGGGACCGGTGGCTTCGGCAGTAATGTCAGCCGGCACGGTGATTTCCGGAGCCGTGGTGTCCACAACGGTGACTGTAAAACTGCCTGTAGCGGTGTTACGTGCTGCATCAGTGGCGGATACGTTGACGGTTGTCGCTCCGAGGGGGAAAGTAGAGCCTGAGGCAGGGTTTACGGTTGGGGTTATAAAGCCGTCTACTTCGTCATAGGCATTTATTGTAAAAGTCACTATGGCGCCGCTGGGACCTGTGGCTTCAGCTGTGATATTGTCAGGTAGAGTAAGTACGGGAGGAGTGGTGTCGGAGGGTGCGGGGATAGCAAGAGTGAATCTGAAGTCTATCGTGGCGCTTCTTGTTATACCTGAATTATTTGCGGCTGTTCCCGTAGCAGTGTAGGTGATTTTACCGGTATAGGTTCCGTTAGACGCAGACGTGATACCGGAAGGAATATTGAGAGTAACAGCAAAAAGAACCCCGTCAGTTAAAGTGTTCAAAGGAAGAGATTCCCAATTGCCCGGAAGAGTTATTGAACCGCCTGACGCTGTAATCCAAGCAGCAAAGCTTGAACTGACAGATGTTGTGACAGAGGCGGTAGAACTGTTTTTAAAAATATTGGGTGAACCTTGGGTGGTACGTTTGATGGCAAGTAAGACATTTTTGGTGTACGAACCGGTTGTTGTGATGTTACCAAAGTTTAATTCGTTCCCATCGGTAACGGGTGTCAGCCCGTCACCGTCAGCCAGCAGCTCGTCTGCCAAAGCCGCTCCCGCTGTAATTATCCCGGACAGAAGCACGACAAGCAATATGGCCAAAAACTTGCCAAACTTACTTTTTAACAAAAGTCTTACACCTCTCACCTTAATTTTTTGCAAGAGGGCCGGGTACACTACCGGCTCAGCACGGCCCAAGTGTCCATTTACAGGCCGAGCCTCATTGCCTCGCCTCTTTGGGTTAACCGCGCAATTCCCGTAATCTCCTGCTTCCGAATGACATTCGGTGGTTGAGTTTTTCCCCGCACCTCACCTCCAGGCAATATTGCCCCGATAAACTTGTCCGGATGCCTACCAAAAATTAAACCGGCCGGGAATGGGCTGGCCGGTTACGCTACTGACTCCTGACCGGCCAAGCGTCCAAGTACAGCCGGGCAATCATCGTTTCCGTCAGAGTATGGTATTAAAATAAGGGTAACAGCGTTTTACGATGCTTTGGTATCATGGTAAAACAGTTATACCAGAAAAGGAAAGTTTTAGACGGATAGGAGTTGCAATAATACAATATTTCAGTGGTTTGTGTGTTTTAAACCCATTATAGCCAAAAGCAAGGACATATATTTGTCCTTTTTGATTTGGCGTGTGTTTTTTTCGGGGGTTTTTGCGGGAAGGATGACAGTATTCCGGGGTGTGAAATCAGGTAAGATGAATTTACCATATATTAATATTAAAGTCAATAATGAGATAATTATGGCAGATATATACAAATTGCAACAGTGGGGGAGATAAGATTACCTTGCAAAAGGGGAGGTGGTGGGATAAAATTATTTATATAATCTGGGAGAGGTGTAATGATGGACCGGATCGGCTTTGTGGGCGTTGGAGCCATGGGGAGCGCGCTGCTTAAGGGACTTATTGGGGGTGGTGTGCGACCTGGCAGGATTGTGGCTTTCGATGCTGTGGAGGCCAGGGTCCGGGAGCTTGAGGATGAGTATGGGATTGAGGTTGGGAGTAATGCGAGAAATGTGGCGGAGGCCTGTAGGGTTTTATTTGTGGCGGTGAAGCCGTGGGATATGGAGGGTGTTTTGAGGGAGATGGGGTCCGTGGCGGAGGAGAGGCACCTGGTTGTCTCGGTGGCCGCGGGCATTACCATAGATAAGATGGTTAAGTGGTTTGGGAAGAATGGTATTGTCAGGGTTATGCCCAATACCCCGTGCCTGGTGGGGGAAGGGGCGATTTGTGTCAGCGCCGGGGATGGTGTGGGGAAAGAGGACCTGGAGATGGTGGTGGGGTGGCTCGGCAGCCTGGGACTGGTGCGGGTGGTGCCGGAGAAGCTGCTGGATGCGGTAACTGGCCTGAGTGGCAGCGGGCCGGCTTTTGTGTACCTTATGATTGAGGCTATGGCCGATGGAGGTGTGCTGGCGGGGTTGCCAAGGGACCTGTCGGCTGCCCTGGCGGTACAGACTGTTTTGGGCGCAGCCAGGATGGTGAAGGAGACAGGGGTGCACACCGCTGTTTTAAGGGAACAGGTTACTTCGCCGGGAGGGACTACGGCGGCGGGGTTGCTGGCTCTGGAGGACAGGGGATTTAAGGCTGCGGTAAAGAGGGCGATAAGGGATGCGGCTGTCAGGTCGAAGGAGCTGGGTAATTAGATGGAAAGAAGAATGGGACTGAGAGAAGCGAAAACCGTGGTGGTGAAGGTGGGGACAAGGATCCTTACCCATGAGACGGGGAAGCTTAATTTTCGGGTGATGGAGAAGATAGTCAGGGAACTGGCTGATTTAAAGAACCAGGGGAAAGATGTTTTGTTCGTTTCTTCGGGGGCGGTGGGCGCCGGGATAGGGAGGCTGGGTCTTAGCAGGAAGCCGCAGTCCACCAGGGAGAAGCAGGCGGTGGCGGCGGTGGGGCAGGGTCTCCTGATCCAGATGTACGAGAAACTGTTCTCGGAGTACGGGTTGATTGTGGCCCAGGTGCTGTTGACCAGGGATGACTTTAACGACCGGAAGAGGTACTTAAACTCCAGGAATACGCTGAAGACATTGTTGGAGTTCGGTGTAGTGCCGGTTATCAATGAGAATGACACGGTGGCGGTGGAAGAGATTGAGTTTGGGGACAACGATTCGCTGTCGGCATTGGTGGCCAGCGTAATCGACGCTGATTTGCTGGTGCTTCTGACCGACATCGACGGGTTGTATTCGGGGAATCCCAGGGAGGATAAAAACGCGTGTCTGATTTCGATTGTGGACGGCATTACCCCGGAGATTAAGAAGATGGCGGGGAAAGCCAGTGAGATGCTGGGCACCGGTGGGATGGTTACCAAGGTGGCGGCGGCGGAGATCGCCATGAACTCTGGTATTCCCATGGTGATTGCCAACGGCAGGATGCCGGATGTACTGCAGCGGATACTGGACGGCGAGCCGGTGGGGACTCTGTTTTGTGCCCGGGAAAAGTGCCTGGACGGCAGAAAACGCTGGATTGCCTACGGGCAGAGCCCCCACGGCCTGCTGGTGGTGGACCGGGGGGCGAAGAAGGCACTGGTGGAGGACGGCAAAAGCCTTTTGCCCAGCGGCATTATTGATGTGCAGGGCGATTTTGAGCAGGGCGACATGGTGGCGATACGGGACCAGGACGGCAATGAGCTGGCCCGGGGGTTGGTTAATTACACCGCGGGAGAGCTTAGGGTGATTAAGGGCATGCGGACGGAGAAGGCGTCGGAGGCTTTACACAAGCCGTGTGGGGAGGCTGTCCACAGAAATAATATGGTGGTCAGTTCCTGATTTTGGCAGCAAAAAAATCGCCGTTGACATTCGTAGAGGTCTTGGGTAAAATGAAAATTATAATTGGACTGGAGGTGATAGGTCCAATTTGCGGGGATCAGAAATAAAGGGGAGGTATTGCCGTGAATCGTTTTCTGGAAGGGTTGGCGAAAAAGCAGGTAATGCTGGTTGATACCACGCTGCGTGACGGCGAGCAGACTGCCGGTGTGGTGTTTTCGAATAAAGAGAAGGTCAGGATAGCCAAGATGCTGGACGCGCTGGGTGTGCACCAGCTGGAAGTAGGTATCCCGGTTATGGGGGGCGACGAGAAAGAGGCCATCAGGCAGATTGTAGATCTTGGGCTGGATGCCAGTATCATGGCCTGGAACCGCGCCAACGTGGCGGACATCAAAGAGTCGCTGGACTGCGGCGTGGACGCGCTGGCTGTCTCCATTTCCACCTCCGATATTCACATCACCCATAAACTGCAGACTTCGAGGGAGTGGGTGCTGGAGAATATGGCCAGGGCCGTGGATTTTGCCAAGAAGCACAATAAATATGTTTCAGTCAATGCCGAGGACGCTTCACGCAGCGACATAGAATTTCTGATAAAGTTTGCCCTGAAGGCCAGGGAATACGGGGCGGACCGCCTGCGTTTCTGTGATACGGTAGGGATATGCGAGCCGTTTGGGACTTATGATACCATAAAACAGCTGATTGCGGCCACCGGTATGGATATCGAAATGCACACCCATAACGATTTTGGCATGGCCACCGCCAACTCTCTGGCCGGGGTCAAGGCTGGCGCCACCATGATAGGTGTGACGGTGAATGGGCTGGGCGAGCGGGCCGGTAACGCGGTGCTGGCCGAGGTAGCCATGGCACTTAGGTATTTGTTCGGTATCGACGTGCAGGTAAACCCGCGCGATTTACGGGAGATTTCAGAGTATGTGGCATTGGCCTCGGGCCGGGAACTGCCGGTGTGCAAGCCCATCGTGGGCACCAACATGTTTGCCCACGAGTCGGGTATCCATGCCGACGGTGTCATCAAGCATCCGGCCACCTACGAGGCGTTCCAGCCCGAAGTGGTGGGATTGCAGCGGCAGATTATCATCGGTAAGCACTCCGGGAGCCGGGCTATCGTCATCAAGTTCCAGGAGTACGGGATTACGCTGTCCGACAGCGAGGCTGAAGAGATGCTGCCCTTGGTGAGGGCGGCGGCGGTCGACCTGAAGAGACCGCTTTTTGACAAAGAGTTAATGTATGTTTACGAAGACTATTTAAGGGAAAAAAATAAAGGCAAAAAAGGCGCCTGAGGGTAGGGACACCGGTGATAAGCCGGTGTCTTTTGCGGAGAATGTGGACAGGCCCGGAAAGGGGCGTATGTTTTGAAACTGAGGACACTGGTCAGGGGCTATCCTTTCAGCGGCCGGGCGGAGGCTGGGGTGGAAGTTAAAGGCGTGCGGCACGACTCCCGCTGTGTGAAGCCGGGGGATGTTTACGTCTGCCTGGAGGGACAGAAAACCGACGGCCACCTTTACGCGCCGGAAGCGGTGGAAAAGGGCGCGGTGGCGGTGGTGGCCCGGAGGCGCCTGGATCTTGATGTGCCGGTGCTTTTGGCGAAGGATACCAGGGAGGCTTACTCTTTTCTTTCAGACCGTTTTTTTGCACACCCCAGCCGGAAGCTGCACATAACCGGGGTGACCGGTACCAACGGTAAAACCACCACCACCCACTACCTGCAGGCGGTTTACCGGGCGGGGGGGTTGGGGTGTGCCGTGATCGGCACGGTTGGCATTAAGATCGGGGAGCAGTACAGCGAGGTCGGCCTGACCACGCCCGAGGCCTACGACCTGCACCAAACCTTTTTTGAGGCGGCGAAGAAGGGAATCAGCCACGTGGCCATGGAGGTTTCCTCCCATTCGCTGGCCCTAAAAAGGGTGGAGCACGTGGCCTTTGACAGCGCTGTTTTTTTGAATTTAAGTCACGACCACCTGGATTTTCACCATACCATGGAAGAATATTTTCTGGCCAAGGCCAGGCTGTTCAGACTGGTGGGAGGGGAAAAGGCCAGGGCGGTCATCAACAGCGACGATATGTACGGTCGGCGGCTGGCAGCCATGGTGGAGGCGCCGGTGACCACATTCGGTTTTGGCGAAGAAGCTGACGTGAGAGGGATTATCAGGGGGCGGAACGCCACGGGCAGCGACCTGGAAGTGAGGTACGGCGGGACAAGCTTTGACTTGCGGGTCCACCTGCCCGGAGATTTCAATGCCGCCAATGCCCTGGCGGCGGCGGCCACAGCGCTTGCGGAAAATTTTGAACCGTCGGTTATTTCCCGGGGAATCAACGGGATGTACAGCGTGCCGGGAAGGCTGGAAACGGTTAATTTTGAGCAGGAATACCAAATATTCATTGACTTCGCCCATACGCCGGACGGGCTGGAAAAGGTGCTGCGGGCCCTGAAAGAGGCGCCGCACCGGCGCATCATCACGGTGTTTGGCTGCCCGGGCGAGCGCGACCGGGCGAAGCGCCCTGTCATGGGCAGTATCGCCGAGCGGTACAGCGACCTGGTGGTGGTCACCTCCGACAACCCGGCCTCGGAAGATCCGGAGGAGATTATCCGGGATATTCTTGGCGGCATGAAGGGACGGCCGGTGGTGCTGCCGGACCGGACAGAGGCGGTGCGCTACGCGCTGGCGGCGGCGGGCAAGGGCGACATTGTGCTGCTGGCGGGTAAAGGGCACGAGAACTACCAGCTGGTGGGAAACAGGCACGTTCCCTACTCCGACCGCCAGGCGGTGCAGGCCTTTTTCATCAGCTGAGGCTGTGGCGCCGGATTACTAATGGAACAACCTGCTCAGGGTGCGATTAAACAACCGGTATACGGGCAGGGCGAATTGCCAGAGCGTATAAAGAGGCGGCGACAGCGGCAGGTCCCACTCGCCGACGAATTCGGTGAACCGGCCGCCGAAACTTGCTTTGAAATGGTAGTGGCCGTACAGGGGATGGGACTCATCCAGGCGGCCGGCCACGCCGAAGAAGTCGAAGAAGCGGGCGCCTTTGGCTTTGGCCCAGCGAATCCTCTCCCAGTTCATGGCGTGGTAGGTGTAAAGGTTACGGTGGGCGTCGTCCTGACCGCCGTAGACGGCCCAGGCGGTGTCGCCGAACAGAAGGGTTATAGAAGAGACGACCGGTTCCCCTGCTATGTAGCCGGTAAGCAGGAGAATGCGGTCTTTTTTTATCAGGACGTCATAAAGGCGGCGGAAATACTGCGGGGCGCGGACGACAAAATGGCTGCGCCGGCCTGTTTTGGCCATGACCTGTAAGAAATCTTCAATGTCAGTGTCATTGTTGGCGCGAAATACCAGGCCCTTTTGTGGGGCATATTTTATTTTATAGCGCAGTTTTTTGGGAAATCGGGAAAAAATATCTTCTGTGCGGCCGGTTAGCGGCAGGATAAAGGTGTAGCGCGGCTGCAGTCCGCCAAATTCGCCGTCACGGCGGGCTGGCCGGAAACCGCAGCTTAGGAAAGCGGAGGCCACCTCTCCCGCCGGGTCGGTGACGGCGGGGTCGATTTTAAGCAGTATGGCGCGGTTGGAGCGGGCGGCGGCGGCCAGGGAGCGCAGGGTGAAAGAGAGCAGATCGCTGTTGTGCCAGTCGGAAAGGACCGGGCCGCGCGGGGCGTAGGCAATGGTCCACCCGGGGATGGGCAGGCGGCGGATGAGCAGGGAGCAGGCTGCCAGTATCTCGCCCCGGTGGTCTTCCACCACGCCGTGCAGGGGCAGCCAGTCGTCCTTGATTTGGCCCCAGGCGTAAGTCTGCATGATATCGCCGGCGTTGCCGGCCAGGAAACGGTCGAAGCGTTCCGCTTCGGTTTGGTCGATGAACCTCCAGTGCATGGTGACACCTTCTTTGGCGGAAATCGAAAGCGGGAATGGGGATGAGTCTGAATGCGAGGTTATGTGATCCGGTTGGGAGGGGTACGATGAATCCGGCAAAGTGGACGATAAGGCGGCCGGTGGCCACCCTGATGATGATGATGGCGGTAATGCTGATTGGCGGGGTATCGCTGTTTAACCTGAAGCTCGACCTGTTGCCGGCCATCAACCCGCCGGTGCTGGCGGTTATAACGGAGCTGCCGGGGGCCACCGCGCGGGAGGTGATGGCGCTGGTGACCGAACCGGTGGAGGCGGTGGCAGCCACTACCGGGGGAATTAAAAGCCTGCGTTCGGTGACCAGGGAGGGGACTTCTTTTGTCATCCTGCAGTTCGAGTGGGATATAAGGATGTCCGAGGCGCGGACTGAACTGGCGGAGAAGCTGGAGCTGGTGCCGCTGCCCGGGGAAGCGGGCAAACCGCAGATTTTTAAATTCGATCCCACCCTGCTACCGCTGATGCAGGTATATATCGCCGCGGATGGAGAGTTGAGCCTGGAGGAATTGACCGCCCTGGTAAACAGGAGAGTCCGTCCCCGCCTGGAGGCGGTGCCCGGCGTGGCGGCGGCCGGCCTGACCGGAGGCACCACCAGGGAGGTGAGGATTGAGGCGGAGCGAAGCAGGCTTAATGCCACCGGGATCGGACTGTCACGGCTGGCCGGGATGGTGGCCCAGGCCGCTGCCAACCTGCCCGCAGGCGAAGTTACCGGGGAGGGCAGGGAGAAAAGTGTGCGCCTGCTGGCCCGGCCTGAGACGCTGGCGGACCTGGAGGACATCCCGGTGGGGATGCTGCCAGGGACCGGGCAGGTGATCAGGGTGGCGGACCTGGCTGCGGTGTCGGACACGGTGGTGCCGGGAGAATCGGTGGCCCGGCTGAACGGCAACCCGGCCCTGGGGATTTTAATCCAGAAAGAGGGCAGCGGTAACACGGTGGCGGTGGCCAGGAGGGTACGCGGAGAACTGGCCAGGATCGGCAGGGACATTCCGCAGCTGAACATGGTGGTTATGCTGGACCAAGGCCGGTTTATCGAAGACGCCCTGCGCTCTACTGCGGTCAGCCTCGTAGCAGGAGGCTTTTTTGCCATGGCGGTGCTGCTGGCATTCCTGGGCAGCATTATCAGTACCGCCATCGTGGCCATTGCGGTGCCTTTTTCCATCCTGGCCACCTTTGCCCTGATGTACCTGAGCGGCATGACGCTTAACATCATGACTTTGGGCGGACTGGCGCTGGGAGTGGGCATGCTGGTGGACAATTCCATCGTGGTGATGGAGAGCATTTACCGGCGCCGGCAGGAAGGAGAGGAGCCAGACTCGGCGGCTGAGCAGGGCTCCGGCGAGGTGGCGGGTGCCATCACCGCCTCTACCATTACCACACTGGTGGTGTTCCTGCCGGTGGTGTTCGTGGGCGGACTGACCGGTACCATTTTCCGGGAGCTGGCGGTGACGGTCACTTACGCGCTGCTGGCATCGCTGGCAGTGTCGCTTACGGTGATACCGTTGCTGGCGGCCAGGTGGCTGCGCTACGGCGACAACTGGGGCCGGGAAAGACGGGATGAACGGTTGGCCGGCGCTATCCCGCGGTTTGCGCTGCGGCACAGGCGTTTGATCCTGGCCTGCGCCGCCGTCCTGTTTGCTCTCAGTATGCTGGCATTGCCCCGGATTGGTACTGAGTTCCTGCCGGTGGTGGACGAAGGTGTTTTTACCGTTGACCTTAGGCTGCCGGTGGCCACACCCCTGGCGGAGACGGTGGCGCGGGCCGGGCAGTACGAGCAGGAGCTGATGGCGCTGCCGGAGGTGGATAAGGTTACCACCCAGGCCGGTGGCGGAGGCGGTTTTGCCGGGGTCAGGGCAGCGCTGCGCGGCGGAGCGTCCAATGCGGCGCAGCTGATAGTGACGTTGGCCGAAACGGACAAAACCACCGCGCGGGTAATGGAAGAAGCCAGGGAAGCGGTGGGAAGGCTGAAGAAAGAAGATGAGGAAGTGGTAATCAACTTGCATTCGTCCCTGTTTTTTGCGCCCGGCTCCAGCGCCAGCCTGCTCCAGCTGACGGTGGACGGGCCGGACCCCGATATGTTGCGGCAGGTTGCCGCTATGGTGGCAAGACAAATGGAGGGGATAGCAGGGCTGGTCAATGTGAGCAGCGGCGCCGAGGCCCGGGTTCCGGAACTGCGGGTAATGGTGCGTGGGGCTGACGCGCTACTGGCCGGGCTCACTCCGGGCGCGGTGGGGCAGGAACTGTCGCGGGCGCTGCGCGGTCAGGTGGCGGGCAGGATGAAAAGAGGGGAGGAAACAGTTTACATCAGGGTGATTTTGAGGGAGGAGGACCGCTCTGATGTGGATGATCTGCTGGTTGTCCCGCTGCAGGGGGCGGTCGGGCGACTGGTGCCGCTTGGCCTGGTGGCAGAAGTGGTGGAGGGGGAAGGTCCGGTATCAATCACGCGCACGGAGCAAAAGGAGAGCGTGGAAGTTGCAGGGCAGATTGAGGGCCGGGACATTGGCACCCTGCTGGCGGAAGCCATGGACAGGGTAGCAGAGCTGGACCTGCCGTCGGGGTACAGTGTAAGTGCCGCCGGGACGGCGGTGCTGATGGAGCAGGGGTTTGGTTCGCTGCGCGGCGCCTTCCTGCTGTCGCTGGTGCTCATTTACATGGTGCTGGCCACCAGGTTTGAGTCGCTGCGGGCGCCGCTGGCTATCATACTGACTGCGCCGCTGGCGGCGGCGGGCGTGGTGGCCTCCCTGCTGGCTACCCGCACCACTTTCGGCATTACGGCGTTTATTGGAGTTATTATCCTGGGCGGCGTGGTAGTCAACAACGGTATTGTGCTGGTGGATATGATGGAGAAACTGCGCAGCCGCGGTGCCGGCCTGAGCGACGCGGTTACCGAAGCGGTCCGGCAAAGGATGCGGCCTGTCCTGATGACCGCATTTACCACCGTCCTCGGCCTTTTGCCGTTGGCCCTCGCCCTGGGCGAGGGCACCGAGCTGCAAGCGCCCCTGGCGCGGGTGGTTATCGGCGGCCTGCTCAGCGCTACCCTTCTTACCCTGGTGGTTATCCCCGCCCTCTATACCTACCTCCTGCCCGCAAGATGACAGGGGACGGTGCTTTTATCATCCCACTGTGTAGTAGAGGGCGGCCTGGCAGTGTGGACAAAAGACGCGGTGAACACAGCCCGGAAATGAGTGGATTTGGATATTTTCTACGTAAGGAGAATAAGGGCCCAGCTCTTCCTGGAGAGTGCCCTGGTCATCCATAACGGTGCCGCAGGAAGGGCAGGGAACAGTCAAAGGGAACAGGCCGTTGCAGTAGGGACAGATATTTTCCATAATTTCACCGCCATAAGCAGGGATAAACATATTGTGTCCCGGCGGCGGTTAACTATGACGGGAGAAGGAGTGCTTCAACACGCTCCAGAGAGGAGAGGTCGGCAAGGGGGTTGCCGTTGATGACGGTCAGGTAAGGGCGGAAGCCGGGCAGAACCTGGCCCATCTCGCCGGCCAGCCCAAGGGCAGCTGCGGCGGTGGCGGTGGCTGCCCGCAGGGCACGGGCTGAACTTAAGCCGCAGGAGGTCAGAAGCCTGATTTCATCTTTTAAAGAGCTGCCGTGAGGGACACCGGGCGCACCGGCGTCGGTACCGGTAGCGATGCGGACACCCAGAGAGTCGGCAAGGGCCACCATTTCTTTATGGCGTTCCAGTGAGCGGTGTACCACCTCTCTGCTGTGTTCAGAAAGCGAGGGGAAGAGGGTGGGGCTGTTTAACCAGGCTGCTACCGGTGCCAGGGTTGGCGTCCAGAAAGTACCGCTTGCGGCCATGGCGCGCAGTGACTCTTCGCTTAGAAAATAACCGTGCTCTATGGAGTGGACGCCGGCCCGCAGGCAGCGTTTAACCGCCTCGTCACCGCTGGCATGGGCCATGACAGGGAGATTGTAAAGGCGCGCGCGGGCGGTTATTACAGCCAGTTCCGCAGCATAGAAAGGAACCTGCCCGATTTTGCCGTAAGCAGTGAAGCTGAAAATGCCGGAAGCTATTACTTTGATCTGGCCTACACCAAGTGAAGCAAGGTAATCTACCATGCCCTCGGCCTCGGACAGGCTTGTGACAGGCTGGCCGAGGTTCGCTCCGTAACAGCCGGCTTTGCTGATGGCCTGCCCGGTAGTTACCACCAGCGGAGGGGAGGGAGGATGCCCGAATAAAGAAGCGGAGCCGGCGTCACGTACTGCTGCCACACCGGCGGCAGGGTAGGCGGTGGCGTTTTTGGAGGCGCTGGTGCCACCGGATTCAGGAAACGCCAGATGGACATGGGCGTCAACCAAGGCGGGCATGACCGTACAGGCAGAAAAGTCCAGTGAACCGGGTACAGGTGTGGTGGGAGCGGGTAGTATTTCATGAATGCGCCCGCCCCTGATGACAAGGTGAAACGGCCCGTCCGCCTCGCCGGATAAGCCGTCCCAGAGCAGGCCGCAGCAGATATGAGTGTCGGCGGGTAAGTTGATTAACCGCAAAAGGATCTTCCTTCCCTTGAAAAAAATGGCAAAAGTACTGTCCCATCAGGGCTGCGGCTTCACCCGGGAACCGGTGCGGCGTCTGAGGCGGCGCTTAAGCAGGCGGCCGGTTACCAGCTTCAGGAAGTGCAGGGAGGGGAGGGGGTCGTCTGCGGCCCACACGGCATAGACTTTTTTATGCTCCAGCCAGGGCCTGATGATCTGGCCCCAGGTCAGCTGGCGTGTGCGGCGGTACTGGCGGACGGAGAAGATGTCCTCATAGAAGTGGTAGAAGGCATAATTTAAGTGCTGTTCCAGGTGGACGGGAGGGAGAGGATCCCCGATGAGATCGCGATAAATCAGGTAGGTATAAGGGATGCCGCAGGCGTCAAAAAGGGAGTTTAAAGTGCTGAGGCGGGCGTTGATTTCAATCATGTAATACTGGCCGGTGTCGCGGTGGCGTTTGAACTCAAATTCACAGTAGCCGCGGTAACCGATTTTTTTCAAAAATTCCACTGAGGGTGGTATCAGCTCGGGGACGGGAAACTGGTGGGTGAGGGTGGAGGAACCGAAATTGGCGGGAAACTGGCGCAGCTTCTGGGCAGTCATGGTGTGGGTGGCTTCGCCGTTTTGGCTCATCATGATGTCCGCCACGAACATATGGTCATCGAAGCCCGGTATCAGCTCCTGCACCATTACCCCGATATTTGCTTCACGGCAGCGGGCCAGGGCGGCGGAGAGTTCCTCCGGGTTATTAGCCACAAACAGTTTGCGATGAAAAGCTTTGACGAAAAGGTGGGAGATGGACGGCTTGACCAGGCAGGGATACCCTAATTCCCTGGCTGCCGCCAAGTCTTCTTCGCGGGAAGAGGGGAAGAAGGTGAGGGGCATCTTTAAACCGTGTTCCACGGAAAGCTCATAGAGCCCACGCTTGTCCACTATCCGCTCATGCAGTCCTTCAGGCATGCGATGGAACAGGTAGCGCTCTGCGAGGGTATGACTGTGGCGGCTGATCATCAGGGCGTAGGCGTCATGGGAGGGAATGAGCACCGGTTTGCCACCGATCTTTTTTGCCAGGTCAAGTAAAAAATCAACCAGCCCCTGTTCATCGGTGTTGATGTTGGGGCAGAGCACCCTGCGGCGGGCGTAGCGGGAGGCCAGGCCGTAAGCGATGCCAAAGTCGTAGTCCAGGGCATAGACCGGGACCCCCCGCCGGCCCAGGGTCCTGATCCCGCTCAGACCGGTATAATAGTTGGCTCCTAAAAAAACCACGGGGACTTCGTGCAAAAAAAAACCTCCCTCTGTTATTACTGCAGCGACTATAACGATGTTTCGCGGCAGTGTGATGCTAAAGTGATTATAGAACAGGGTAGGAGCAAAAGCAACATTAAGGTGTTTTAGCGTATTTTGCTTTCCTGATATAATAATAAAAATATTTTATACTCCACTTTGACCAATTATTCTGCCCTTAAAGTTAACCTGTAAGCAGGAATCGGGAACAAACCGGCGAATAAAAAAGGCAGAATATTTATAGTATTTTTAATAATTAAATGTTTCAGTTAAATAACTGGGTTCAAAGAGGTGATGTGGCCGTTACAGTGGGTGAATTAAAGCTTAGCAGCAGAAAAAAAAAGGAGGAGTGATCAGGCTTGCCTAACATGAAGAATTACGAGGAGACCTATGCTGAGTTCAGGATTGATGTGCCGGAGTATTTCAACTGGGCCAGAGACATCTTCGACAAGTGGGGGGAAGACCCGAATAAGCTGGCTTTATGGTTGGTAGATGATTTCGGCAACGAGGAAAAGCTCACCTTCGCCGAAATGACCGCCCAGTCAAAAAAGCTGGCCAACGTCTTTAGGGCCAACGGAATTCAGGAAGGCGATAAGGTTATTGTCCTGCTTGGGCGGGTACCGGCCTGGTGGATTACCATCCTGGCCTGCCTGCGGTCGGCTGTCATCGTATCCCCCGGTACCCTGCAGCTTACCCCCAAGGACATTCAATACCGTTTTGAAGCTTCCCGGGCAGTGGCAATTATCTCCGATGAAGCCAACGCTCCCAAGGTGGACGCGGTGGCTGACCAGTGCCCCACCCTAAAAACAAAAATTGTGGTAGGCCAAAGAGAAGGCTGGTTGTCGTTTTACGAGGAGCTGGAAAAAGCTTCTGCTGATTTCGAGGCAGCCAATACCAGGTCCGACACAACTTCCATTCTTTACTTCACCTCGGGTACCACAGGTATGCCCAAGATGACCGTTCATACCCACGCTTCCTACGGCCTCGGCCATACCATCACAGGGAAATTCTGGCTGGATCTTACCCCGGAAGACCTCCACTGGAACTTATCTGACACCGGCTGGGCCAAGGCAGCCTGGAGCAGCTTTTTCGGCCCCTGGAACTGCGGCGCCGCTACCTTTGCCCACAGTACCACTGGCAAGTTTGATGCCAGGCAGACCCTGGAAATGCTGAGCAAGTATCCGATTACAACCCTGTGCGGACCACCCACAGCCTACCGGGTGTTTGTGCTGGAAGACCTTAAGAAGTATGACTTTAAGACGCTGCGCCATTGTGTAGCCGCGGGTGAACCGCTGAACCCGGAGGTAATCTCAGTCTGGAAAGAAGCTACCGGCAACCTGATTTATGACGGTTACGGCCAGACCGAAACGGTACTCCTGGTTGGCAACTTCCCCTGCAATGAAGTGCGCCCGGGTTCAATGGGCAAGATGTCACCGGGCTTCTATATCGGTATTGTGGATGATGAGGGCAAGGAAGTAGACCCCGGTGTGGAAGGTGACATTGCGGTCAGGGTAAAGCCTGAACGGCCGGTAGGCTTGTTCAAAGAGTATTATGAAGAACCCGAGCGGACCGCCGCTACCATGCGGGGCGACTGGTACATCACCGGCGATCGCGGCATAAAGGACACCGACGGTTATATCTGGTTTGTAGGCCGCGCTGACGATGTAATTCTCACCTCCGGCTACCGCATCGGCCCCTTCGAAGTGGAAAGCGCCCTGATCGAGCACCCTGCGGTGGCCGAATCCGCGGTGGTGGCCAGTCCTGACGAGGTACGCGGGGAGATTGTCAAGGCGTTTGTCATCCTGGCGCCCGGTTATACCGGTTCACCGGAGCTGGTTAAGGAACTGCAGGATTTCGTGAAGAACATCACCGCGCCTTATAAGTATCCCCGCGAAATCGAGTTCGTGGACAGCCTGCCCAAAACCATCAGCGGTAAAATCCGCCGTATTGAACTGAGAGAAATGGAGAAGCAAAAGAAGCTGCTCAAAAAGACCGGGGAGGAAACCGCTTCCTAAACAACAGCCGGGACCAAAAGTCCCGGCTGTTGTTTTTTATAGAGATAACTCCGGGTAAGCGTCGATTACCGGCGGAAGAGAGGGGTCAAAAGTTTCGGCAAAAGTGGCGCCCAGCTTGTTGGCTTCCAGGAAGCGGGGCAGGCCGTCGGGAGGGATTATAAAATCTACCGATAATATCAGCCTGCTTTGGGCGAAAAAAGACAGCGCCGCGGTGAGCCGGTCAAATTCCCTGATTTGGCAGACATCACCGGTACCATATTCCGGTAGACCGGTATAGCGGGAAAGAGTAAGCACGCCTTCCCGCTTTAACAGATCCCGCCGGCAGCGGTGGATAATTACCTGGCACTTCCGGCCGTAAGGGGCCAGCTGGTAACGGCCGTCAGATTGGCGGGAAGAGGTGAAATGCATTTTATGGACCACATGGTCTGCATACCCGGCATAAGGGTCTGATGTGTGGATAAACTCGCTTATCAACAGCTGGCGCCCCGGCGGCAGCGCCGCGAGCAGGCCGGGCAGTGCTTCTTGCAACCGGTCCTTCTGCCATACCGTATAAGGAGTGCCGTCGCTGCCGCGGCGCCCTGAACCCAGGGTGTCCTTTACTATAAATGTGTCGTTTTCGGTGGAAGGCAACGATGGGTCACTGAACCTGTCAAAGCACGCCTGAGCCGGCAGAAAGCGGCTATGGCCCCCATGCCACAGCTCCCGTGCCTGTTGCGCCTTGCTGGCATACCTGTCAGGCAGGTAACCGGAAAGACCCCCGGCGGGCATTGGAACAATACTGTCACCGCTGAATTGGACATCCAGCAGCGCGGCAAAACTTCCGGCAGCCCCAAGCATGCTTTCCGGGCAGATTGCCGTTTCATAGCCAAGCTGTGTATACCTGGTCACAAGCCCAGCGGTGTTTTTTGGGGCGCAGCCGAAAAGATACCAGGCCGGGTAACTGGCGTTACTGGCCTGGTACCTTTCTCTTTGCAGAGAAATTGCTTCTTTTGGCCGGTAAAACTTGCTGATACCGGGCAGGCCTGTTGCTGCTGCCAGCATGCCGTCCTGCATTACTATAACTGCCAGGGACATTTCAGATCCTGTTCCTGTAGCGAAGCAGTCTCTCCCAGTACCGCCTGAAAACCGATGAGTGACTCTTGCCATCAGGCTCAAAGGGAGGGTCCAGTGCCTCCATGACAGACATTTCTTCTGCGATTTCCACATCATCCTGACTGGGATCCCACGGTTCAGGATAATATGTCATCCGGGTGCACCCCCTTTTTAAGAATTGGGATACGCTCGTTTTAGTATTTGCTAACCGGCAGAAAAATTGCATTTTAATCTTTGGCAACAAAGGCAGTAAAAATTAAAAAAGGGCTTTCGCCCCTTTTTACTGCATTTGCATCAGGTTTTGGCTGTACTGGTTCTGCGTCTGGCTGATCTGCTGCGTGTCAGCCTTAGCCGGCGTATACCAGCCTTTCTGGCTCATGATGTCAAATATCTGTTTCTGGATACGGTAGGAATTTTGCAGGCAGTTTTGCCAGTCACGGCGAAGGCTTTCGTTGGATGCCTCCAGGATTGAACTGTTAATCATATTGCACAAAAATTTTTCATCTTTAAGAAGGCATTGTGCGATATCCTGGTCGGTAAGCTTTTGTCCGGGCATAATTTCCCTCCTTCTTTAATCGTGTTACTGGAGTGTTCCCTGGTTAAGGTGTTTTACCATCGTCTGGTAATTTTGCCTGTGCGCCTGGGCCGCTTCCTGGCAGAGCTGCCTGACAGAAGAGTCGGTGCACTGGTCCGCGAAGAAATTCATGCATTTCCAGGAGAGCTGCTCACTTTTCAGAAAGTCATCCAGGTAAAGCAGCTCACGCTGAGTGAGATGATGCATATTTTCACTCCTTTGACAGATGTTTTTGCATTCTTAGTATTTGAATCAGCCGCGGAGAATATGCAGGTTTTAAAATTTAAAAAGCGGGAAGGAAAAAGAAAAATCAAAAAGAATTCAGAACACAGGAGTTTTAAAAACGGGAGGAGTGACAGGATGCTCCTGACAGTACTGGGATGCTACGGCCCATACCCGGCAGCCGGCGCTGCCTGCTCCGGCTACCTGTTGCAGGAAGGCGATACGAAGGTGCTGCTCGATTGCGGCAGCGGTGTTATAAGCAGGCTGCGGTATTACTGCGAGCCCCGTGAGCTTGCCGCCGTGGTGGTCAGTCACCTGCACGGAGATCACGCCGCCGACCTTTCAGTGTTGCGTTACGCGCTGCTGATTACAGGGAAGAACAGAGGGCCCCTGCCGGTCTATGCCCCGGCCGAACCGGAAGAAGAATTTGCCCGGCTTTCATACCGGGAGTTCATGCAGGCCAATGTGGTACAACCGGGCCAAAAACTGCAGATCGGAAATATGCGCTTTACTTTCGCCGCCGGGGTACACCCTTTCCCGTCCCATATTGTCAGGGTGGAGTCGGGAGGAAAGGTTCTGGTATACTCCGGCGACACCGGGTATTTTCCGGCACTGGCCGAGACGGCGGCCAGCGCCGATATTTTTCTGTGTGAAGCCAATTACCTGCGCCATGATATCGAGGAAGGCAACCTCAACCACCTGGCGGCTTTCCAGGCGGCGGAAGCGGCCAGGGAAGCCGGGGTGAAGCGGCTGGTGCTGACTCATCATCACCCGGAAAGGGAGATCACCGCCTCTCTGGAAGAAGCGGCCCCAATCTTCCCGGCGGTGGAAGCGGCTGTGCCTGGCAGCCTGTATTTGTTATAGCAGGAGGAGGAACAGGTGGAAGAGAAGATAGCGCGGCTTATCCTGGAGGGAGGACGGGTTTTTGCCCTGACGGGCGCCGGTATTTCCACCGAGAGCGGCATCCCTGACTTCCGCTCTCCCGGCACCGGTCTTTGGGAAAAGGTGGATCCGCTGCAGTACTCCACAGCCCAGGTACTGCAAAAAGAGCCGGAAAAGTTCTGGCGCTTCGGCTTTACCCGCTTTAAGAGCCTGCTTGGCGCCATGCCCAACCGCGGTCACTATGCGTTGGCCAGGCTGGAAGATATGGGGCTGCTGACCGGACTGATAACCCAGAACATTGACAACCTGCATTACCTGGCGGGCAGCCGGCGGCTGTTTGAAATTCACGGCCACATCCGCACCTGCCGCTGTACCCGGTGTCCGGCCCGGTACGAATTTGCGGAATTACTGGAACAGCTGGGCAAAGATATAATTCCACCACTCTGCGCCGGCTGCTCCCGGCCGCTGCGCCCGGATATCGTCCTGTTCGGGGACGCCATGGCCGAAGACTACAGCCTGGCCTGCGCGGAGCTGGCGAAAGGATGTGACCTGATGCTGGTGGTGGGAAGCAGCCTGACCGTCTACCCGGCGGCCAACCTGCCGCAAATGGCCAGGAAACTGGTGGTGATCAACCTGCAGCCCACGCCGTATGATTACAGGGCTGCGGTAACCGTAAACGCGCCCGCCGGGGAAGTCCTTTCCCGGGTGGCGGAAATATGCGAAACAAAAGCTAAATAGAGAGGAGAAAACAATGGAAGGCTTCAACTTTTTTCAGATTATCTGGTTATTCTTCATTTTTTCCGCCTTAAGCCCCGCTCTGAAACAGGCGAGGCTGGAGGCGATGCGCATCCGGCTGATCCGGGACCTGGAGAAAAAAAGAGGGTCCAGGGTAATAACCATGGTCCATCGCCAGGAATCCCTGTCTATCTTTGGCATTCCCCTTTCCCGCTATATCAATATAGAGGATTCGGAACAGGTGCTGCGGGCTATCCGGCTCACCCCGCCGGATATGCCCATCGACCTCTTGCTGCACACACCGGGCGGCCTGGTCCTGGCTTCGGAGCAGATAGCCCACGCCATAAAGAATCACCCGGCCAAAGTCACGGTGTTTGTGCCGCACTACGCCATGTCCGGCGGTACACTGATCGCCCTGGCCGCTGACGAAATAGTAATGGACGCCAACGCGGTGCTTGGACCTGTGGACCCACAGATCGGCCGCTACCCGGCGGTGTCCATACTGAAAGCCATCAAGTCCAAAGATGTCAATGAGCTTGACGACGAGACCCTGATTCTCGGTGATGTGGCAGAGAAGGCCATTAACCAGGTGAGAAACCGGGTCTTTGACATCCTCAAAGACCGGATGGGCGAAGCAAAGGCAAGGGGTATAGCTTCCCAGCTGACCGAAGGCCGGTGGACACACGATTACCCCATTACCTGCAACGAATTGTCCACGATGGGTTTGCCGGCCTGCGGCATTATGCCCATGGAAATATACCAGCTGATGGACCACTTCCCTCAGCCCATGCGCGGCCGCCCTTCGGTGCAGTACATCCCTCTCCCCTACGGCGAAGGTCCCTCTCCCGGCAAAAAATAGCCTGGGGTGTCATCTCCCCCGTCCCTCCGGTCTTCCGGTCACGGCTAATCTCCGAAGGAGGTGCCCACAGATCTGGCGGCTCTGACCAGTTCGCTGTCAGGACGGACCAGTTTTTGTTCAGCCACCGCGTCGGAGAGGGAGGCGGACTGGATGGTGCCGCTGCAGAGGCATACCATGCGGCCAACTTCTCTCAGGACTGCCATTTCCACCGCTTTTACGCCAAAGCGGGTGCCCAAGTTGCGGTCGAACGGCGTGGGAGCACCCCCACGCTGCAGGTGGCCGAGGACGGTGACCCTGGTTTCCATCCCGGAGAGGCGCTCGATTTCCCGCCCCACCACCTCCGCCACTCCGCCCAGGCGGTTGCGTAGCGGGTTGTCCTTCACCACTTCCTGGAAAACCTGTTCTCCTCTTGGCAGTTTGGCGCCTTCGGCAACAACCGCGATGGAAAACCTTTTTCCCCGGGACTTTCTGGCTTCTATCTTGGCCAGGATGCTGTCATAGCTGAAGGGTATTTCCGGAATAAGAATGATGTCGGCGCCGCCGGCCAGGCCGGACTGCAGGGCGATCCAGCCGGCGTTCCTGCCCATCACCTCCAGCACCATGACCCGGTGGTGGGATTCGGCGGTAGTGTGCAGCTTGTCGATGGCGTCGGTGGCGGTGTTTAGGGCGGTGTCAAAGCCGAAGGTGACGTCGGTGGCGGAAAGGTCGTTGTCTATGGTCTTGGGAATGCCCACCACCGGCACCCCCTTTTTGTGAAATTCATTGGCGATGAAAAGGCTGCCGTCGCCGCCCACCACTACCAGCACATCCACGCCCATTCTTTCCAGGTTGGCGATGGCGCGGCCGGAAACGTCGCCATAAACGGGGTTGCTGTTGTCGCTGCCCACAGGATAGCGGAAAGGATTATCCCTGTTGGTTGTGCCGAGGATGGTGCCTCCGCGGTGCAGTATGCCGGAAACGTGGCTGTCGTTTAACAGGAAGTGTTCGTTTTCGATCAGCCCGCCGAAGCCGTTGGCGATACCTACCACCTCGATTCCGTAGCGGTAAAAAGCGGTCTTGGCCACCGCCCTGATCACCGCGTTCAGACCTGGGCAGTCGCCGCCGCCGGTGAGGATGCCAAGGCGTCTTACTTTGCCGGCCATTGTTACACCTCCATTTCTGTTTTTTCAGAAATTCAACGTGTGGCAAGAATCTCCTTTAAGAAAAACAATAAAAAAAATGGCTCTTATCTTTTATTATTAATTTTCTGTATCAAAAGTTAACAAAGGATTAACATAAAACTTCTCAGTAATTAACAATACATTGCTATAATCAAACCAAAAGAACCATAAACATTTGGAGGGAAACTGACACAATGAGAAAGACCATGTATCTGTTTGTTTTGGGCCTTATCCTGGTGGCGATGCTGACCGGTGTTGGCTGCACCAGGCAGGCGGCCCCACCTGCGCCACCGGCAAACGGAGGCAACCAGCCCGCACCGGAGATGGAGGGCGGCTTCTTTGAGATCAAGGGTTCCGACAGTGAAGTGAACTTGGTGCAGGCCCTGGTGGAGGCTTTTGCCGCTGTTAACGACAAGGCGGAGTTTTCCGTTACCGGCGGTGGATCCGGTACCGGTATTGCAGCCCTGATTAACAGGCAGACCGACATCGCCATGTCTTCTCGTCCGATGAAACCGGAAGAGATTCAGCAGGCCAAAGAAAAAGGGGTGGAACCGGTTCCCATTGTGTTCGCTTTTGACGGCCTGGCGGTGATTGTAAACGAGAAAAACCCTGTTAACGAGCTGACAATTGAGCAGGTGGGGAAAATTTTTTCCGGGGAAATAACCAACTGGAAACAGGTAGGCGGCCCAGACCTTAACATATCCCTTTATGGAAGACAGTCAACCTCCGGGACCTATGTCTTTTTCCGGGAAACGGTGGTTAAGGCGGATTATTCCCCGGCAATGCAGATGATGCCCGGAACCTCGCAAATAGTGGAAGGAGTGCGCCAGGATGCCTCCGGCATCGGTTACGCAGCCATCGGTTATGTTAAAAATGCTGCAGGTATCAGGACGGTTAATCTGGCCGCCAAAGAGGGAGACCCTTATATCAGTCCTTTGGATGACGACAAGGTCTTTGGCGGGGAGTACCCGCTTACCAGGCCGTTGTTCCAGTACCTAAACGGCAAGCCGCAGGGCGCAATCAAGCAACTGATGCAATTCCAGCTAAGTAAAGAGGGTCAGGATATAGTGGTCAAACAGGGTTTCCTGCCGGTTACGCCACATTATGTCCAGGAAAACGAGAAGTATTTAAAATAAATGTATTATAGGGCGGGAGCAACCGCTCCCGCCCTTCTCCCCAAGGCGGTGGCTATCTTCGGAAGGGGGGTTTGCAATTGCGAAGCCTGAAAGAAAGAATCATAGCTGTCTTTTTTTCATTAAACGGGATTACAGCGATTTTAATACTGCTTGGCATATTTTACCTTCTTTTGTCCGGCAGTTTTTTGGCTTGGCGGGATATTGGTTTTTTTGATTTTTTGTTTGGACGGACCTGGAATCCCACCGGGTTCCATAGTGCTTCATATGGCATTTTGCCCCTGGTGATGAGCACGCTGATGGTAACAGCCGGCGCCACGGTTATTGCCGTGCCCCTGGGAGTGGCCTGTGCCGCTTATCTGGCGGAGGTGGCAAGTCCCTGGGAAAGAGAAATTGTTAAACCGGTCATTGAGATGCTGGCCGGCGTGCCTTCGGTGGTAATCGGTTTCTTTGGTTTGGTGGTATTAAACCGGCTGATAGCCCGCACCTTTTCCCTTTCCAACGGGTTAAACGCTTTAAACGGCGCTGTTTTGCTGGCCCTGATGGCGCTGCCGACCATTATCAGCATTGCTGAGGACGCACTGACCATGGTGCCAACCGAGTACAAAGAGGCCTCTTTGGCTCTTGGCGCCAATCGCTGGCAGACCTTGCGCCTGGTCATTTTTCCCGCTGCCGCCTCCGGTGTATCGGCTGCCATAATGTTGGGGATCGGGCGGGCTATTGGCGAGACCATGACGGTGATTATGGCCACCGGTAATGCCATCGCCTGGCCCCGCAGCATGTTCCAGTCTGTGCGGACTATGACCGCTACCATAGCTATCGAGTTGGGTGAGGTGGCCTATAACACCACCCATTATTATGCACTTTTCGCTGTGGGGTTTGTGCTGTTTGCCATAACTTTCCTGGTAAATCTGTCAGCGGACTTATTTTTGCAGAGGAGCAGTGAGGTGACCAGACGATGAAAGTCAAAAGTAAGCTTAGACTTATGGATGGTCACTGCTATATCAGTTCAGGCCGGACAGCTGCTTTCTTGGCACAAAGACTGGTGTTCCTGGTATTACGGCTGGCCATGCTGCTGGTGATCCTGGTCACTTTTTATATTTTCTACCATATCCTCAGTAACGGCATAGGGGTTATATCTTTGGAATTTATCACCGCCATGCCGCGCAAGGGGATGACCGAGGGCGGCATACTACCCGCCATTCTGGGCACTTTTTACATCACGCTGATCACGGCTTTGGCTGCTTTTCCCGTGGGTGTCTTTACAGCTATTTTTTTAAACGAGTATGCCCGTAAAAATATGTTTACCAGGCTGGTGCGCCTTTCCATACGTAACTTAGCCGGCGTGCCTTCCATAGTTTACGGCCTGTTTGGCGTGGCACTTTTTGTGCGGGCGCTGGCCTTAGGCACCTCCATTCTCAGTGCCGGCTTGACCCTGGGGCTGCTGACGCTCCCTGTTACCATTACCGCTTCAGAAGAAGCCTTAAAGAGCGTTCCCGATTCCTACCGGGAGGGGGCGCTGGCGTTGGGCGCCACCCAGTGGCAGGCCATCCGGACCAACGTTTTGCCTTCTGCTGTTCCTGGCATAATGACCGGTCTGATCCTTGGACTCTCCCGGGCCGCCGGCGAAACAGCGCCCATCCTTTTTACCGGTGCTGCCTTTTACCTGCCCAGGCTTCCCTCCTCACTGTCCAGCCAGTTCATGGCTCTGCCTTACCACCTGTTTATTTTGTCCACTCAGCACCACGCCCCGGATAAAGTGCGTCCCATTGCCTATGGTACAGCTCTGGTATTGCTGTTGCTGGTGGCGGCCATGAATATGACCGCAATAATGATACGCGCCCGCTTCCGTAAAGCGGCCGCCAGGAGGTAAAACCAGTGGAGAACTCAGTAAAGATAGTGACGGAAAAGCTCAACCTGTATTATGGGAATTTCCAGGCTTTAAAAGAAGTGAATCTGGAAGTCTGTTCTGGCAAGGTAACTGCTCTTATCGGACCCTCCGGTTGCGGCAAGTCAACTTTTCTGCGTAGCTTAAACCGGCTAAATGACCTGATTGACAGCGTACGGGTGGAAGGGGAGGTGAGGATCGACGGGGAAAACATCTATGATAAATCCTGCGATGTGGTCAGACTGCGCAAAAAAGTGGGAATGGTTTTCCAGAAGGCCAATCCTTTCCCCAAGAGCATTTATGAAAACGTGGCCTACGGTCCACGCATTCACGGTGTCAGGGACAAGAAGGTCCTGGATAGGATCGTAGAAAAGAGCCTGAGGGAGGCCGCCCTCTGGGAGGAGGTAAAAGACAACCTCAGCCGTTCGGCGCTCCGGCTGTCCGGCGGCCAGCAGCAGCGTCTCTGTATTGCCAGGGTGCTGGCGGTGGAACCGGAGGTGGTGCTCATGGATGAACCCACCTCGGCCCTGGACCCCATCGCTACCCAAAAAATTGAAGATTTAATCCGTGCGCTTAAGCAAAAGTTTACTATAGTCATTGTTACTCACAACATGCAGCAGGCGGCGCGGGTTTCCGACATCACCGCATTTTTTTTAAACGGTGAAATTGTCGAGGTGGGCAATACCGGGCTTTTGTTCACCCAGCCCGTTGACCAGAGGACGGAAGACTATATCACTGGTAAGTTCGGTTAAAAAAGGAGGCGGGGTAAACATGGATACGTTGAGAAGCGGCTTTCAGAAATCTCTGGATTCCCTGCGGCAGGATATATTGAAGATGGGCAGCCTGGTGGAAGATAATGTGGCGCGGGCCGTGGAATCGCTGGCCCGGCAGGACCTTAAACTGGCTGAAATGGTCTTTAAGGTGGAAGAAGATATAGACCGCCTGGAACTGGAAATTGAAGAGACCTGTATCAGGCTTATTGCCACCCAGCAACCCATGGCCAAAGATCTGCGCCGGATCAGCACCGCTTTTAAGCTTATTACCGATCTGGAGCGCATGGCAGACTATGCTGTGGATATCGCCAGGATAACCAGGCGGATTGGGGATGAGCCGCTGATAAAGCCGTTGATAGACTTGCCGCGCATGGCTCTCCTGGTACAGAAAATGATGAAGGATTCCCTGGACGCTTACGTGCGGGAAGACCAGACCCTGGCCAAGAGCCTGAAAGAAGCCGATGACGAGGTGGACAACCTGCACAAGCAGGTATTCCGTGAGCTGCTGCTTTTAATGATGGAAAATCCACGCACCATTAACCAAGCCACTTACCTTTTGTTTGTCAACCGTGCCCTGGAAAGGATTGCCGATCATGCCACCAACATCGCAGAGCGGGTTATTTACCTGGTCAGCGGCACCAGGGTGGAACTGAATGATTGAGCAGCCACCAGGAGACAAACAAAAGGATTTGCTGTAAGAATAGCGAAATATTCGTCATCCCTGTATCCGGTTCTGTCAAAGGAAGTGGTAAAATGGCATTGATACTGGTAGTGGATGATGAGGAAAACATACTGGAGCTGTTAAAGTTTAACCTGGAAAAAGAAGGGTTCCGGGTGGAGACCGCCGCCGAAGGCCATGCCGCGCTTCGCAAGGTGGAAAATGAATTACCGGACCTGGTGGTACTGGACTGGATGCTCCCGGGGATCGACGGCCTGGAGGTATGCCGCCGCCTGCGCACCAATCCCCGTACCGCCAGACTACCGGTGATTATGCTTACCGCCCGGGGGGAAGAAGTGGATAAGGTGTTGGGGCTGGAAATGGGCGCCAATGATTACGTCACCAAGCCTTTTTCACCGCGTGAGTTGACGGCCCGGGTCAGGGCCCAGCTCAGGGCCAGCCAGGCCTTACCGCCCTCAGGGGCACCTGAGGTAAGGTCTGTGCAGGCACACGGCCTCTACCTGGACGCCGACCGCTACCTGGCCCGGAAAGACGGCGCAAATATTGAACTGTCACCAAAAGAGTTTGAGCTTTTATTTTTGCTGGCTTCTCATCCGGGCCGTGTTTTCAGGCGGGATGACATTTTAAACCGGGTCTGGGGCTACGAGTACGCCGCCGACACGCGCACGGTGGATGTCCATGTCCGTTACCTGCGCCAAAAAATCGAGGATGACCAGAGTGAACCGCAGCTGCTGCTCACTGTCCGGGGAGTGGGCTATAAGTTCCGGGAGAATTAAACGATGAAAAGCATACGGGTGAAACTGCCGGCCACCTATGCCGCCCTGATTATTCTCACCGTCCTGCTTTTAGGCAGCGGCTTTATCTGGTTTTTGCGCGTTTTTTACCTGGAGACGGTGAAACAGAGGCTGTTGGAAGAGGCCAGGCTGATGAGGGAATTGTTAAAACCTGCGCTGTCCGGGACGGCTGGCGGGGGGGGAACTGGCGCTTATATCAGGGAACTGAGTAAAAAGGCCGGCGTCCGCATCACCTTGGTCGACAGCGACGGTACGGTCCTTGGCGATTCCCACGAGGACGCAGCTCTGATGGACAATCATAATACCCGCCCGGAAATCAGGGAGGCCGGTCTGGAAGGAGCCGGGAGCGCCGTCCGTTATTCCCGGACACTGGGCATGAATATGCTGTATGTGGCAGTGCCGGTGGAGGCGGGTGGCGGCGGGGGAGGGTACCTGCGGCTGGCGTTGCCCCTCTCGTCGCTGAACCAGGCGCTGCGTAGGGTTCAGTACGCGCTCCTGGCGGGCTTGTTAGCTGTGCTGGCACTGACGATGGCCATCAGCCTTAAGCTGGCTGCCGGTTTTACCAGGCCGCTGGAAGAAGTGGCAGAGGTGGCGGCGCGCATTTCGGCCGGCGATCTGCAGTGCCGCGTTTTCATTCAAGACAGCAATGAATTGGGTGAGCTGGCGGTAGCGGTAAATGCCATGGCGGAAGCGCTGGAAAAAAAACTTGGTGAAATTACGGCCGGCAGAGACCGCCTGGATGCCATCCTCAACAACATGCAGGAGGGAATAATAGTGTTTGGCGGCGATGGCAGGGCGGTGCTGGCCAACCCGGCGGCGGAAAGGATGCTCGGCAGCGGGCGTGAAGGGTTGCTGGGGCGCAGAGACCTGGAAATAGTCCGCAACCTGGATCTGCACGGCAAAATGGAAGCGGTTCGCAAGGACGGCGAGCCGAGAGAACAGTTGGTCAGTATCAGTTTTCCCGAGAAGAAAACGCTCAGTGTAAGCCTGGCGCCGGTAAAAGAGCCGGGCGGGGACGGCGGCATACTGGCAGTGTTTCATGACATTACACGCATGATGCAGCTGGAGCAGATGCGGGCGGACTTTGCCGCCAACGTCAGCCATGAACTGCGTACCCCGCTGACGGCCATTCGCGGGTTTGCCGAGACCATAAGCGAAAGCGCCTACAGCGATGCGGAGGCGGCCAGA
>DYEY01000018.1 GCA_020725465.1 Dethiobacter sp.
AATCGCCGGAACTTCGGCCGCGTTTCAGTCCCCTATTCATCGGGGATTTTTCTGTAACTGAAAATCATTAACGCGCTGGGAACCAACAGCATACAAGTTTCAGTCCCCTATTCATCGGGGATTTTTCTGTAACTGACCGACAAAGCAAGGCAAAAGGTCCATAAACACTGCATTTGTTAAATGCTTAGCACAATGGGAAGTTTGAAAATTTTCGAAGATATATTTTTTGTTTAGAAAGTGGGGATATCTGCGAAAATCAACTGCAGTGAGCGAAGTATGGGCAGTCTTCGGCGCAGCTGGGTGATATTCCTGGATCAATTTCATCATAGACCATCCTCATTTTTTCATCACGTTCTTCTATAAACCATTGTCGGAGTTCATCATTAATAATATGAAAGTCTTTATGGATGTGCATACGGTTGTTTTTAAACTCACAGTAAACTATACAACCTATATTTATAGGATACTCATAAATGGCTTCCATTACAAGAGCATAACCGGTGGTGGTGAGACGGTGAAAATTTTGAGGGGCGCCAAATTTTAAGTCCAGTAGCATGGGTTCAGAGTATACGAAAGCGTCAGCGCTTAAATTTGGGCTTAAGCCAAGAAACGTGCCGTCCAACTTTTGTTCAAGAACAAAAGGCACTACCTGTGCAGCCAGGGAATCTTCTCCAATGTAAGGTTGGCGGGATAGGATATCATGAAGCCGGGAGGAAATAAGGTAATGTTTATAGTTATAAAGCTGCTCTGTATATGAAAGAATTTCCGGAATGCTATCTTTAAGGGCTTCAGCACGGGTGAGATATTCCTGTCGAATACCAGCAAGCTCTGCAATAATTTTTCCCGGCTCTGAGGGTCCGTAGTGGTAGATTAGTTTCTTAGTACAGATGAGAATGGATACCACCAGTTTATGAAAAAGAGAACCCAGCTGCATAGCCTTATTTGGCACAGCCTTTTTCTTTTCCACACGGTTTAGGAAAACGTCCCGCCCACTTTGGCAATACTTCCCGGCAATTTGGTAAAGTGGCAGACGCACATCATATATTGGCTCAAGGGGCGGTTGATGCCAGCTCCAACCACGCAGTTCTTCTGCCACACCAATTTCACGGGACTTGGGAAGAAGCCCTTTTAGTAATTTTTTTCTTTCATCTTCATTCATAAAATACATTTTATCACTCCAAATCGGCACAATAATTGCGAAATTCACAATCTGTGCACCGTTGCTTCGAACGGACATAGCCTGGTATTTTTTCGCTTTTTGCTATGGCACGGATAGCATTGAGTGTTTTTTTGATATGGTCCCTCATGCTGGCAGTGATTTCCACCATAACAGCAGATTTGGCTGGAATAAGGTAAATAAAGCCATACCGAACAGGCCTGTGGTATTTTTCTTCCAGTAGCATGGCATATGCTGCCAGTTGGTATTTCTGATGGAGCCCCTTTTTGTTGATGCTGTGCTTAAAATCGACGGGATATACTTCGCCTTTGGAGGTGGTTATCATCATATCCAGAATACCGTGAAGCCCAAGGCGTTCAGATTCCAGCAAAACCTGGAAAGTGCGTTCGCCCTCCAGAACACCATAGGCTTTAAACCCTCTCCTCTTTTCCAGTCTCTGGATTTCCATATGCTCTATTGCGCCGTATTGCATTTTACGGGTAACACGGCGGGGTACTGGCATAGCGTAGTAGTAATAAAGAATGCGGGGGCAATATATATATTGTTTTATATCTGAAACACGTAAAGAAATCATTTTTCTGATTCTTCTTTAGAGCTTTGATTTATAATCTCGGTGCGTAATCTCAGATCTTTGTCGCAGAAAGGGTAAATCTGGATGTTGCCCTTTTTCCTGCCCAGAGTACGGCGTAGACGTTGGTGCAATTCCTCTCGGCGGTTATGGTTGATATCGCCCAAGAAGGCACTGTATTGTATACGCTCCAGTCCATAATCTTTACAGGCTTCGCCAATCCTGTTCCTGATCTTGTCGTCGGGAATATCAAAAATAACCAAGGTTTTCATTACCATCCCCCCACGAAGGGCCGGTACTTACCTTCACCCCGTACATAAGAAGCAATGTTCCTGGCCTGCCGTTGTATAATCGTGGAGAGGCGACATTTCTTGCCATCAAAATTTTCAGTGGAATCAATTCTCTGCAGGACTTTGTCCGCAAGTAACTTCCTTGTCTCCGCTGAAAGCTTACCATCCTCCATATCCGGCTTATATCCTTTACTGAACATGGCAATTACTGTCCTATCCACTACGGGTTGCCGGAATTCTTCAATCAGGTCAAGTACCAGTGAAGGCTTGCCCGGCCTGTCCACATGCATAAAACCGGCAAAAGGCTCAAGTCCGGCAAGAGTAATGGCACTCCAAACCTGGGAATAAAGAATGCCATATCCGTAATTTAGCATAGCATTAAAAGAATCTGAGGCTCCTCTGTGTTCCCGGCCGGGAAACTCCGTCTTCCCCTCCAGAAGCATCGCGACTTGGTCCCAGTAAATAGCGGAAGCCCTGCCTTCCACAGAAAGGAACTGACCTCTGAGTTCATCAATATTTGCTCCGTGGAATTTGTCCAGCTCGCCCAGAATTCCCTCCATTTTTTTAACGGCAGCCATAATTTGCTCATAAGTATCTCTTTTGGCTTCCTTGCGGTGTTTGGAAAAATACTTCAGCGTATTAACCTGGTTTTTTATCTTTCCGGTGACAAAAGCCTTGGCCAAAGTCACCCCTCTTTGGTCCAGATAAGCCATAAGCTGCTCACGTCTGGTCTGAACGGTGGCCGACAGATGAGGAGAGGTGATTTTGGCGTACGGGTAACCAGAGCCAGAAAGAAAATTAATCTGAACACCATGTTCAACGCACATACGAATAACATCACTGGACAAAGAAGCGCCAGAGGTGGATACTGTAACCTGCGTAAGATCAAAAAAGGGTATTTCCTGGACCACTTTGCCGTTTTCCTTAACTACAAGACGTTCGCTCTTCTTGCCCAGGAAAGAGCCGTAATTGTTGATAACGAGGTTCATAAACAAAACTCCCTTAAGTGGGTTTGTATTTATTAATCGGATATATTTTGCAATTATTTAGACTTTGTAACAATAATGTTATTATTTCCCACTTAAGTTTTTTATGATTCTCTTCGCAGTTTAGAAAAATAGCCCGCAAATTTTAAGACTGCTAAATATCCAAATTTAATATGTCTTTATTTAGTTGCAGACCATTTGTTTTATCGTAAGGAACTTCTGCCAGCCATATATTTTCAGCTCTTTTCAATCTGTTTTCTCTGAGGAGACGCATAAACTGACTTTGGCTGATAGAAACCAGTAATTCAGGAGCTAATAAAGGATCTTGTTTTAATGCCTTCTTGTAATCATCTTCCAGTGCCACTGGCAATACTTCTCTTCCTTCAAACATTTTTTCAAATAAATCTTCAAGCCGGTCATCACTTTCAAAGGGAAATAACCCAGAAAGCACCATGCGTTTGAACTCATTTGCAGCCTTACTGACTTCAGAATACCACCAGTCGCCAATATCTCCACTATAGACAGCATCAAGCATACTCTGAATCTTATCCTCAGCTATTGGCATTTCGTTAAAGACATGAAGCTCCTCAATGGCACGCTCTACAAAAAAACTTCTGTATACCGGGCTTTTTTCGGGAATTTTTTTTGATATGATTACCTCTCTTAGGGCATGCCTCCTGCCGCGGTTAACTCTGCCAAATCGCTGTAGCAAAGCTTCTATAGGAGCCGGGTCGGAGTAAAGAACATCAAAATCAACGTCAAGGCTGACTTCAACTACCTGAGTTGCCACCAACACAAAAGGCGTTCTTTGCATTAATGCAGTCGCTGCTTTATTTAACAACTTTTGTTCCTTTTCGAACCGGTGCCGCGGGCAAAACTTGCCATGTAGTAACTCTATGCAGACTTTTTGACCAATCAATGGCTCCAATCGAGCAATAATTTCCTGGGCCCTGGCCACCGTAGTGGCAACCACCAGCACAGAAAGGCCTTTTTCCACCTGCTCAGTTATCTCTTTCGCTATTTCAGGTGAAGTAAGTTCATGGTCAGTTAGGCGTAATCTGTGGCGACGGAACATGTCGTAGCTTTCTTTTGTAGCAGTAACAACCGTCTTGCAATGAAGCAACTCTTTAATAAGATTGAGCAGAACTGTTGGCAGGGTCGCCGACATTATCAATACATTAACGTTCATGTCTTCAACAAAGTGTTGCAGCGTGGCCAGAATCATGCCCAGTCGGTGCGGTTCATAGGCATGTATTTCATCAAAAACCATTTTGGCTCCGAAACAATCCGTCCACATTGCCTCATGTCCCTTTAGTTGGAAAGCACCTCTTAAAAGCTGATAAGGAGTTAAAACCCGAATCGGTGAGACATGCAAACGGCCTAAATTTACCTCACGCATCGATAATGCCCTGGCATCAGCAGGAAGGTATTCTCTGTCAAGCAATTGGCGATACAAAGCTATTAAAGCGCGGGAGTGCTGAAGAACCACATTTTCATGCCCGAATCTTGCACCTATTCTTGCCCTCATGGCGTTTAAGCTTGCCTGGTAAGGTAGTACATAAAACAATGGCGATTTCTCACGCCCACCACAGGCATTGCGTGCTGCCCAAAGCAAAGCGGCCTCTGTTTTACCGCTCCCGGTTGGCGCTGTAAGCACACAGCTACCGTAAACTTCCAGCATACGTTTCTGATGCATAAAAGCAGGATTCCAGGCTCCATCAGGGGCAGGAAGATTTAATAATGTTGCCGTTGCCGCAGGGTCTTGCAAAAGAGGCATATCCTTGAACTCTTCCCAGGCAGAGCCAGCATGATCAGCCATAATTACCAGGCCCCGCAAGAAGCGGGCAGCCATTACTGGTGGCGAATTGAATGTGTCGTTTTTAATTTTTTTATTTAGCTGCAAAAATTCATTTAGAGCTTTTCTGGCAGCAAGAACGAACTCCTTTTTCCGGTCAGGCCCAGGAAATGACGTAAAGTTTTTTAATCTTTTCCTATCCACCAAAGAACAGGAGAAAGCCAGTGGCATTAATACAGTTTCAGCCAACATCGTAGCCGTTTTGAAAAAATCCTCATCTAAGAGATCTGAAAGCTTTTCAAGAGCATCAGGTAATGGGGGATACAACCACGGGGATGGGCCGGGATATTCTTTGTCTATATCTGAAATATCCTTATGATGGGACAACACCGCCGATGCAATCCAGGGGAGGTCTTCGTCAATAACGAAAAAAGGCAAAAACCCAGCTGAAAAAATCTCATGCCGATAAGAAAACCTGGGCCCTTCTTTAAGCATGTTCTGAAAACCCTGAATGCATTTACCCGAATCGTGAAATATTACTGCCATCGCAACAAGATGCCAAAAATTTTCCATATTTACCTGACTACTTATCAACGGCATGCGCTGCCTCAGTTGCTCTATGTTTCGTAAAACCCTTTCTGTATGATCTGCCAGCAACTCTTTTTGCCCCGAGCGCCCGCTTTTGGCAAATATTTTATTCAGAGCTCATATTACCTCCCCTTGAAAAGAGTGGAGGACAACGCCCCTGAACACTCCTTCAATTTCAGGAGAACCAGGATCAACCAGCCATTTTCTGGGCATCCCTATTTCCAGCATCCGGGGAAGTGAACCTGAAACATTTCCTGCAAATATTCGCTCATGTAATATTACGTAACGCTCAAACGTTGGCTCCCTCTCAGGAGGAGGCGTGATGAAACGCGGCATAAGTGCAGTAACTCCCTGGGCTGTGAACTTTCTGTACGAAAAAGGAAGCAAAGTATGTTCCAGGTATGTCCCATCAGATTCCGTCAGCTCAATTTCTTCTACTCCCGATATTTTTGCCAAGTCCTGAGAACGACCAAGGTTAACACAAAATACCGGTTCCCTGAAAGCTTCCCCCAGCTCAGCTGGTGCCAGGTAAAGTGTCATTTGGCAGTTGTAAAGGAAATCACGCAAGTGCGGCTGTACGATACCAGCAATAGAGACTCTGTGTTTTTCTCCGTTAGATATAAAAAAGTTGTCTCTTTTTGCATCAGGTCTTTTTGCATCAGGTATTGATACAATGTGCTGGTATTCCAGGTCACTGCCTTTGGCCTCAAAACAGAAGTTATAAGCAAACCTGATGCCGGAAGGATCTAACCATTCACCGACGGCACTGGCTATATGGCCGTAAACGGTCGAAGGGGGCGGCATATCAAAAGTGATCTGCCGGCCGATCAGAAAGTGTGGATAACGGAAAGAAACTACCGGAGCCTCAATAAAAATCTTTGCAGCTTTCACTCATACCACCCGCGGTTGGCAACATCAGTCAAATCAATCGCCATCTGTTCTGCTAAAACCTTAGGATGGCCGAATTTTATTTTTGTCTTTAATTTACACGCTTCCACCGCTTTTTCTGCTATTTCCCGTTCTTCATCTAGGAATCCGCGAGCCCAACCGAAGTAAATATTCGATAAAAAATCCTCTGCATAAACACTGGTTATTTCTGCAAAAGCTTCCTGGTTGAACTCGGTCCGGTGAGTTTTTGACGCCCTGAACATCCTGTAAAAAGGATGGTTGCCGTTCTTTGTCACTGCCAAAACCAATAAAGCCGGTGTAAGGTCTGTGTAGTGCAGGGTCTGCTTTGCTCCTCCACTAATGTTGGCCAGAGCCTTTACAAGTGCCGACACCCTTTCACTGCGCTTACTGAATGGCAACCGCCATGCTTTCTGTTTCCTTACCGTTATTTCCTCGCAGCCTTTTTTCTGTGCTTCCTCACGCCTGTATTTGTCAAAATTTTTATACCCTACACGCTCTGTATCAAAGAAAGTACCGGCACAGGTCAGGTCCAGTGATATGAGCCCTTGGAGGTGCGCCCGGTAGAACTCATGTTCATGGGGAACAGGATCGCCATCCTGCCTGGACATAGTACCAAAATCACTTATAACTTGGGTAGGCGCAACAGAAACCAAGGTGCTTACACGGAAAGGGGAAACACGGGTTATTTCGCGGTCTTTTTCCAGTTGAGTAGCCTTTTCGTCCTTGCTTACCTCTTTTTTCTTAGAAGGAGCGCGCATATAACCGAATAAGTCATCATCACAATTAATAACCGGATTCGCATCAGAATAGGCAATTTTACCTTCCCTGAAGACAGGAGCAGATATCCAATTTTCATAGTTTTCCAAAGTAGACCTAAGCCAATAGCGATATGCTTGAGCGGAAACATAGGGGCGCCACCCATCCGGAGTGCGTATTTTTTTTACAGCAATTGCGTTATCGGTAGAAGCACTTGTATCCGCGCCTGCATTGTTCAGCGCCGATGCAGGTGCATCGATAATCAACAGTCCCGTTACAAATGCCATAAATATTTAACCTCCCTAATTTTTATCCTGTTTCTTCCTGAGAATTTTCCAGCAGCTCCCTGTTGTCTTCTTGGTTAAAGAAGCCACTGTTAAATAACTTTTCCACAATCCTGATAGAAATCAGGTCCCGCACAAGGCTCCAATCAAACCTTGCCACAACATGTTCAGCCTCAAAAATATCAAGATATTCCTGCAAGCCAAACAGCAGGTTGTTATGATCCCTGGCTTGGTTTCTCTGGGCTTTTGTAAGAGCTCTTCTCATCTCCCATGGCTTCTCGGCAAATACTATACCGCGAAATAGGTTTTTGTCATTTTTGCTACTTATATGATCGGCAAGGCGGTCAGAAAAAAGCCTTACTTTTTCAATATATCGCTCATCCACCCCCATCACCTCCTTTAAAAAAATTTTAGTAAGCGGCCAGTTAACCAGTCCGTCCAGCAGCTTATTACCAGTTTCCGTCGTATTTTCACCTATTATCTGTAAAAAACGTACAGGCTTGCGCAAAAGGTGCTTTTTGATAAAAAGGGCAGCAGCATCTGCATCTAAAAAACCATTTTCATACACAGCAAAGAGGTCTGATAAAACGCTGTTACGAGACCTACCCGGACCGGCAGACACACTCTCTACTTTTTTTGTTTTCATAGATTTATCTATGGTGTCTGAGTCTTCTTTGGCCATGGGAGCCAACCAGCCTTTAGCGACGACTTTACTCCAATGCTCACCCAGTGGGGCTTGGCTAACAATACTAAGAAACCTTGTAATCTGCGCCGGTATATGAAAAATGTTAAGTGACGGGCCCTGCCCGGAGTTGCTTAACCAATAGACTGTTATTGAAACAAATTGATGAGCAAACTCTGCACTGCGAATGCGCAAAATCTCATTTAAATCTGCAGTAATAAGAGTTTTTGCCCCCTTCGCATCAGGATATTTTGGTCTCTTTTTTCCGGAGTCCCATGCCCCATGTTCTCTGTCCAAAGCGGGTGAAGGCCCGTCCCGTTCCGGCAGACAACCAGCTTTGGCCAGCCCGATAAGCCTGCGGTTATCCCTGAGATAATGCCTGGCAAAGGCGAGTGTCACCTCAGGCAAGTCTGCATGAGCTACCAACAATTTCCCTTCCACACGCCTCCCTCCAAGCGGCAAAGCCTGCAGAGCCACCAAATAAGGGCCAGAAACAGAAAGAGCTTTCCTCCCTTCTGGGTAAAAATTAATCACATCCTCTCCTGTTAAAAGCGGCATTTGTCTTCTCTCAATAAAATGAGTGGCAGGCTGACCAGAAAAAACACAGCGATAAGCCTCGCTTGGTACTTCCCCGGCAAATCGATGCGCCCTCAAAACTTTATTCTCATATTCTCTCTTGGATTTTGCCGAAAACGAAGGATTGTCATAAGCATTCATGGTAAAAACACAAGAATTATAGCTGGTCATTATACCACTGAAATAATAATCCGCCATTTCATCCGCTGCCTTATCCAAGTCTTCCAGAGTTAACTCATGGGGCGAATTTTTGCCCACCATTGCGCATAAAGTCGCTATTCCGACATCGACCAGGGGATGGCCTGTCCATTCCAGCAACACTTTAGGAGAGACAGAACCAAACATTAATTTCACCCTTTCTTACCGGGAAATACCAGTGAAAACTTCTTTACTTTACAAACATACGATACTTGCCAAGCCCAAACACCGCGTTTTTGCCTACATGTACATGCTCGCCCACAGCCAGCCAGGGAAGGAATTCGCCGAGGTCGCCTTCGTAGGTGGCTGTGCCCACCAGGCCGCCCATGTTCATGCGCTGTTGCTGGCGGCGGGAGAAACGCTCCCAATCCTGCCAACGCGTGTTGTTTTCTGTAAGGGCAACCTGGCGCGAACGCGCCGCCAGGCCGGTGTAGTCAGCCTCGAGTTGCTCACCATGGTGGAAATAAGACAGTGCGGAGATGCGTCTCATCGCCTGGCGGAATAAGACATGGAATTCAGGGATGGGGGCAATACGGCCATCGTCCTTGAGCCTGAAAGGTGTTTCAAAGCGGACGGTAATTCTGGTAGCGCGTGCGGGCAGTATTTTGACAAGATCATTGCCTGAATATGTGAAGTCAGTGTTACTCACAGTATTAGTTTCACTGTTATATATGCTCTCTTCCCTGTCAAGACCCGTGGCTGTAACAGCCAACAGGCTGAAAGGCCGGCGGCCTCGGCCAAGACCCGTTTCTCCCATTTCCCGGAACACCACGATAAAATATGGCAGGTAGCTGATGGCACGTCCAACCAGAATAAGGTGGAAGGATAAGGTTTCACCTGGGGCGTATTCGGTCTTTGTTTCCGGGGGAGGCTCGATAATGAACGGCCTCGGGATGCTTTCGTATTTGCTTAAGGCTTGAGAACCAGCAGGAGGAGATGTCTCAAATATATAGGCGTAGGGGCACTGTTCTTTTAGCAGGCAGGGGACGCAATCATCCTGGCGCAGGGCACAGCAGATGCGCCGGAACACGTGGCCAAAACCACCACGAAAGGTCGAACCTTTGTACTGGGGCAGGGACAGCCCACGGGGACCGGCAGAAATGGTTAACCGGTAGCGGGCTATTTTAAAATGCTCAAACATGTTAGCTCCTTTTGTGGAAAATTATAAGGCTTGGAACAAAAACCCGCTTAATTCATCCAGGGCTTTTTCACCAAAACAGTAATTATCCAGGTCCATTTCCGGGAAAAAGGCAGCTAAAATTTTCCGGGCCAGCTTTATTGCGGATTCGGCTTCTTCTCCGGTAACCGAACCCATACCATGTGCTGCGATGCTCTGGTTTCTTTGCTGGTTAAACTTTTTGATTTCTGTTTCCAAATCATATGGAACCGGGTCTTTTAAACCCTTCTGGTCTGCAATCTTTCGCCAGTCTGCCAGGCCAAGGAAAAGGGCTTGAGTTCTGACAGAATCTCTAACCCACTTGGGTTGCTTGCTAAGGCTTTCAGCAGTATTAACTTCCAGCTTCTGGTGGAAATATAAATTATAGCAGCCTTCGTGCAGGCGCCTGAACCTGGTGAGACAATCAACGAATTGGCCGTTGTTTTTCCGTCTGACAGCGTTATGATACAAATCCAGCAAGTTAATCTCCGTTTCTCTGGCGCCGCTCTTGACAATCTGCTTTAAAACATCTGTCTGGTTAGCCAGTCTGTAGTTTATTTCTTTAAACTCGGGGAACCGTTTCATTGCATCATGGATTTTTCTAATCAGTGTCAGTGCCATTTCATGTTGGAACAAATCCCAAAAAAGGTAAACCTGACAGAAATTTGCCATTATTTCGGCGAGGTAAGCCCTTCTGGGTAAGTATGTACCGGCTGCCAGCAGTTCCAGCTCGTCCTGCGCCCCCTTAAAAAGGTAAGCGCTGAAAAACCGGCGGGCTCTGGATATTTTGTTCTGTTCCTCTATAAATTCTGTTTCCACCAGTAAGCAGCGCTCAGTATTCCACCTGGGATCCCTAACCTGCCAAGCCCTGGCTTTGATACGGCCGCCATTTATCAGTAACAACCAGCAGGTTTGCATCTGCGGGGTGCCGGAGGAAAGGTTGATATGGTAATTATAGGTCTTATGACGGCTTGGCACCAAAGTATTTTGCAAAGATGCTATCTCACTTTCCAGCAGGTGGAGGATGCGGTTATGGTCAGTGGGATCCGGCAGGTTGAGAGGTCGCAAAAATACCTCGGCCTTCGGAAATATTTCTTTGATTACCACCCGTGTCTTCTCAGCGTTTTCTTCGGTATGGGAAATATTGTCCAGAGGCTGTGCTCCCGTCGGGAAAAGGAAAAGTATATCCGGCTGCAGCTGGCGTGCCAGGGTGACAATTGACCCTTCCGTGCCTGTCTCTGCAGCAAAGGGGTCTCTGTTTCCCACAGCGCTTAACAGAACAGTAAACGTTTTCTTTTCAGTCATTTTAACACCACGCCTGCTGTTTTTCAGGCAATATGGCAGGTATTACCACAGCCATGCCGCATTGCACCGATTCAGGGAAGCCTGGGGCTATGTCGCCGACGATGCGGCCGATCCATTTTAATTCTCTTTGCGAGTAAAAGACAGAGCCTGGTTTTAGCATTAATAAAGGTTTTTTAAATGGGTTTGTGGTTTTTGATTTTTCTTCGCCCAGCTTCCCTCGTTTCACATCTATTTTCATATATCCCCGGGCGGGATCGGCAGCTTTAGGAACAGCGTTTCCCAAAAGAATATACCCGTTAAAATTTTGGGGTGAGCTGAAGTTAAACTCATCACAGTCAGATACACAAAAGGTACCTTTGCCGGTTGATGCCCTGGCGCCGATGCCGCCCTTGCCAAGATCTGCAAACAATTCCCGTAAACTGGACTGCCAATCTTCACGGACAAAAGCATAAACGGTGATGCATTGTTGTGACTCGTTTAAAAAGGTTTCCTCCATGGCAAACAAACTGTGGGTATCACCGGTGGTGCCGGTAAGGCGGCTCACCTCGTTGTGCATTACTAACTCCGTAAAAAAAGGTGGCGGCAGCTCCTGTGGCATTGCCTGTTTCCCCAGCAGCCAGCAGTTAAAGTCTTCCGATGTCAACCATTCCGTCTTTTTAATTTTTTTGTACAAGCGCAACTGCTCCAGGGTTGGTTTTTCTGCCTGCCTTGCTGCTGGCAGAAACGGCTTTGGCAGTAAGTCTCCCGGAAAGCCAGAGGAAAGGACAAAACGGGGATAGCCGAGGCGGAATTCCCGGAGCAATTGGGCAAGCGCATCTTCTCCCGCGCGCCGGTAATAAGCCCAAAACAAAGCACCGGTAAGTGTGTCTGAAGACCAGCTTGTCCGGAACGAGCCGTCCGGCTTTAATCTGAGCCGGTACATCTTCATTTCTTTATTCATCGAGGCTGAATGGTTTCCCATCGAGAGTCAGCTCCAAAAACTCTATCTTGCCATAACCCCTGGAACCGGAAGCACCCAGGTAATCCTGTGCCAGCAGCTTTAATCCCCGGCGAAGGAACCCAACCGCATCTTCTTCTCTGTCACCTTCAAAAAGCCTGATGGTCACGGAAAAGCGGAATTCGGTTCCTGCCGGCACCCGTTCAGTTGTCCTTAATCCGCCCTGGCCGGCCCTGCCCGTCTTTCTGTCGATCCAGTTTTCGTTTTTCAGTTCGCTGAAATGAAGGCCTTTTTCCTCCTGGGCCAGGCGCAGCTTCTCCTCGGACGACTCTGTAAGAGGGGCATCGCGAAAAATATAACGGGTAGGAGAAGGAGATTTCAGAGAGCCAAAATACAGGCAGACTTTACACGTACCGCAATTATGGGCTCTGCCTGAGGGATCCACGTTGCCGGTAGCCAGTTCCAGCAGGCTCCGTGTTTTGCCTTTCAGCGACGAACCAGGGATATAAGGAAGGTCCGTGATTGGGTGGCGGAGAATGGGGCTGTCAATACCTCCAATATCAATGCTGTCCTTTGAGCCGCCGATGCGCAAACCGCTATGGCAGCGAATCACCCCTTTTACCTCTTTAAAGCCTGAAAGTTTCATTTTTTCTGCCCTCCTTCGCTTAATCTGCCTTTGCCAAAGGCAATGAGGCACTGAAAATGCTCCACAAAGGCCTGGAAAGCCTCTTTACTTTGGCAGGCCAGGTTTACATTGCGAGCTATAAAGCCAATAAATTCCCCGGGCACTGTCTCACGGGCAGCGGCATAAGCTGCGTCCCGTTCAAACGCATACAAAGACGGCAGTATCCGACTAAATTCCGCACCTCCTTTCAGTTTGCCATCCAGCGCTCTCAATTTGTTATAAAATCGGCGCAGAGCCGTGTTGGTAAGGTTTCTGGCTGCAAAGGTTTCCACCAGAAGCTTCGGCCATTCAATCAGCACTTCCCGGCGGAGGTGGCCGGTGTTTGTAAAATATCCGCCAGACAGGTATCCTGCCGGCAAACCTCTCCCATCCAGCCAGTAACCGGCGGAAAAATTTTTATCGTTGCGGGCATAAGCAACAACGCTTTTATAGTGCTCCAGGAAGGAATTAAATGAATCTTCGTCTTTTTGGGCCAGCTCTAGGTTACGCCTGATAAATTCGCAAAACACCGGCGGCACCATGTTGCGTGCCCTGGCATACTCAGCGGCCACCTGAAATGCGTTAAGCCTTACCCGGGCTTGTAAAAAATCGTTGGTCTGGGCTAAATTATAAAGGATAGCCTGCAGTCTGTTGAGGAAGCTGCGCAAACGGGTTGCCGTCAGCCCTTGCGCACCCAGTACCTCAGCCACATGGCGCGCTTCGCTGCCAAAAATCTCCCGGCGCATAAGTCCTGCCGTGTCAAAATAACCTTCTCTCAGATAGCGGTCCGACAAGGACACTGCTTTACCTGCAGAGTCTGAGTATGTATTATTACTTCTTTGCTTTTTGTTTATCATACTGCATTCCCGGCAACGGCGTGGTTCGCTGAACCCCCTGGCTTTAAATTCTCTTTGTTGGTCTTCAGTAAATAAAAACGTTCTCTTGCACTGAATACAGGTAATTATCACTTTTTTTCCCTCCTTGCCAACAGTGCATAGCGAGCCGTAAACCCAAGGTGGCGGATTGAGATGCTTTTTATATCGGTCAGCTCCTGTACCCATCTGAATACCTTTTCAGTTGTCCCGTTTCTTTTCACATTGCGGTTTACGTTATAATTTAAGAGGGACAGGTATTTTAGACCCTCAATTTGGCCTTTCACTCTAAAGCGGTCATAAAGCCTGGCATATGTTAAGAGGCTCTGTACAAACTGGGAAGAAACAGTTTCCGTATTAAGCCATTCGGCCAGTTGTCTGCCCTGTGCCGTCAGGACACCCAGGTCTTCCCATCCAATTGTTTCCCCCAGCAAACAACACTGGTTTTTGCCTTCACCGTCCCTTTTAGGCGCTTTATGCTTGGCGGCCTCAAGATTTCTTTCGGCCATTTCAACGCCTAGTGCCACCGGGTAACCCGGCTTAACAACAGCTATACCAGCGGAAAGGTTGACGCCTGGATTATTACCGGTAAACCTTTTAAATGCAGCTCTGATTTCAGAGGAAAAATCAATTGTATTATCCCAGGGCCCCAGCGCCAGCAGGTCGTCTCCTCCTGCATATACAAGGTAAATATTAGGGAATCTTTCCCTGATCAGGCTGGTCAGCCAACCGGTGAAGAATGATTCCAGCATACGGCTTAAGGTAGCTGTCCGGGAAATAGTGTCCCGGCTAGCCAGCCCGATGCTGAACAGGGCGCCAAGGTCATCCACGTCCGCCTTAACAATGCCTATCATTTTTTTACCTGTGGCAAGAGCTGCCAGGCTGTCAAAGTCCTGCACAACACCATTGGCAACAGGAACGTAGCTTCCAAGACAAACCCGGCTTACGCTAAAATTTTTCCATTCGTCCAGGTTCCCTTCGCTGTCTACATGGACAGCTAAAACACCGTCCGAATTTTCAGGAACATTTTTTGAAAGTACCGCCCAGGTATCTCCCGGGAGAGGAATGGCTTTTTTGTCGTCAGGTTGTGCCAGGCAGTAAACGACAGCCTTTACTTCCGGCAGAATTGTCCCTAGAGTCAAGTCCTGCAAACAAAGGCTGCACAGCTTATCTTTCATGGCCATATCAGCAACAGGGAGCTTATTGCATGAGCGGCAATATCCGGAAGTGCCGACCATAGCTTTATCAAGGACAAAGGTGCTTTCTTTCCATTTTGATTCCGAATCAAACAGAATCTCATGCAGCGGGTTAAGTTTGGCGTAAGACAATTTCTCTCTGGCGCGGAGCACGATCTGTCCATAATTTTTTAGGTCTTCGCCGCAAAAAGTCACCGCAGAAAGGTTTAAAAACAGCTCTCCGCCAAATTTGCCAAGAAAGTCTTCTGCCATTTTGGTTTTTATAGATTTAAGATACTCAAAGGTTCCTACAGTGTTTGGCAGAATCAGATAGAAATTGCCTCCGGAATGAGATGCTATGTTTGCTGTGGTCAGACCAAGGTCATATACTATCTTCTGGGCCAGTCCGGAGGTAATCATGCTCAAATAGAAGGACCTGGCCCTCAGCCTTTTTGCTACTCCTCCTGTGCCTATATTGGCGATACCGAAAATATATCTTTGAATTCCGGTCAAATCACCTGTCAGCAGGACAAACTTTTCTGTCCGGTCATTTAATATTGCCCGCTCCGAAAAATCTTCCGTTTCCTCATGGTACCTAAACATAGCGCCGGCAATGGCTGCAGTGGTACGCAAGTGGTCATAGAGTGAAACATCGGGCAGGGCTTCAAGCGTACTGGCTGGCAGGCACCAGCAATAATCTTCAAGACAGGCCAGCAGGTGGGAAAAGAATACCTGAAACGTAGGCCATTTTACTTTGCTTAGTTCTTTCATTCTGTTGCCGAAATTTTTTATATGGGCTGACATTTCCGCCGGGTTAACCTTTTCTTCAGTGTGTGGGAAAATGCTTTTAACAGAAAATTTACCTGGTTTATAATAAGAAATCCCAGGCTTATTATTGTCAAAGGCAACCGAAGAAAAAACGGAAGCCTGTGCCCTGGTGCGGTAATAACCGCTTCCTTTTTCGCTGTCTCTTTCCGCTGCTGAATAATTGTCGGCGCGGCTTATCAGAAAGCAGATGTTTCTGAATTCAGGTGGCGCGTTATGCGCACGCAGGTGCTCAGGAAAGCTGCTGGATTCATGATGCCTGGTTACAGCTGACTCCAGCATTTTTAAATCAACCCACGGGGAAAGGAAATCGCCCCAGGTTGCAATAAACTGTCCTGACAGCTCAGGGTGTTGCCCTTTCAGACTTAAAGAGCCAAAATCTCCTCTTTGCAAAACCTTGCCTATGTCGTGCAGCAGCGCACCGAGCAAAACCGTCTGGTATGTTTTAATATTCAAACCTGCATCACCCCTGCCTTACCTTTCATACCGCTCCAGGCCCGCCAACAGTTCCTTTTTTATTTCTGACCGCATTGATATCGGTTCCAGCACCTCCACTTTGCTGCCCCAGCTAAGGAGCCAGCTTCTGAACTCCGGGGTGTCAGAGGTGGTAAGCGAAACCAGAACAGAACCGTCTGGTTGCCGGCATACCCGCTGTGAGCTGTGATAGCTTGTTTCCAGAAATAAAAGGGAAGCAGGATGGTGAGCCAGAAGTTTTATTTCCTGTTCTTCCCCCCGCCATACGCGCCAGCTGCCACCCAGGTATTCCTTCAGGTCAAAACCAGGATCCCGGGTGAAATGCCCATGGTGTTTTTTTACGCTGTGAAAGCGGTTCACTTTAAAGCTGCGCATCTCTGCCCTGGTGTGACAGTAGGCCGCCAGGTAAAGGTCGCCATCGCTCCAAAAAAGGTCATATGGGTTAAGCAGTCTTTCCGTAACCTTGCCTGCGGTGTGGGAGTAGTACATCACATTTATGGTACGGTTATAGCGGATGCACTGATAAATTGTTTCAATCTGCTCTGCCCAGCAGGCATAGTCGCGGGCTTTTCTGCTAAGAAAGGTAAACCTTGATTCCAAACGAAGGAATTGCCGCTTTTCCTCAAGGGCAGGGATGGCAGATCTGATTTTGGCCAGTGCTTCACACAGATGTTCATACAACGGCAGACCTTCCTGCGAAAGCATGGACTGGCTGGCAGCAATCAAAGCCAGAGCTTCCCTGGCAGTAAAACTCAGTGGATGCAACATATGCCTGCGCACGCCGTTTTCGTCACTGGCACTGTTTAAAACAAAGCCGAGCCGCTTAAGGTCATTTAAATAACGGTATACAGAGCGTTCAGAGACACGCAGCTGTCCGGCCAGCTCGGCGGCGGTGGCAGCGGGATTGCGGGACAGGCTGTCGATAATATTAATGAGCTTCTCTGCTTTACTCATTAAACCACCACGTCATTAATATTTTAGCACAGCAGGGAAAGCCTCTGCTAATGGTGAGTGACAGTTTCTGACACGGAACATATTTTCGCTTCCCGCATTACGTCATTCCTCTGCAAAAATTGCTTTATTATTAATTCGCCATAATTTCTCTTTTTCCTCTTAATCTGGTAAAGTGTGAATGATCTTCCTGTGTTCGCTGCCATAACCAAAAGGCGCCTGTTGAGGGCGCCTGAAGCAGGGGGTTTTCTGCCGTTTTTTATGATTTTTGTGCAAGGTGTTTCAGGAGTAATGTCAAAGCAAGCAAAGAAAGCGCCAGTACCAGACGGCGGGCAGTACAGCAAGCGCCACGGCAGCGAGGAAGCCCAGGCCGTAGATAACCAGGTGTTTTTCTTCCCAGCCTTTGTGTTCCAGCAGGTTGCCGGACATGATGGCGAAAGGCGACATATAGCTGAAAAAAGTGAAGACCTGTACAATACCGTTAATGAAGCAGAGAACTATCGGGTGAATGCCGGCGGCGGCCAGGGCCGGGGCGAAAGCAAACAGGATGGCCATGCTGGGCAGGCCCCAGGGTACGTCGATAAAGCGCATTGCTAGCGACAGGGCCAGTATGAAGTAAATGAAAAGAGTGACATTGCCGGCGAACTTCATTACCAGCGGCTGGATGGCTGCGCTCAGGACGGCGGTGGCGCCCACGGAATCAAGTACCCGGGTGATGGACATTATGGTGCCGAAGAAAAGCACCACCTCCCAGTTCACACCGGCAGAGATGCCTTTGGCATCCATGGTGCCGGTCAAAAAGAGCAGAAACAGGGTTAAAGAGGTAATGGCGGCTGCTTCCAGCCCGTGCAGGGGAGTGGTCAGATAGCCAAGAAAACAGAGGGAGAGTACGATGGAGGCGGAAATTTCCTGACCGGATACCGGGGGGAGATCCAGTTCGGTATATTTAAGATTGTTTTTAAAGCGGTGCGGGCGAAAAATCAGGATCAGAAAGAAAAACATCAGGACGGTAATGATTGCCCAGGGCAGGATCAGGGCACGGGTATAGCCGAACCAGTCCAAACCCGCTCTGAGGCCGGGCGGAAGGAAGCCCATGTTGATGGGGCCCACCAGGGAACCGGTGAGCCAGCCGTTACCGGGGATTATAACGGCAGTATAGGCGGAGAGGGTGATAAAAGCCGTCTCCCGGGAACGGTTTTTTAAGTTCAGGGTTTTGATGATGACCAGCACCAGGGGCATGACAATGGCGGTACGGACGGTCATGGAGGGAGTGAGCGCGGAGAAAATGATACCGATTACCATAAGGGCGAAAGCAGTGCCGGTGATACTGCCCTTGAACCGGTTTAAAAGGCTGACGGTAATGCGGTGGCCCAGGCCGGTTTCCCGGATAACATGGCCAAACAGAAAAGCCGGGACGATAATCCAGACAGCAGAGGTGGTATAGCCATAAAAGACGTCGCCGTAGGGGAGCTTCCCCGCCAGCAGCAGGCCGGTCATCAATACCCCGGCTACTCCCCGGGGCAGGCGTTCAGGGTACACAATCCAGGCGGCCAGGGTAAAACCGATACAGGCCAGGGCCCAGTGTCCCTGGCTGCCCAGACCGGTTACGGGGCGGAGAAAACAAAACGGCCCAAACAGGAGGGCGGCCGTTATTGCCAGGCAGAGCCATTTAAGCCTCTCCTTGCTTATTTGCTTTTTTAATACAGCTGTTGTCAGGCTATCCTTCATGGTACACCTCCACCGGCAAAGGCTTAAAAGAATCTTCGCCGCCTGGCACGGATATCCTTTTTGAGAGTAATACCAAACCGCCCCGGGGGGCGGTTTGGTGTTAAAAGTTATTTTTGGCCACCGCTTTGATAAACAGCTTGAAATCGCTGAGGTTCTCCTGAAGGATCCGGTATACTTCCTCTTCGTTTACTTTATGGTAAAGATGTACCACCCGGTTACGAAATTTTATCATGGTGACGAACAAGTCTTCTTCATGTTTTGTGAAGTAGCCGTGTTCCCGCAATATCCTGAAAGAATCGGCGCTTTTTTCGGGAATTCCCCACCGCCTGCGGGAAACTATGTGATTTGCCATATCAATCATGGCCTCAACACTGACCTGCAGCAGATGCTTTGCTGTTACAAAGTTGCGGAAGTCACCGGCAAACTCTTCATAGGACAGGTTTTTAAGATAGCCCAGCTTGGACAGGTTGTCTTCAATAAACTGAATTTTCTGCCGCAAAACTTCGTTATTCACCATCAAGGTACGCCTCCCTCAGAGATTGATCGTAATCCCTGTAAAACTTTCTGAGAGTGATGGCAAAGTCGTGATAATACTTGATTACCTGTTCTGTGAAATTACAGGTGGCAATATAATCTTTTTCATAGATAATTCTGCCTTCGCTAACGACCCTGAATTTTAGGGCAAGCGGTGCCTTGTTCAGATTAAGCAGGTCAACCCGGTCGGTATCAAGGGCAACGCACAGCCGGTTTAATAAAGCCGCTTCTTCCTGCAGGGACAAATCCTGGTCAAATAAAACAGCAAGATCTATATCACTGAGCGGCGTCTGGTATTCTGTACCATAGGAGCCGAACAAAAAAACCGTCAACACATCGGGCATGGAATTAAAAACCCCGGAGAGGGCAGCTATCTTTTCGTCAAGTTTTAGCATCCCGGTCATAGGCGCCTCCTGTTAAGCCGGCAGTCAATCGGGGTTAATCCTGGCACATGTATATAGTGGCTAAAACAATTTTAGCAGGAAAATACAGGCAAGTCAAAAAGAAAGCGAGCCCGCAGGCTCGCCATGTTTATTTCTGAGGGACCTTTTTATACATGGAGGGGAACCAGTCCCGGGTTCGCAGGCAGATGCGGACCAGGAACAGCATGACCGGCACCTCGATGAGCACGCCCACCACGGTGGAAAGGGCGGCACCGGAGGTGAGACCGAAAATGGTGACAGCGGTGGCGATGGCCACCTCAAAGTGGTTGCTGGCACCGATCATGGCACTGGGAGCGGCTTCTTCATAGGTGAGGCCCAGCAGCTTAGCAGCAATATAGGCGATAATAAAGATAAATACGGTCTGTATAAAGAGGGGCACCGCGATCATACCCACTACCAGGGGAAATTCAAGGATCACGCTACCCTGGAGCATGAAGAGGAATATAAGGGTCAAAAGAAGGGCAATAATGGAAATGGTGCCCATGTTTTTCAGGAAAGTACCTTCATACCAGTCCAGTCCACGGGACCTGATCAGGCGGGTACGGCTGAAATAACCGGCAACAAGAGAAACACCGACGTAGAGCAGTACGCTGAGGAAGATGGTCATGAAGGGAACCACCATGTCGGCTACGCCCAGGAGGAAGTTGCCCAGCGGGGCATAAAGGACCAGCATGGTCAGGGAGTTGATGGCCACCATTACCAGGGTCAGGCCCATAAAACCGCGGGCCAGGTAACTCCATACCAGGACCATGGCGGTACAGGGGGCGATACCCAGCAGGATCATGCCGGCTATGTACTGCGAAGCCAATTCGGCATCAATGAAAGGCGCCCAGATGATGCGCATAAAAAGCCAGGCGAAAAAGAACATGGTAAACGGCTTGATGGCCCAGTTGACAATAAGGGTAAGCAATACAGGTTTTGGTGCCTTGACGGCGTTGACCACTTCACCAAAATCAATCTGTACCATAATGGGATACATCATGGCAAAGAGGAAAACGGCTACAGGAATGTTTACAGAAGCCACCGCCAGTGAATTCAGGAACCGGGCAGCAGCAGGAAAAGCGGCTCCTAGACCGATACCGGCCACAATGCAAAGAGCCACCCAAAGGGTAAGGTATTTATGAAAGAAACTCAGGCTGTATTCTTTTTGTGTATCCATGATTCACCTCTAAAGTTCTTCTTTAATCCATTTTATTATTTCTTCCCGGCGGGGGATCCGGCCGTAGACTTTAACCCTATCGTTGATAACCAGCCCCGGCGTACCCATTATATCGTACTCCATGATTTGGTTTAAATCAGTTACTTTTTCCACATCAGCGGCAACATCCAGTTCAGAAAGAGCGTTTATCACTGCCGACTCAAGCAGGTTGCAGTTCCTGCACCCCTTGCCCAGTACCTTAATTTTCATGGCAGGCCTCCTTAGCTGTGTGTTGTATGAGCATATTATCATACGTTTATATACTAGCATAATCTGTGAGCGGTGGCAACTAAAAAAAAACAACCAACCATATGCTTGGGCTGGAGCTTTTTATGACCATTCCGGCACTTTTTGCGGTAAAAAGTCAGCCTCCGGCAATGACAGGTATAACGGCAATGATATCCCCTTCCCGCACGGGGGTGTCGGCACCCTGCAGCCTGCGGATGTTTTTGTTGTTTACAAATATGTTCAGGTACTTTTTAAGGCTGTCCGTTTCCCTGTCCCACAGTTGCTCAGCCAGGGCGGGATGGGTATGGTGGAGGTTAACAAAAACCTCGCGGATGGTGGAGCCAGCGGCGGGTATTTCCCTGGCACCATCGGCAAAGCGCCTTAGCGGCGTAGGCAGGTAAAGCGTCACACTTCTTCCTCCTTATCACCGGCGCCGCAGGCCGGTAAAATCCCGTTAAAGGAAAAGCTCCCGGCTGCAGTACTTTTTTCACTAATTTTCCATAAGGACAGAGCGGATTTTCCCCCTAAGGGAAGCCCAGGAAAACCAGATCAGGAAAGCTAAGCCCGTGTAAGAGACAAAGATAGCCATTAGCTCTGCACTGTCTAAATAGCTGAATTCAACGAAGCCGATCCAGGCGACCTGCAGGGCCAGGATGACGGCGCAGCCGATTACCACCCACCCGAAAAGGGGTACCAGCCAGACGGTGGCCAGGGCAAACAATAACATGAGCAGTGGGAGAAATATATCCAGCTTAAAAGGGTAGGACGAAAGGGCAAAGACAGGCGCTGCCGCCAGGCTAACCAGGAACGTGCGCCGCAGACCCCTGCCCAGGGGCTTTAGGCCCTGTACGGCAGCAGGAGCAACAGCGGGAGTGACTCTTACCCTGACATAAGCCGCTACCTGCTCGTAATTTTGCGGCAGGCAGGCTACCAGCATCACCGGGCGCCAGCTGTGTCGCAGGGTAAGCATGAAGCGCCTCCCATCGTATGTAACGGAGCTTAGCTCCTGCCAGCGCGCCATTTCCTTTTCCCTGGCCACCGCCAGCATCCCGGCGCCGACCGCTCCGGGATGGCGCCCCAGGAGGCCGGCCAGGAGGGCCAGACGCCCTGCCGCCCTGGCCCTCTTGTCGATGGTTTCCCACAGTACTCCCTTTTCGTTTACAGTAAAGCGCACCGCCATGCGGTTACGGAAAAAAAACAGGACAACAAGCAAAAGCAGGAGCCCAAGGCCCAAGGCAGTCAGGAGGGAAATGAGCCAGATCACAGGTATACCGCTATAATCCCCTGACAGTGCCAGAATTAAGCTCAGGAGCAGAGCCATGAACAGGCCGGTGCCGCCCACAACAAAGGCCAGCTGCTTCAGGACCAGGGGGCTGGTTAGCAGGGATAACTCCGTTTCCCAGACAATCTCCTCTCCCGGCGCCACCGCAGCGGCTGAAGCAGCTGAATTATAAAGAGAATGACCGCAGCCCGGGCAGGAGCCCTGCGGCGGGGCGTCGCCCTGGCCGCTGCGCGATAACCCTCCACTGTCCATCTCTGCTCTCCCCCTGTTACTGGAATAAGGTGCTATTCCGGCCGCCTTCGTCCATGCACCCAGATCTTCTTGCCAAATCAGCGCCTACGCCCCCAGCCGGATTATCCTGACCTACAGTTCCCTCTTTAAGATCTGGGTAAGTTTTAAAGAGCTATGTCACCCCCTGGGAACAAAAGTGCCCCGGCCCAGCAAAAAAAACCTTAGACTTAAGCCGGATCACAGAAAGGGAATTGCAAAAAAAGATTGCTCAAAAGCTGGATGCCATAGCGCGTTTCGTGAGCCGAGGTTGCATCGCCCTAAATTACTGCAGTTACTCCCGGGAACATTTTTATACTAGCATAATCTGTGAGCGGTGGCAACTAAAACCACCCTTTCAGCTCACAGTGCAGTTTCGCCTGATCTGGCAGGCCACTTCAAACCAGACGATTGAACCGTGAAAATCACACTTCATTTCAGCGCGGATGTTACCATCTGAATTCCGCACCAGATCACTGATGTCCGGCCAGTTGGAGAGGACCATATCGGCCAAAGAGCCCATATCTTTCTTAGTAACCTTCAGATAATTCTGTGCCGGTCCGTTGGCGTCCACAAGTTGGTTATGCCGGTCAAAAACCAATATTCCGTCAGGCAGGCTCTGATACAGGGTTCTCAGGGCAATGGGGACCAGGCTGAAAAGCTGAAATTTAAATAGCGCCAGAAAAAATAAGACTCCGCTTAAAGTCAGGGCGAAAGGCGCCAGGTCCAAAACCCAGGCACCCTGCCTGGTCTGGTAAATCAGATGCGCGGCCCAGGGAATAAGGGAAGCTGTTACTACCGCCGCAATCTGTCTATGATATATACGGGAAGAGTTAAGCCACATCTGTATGAAGAGAACATTACTGTAAACAGTGGCCAGACCCATATAAGCGACATAAACCCAGTACCAGGGTCCACGCGTAAAAGATATAACAGGGAAAGGTCCTGCAGTATTAAGCTGGATGTTCCGGTAAAACAGCTCATGGCTCCCGGCGGACCAGACCAAAAACAGGGTGACAAAAGGGATAAAAAAGATTGCCGCCAACGTAAACGCTGAAAGCCTGCGGCTTCTTCCAGTATAACTGAGGGCAAAAATAATAAGGAAGGCAGGAATCATGGAGATACCCAGGTATTCAATTTTTAAGTACAATAAAATATTCGGCAAAGAATACGAAGAAATTTCAAACGTGTACCCCAGGGCATAAACAGCACCCGCCAGGGAGAGAAGAGCAAAAGGCCTGGCTCCGGGGATATCATGACGCCGCCAGGCAAACAGGGCCAGCATTGACCCGATTCCGGCAGCGCAAAAAACAGGGACAGCAACGATATTGAGAGTCAACACTTACACCTCACCGGGTTCATTTGCCTGTTACAAGTTAACACACATGATAAAAATATCGCCACGTTTGGTGTATACTTAAGGTAATCCAGTCCGCAGGGAGAAGAAATACGGAACCAGGGCGGCGTGCATTCCATAAAAAGCGGGGATTTATGAAAAGGCCCTCTGCCCGACAGGGCAGGGCCTGGGTGTTTTCGCAAAAAAATAGGCCGGGGGAATCCGGCCAAAACGTCGGCGGCTTGCCACAACCGCCTTGTCCTTGCGCCTCTTGCCGCATGACCCACACACGGCAAAAGTCCAGACTACTTTTGTGCTTCGACTTAATTCCCTAAAATCCTGCAGGACAGCTAAATTTAATAGCTATAATTTTCCACCTGGTATAAAGCTGTTTACGCAGCCGGCGTCACCGGCAGGCCAGCCAACTGGAAGGTTTTTCTTGTTCCGCCGGTGCGCGCCTCGAATTTATTTTGCCTCTTCCTTTTTCTGTTTGCGCTGGGTCAGGGCCACCAATATGATGCCGATTTCATAAAGGACCAGAAGCGGCGCCGACATCATCAGCTGGGAAAAAACGTCAGGAGGGGTAATAATCGCTGCCACTATAACAATGACCAGCAGGGCGTATTTCCGGTTTTGGCGCAGGAATCCGGCCGACACCAGGTTGAGCTTGCCCAGGAAAAGGAAGACCAGCGGCAGTTGGAAGACAAAACCGAAGGCAAACAGAAAGTTGGTGGCAAAAGCCAGGTAATTGGAGATGGTAAACATGGGGGTCAGCCCTTCGGCGGCAAACTTCAGGAAAAAAGTAATGGCAAAGGGCAGTACGGTAAAATAAGCAAAAGCCACACCAAGGGTAAACAGCACAAACATGGCTATAACTGTGGGTATAATCACCCGCTTTTCCTTTTTATACAGGGCGGGAGAAATGAAAAGCACCAGCTGGGTGAAGATAAGCGGCATGGCAAAAGCAAAGCCGGCGATAAAAGCCATTCTGATATTGGCCATCAGCGCTTCCGGGGGAGTTACGTAAATCAGCTGCAGATCTCCACCTGGCCGGGTGATAAAATCACGCAGGCGGTCAACAAAGATAAAACTGACCACTGCAGCCACCAGGACACCGGCAGCGCAAATAACCAGACGGACCCTTAATTCCTCCAGGTGGTCAAACAAGTCCTGCCCGCTTTTCTTTTTCTTCATAGGTCATCACCTGTTATCCGTGAAGTTGAACCGGTTTAATTAACGGAACTATATTAATTTCGACTCTCTTAGTCTAACTCCTTTATTATGACTTCTTTTTTAAACTGTATCCGCTGCCTGCGCCACTTTGGGTTAAAAAGAGTTCGGACCGGGAGTTTTTGCCCGGTCCGGAAATTGTCCCTATTTACCTTCTTTTGCTTCCACTTCTTTAACCCGTTCGCTGTATCTGGCCAGACCTGCCCCACCGATTGCCGCCGCTATCATCACGCCACTAAACGGAGACGCCAGCCAGTTCAGTGAGCTGACATCGAAACCGTCCGTCGGCAGCCCGAAGTCTTTTGGATCGCCGTCAATTATCAGCATCACGCCGGTGCTGTCCTTCCCGAACAGGGCAGCCTTTGTCCTGCCGGCGGCTTTCAGGGCTTTGACCCGGGCCTGGGCGTCAGCAATGAGCTTGTCACGCTCACCAAAGGCAATGGCACCGACCGGGCAGGCATCGGCACAATAGGTGGTTTTACCCCGGAGCACCTGTTTGTCGCAGAAGGTGCATTTTTCCGATTTGCGGCGTTTGTCGTCTATCTCCGGTGCGCCAAAGGGGCACGCCCGGACACACATGCCGCAGCCGATGCAGGTTTCAATATCAATATCCACCATGCCGCCGTTGCTGCCTTCCACCCTGAAAATGGCCTTGACGGGACAGGCGGGCAGGCACTTGGGCTCAAAGCAGTGCATACAGGCCTGCTTGCGGTAGGCCAGCCTGACATTGGGGAACGTTCCGGTCTGGTATTCCAGCATCCTGGTACGCAGAACACCAAAGGAGGCTTCTTCATAACGCCCTTTACAAGTAACCGTACAGGCGCTGCAACCAATGCACCTGGTCTGGTCTATAACCATCGCGTATTTCATAATTATCTTCCCTCCTTATCCCTAGGCTTTGTATACCTTTACACACATATCGCTCATCAGACCGCTCAGGGTGGGGTCTTTCCGGTCAGCCAAGGCTTTGGCGCTCAGGTCATAAACCAGGTCACCCTCGTTGCCTCCCACACCGTAGGCCAGGGGCAGGTCTTTGGACCAGTGGCCGAAGCCGTGCCAGACGCAGACGGTGTCGGGGCGGATGCCGGGAACCACGTGCGCCTTGACTTTAATCTTGTTGATTTTGGATTCGACCCAGACGTCATCGCCGTTCTTGATACCCAGGTCCGCGGCAGTGACAGTGTTTAAAATGACCGGGCATTCCGGCGCCACCTGCATCACCAGTTCGTTGTTATGGCTTTCCGACATCCTGTGCGCGGCATGGCGGGTAATTACCATGTAAAGCGGGTAATCCTTGGAGGGCTTTTCTTTCTTCTCCTTCCAGGCCGGGAAGGGATCAAAACCGTTGTCCTGCAGTTTCTTTGAATAAAGCTCTATTTTCTTGCTTTCGGTGCCGAACTCTTCCCTGCCGGTAAAGGGTTTGGGGTCACCAAGCAGGCCGTTCGGACTGGCCTTCAGCTGGTCCAGGGAATAACCGTTGGCTTTCAGCTGTTCGTCCATCAGCCTGATGCCGTTTACGCCGTCGGGGAAATAATCACCCAATCCCATGGCCTTGGCGATGCCGATGACGATGGAACCGAAGCCCTTGTAGTCGCCCAGTTTTTCAATGACCGGCGCAGAGTAGGCCACCTGCGGGTAATGGGCGTTATAAGTACGGTTAGACATGGCCTCCACTTCCATGAAGTGGGGCTCCGGAAAGACCACGTCGGCCATCTGGACAATTTCGGTCGGCATGATGTCAGCTACCGCAATAAACTCCAGTTTTTTCAGGGCTTCGACAAAGCGCGGCGCGTTGGGGAAACCGAGAACATTGTATTTCCTGACAAACAGACCTTTAAGAGGATAAGGCTTCCCGCTCAGGATAGCGTCAGCCAGTACCACGTTGCCATATTTGGCGGTGGAACCAAACAGCTTGTTCTTTTCACCGCCGTCAAACCGCCCTGCAGTGTTTTTGGGATACTCGGGCGGCGGGAAGACGGTATCGAGGTTGGGCAGCTTCATATTGCGCTCAAATATTACCCCGCCGGGGCGGTCAATGGCGCCCACCAGGGCGTTCAGGATAATGAAGCCGTAAGCCACTCGCCAGCCGTTGTCGTAGTTGGGGCCGCCGGCATCGCGCTTGTGGCTGGGGATAACAGCCGGCTTGGTAGTGGCGAATTCCCGGGCGATGCGGGTGATGGTGGCGGCATCCACATCGGTGATACCGGCCGCCCATTCGGCGGTATAGGATTTCACCGCTTTTTTCAGGTCTTCGATGCCTGTTGTATATTTCTCAACATAGTCCTTGTCGTACAGGTTTTCTTCGATGATGATATTGATCATGGCCAGGATGAAGGCCAGGTCAGTACCGGGCTTGATGGGAATCCACTCGTTGGCCATGGCACCGGTGGCGGTCAACAGCGGGTTCACCACCACCGCCTTGGCGCCTTTGGCCAGCGCATTTACATACTGGCGGGCAGCCATGTTCTTGCCCTTAGAGGGCTGGTCCCAGCCGAAGGAAAGGATGTATCTGGCGTTTTCCAGGTCGTGAGTCCAGGGGCGGGCGGTACCGCTGACCGTTACTCGCCACATGGCGTCGTGGGTAGTGTAGCAGGTATCGTGGTGCCGGCTCAGGTTGGGGGTACCCATAGCCTTGGCCCAGCGGACAGCAAAGTCCTGCGGGCGGCAGGCAACCACAATTGATTCCGGCCTGTACTTGGCTGACAGTTCTCTGAACCTGTCACCGGCCAATTTGAAGGCTTCTTCCCAGGAAATTTTGACAAAACCAGGGTCCACGCCGGGGCCTTTTTCCGGGTTGGTCCGCTTCATGGGGAATTTCAGGCGTTGCGGGTCATAAACCATCTTCCAGGCAGAATATCCCTTGACGCAGAGCTTGCCCCGTCCCACCTGGTCGTCCGGGTTGCCCTTTATGGCCACAATTTTGCCGTCCACAATCTGCGCCTTCATGGCGCAGTTGGCGCTGCAGACGTTACAGAAGGTGTGCTTTTCGGTAACCACCGGTTCCGGCGGTAGTTCAGGTTCTTTCGGCGGTTCCGGCGGCGGGGGCGTGGTGGTCGTCTTTTGCTGACAACCTACCAGGAAGTGGCTGGCTGCTCCCACGGCGCCGGCCGCGGCTGCGGCCTTTAGGAACGACCTCCTGCTTAACTTTTTCTTGTCCAAATTTCTCCCTCCCAGTTTTCTTTTGATTTGATTCCTGCGGCTTTTCTTCTCCAAAGGCCTGATTGTCAAGCGTCAGCAGCCCATCCAGGAGTTCTGACACCAGCCAGTAAAAGTCTTCACCGCAGCACTTGCCCCGGATGTCGCAAGCCAGCTGATACGCCCACCTGTTCAGGTGTGCAATCAGGAATTCGCATTGAATGGCGAGCAGGTCCTGCCTGCTCCCCTTGCCTGCAGCGGCAGTCATATAGGCGAGACTGGACATAAATCCCAGCTCAACAGCAATATGGTCTTCCGGGTGCAGCTCCGCGGTGTCTTTTTCCAGGCCAAGATTGCGGTAGAACTGCCTCACCTTCTCCCAGGGTTTATCCATAAGCAGATTCTGATTGCCCAGATAAATCGACTCATAGGGGTGAACACCACCAGGGAGCAGGAACAGGCGCGCGTACGCTTTCTGTAATTCCAACTCCTGGTACGCATCAGCTTTCTGCCAGGCGGCAGTTACCGCTGCCAGTGCGGTACTTACCCGCGGAGCTTCCGGTAAATCCAGTCGGGCAAGATGTGAGGTCAGGATGGCCAGGTCCTCCGCATTCATAATTCTCTGCATTTTTTCCAGTGTAAAATGATCCCGGAAAGACGTAGACAGGAAGGCATATAAAAAGGCCCGCCCTCTACTGGTAAGCCAATCCATGCTGTGGCACGAACCTCCAAAAGACAAGCAACCATCCCCTCTCTGTAAGTTGCAGCTGTTTTTCTGTTTTGGTTTTTGCTCTCACCTCGCCAAAGCTATATAGATACGGTAATGTGAATGTTCTCACCTGATAATTCGGATAAAAAATCAGGTTCCCTGCCATGAAAAAAAGCACAAAAAGGGAGCCCGCAGGCTCCCTTTTTAAATTTCCCTATTTCCTAAGGGTTTTTAGAGATTGTTTATATAAAAGAAAGATATCCATATAATCAGACCTATAACTATTTTTTAGAATATTGCTTCCTCCCTGCGGCTACCCCTGTATAGCTATCAGAACAATATATGGCTATATTTTGACTGCATACCGCAGTGACCAGGATTATTCCACTATAAAGCGTAATAAATATTTGCCGCCCAGATAGGCGCCCGGTAAAATCGCCAGGCCGAACAGCCAGCCGTGAAGCGACAGGGAGGCCGTACCGGAAAGGAGCGCCCCGATATTGCAGCCCATGGCAATTCTGGAGCTGTAACCCATAAGGAGTCCACCGGCCAGGGCTGACAGCACATATTTATAATTACGCGGGCGGCGCAGGCGGAACTCGCTCCGGCTGAGACTGGCGTAAAGTGAACCGGTTATCATGGCAAAAGACAGATAAATCAGCGGGTGCCTGAGAAATACCTGCTGCCCGAAGCCTTCAAGCAGGTTCGCCCTTTGAAAAAACTCCCAGGAAAAAGGCGACAGGCCTGCCATGCTGCTTAACCAGCCGCTGAAACTGGTAAGTCCTGATGTTATGCTCCAGGGGCGGCCCCAGGACCAGAAGAGAGCGGTATTGGCGGCGGCAAGGGCGGCCGCTCCCGCCGGGTACGTCCACTTGCGCCCGCCAGACATGGATTTTAGGTCAGGCTTTAAGGAAAAAGCGCCGCCGCCGAACCGGAGGGCCAGCAAATATAACGCGGCAAGGGCCAGGTATTGTAGTAGGTAGGCGCCGGTCCAGCCCAGGCTGCCGGGCAGGAAGACCGTTGGGGACCCGGCAATGGTAAAACGGTACCAGAATCCCAGGTTCCAGGCGCCGGCCGCGGAGCCTGTCAGAATACCCAGGAACGTTACCCACTGCATGATATACCCTTCCCCCATGCGCACCAGGCATCCGGAAACGCAGCTGCCGGCAATGACCATACCAAACCCGAATAATATTCCTCCCACCAGGGTATGCAGCCCCACCGGGTATACCTTCCCCATTGTCGGCAGGTCAACGGCCCCAAGCAGCTGCAAAATGCCGAAACCCATGGTGGTCAGCGCTATCGCCAGAAGCACCGCCCGGGTTAAAGCGGTGTTTCTGATCATGAAAATATCCCTGAAACCGGCGGCAAAGCAAAAAGCGGAGCGCTGCATTATATAACCAAACGCCAGCCCAAACAAGTAAGGAAGCGCCGCGTTTGCGTTGCAGGCCCGCACCAAGACGGCCGCACAGGCGGACAGTACCGCGACGGCCAGGGCAAGCCGTGGCTGATTTTTTTTCTTCCGGACAAGCGTTGTGACAGGTTGAGTCATATTGCTCCCTCTGACCGGTTTTTGAGAATTAAAGAAGGAAATCCTTATTATAAGTATAATTATAGCTATAAGGGCCTGTGAACCCGGTACAAATCAGGAAAGGTGCGCAAAAAACATGGACCTGAGTTCATTAAAGGCATTTTGCACTGTGGTTGAGACGGGAAGCATATCCAAGGCCGCCAAAAAACTGTTCATCACCCAACCGGCGCTTAGTGTAAAGATACAGGGGCTGGAAAAGTATTATAAGGAACCACTGCTGGAGAGAACAAACAAGGGTATCAGACCCACGGAAACAGGGACCCTCGTTTACAGCCAGGGGCAAAAGGCTCTTACCATTCTGGAAAACATTGAACGGGAGATAGAGAGAAAGCGTAACCCGGTTAAAGAACTGGTGGTAAGCGCTGCCAGCACAATTGGCAATTACGCCCTTCCCTGCACTGTTTACGTTTTCAGTGAACGGTACCCTGACTACAAGATTTCACTGGACATCAGCAATTCACAGGGAGTAATTGACAAAATTCTAAACAGAACCGTGGAAATGGGACTGGTGGAAGGGCCGCTCAGCGAAACAGAGCAGGTCTCCCTGTCTCAGGAAGGCATAAAAACAAAGATTGTTGCCAGAAACGAACTGTTTTTGATTGTACCTTACAACGACCGCTTCAGGGAGAAAAAAACCATTTCCCTGGAAGAGGTTAAACAACTGCCCCTTATTGTAAGGGAGAAAGGATCCGGCATCAGAAAAACCCTGGAAGTAACCCTGGCTCAAAAAGGTTTCAGCCTGGATGACCTGAATGTTGTCATGGAGCTGAATACCATCAACTCGATAAAATCGGCGGTGGCGGCCAATAAAGGGGTTACTTTTCTGCCCAAAATGGCAATCCGCAAAGAACTGCACTACAGGATGCTAAAAGCGCTGACGGTGGAAGGTATGATATTTCACCACGACTTTATCCTGCTTTACACCAGCAACAGCGAAACAGGACGCCCACCTTACAATGCTTTTTTAAAGTTCATCCAGTCCAAGGACCGCAATTTCTGCTAAACGGTTTTTTCTATTATAATGCGCCAGATGCCTTCGTCTTCTTCCAGTACTGTACAGAGATAACCGTACTTATCCTTAAAATGGCATGAAACACTGGCAATGGAACAGCTGTGGTCTGTTAACAGGACTACCCGGTCCCGCGGCTTCAGCTGTTTTAATTTCTTTTCCGCCCTGACAATCGGAATCGGGCACATCTCACCCAAAGCATCGATAAAATGGTCTGCCACCGGCCACACCCCGTTACAATAACGTATCAATTATAGCCATTTAAAATAATCATGTTGCTTAATTCTGCACACGTCCCTGATATTCCTTCACCGTTCAGACCGCAAAGCCAAATTACTGTCCCGCTATAAATCCGTAGATCAGACCGCTTAAGGTGGCCATAACTATCACCAGTGATACAAAAATAACAGTCTTTCTGGTTCCGATTATGCTGCGGATAACCAGCATGTTGGGCAGGCTGAGCGCGGGACCCGCCAAAAGCAGCGCCAGGGCCGGACCCTGGCCCATACCGGCGCCCAACAGGCCCTGCAGTATCGGTATTTCGGTCAGGGTGGCAAAATACATGAAGGCACCGGCCACCGCCGCCAGCAGGTTGGCCACCGGCGAATTGCCGCCGACAAGGCCGGCAACATACTTTGTGGGTATCAAACCGGCCTCCGTCCCTGGCCGGCCGAGCAGGAAGCCGGCGAACATTACCCCCACAAACAGGAGGGGAAGAATCTGTTCCGCAAAGCCAAGGCTGGAGGTTACCCAGGAAGACCGTTCCCACCGGTCGAACCACCGGATCAGGATTAATACCAGAGCTGCCAGCAAGGCCGCTGTCAGGTACCATTTTACGCTAAAGATTGCGGCAAAGAAGCCGATAGGTTCAGAAGGACGCCCCCAGGCAGCAAATATCAGGATTAAAACCAGAACAAGAAAGTAAATGGCATTTTGAACCGGGGTACGCTTCTCTTCAGGGGTGCCGGCGGTGGCAGTTGAACAGGGCCGGTTCTCCTCATCCTGCCGGCAGATAAAAGCCATAAGCAGGCCGATTACCGTGGCAAACAGTACGGCTCCCACCGCCCTGGCCACCCCCAGCTGCCAGCCCAGCACCCTGGCGGTCAAAATAATGGCCAGGATATTAATGGCCGGCCCGGAGTACAGAAAAGCGGTAGCCGGTCCGATCCCGGCCCCCCGCTTGTAAATACCGGCGAAAAGCGGTAATACGGTGCAGGAGCAAACGGCCAGCAACGTCCCTGACAAAGACGCCACGGTGTAGGAAACCCATTTTTTCGCCCCGCCGCCGAAATACCTGATCACCGCGGCCTGGGAGACAAAACTGCCGATGGCGCCGGCTATAAAAAAGGCCGGAATCAGACAAAAAAGCACATGCTCCCTGGCATACTCCTGCAACAGCAAAAATGACTCCAGGATAGCCCCCTGCAGCCGGGGATGGCCCAGGGGAGCAAAGTAAGCGGCCAAAAAAACGGCTAATATCGCCGCCAGCCTCTGCCATTGTTTCACGTTCAGACGCCTCCGGTATTTTATTTTTATATTATAATTTACTGATATATTATCTCTCCGGATAAGCACCTGTCAACAGCGGATATTTTAATGTTGCCACTGGGAAACTGGGAAAGATTGCCCATAGCCAGATTTGGCGGATTATGTTAAAATATAAGGGAATTATAGGCAAAATTCGCCAAGCTTTCGCCAGAAAGGGTGATATTGTTGAAGAAAAACCTCCCCATCTTCCTCGTTCTCCTTCTTCTCCTCACCCTGGTGCCCGGTACAGGCCCGGTCGGGGCCAACACCCTTAAAACCGCCACCGTAAACGTCAGCGTCCTTAATGTCCGTTCCGGGCCCGGTCTCCAGCACACCCGCATAACCCAGGTAACCCTGGGTACGGTAATGCCGGTACTTTCCGAACAACCCGGCTGGGTGCAGGTTTCCCTTAGCAACGGCCAGAAAGGCTGGGTTTCACAGGAATTTGTAACCATCAGGACCACGTTGCCGGACGGTCCTTACACCGCCCGAGTAACCGTCAGCATCCTCAATGTGCGAAGTGGTCCAGGCATCAACTTCAACCGCATCACCACCGTTGCCATGAACAGCCTGTTGTCGGTGCTGAACAAGCAGGGGGACTGGCTCCAGGTACAGCTTCCCTCCGGACAAACCGGCTGGGTGGCCGGCGAGTATACCGCGGCGGTCAACACCCACTCCACATCCCCTCCTCTCTCCACATTGCCGGTCAGCCCAAATCCCGTACCAACACCGCCGCCTGCCACGGCACCACCGCCTGCGGCTACACCAACTGCTTCAGAAATGATCGCCTTAATAACCACTGATACCTTAAATGTACGGAGCGGCCCCGGTGAAAACTTTGCACGCCTGGCAACAGTGTCCAGGGATGACAGGCTCCCGGTCATGCAGAACCAGGGAGATTGGCTGCAGGTAGTGCTTCCTTCCAATCAGACCGGCTGGATACTTGGTACATATACACTGCTTCTGTTAAACCTGCCTGAACCTCCCAAGCCCCCCACCCAGTCGTTGCCGTCGTCCGATACACAAAAGCTGGCAACCGTCACAGTAAGTGCCCTGAACGCGCGTACCGCTCCCGACACCTCTGCCCAGGTGCTGACCCTGCTGCCCCAGGGCACAACTTTGCCGGTACTGGCGGAACAGGGTGACTGGTTCCAGGTCATCCTGCCCTCCGGCCAGACAGCCTGGATTGCCGGTTGGTTCACCACGGTTTCTACCCGGGAGGTACCTCCCTCCACTTCCAACCCAGGTGGGAGTATTCCCATGGGACCTTCGCCACTGGCGGGGAAAATTATCGTAATCGACCCAGGCCACGGCGGGAGCAACTCCGGCGCCACCGGTGTGACAGGGTTGGTTGAAAAGCACCTGGTCCTGGACGTTTCCCTGCGCCTGGCGGCCAAGCTGAGGCAGGCCGGCGCCACCGTGGTGATGACCCGCAGCGACGATTCCACCGTCTACCTGGCCCAGCGGGTAGCCATCGCCGAGGCGGCGCGTGCCCACGCCTTTGTCAGCATACATGCCAACGCTCACCCGGACAGGAACGTCTCCGGCACCGAAACTTATTATTTCCGCGGCCGGGTCAACGACACCGAGAGTTACTACCTGGCGGCCCACCTGCAGAATGAACTGGTAAAGGCCCTTGGCCTGCGCAACATCGGCGTCAAACACGGCAACTTCCACGTTATCAGGGAAACCACCATGCCCGCCGCCCTGGTGGAGCTGGCCTTCCTCTCCAACCGTAACGACGAAGCGCTGATGTGGACAAGCCAGTTTCGTGAAAACTCGGCCCAGGCCATCTTCCGCGGCCTGGAACGCTTCTTCCAGTTCTAACCGGGAGCGTGCCAGGGGGACGGGGGAGGTGACACCCCGCCCGTGCCAGCAACAGAGGCTGCGAGGGATATCCTCCAGCCTCTTTACTTTGCTCTCTGTTCGCTGTCTATTATTATGGTCACCGGCCCCCGGTTTACCAGCGACACGTCCATCATGGCGGCGAACCTGCCGGTGGCCACCGGGACGCCAAGCCCCGCCAGAGCAGAAACAAAGTGCCGGTAGAGCGCCTCAGCTTCTGCCGGCGGCGCCGCTTCGCTAAAACCGGGCCGCCTGCCCCTGCGGGTGTCGGAGTAAAGGGTAAACTGGGAAACCACCAGGGCAGCGCCCCCCACCTCAAGCAGCGAAAGGTTCATTTTGCCCTGTTCATCCTCAAAAACGCGCAAGTTTGCCGTTTTCTCCGCCAGGTACCGGGCGTCTTCCCCGGTGTCACCGTGCCGGACGCCGAGCAGAACCAGGAAGCCGCGCCCTATTTCGCCCACAGTATCGCCCTCCACCTTAACCGTGGCAGAGGAAACCCTCTGGATAACAACCCGCACTTATGCCACCTGCCTCAAAAAAAGTGTGTCAACTCCTCCGTCCCTCCGGCATAGCTAGCCGCTGATGCGGTGGACGTGAAAGACGTCGCGGACGCGGCTTATCCGGTGGATGACCTGTTCCAGGTGTTCCAGGTCGCGTACCAGCACCGTCATCTGGATTAAGGAGCGGCGCTCCCGGGTGCTTTTGCCGTGCACCGCGGTAATGTTCACCTTGCATTCGGCCACGGCGTTCACCACGTCGGAAAGTATCTGCGGCCTGTCCAACCCGCTGACTTCTATTTCCACGGGGTAGGCCCCCTCCACCTCCGACTCCCACCCGGCCACCAGCAGGCGCTGCTGCTCCTTCCTGTTCAGCACATTGGGGCAATCGGCCCGGTGGATGGAAACACCGCGTCCCCGGGTAACCACTCCTACAATCCGGTCACCGGGGACCGGAGTGCAGCACTTGGCAAAGCGCAAAAGCAGGTTGTCCATACCTTCTATGCGTACGCCTTTTCCGGTCTTGCCCGCCGCTTTGTGTGTTTTGAACTCTTTTGGCGGTTCCGGTTCGGCCTGGCCGTATTTTTTACGGTACTCTTCCTTCAGCTTGGTTACCGCCTGCTGGGCAGAGATGCCGCCAAGGCCCACGGCCACGAAGAGGTCTTCTTCGGAATGGATGTTAAACTTACGTCCCGCTTCCAACACCAGGGCCGGCTTCAGGTACAGGTGCGGCTCCAGTTCCTGTTTGCGCAGCTCTTTCTCCAGCAGCTCCCTGCCTTTGACCAGGTTCTCGTCACGCCGCTCTTTTTTGAACCAGGCCCTGATTTTGGCCCGGGCGCCGGAGCTCTTGACCATGTTGACCCAGTCGCGGCTGGGAGAGCCCTGCCTGGAAGTCATGATTTCAACGATATCCCCGGTCTGCAGCTGGTAATCCAGAGGAACCAGGCGGCCGTTGACCCGGGCGCCGATGCAGCGGTGGCCGATATCGGTGTGGATCTTGTAGGCAAAGTCCAGCGGGATGGAGCCGGCGGGCAGGTCCACCACATCGCCTTTGGGTGTGAACACAAACACCTCGTCGGTGAAGAGGTCAATCTTTACGTTCTCCATAAATTCGTGGGCGTCTTTGGAGTCCTGCTGGAACTCCAGTATCTGCCGGAGCCAGGCCAGCTTCCGGTCAAACTCTTCATCCTGTTTTTTGTCCTTCTCTTTGTAGCGCCAGTGGGCGGCGATGCCGTATTCCGCTGTTTTGTGCATCTCCCAGGTTCGGATCTGCACTTCCAGCAGCTCATTTTTTCCCACCATCACCGTGGTATGCAGCGACTGGTACATATTGGGCTTGGGCATGGCAATATAATCCTTGAAACGACCCGGGATTGGTTTCCACATGGTGTGGACGATGCCCAGGGCACCGTAACAATCTTTTAAGGACTCGGTAATGATGCGCACGGCAGTCAGGTCGTAGATTTCGTGGAACTCTTTATTTTGTTCTTTCATTTTTTGCGAGATGCTGTAAAGGTGTTTGGGCCGGCCTGAGATGTGCGCTTCGATGCCCACCTCAGCCAATTTGTCCCGCAGCGAATCTATAATCTGCGTGATGAAGTCTTCCCGTTCCTGACGTTTTTTGGCCAGCTTGTCCACCAGGGCATAATAACGGTCCCGCTCCAGGTAACGGAAAGCCAAGTCTTCCAGCTCCCACTTTATCTTGTAAATACCGAGGCGGTGGGCCAGGGGAGCATAAATTTCCAGGGTTTCCTGGGAAATGGCCTGCTGCTTCAGAGAGGTGAGATATTTAAGGGTGCGCATGTTGTGCGTCCGGTCCGCCAGCTTAATAAGGAGGACCCGGATGTCCCTGGCCATGGCGATAAACATTTTGCGCAGGTTTTCCGCCTGGTGCTCCTCCCTGGATTTGTATTCCAGCTTGGAAAGCTTGGTGACGCCATCCACCATCATGGCGATTTCGTCACCGAAGTTTTCTCTGATCTGCCGGAGGGTGACGCTGGTATCCTCTACCACGTCGTGGAGCAATCCGGCCGCGATTGTTTCCAGGTCCAGCTCCAGATCAGCCAGTATTTTCCCCACGCCCAGGGGATGGGTGATATACAATTCGCCGGAGAAGCGCTTCTGCCCGACATGGGCAGCCAGGGCAAAATTATAGGCTTTTTCCAGCAGCTCCCAGTCGGGTTCCACGGGGTAATATGATTTGATTTGCTGTTTCAGTTCTTCCAGGTTCATGCTATGCTGTTTCCTCCGGCGGGCTTGCCTGTTTTTGAAAATATCCCCACAGCTCCACCGCGCTGGCTGTGAGCAAAAAATGTTGATACCAACGAAAACCGGACAGCAGTTTTTGCCCTTCCCCGAAGGTGCGCGAACCGGCAAGGCCGGAGGCGACCGGGTACCCGTTTCCGTCCAGCTCACGCAAAATCTGCCTGGCGCGCTCCAGGGCCTTCCCGGTGAGAGGAACGGCGAGACGGCTTTGCAGGTAGTCCGGAGAGGCCTGCGGGCATTCCCGGAGGCAGGCGGCCAGGCGGGCAACCAGATCCCCGTCCGGTATGCCGGCAGCAAAAATTTTTTCATTTAGCTCCAGGTCGTCAGGGCCGTAAAGCAGGTGTACCGGCGGCAAACCGGTCCGAAAAGAGGCCAGCAGGTTTTCCACCGCCCCACGGTGGTACGGGAGCTGATAAAAGACCAGGGCGCCGTAATCGCCGCTGGGTCCCGGGCGGCCCAGGTGCGATATGGTGGCACCGGGCAGGCGCGAGGAGAGCGCGGCAGCCGCGGCTCTGGTATTGGTCCAGACCAGTACCCGCTTCCCGGCAGCCAGGCGCATGAGATAGCCGTCGCGGTTCCCCAGGCCGCGTCTGTCAATGACACCGGCCTGCTCCCCTTCATTTAGGCGGTGCAAATCCCTGATCTGCAGCGAAAGGGAGCTGCGCTCCTTCCAGACGTTTTCCCGCAGGATGAAAGCACAGCCGACCACTTCACCGGGGGAGAGGGTGCCTTTGCCGTTATCGCCGGCACCGAAATAGATGGCGGAAGCTTCCCGGCTTCCCTGACGGAGCAAAAGCCGCAGGTGGTTGCCAAGATTGCCCACCAGCCGGGAAGATATCACCTCCACGCCCGTGGCCAGAAAAACCGGTTCCGGGTTGCCAGGTCCAAACGGCTCAAGCTGTCTGATTTCCTGCACCAGGTCCAGGGAAAGCTCCTCCAATTGGGCACAGGCCGTGGCTACCGGCGGTTTCCGTGTCGTCTCCCCGGTGCCTGCCAGGCTTTGGCAAAACGCCTCCCGGAACTCTTCCAGCCGGGAAGGGTCCACGGTGACCCCGGCCGCTTCCCGGTGCCCGCCAAAGCGCAGCAGCCAGGGAGCGCACCGGTCCAGGCAGGAAAGCAGGTCGTACCCGTCCACGGAGCGCCCGGAGCCCCGCGCCTCTCCGCCGTACAGGGAGACCAGCACCACCGGGCGGGCCAGCTCCTCCGCCAGCCTGCCGGCGACAATCCCCACCACACCGGGATGCCAGTCTTCATGCCAGAGCACAAGGCCGGGGTCATGGCTGCGGCCTGCCGCCATCTCCCGGGCGGTTTCCAGGATAGCGGTTTCCGCCTGCTGGCGCCGGCGGTTGGCGCTGTCCAGCTCCGCCGCCAGGCGGTCCGCTTCCAGCGGGCAGCCGGTAAGCAACAGCTCCAGGGCGGGCCCGGCATGGCCCAGGCGTCCCGGCGCGTTCAGGCGTGGCACCAGCGCAAACGACGCCTGCCTGGCCGTGATTGCCGCGGAAAGGTCCAAGCCAGACCGGTTCGCCAGGGCAAGGAGGCCGGGCCGGGGCCGGCCGGCCAGCCTGTGCAGGCCGTGGCGGACAAGGATACGGTTTTCGCCGCTGAGGGGGACCACATCGGCCACTGTACCGAGGGCCACCAGGTCCAGGCAGTCGCCGCAGATATCGGGCGCGGGGTTTAACCGCTCCGCCAGCGCACGGACCAAGGTATAAGCCACACCCACACCGGCCAGCTCTTTATCCGGATAAGCGCAGCCGGGCTGCCTGGGGTTGACAAAAGCCGCCGCCTCCCTTTTCCCGGGCAGTACCTGGTGGTGGTCGGTGACGATCAGGTCAAGGCCCAGTTCCCGGGCCCTGGCCATGGCCGCAAAGTCATTGCTGCCGCAATCCACTGTCACTACCAGGCTCCCGCCTGCCTGCGCAAATTCTTCCAGTATCCCCGCATGCAGACCGTAACCTTCCTCCAGGCGGGAGGGGAGGCGGTAAACCGGGTCAAGGCCAAGGCTGCGCAGCACCTGCACCAGCAGGGCGGTGGCAGTTATCCCGTCCGCGTCATAATCCCCGTAAACCAGCACGGTTTCACCCCGGCAGGCGGCGGCCGCCAGCCTGTCCACCGCCTCCGGTATGCCGCTCATGCTGAAAGGGTCAGCCAGGTGCCCGGTGGTGCCATGCAGAAACAGGGCAGCTGCCTCCGGTGTGTGGTATCCCAGCTCGACCAGCCGGCTGGCGGTAAGTCGATGGAGGCCAAGGACAGCAGTCAGCTTATGCACTTTGTCCGGGTCAAGGTCCGCCGTGATCCACCGCCAGTTATTTGAGCCCACTGTTGTTATGCTCCCCGTTGTCGCCGTTCATACTCTGCGTGCCTCCGTTTTCCGGAACTTCCATGGCCCGGTCCCCCCGCGCCATCTCCTCTTTTTCCTTTACCACCCGGGCACACTCTTCTTCTTTTTTCTTCAGCGCTTCCCGGTGCTCTTCTTCCCTGCGCCGCACCATTTCTTCGTACTCAGCCTGCAGGAAAGACAGGTCACCGGCCAGGGCGCTCTTCTCTGCCTTCAGCGCTTCAACTTCTTTGGCCAGCCGTTTGGACTTGTTTTTGTAATCCCAGACGGCAAAGCCGGTGGCTATCTGCTTCAGCAACCCAAGCAGGCCCACCGTAAGGGCACCAAAGATGGCCGAGCCCAGCACCAGGAGGGCAACTGAAGTTTCCGTCCGGCCGAAAAAATAATTAAGGCTGACGGTCTCTGTGTTCAGGAAGGCGAAAAAGGCGATAAGCATGCCGAAAAACAGGCCAAAAATAACTCCGATCTGCATCAATGTCCCTCCTCCCCGTTTTGGAAGGATTTCGTCATTCCCCCGCCAAACCCTTTTTTTCCGGATGGCAGGGATTGACGTGGATCAGGACCCCGGTCACCTGCTCTTTTTCGCAAAGCAGGTGTTCCTTGACCCGGCGCGCCACGTCGTGCCCCTGCTCCACGGTGAGGCGCCCGTCCACGCCGATTTCCAGGTCCACCAGGTAATGTGGCCCCGCCGCCCTGGCCCTGATTTCGTGGATTTCCAGCACTCCTTCCACCTCCAGCGCCAGGCCGGACAGCTCAGACAAAAGCGACTGGTCCGCCCGCGCGTCCATCAGCTCACTGGCCGCCTCCCCGGCCAGCCGCCACCCCATCCTGACAATAAAGGCAGAAACCAGAAGTCCTGCCAGCGGGTCCAGGTAAAAGAGCAACGGCCGGTTCAACGCCACGCCAGCCCGGGCGCCGGCTATGCCAAGCAGCGCCGCCACCGAAGAGAAGGCGTCGCTGCGGTGTTCGTAGGCATTGGCCACCAGGGCGCGGCATTCCTGTTCCCTTCCGATACGGTAGGTATAACGAAAGAGGATTTCCTTCACCACTACGGAAAGAAGAGCGGCAAAAAGAGCCGGAGCGCCCGGCGCCGGGCGTTCCGGCGTGAAAAGGGCCCGTGCCGACATAAAGCCGATGTTCAGCCCCGCCAGGATAACCAGGATGGCGACGATCTTGCTGGCAATGGACTCGGCTTTGCCATGGCCGTAGGGGTGCTGCTCGTCGGCCGGCCGGCTGGCCATCCAGATGCCCGCCCAGACCACGGCGGAAGCTACGATATCGGAGGCGGAATGCAGGGCGTCGGCCAGCATGGCCACGCTGCCGGAAAATATGCCCGCCCCCCCTTTGACCAGTACCAGGGCTATGTTGACCAGGACGCCGGTGCGGGCTCCCGCCATGCTGGTGTCAAAGCGGTGGTGTGAAACCACATCCATCCCCCCTGGAAAATGATTCTCGTTATAAGGGAACAGCCTGAAGCCGTCGGCTTCAGGCTGTTTTCACCCTGTGCTTGCGGTCCTGTGCCTCTTTCCAGTAGAGCCACAGGGGGCTGGCTATAAAGATGGAAGAATAGGTGCCTGTAATTACACCCACCAGCAGGGCGCTGATGAAGGGGCGCAGCGTGATGCCACCGAAGGCCAGCAGTGTTACCAGTACAAACAGCGTGGTGAGAGAGGTGTTCACCGAACGGCGGAGCGACCCCCTGATGCTGGTGTTGACAATTTCGGCCAGGGTCTGCCGGTGGCGGTTCTTCATGTTTTCCCTGATCCGGTCAAAGATAACGATGGTGTCGTTGATGGAATAGCCCAGAATGGTAAGGATGGCCGCCACGAAAGGGCTGTTGATTTCGATGCGGAACAGGGAGAAGAAGGCAAGCACGATTAAAGCGTCGTGGAGCAGTGCCACAATGGCGGTTAATGCATACCGGAACTCAAAGCGGATGGTGATATAGAGCACCATGCCCAGGCTGGCTATCAGCAGGGCAAAGAAAGCCTGTCTTTGCAATTCACCGCCGATAACGGCACCCACACTTTCCACGCTCAGCAGGTCCAGGTCGGTGAGGTTGTAGCGCTCCCTGAAGGCGTTAAAGACCTGGTCCTGCTCCGCCGGAGTCAGCGCAGGCGTCTTTATCAACAGCTCCTGCTTCTCGCCCTCACCAAGGCCCTCCATGCCCACCTTCTGCAACACCGCTCCCTCCAGCCCAAACGGTAAGAGCACCTCCCGGACCTCGCCCAGGGTAAACTCCTGTCCGATGTTCAGGAGCATATTGGTGCCGCCGGTGAAGTCAATCCCCAGGTTCAGGCCGTTGGTGGCCAGTGAGGCGGTGCCAACCAGGATGATAACCGCTGACAGGATAAGAGCGTATTTACGTAAAGCCACAAAGTCCAGTTTCTGGAACATCAGGCTCTCACCTCCCCAGGGGTTTTAAGGAGGCCGGCGTGTACCGCCCGGCGCAGCAGGAAGCGGGTCAGGATAATGGCAGTAAACATGCTCACCACGATACCCACCGCCAGCGTCACCGCAAAACCGCGGATGGGGCCGGTTCCGAAACGGAACAGGACGGCAGCGGCAATCAGGGTGGTGACGTTGGCGTCCAGAATGGCGCGGAACGCGCGCTCAAAACCGGCATTGATGGCAGTCCTTATGGTCCTGCCGGTATTGAGCTCTTCCTTGATGCGCTCAAAAATAATGACGTTGGCATCGACGGCCATGCCGACGGAAAGGATAAGGCCAGCGATACCGGGCAGGGTCAGCGTGGCGTTTATACCCACCAGGGCGCCGAAAACCATGGCGATATAAACTACCAGCGCCACGTTGGCCACCAGGCCAAAAAAGCGGTAGTAACCAAGCATAAACAGCAGCACCAGGATAAAGCCGGCAATGCCGGCCCGCACACTGCGCAACAGCGAATCCTGACCCAGCGAGGGGCCGATGGTGCGGGTTTCCAGCTCAATCAGTTCCACCGGCAGGGCGCCGGAACGGAGCATCAGCGCCAGGTCGCGGGCCTCTTCGGTGCTCATATTGCCGCGGATAATGGCGTTGCCGTCCCTGATCACATCCTCCACTACCGGGAGAGAAATAGGCTCGTCGTCAAGGTATATGCCGATTATCTGCCCGAGATACTTTTGGGTGGCCTCAGCAAACAGTCTGGTGCCTTCGGGGTTGAACTCCAGAGATACCGCCGGGCGGTTGCGGTCGTCGAAAGTGGCGCGGGCGTCTTTTAAGTCGCCTCCGGTCAGGATAACCTCACCATCGGGCCCGACAAAGGTAAGCATGGCGGTGGTGCCGATAACTTCCCTGGCCCGGCGCTGGTCTTCGATACCGGCCAGCTCAATCCTGATCCGGTCGTCTCCCTCACGCTGGATTACCGGTTCGGTAACGCCCAAGGCATCAATGCGGTTACGGATAACAACCATTGCCCTTTCCATGGCGTCACCGCGGGCGTCCCCGGCGTCTTTTGCCTGCAGCAGGACATAAACGCCGCCCTGCAGGTCAAGGCCCAGGTTGATGTTTCGGCGGGCCTGGAAAAGGGCCGTAGCACTGGCACCAAGAAGCAGCAGGACTATCAGTAAAAAGGCAAGGAGCCGGTTGCTTTTCATTTGCGGTTAAACCTCCTTACTCTGTTAAAACAGCCAAATTTATGCTTCAACAGATTGCAGACGAAAAAAAAGGGCGTCTTCCGGCAACCGGGTGACTGCCCGTGTTTCAACGTTTATTATAAACTGTACCACCGGGCTTGTCAATTTGTAAGTTTTGCACGCATCCCGCCTTTTTCTGCTCCACCGCCGCCACCACCGTGGCCAGGACCTCCGTTACGGTCAGGTTGTCGGTGGGCAGATACAGGTGGGCGTGGGCGCGGGCGTGGGAGAGGCGCTGCCACTGGTCATTCAGGCGCTCCTGCCCCCAGTAAATCTCCCGGCGGCGGCGCGACGTTTCCAGGGTGCTGGAGAGACAGATCAGGAAGTCAGGGTTCTTACGCCTCCAGAGGCAGGGCGCTGTGGAGTGTTCCTGGGCAATGTTGACAGCATGGTAACCAAGGCTCCTCAGGCCTTCCACCAGGGTGGTCTTACCTGAAGTACAGTTGCCCACCACTCCTATTAAAAAACCGCTTCCCCTGTCCGTCATGTTACGCCTCCTAAACCGGGTAGGAGACCCGGAGCCTGCCGACGCCGCCGGTATCCCGGCTGTGGACGCCCAGCACCAGCACCGTCATGTCATCCCCGGCCCGGCCGTCGTCCAGTGCCAGCGCTGCCTCTAGCACCCGGTCGGCCAATTCCCGGCCCCGCCAGGCGGGAACCTCTGGCAGGAGAGCGGCCACCTGGCCCAGGTCCAGCTGCCTGGCCCGGCTGCGCCCGGCATACAGGATACCGTCGGTGAAGGTAAGGACCAGCGTGTCATCCACCAGGGGTATTTCGTCCACCACCGGCTTCATGAACTGGTGGAAACCGATGGGCTCCACCGGGTCCGACAAAACCCGGACCTGCCCCCCCTGCCGTACCAGCACCGGGCAGTTGCTGTTGCGGGAAATAACGATGGTGCGGCTCACCAGGTCGGTGGAAACAATGGTGAGGGTGCAGGACACCTTGCCATCACGCAGGGCGAACAGGAAATCATGGGTAGCGCGGGCCACCGCCCCGTCCCTGGTACCGTCGGCTATCAGCGCTGCCGCTTTGCTCACCACCAGGTTGCTGATGGCTTTGGCAGACCGGCCGCTGCCCTGGCCGTCGGCAATAATGACGGACAGGCCGCCCTTGGGGCGCTCCACCACTTCCGCCGAATCGCCGCTCATCCCGCAGGCATATTTGGGTATCTTGTTTACCGCCACTTCGACCTGCATATTTTACCACCCTTTCCCGAGGCGCCCTCCCAGGTACTGCGCCAACACCCGGGCAGCCGTCTCCTCCAGGCTGTCAAAAATCCGGGCCTCGCCGGCCCTTACCGGCAGGATAAAAACACCGCGCCCGCCCTTCCTTTTTTTGTCATACCGCAGCGTCGCCAGCACCGTCCCGGAGTCAAGTCCCGGTGGCGGCGGCAACAGGCCGAGCCTGCCCAGCACGGCAAGAAGCCGGTCAGCCTCATCCCCTGGTAAAACACCTGCCTCCCGGGCAATCAGGGTGGCCAAAGCCATCCCTACCGCCACCGCCTCGCCGTGCAGGTAGTAAGCATAGCCGGTGGCTGCCTCCAGCGCGTGGCCCAGCGTATGGCCAAAGTTAAGCAAAGCCCGCTCGCCTGCCTCCCGCTCATCCCGGGCCACAATACCGGCCTTGAGGCGGCAGCAGGTTGCCACCACTTCGGCCAATACCGTATCGTCAGCCGCCATAAACCCTTCCCAGTTTTGCTCCAGGTAAGCGAGGAACGGTTCGCTCAAAGCAGCGCCGTATTTTACCACTTCGGCGGCACCGGCCCTGTATTCCCGCGGCGGCAGGGTGGCAAGGGCACCCAGGTCGGACAGCACCAGCACCGGTTGGTGAAAGGCGCCAATCAGGTTTTTGCCCAGCGGATGGTTTACCGCTACCTTGCCCCCCACCGCGCTGTCCACCTGCGCCAGCAGGGTGGTTGGGGCCTGCAGGAACGCCACCCCGCGCATGTAGGTGGCCGCCACGAAACCGGCCAGGTCGCCCACCACGCCGCCTCCCAGGGCCGCCACCAGGTCGCCGCGGTCCAGTCCCGCCTGCAGGGCCGCGGTGTAAAGGGCCTCGGCCACAGCCAGCGTCTTGCTTTGTTCTCCCGGATTTACCACGTACGGCTTAACGTCCGGCCCGGCCGCCGCCAGGGCGCGGACCAGACCTTCGCCCCAATGGGGGTAAACATTGCTGTCGCTGACCAGCAAAACTCTGCGCGGCCTGACGGGGAGAGCTTCCGGCAATAACCGGAAGATGTCCCTGCCGATGATAATGGCATAGCCGCCCACGCCGGTGTCTACCCTTACCGTCTGCACTGTCCCACCGCCTCAGCGCCCCTGCAGGCTGCAGAGGTATGAATCGAAGTTGGCCCGCATCTCAGTGACCGAGTCGCCGCCGAACTTTTCCCGGAGGGCGCAGGCCAGCTCCCAGGCCACCGCCGCCTCGGCCACCACGGCGGCGGCCGGCACGGCGCAGACGTCAGAGCGCTCCACCGCAGCGGGGAGCTGCTCCCGGGTTTCCATGTCCACGCTTTGCAATGGCCTGTACAGGGTGGGGATGGGCTTCATGGCGGCGCGCAGCACCAGCGCTTCCCCGTTGGTGATGCCTCCCTCCAGGCCGCCGGCACGGTTGGTAAGGCGGTGGTAACGGCGCTGTGCGCTGTAGGCGATTTCGTCGTGCACCGCCGAACCGGGAAGCGCCGCCAGGGCAAAGCCGCCACCCACCTCCACCCCTTTGATGGCGGGTATACTCATCAGCGCAGCCGCCAGGCGGCCGTCCAGCCGCCGATCCCAGTGCACGTGGCTGCCCAGGCCCACCGGCACCCCAAAGGCCAGCACTTCCACCACTCCCCCCAGGGAGTCACCTTCCTCCCGGGCCCGGTCAATCTGCCGGATCATGGCCTCCGCTGCCGCCGCGTCGGCGCAGCGTACCGGCGAGGCTTCCGCCGCGGCGGCCAGGTCCGCCTGGTCGCCCTGCCAGGGGCGGGCGGACACCGGGCCCACCGCCACCACATGGCCGATCACGCTGATGCCAAAGGCAGCCAGCAATTGCCTGGCAACCGCTCCCACGGCGGTGCGGGCCGCCGTTTCCCGGGCGCTGGCCCGCTCCAGGACGTCCCGCAGGTCGCGGTGGCCGTACTTCAGTGCTCCGGGCAGGTCGGCATGGCCGGGACGCGGCCTGGTCAGCGCAGCCAGGCCTGCCGGTCTTTCCCCCACAGGAGCCATTTTATCCCGCCAGTTGTCAAAATCCCTGTTGCCGATAAGCAGAGCGAGCGGGCTGCCCAGGGTACGGCCGAAACGAAGGCCAGACAGCACCTGTACCCGGTCGCTCTCTATTTTCATGCGCCCACCCCTGCCCCAACCTCCCTGGCGGCGCGCCAGGTCCCGGTCGACAAGGGTGAGATCCAGGGTGAGGTCTGCAGGCAGTCCTTCAATTATAGCCACCAGGGCCGGGCCGTGCGATTCGCCGGCGGTAAGAAACCGCATCATAAGGAAAACCTCCCGGGCAGGCGGTCCGGCTGCCGGCGCCGCCGCAACCAGAGAGCGATGAGCCCGCCGTGAATCAGGATCAGGCTGATGACCTGGGCGAGGCGGAAATGGCCGATCATGGCGCTGTCGGTGCGCAGCCCCTCTATCCAGAAACGGCCGGCGGAATACCAGATCAGGTAGCGCAAAAAGATGCCTCCCCCGGTCCTGTCGCGCCCGCTCATATGGAGCAGGTAAAAGAAGACCGCAAAGTTCCACAGCGACTCGTAAAGAAAGGTGGGATGGCGCCAGGCGCCGGCAATATACATGGCCCAGGGCAGGGTGGTTTCTACCCCGAAAGCTTCCTGGTTGAAGTAGTTGCCCCAACGTCCCACCGCCTGACCAAGGATCAGGCCGGGAGCGCAGAGGTCGGCCAGGCGCCAGAAGTCAAGCCTGTTTACGGCAGCAAAAATTACAGCCACCAATACAGCGGTTATTATGCCGCCGTGGATGGCCAGCCCCCCCTCCCGGAAGTGCAAAATGGAAATCAGGTCTCCCCTGAAGTCGGGCCAATGGCTGACCACGTAAGCGGCGCGGGTGCCGATGAGAGCCGCAGGCACCGCCCAAAGCAGGAAAGTAACCAGTGTGTCCGGGTCAATGTCATAATGGCGGGTGCGGCGCATGGTTACCAGGAAGCCAAGCAAAAGCCCGCCGGCCACCATGATACCGTACCAGTAGACCGGCAGGCCGAAAACCAGGAAAGCCACCGGGTTGATCTCGTTCATGTCAGTTAATCCTTTCTCTGGCTGTTTTCCAGTACCAGCAGCTTCTCTTTCCACCCTACGGGACCGCTGTAGCCGCCCAGGCTCCCGTCGCCGCGCAGGACACGGTGGCAGGGAATAACAACCGGTGTCCGGTTTTTGGCCATAACCTGCCCCGCGGCACGGGCGCCACGGGGCGAGCCGGCCTGCTCCGCCAGCCAGCGGTAAGTCCTCTGCTCGCCGTAGGGGATGGCCAGGGTGGCCTGCAATACCCGCCGAAAAAACGGGGTGTAGCCGGTAAAGTCGATGGGCGCGGAAAAAACAATTTTATGCCCGTCAAAATAATTGATCAGGTCATCCTGCAGCAGATGCAGCCAGGGTGGGTCAGCCCTGCCGGCCAGAGGGAACACCCCGGTGCGCTGGCCGGGCAGGTCCAGGCTGTACAGCCCCTCCGGCGTAAAAGCAACGGTAATCTTGCCGGCGGAGGTGCGAATTATACGTCTTTCCAATCCAATCCTCCCCTAAAACCTAAATATAAAACATATAGCCGCCATTTTGCAACTTGCGCTGTTCCTCGCAGATGTCCGCCAGGGTGTAATTATCCAGCACTTGGTTGATTTGTTCACGGATATTGTTCCAGACCAGGTGCATTACACAGTGTTGCGCCCGCTCGCACTTCTCGGCTTCGATGCCGCCGGCCACACATTCGGTGGGTGAAACCGGGCCTTCCAGGACGCGGATGATATCCCCCAGGGTAATTTCCTCCGGCGACCGCGCCAGGCGGTAGCCTCCCTGGGCACCGCGGACACTGTGGATGAGACCTGCTTTCTTCAGGTTGGCAAAAAGATGCTCCAGGTATTTTTCCGAGATATTCTCCCGCTGGGCCACGCTTTTCAGCGTAATGGTGCCCTCCTGGCTGTGCATGGCCAAGTCAAACATGGCCCGCACACCGTACCGTCCTTTGGTGGAAAGCCGCATACTTTCCCCTCCTTACAGGATATTAAGAGGCAGCATGATTATTTCCCGGCGCTCAAACACCGCCACCTCGGTAAAACCGATTTTTTTAAGCAAAGCAACCGCCCGGTCCAGGCCCTCGCCCACCTCCCGCGGCCGGTGAGCGTCAGAGCCCAGGGCCACCGGCACCCGGTGAGCCAGGCACGCCGCCAGAAAAGCTTCTGACGGGTACTGTTCCTTAACAGGGGAGCGCCAGCCGGCGGTATTCAGCTCTATGCAGATGCCTTCACCGGCCAGGGTACGGCAGGTTCTTTTCACCAGGTGGGACCAGTCCTCCCGGGGGAAAAAACCGAACTTCTTCACCACATCCAGGTGCCCTACGATATCAAAGAGGCGGCTGGCAGCCAGTTTTTCCACCGTATGAAAATACCGCTCGTAAACCAGCCCCAGGTCCTTACCCGCATACTCTCCGGTATAACCGGGATGAGTAAAGTCCCACCCGTTCAGGTAGTGAATGGAGCCCAGGACGTAATCAAAGGGGTAGCGCACCAAAAGTTCCGCCGTAATTTTCTCCCTGCCGGGCAGGTAATCCATCTCCACGCCCGTCTTTACCGGCATGGAAGCCATACCTTTTATCCTGGCCACATCCGCCAGGTAGAGGGGCAACTCACCCGCGTCCATGTTTACCTGATGGTCTGGCTGCACACCCAGAAGCTCAACGGGAAAATGGTCGGCAAAACCGATTTCCAGAAGTCTTTTTTTTTCCGCCTCGGCCAGGTATTCCTCCATGGTCCCCACCGCATGGCGGCAGCGGCTGGTATGGATATGGTAGTCAATCATTTTTTTCCTCTTTTCTCCTGCCGTGCCGGCGGGCCAGCCCGGCCAAAACCTCCGACAGCCCCACTTCCCGTTGCGCCAACAGCACCAGCAGGTGAAACAAAAGGTCGCCTGCTTCGTAAATCAGCTCGGACCTGTCTGCGTTCTTGGCGGCAATAACCACCTCGCCGGCCTCCTCGGCGATCTTTTTCAGTATACGGTCCAGTCCCCGTTCAAAGAGTCCGGCAACGTAGGAGCCCTCAGGCCGCTCCACCTTGCGCGAGGCGATAATCTGTTCCAGCTCAGACAAAAAGTCCGCCTCCGGCAGGGGCTCTTTTTGTTGAAGGATACGGTAAAAACAGCCGGCCGCCCCGGTGTGGCAGGCCGGTCCCTGCTGCTCCACCCTTACCAGCAGGGCATCGCCGTCACAGTCAGCCGCCACGCTTATAACCTTCTGGGTATGCCCCGAGGTGGCTCCCTTGTGCCAGAGCTCACCGCGGCTACGGCTGTAAAACCAGGTCTCGCCCCGGGAAAGGGTCATCTCCAGCGCCTGCCGGTTCATGTAAGCCAGCATCAACACCCGCCTGCTGCAGGTGTCCTGGACAACGGCCGGAATCAGGCCGTCGCGGTCAAACTTAAGATCCGTCACAGCCTCACCGCCACCCCCCGCGCCGCCAGGTACTCTTTCACTTCCCGTACGGAAAACTCCCGGTAATGAAAGACCGAGGCCGCCAGAGCCGCGTCCGCCTTGCCACTGGTCAGGACCTCCAGAAAATGCTCCCTGGTGCCGGCGCCGCCCGAGGCGATAACCGGAATATTCACGCATTCCGCCACCGCCCTGGTCAGTTCCACATCGTACCCGTCCCTGCCGCCGTCACGGTCCATGCTGGTGAGGAGTATCTCCCCGGCACCCAGGCGCTCTCCTTCTGCCACCCATTCCAGTGCCCGCCGGCCGGTGGGCCGGCGGCCGCCATGGGTGTACACCTCCCAGGTCCCCATTTCGGGATTCCACTTGGCGTCCACCGCCAGTACGATACACTGTGAACCGAAACTCTCCGCTCCCGCCGCCACCAGTCCCGGGTTTTCCACCGCCGCCGTGTTCAGTGAAATCTTGTCGGCGCCGGCGGCCAGGATAGCGCGAACGTGCTCTGTTTCACTTATGCCGCCACCCACAATAAAAGGAATAAACACCTGCTCCGCGGTCCGGCGCACCCATTCCAGCATGGTACCCCGGCCTTCGTGGGAAGCGGTAATGTCCAGGAAGACCAGCTCGTCCGCGCCCGCCTGGTCGTAAAAGGCGGCCAGTTCCACCGGGTCGCCGGCATCGCGCAGGTTGACAAACTGTGTGCCTTTAACCACACGGCCCTCTTTTACATCAAGACAGGGCACGATCCTTTTGGCCAGCATCTATTTTCCTCTCCCCTCCGCTGTTCTGATTGCCTCCGTCAGGTCAATTTTCCCGGTATAGATGGCGCGGCCCACGATCACCGCACTGACACCGCAGGGCTCCAGGGCCTGCAGCGCCAAAATATCGGCGAGGGACGACACGCCGCCGGAAGCGATTATGTGCGCGTCCACCTGCTCAGCCATTTCCCGCAGCGCTGCCAGGTTAGGGCCGGTCAGGGCGCCGTCGCGGCTGATATCGGTGTACACTATCTCCCTGACCCCAAAGCCGGTCACAGTCCGGGCCAGGTCCACCGCCCGCAAATCCGAGGTCTCCACCCAGCCGCGGATGGCCACCAAGCCCTGGCGGGCGTCAATTCCCACCATGATTCGCCCCGGGTAGCGTTCAGCGAGCCTGGCCACCAGGCCGGGCTCGGTCACCGCCGCCGTCCCGATGATAACCCGGTCCACGCCCCGCTCCAGCAGGTCGGCCGCCTCCGCCTCACCGCGGATACCGCCTCCCACCTGGACCGGGATAGCCAGGGATTTTACCAGCATCCCGATGATGGCGGCATTTTTCATGGTGCCGGAAAAAGCGCCGTCCAGGTCCACCACGTGCAGGCGCGTGGCCCCCGCTGCCTGAAACTGCAGGGCCGGTTCCAGCGGGTCGTTATAATATACCGTCTCCCTGCCCGCTTCACCGTAAAGGAGGCGGACCGCCCTCCCGCCCCGGATATCCACCGCCGGTATTACCAGCATGACACCAGCCTCCCGAAATTGGCCAGGATTTTTAAGCCCAACCGGCTGCTTTTCTCGGGGTGGAACTGGATACCAAAAATGTTCCCCCTGCCCACCACCGCCGGGAAGGGCACGCCGTATTCGGCCTCCGCCAGCACCACGGCGGAATCGGCGGGGCTGGCATGATATGAATGGACAAAGTACACGTAATCACCGTCTTTAATGCCGTCCAGGAGAGGGTGTCCCCGCTTTACCCGCAGCCTGTTCCAGCCGATCTGCGGTACCTTGAGACCGCTTCTGAACTGGACCACATCACCGTCAAGCAGGCCAAGACCGGGGTGGTTTCCCATCTCTTCGCTCCGTTCAAACAGCATTTGCATGCCGACACAAATCCCAAGCAACGGCACTCCCCGCCCCACTGCCGCCAGGAGCCCGCCTACCAGCCCCGACGCATTCAGGTTGGCCATTACCCGCCCGAAAGCGCCCACACCGGGCAGCACCAGCCCGCTGGCTTCCGCCAGTACCCGCCGCTCCCCGCTCACCACCGCCCTGAATCCCGCTTCGGCAAAGCCGTTGCGCACGCTGGCCAGGTTCCCCACTCCATAATCAATGATCACTATCATCCGGTTTCTTCTCCCGTCTGCATATAATTATACACTAATTCCTGCTATTTATCTAGGGATTTCATGAAGTCAGGATTCGTAAATCTGGCCTGCCGGCAAGGCCAGGGAAGCGTGTATGTCGGCAGAATCCCGGGAGATGCGGATGACAAAAGAGCTGTCTCCGTGTCATCCCCGTTTTTTCTGGTTTTAAAGGGTGCCTTTGGTGGAGGGGATGCCGTCAACGCGGGGGTCGGGCCGGACCGCTTCTGCCAGAGCCCGGCCCAGGCCTTTGAAGGCGGCCTCGATGATATGGTGGGTATTGCCGCCCGCCTGCAGGCGCAGGTGCAGTGTAATTCTGGCGCGGGTGGCAAAAGCGCGCAGGAATTCCGCCACCAGTTCCGTTTCAAAGTTACCCAGCCGTTCTGCCGGCAGTGGCAGGTCCAGGCCGAGACAGGGCCGCCCCGAGATGTCCACCGCCGCCATCACCAAAACTTCGTCCATGGGCAAAAGCGACATGCCGTACCTGGTGATCCCCTTTTTGTCGCCCAGCGCCTGGTTAAAGGCGTCACCCAGTACCAGCCCCAAATCTTCCACCAGGTGGTGAGAGTCCACCTCCAGGTCGCCTTCTGCCCGAACCGTCAGGTCAAACAGGCCGTGGCGGGCCAACAGGGCCAGCATGTGTTCCAGAAAGGGCACTCCGGTGGCCAGGGCCACCCGGCCGGTGCCGTCCAGGTTGAGGCTAACCTGGATTTTGGTTTCTTTGGTTTCCCGTGCCAGCTCAGCTTTTCTTGCCATCAGGCTTCCTCCTTATGCTGACCGCGCGGCCGTGGGCTTCCAACCCTTCCACCGCGGCCAGCGCCTCAATATGGTCTGCCGCTGCCGCCAGCGCCGTTTCGGTATAATGGATCACGCTTATCTTTTTTACAAAGTCATCAACATTCAGGGGCGAAGAAAAGCGGGCCGCGCCGCCGGTGGGCAGGACGTGGCTCGGGCCGGCCCAGTAATCCCCCACCGGCTCCGGGGTATACCCGCCCACAAAGACAGCGCCGGCGTTCTGGATACGGTCCAGCCAGGGCCAGGGGTCCGCCAGGTGCAGCTCCAGGTGTTCCGGGGCGATTTTGTTGACAATCTGTACCGCTGCTTCCAGGTCCGCCGCCAGCACCAGCGCTCCCTGGCTGCGCAGCGCTGCCCCGGCCGTCCTGCTCCTTTTGAGCGCTGCGCACTGCCTCTCCACCTCAGCCGGCAGCTCCTGTATCAGGCGGCGGGAGGTGGTGACGCACCAGGCGGCGGCCAGGGCGTCGTGTTCGGCCTGGGCCAGCAGGTCGGCGGCTATGAAATCGGCGCGGGCCGAGTCATCGGCCAGTACCAGCACTTCGCTGGGCCCGGCCAGCATGTCAATGCCCACTGTACCGGCCACTTCTTTTTTGGCCAGGGTAACATAGAGGTTGCCCGGACCCACTATCTTGTCCACCCGCGGTATGGTTTCGGTGCCATAAGCCAGGGCGGCCACCGCCTGCGCCCCGCCGCATCTGAATATCCGGACGGCGCCGGCCTTTTTGGCGGCAAACAGCACATACGGGTCCACACCGCCGTCCGGGCGCGGTGGCGTGGCCACCACCACTTCCTTAACACCGGCCACCCCGGCCGGTATTACCGTCATCAGCACCGAGGAGGGGTAAGAGGCGCCGCCCCCCGGCACATAAGCGCCCACCCGGTCCAGGGGCCGCACCAGCTGCCCCAGCACTACCCCGCTGTCTTCCCGGCACATCAGTGATCCCCGCAGCTGGCGCCGGTGGAAAGCTGCGATGTTGTCCGCCGCCCGGGTTATGGCCTCACGCAGAGCCGGTGACACGGCGCTTTCAGCCGCCGCCATTTCTGCAGCGCTTACCTCCAGGGTGCCCAGGTCCGCCCCGTCAAAATGCCGGGTAAATTTTAGCACAGCTTGGTCGCCGCTGCGGCGGACTTCAGCGATAATCTCCCTCACTTTTGCCGTCTCCTCCGGATAACCGTCAAAACCGCGCCGCCAAAACTCCCGGAGAAAAGCTTCACCATCATATACTTTCAGCATTTTCTTTTTCCCCCTCCGCCGCCTGCTCCAAAAGCCCGGCCAGCCATGATACCCTTGCCCCTTTCATCTGGTAACTGCCCGGGTTGGCCACCAGCCGGGAGGTGATATGGGCCACCGTTTCCGCTTCCTCCAGGTTGTTTTCCTTCAGGGTCCTGCCGGTGGAAACCAGGTCAACGATAACATCGGCAAGGCCAAGAAGCGGGGCCAGCTCCACCGAGCCGTGCAGTTTGATGACTTCAACCTGCCGCCCGGTCTGCTGGAAATACCGCTCGGTGCTGCGTGGAAACTTGGTGGCCACATAACCGCCGGTAAAAAGCCCGCTCCCTGTTTTTTTGGCCACCACCAAACGGCAGTGACCGATTTTCAGGTCCAGCAGCTCATAGATCTCCCTTTCCTGTTCCAGCAGCACATCTTTGCCCACAATGCCCATGTCCGCCACGCCGTATTCCACGTAGGTGGGTATGTCAGCCGGTTTGGCCATAATAAACCGCATGCCCACATCATCCAGGGAAAAAACCAGCTTACGCGTCTTTTCCCGCAGTTGTCCAAGGCCGATACCGGCCCGCTCCAACAGTTCCAGGGTGGGGGGCAGCATCCGCCCTTTGGCCAGCGCCATGGTCAGCCACTCTTTATTCATTGCCCGTCCATCTCCCCCCGGCGGTACAGTGAATGACTTCACCGGCACCCCTGTTTCGGGCTTCAGCCAGCGCCTCTTCCCGCGTCCGGGCCGCCACATCCAGGATAACCGGCCTGCCCTCCCGGCGCAGCCGCCGGGCTTCTGCCATGGCCCCCGCCCGGCCGCCCGCACTGTAGGAGACAAACACCAAAGCTTCCGTCACTCCGAAAACGCCGCGCCGCTCCAGCACCGTCAGCAGGTGGTCCAGGTTGAGGCCGAAACCCACCGCCGGCAAATCCCGGCCAAAGAGGCCAAGCAGCCTGTCATAGCGGCCGCCGCCCAGTACGGGAAAACCAAGCCCCGCGGTATAGCCTTCAAAGACCATGCCGGTATAATAGTCCAGCGACCTGACCAAGCCCAGGTCAAAGGTGATAAAGCGGCTCACCCCGAATTCCTCCAGCATCAGCCAGGTTTCTTCCAGCCGATCCAGGGAGTCGCGCTCCGTGCCGGCGGACAGGAGCGCCGCCGCCTCGTCAAGAACTCCCCGGCCGCCGCGCAGCGCCGTGACGCCGAGAAGGCAGCGGCGGGAACGGTCTGACACGGCCAACGTGGCCACATACTCTTTCAGCGAGACAAAGTCTTTTCGGTTGAAATAAGCTTTGACCCTCTCGGCCGCTTCTTTTGTTACGCCGTGGGCACAAAGGAGGGTCTGCAGGAAACCCACATGACCCAGGCAGACTGTGAACTCTGAAAGTCCCGCCGCCAGCAGTGACTCCACCGCCAGTGCCACCACTTCGGCGTCAGCGGCGATACTGCCGCTGCCGATCAGCTCCACCCCTGCCTGGGCTATTTCCCGCTGACGGCCCTGCTGGCCGGTGGCATACCGCCAGACGCTGCCGCCGTAACAGAGGCGAAGCGGCAAAGCTTCCCCGGCCAGGTGGGTGGCGGCCAGCCTGGCCAGGGGGAAAGTAAAATCGGGACGGAGCGCCATCGTCCGTCCCCTTTCGTCCGGGAACCGGTAGAGCTTTCCTTCCAGGTCGCCGTTCATCTCCCCCGTAAAGGTGGAACTGTACTCAATGGCAGGGGTGGCTACTTCACGGTAGCCAAAGAGGCTGAATGTCTCCAGCACCCTGTTTTCCACCTGCCGCTTGCGCCCGGCTGTCCCCGGCAGCAGGTCCCTTACTCCGTCCGGCGTCATCAGACGCCTGTTCTTATCGCTCACTGGCTGCTCACCCTTTGCCTCATCACTTTAATACGCTAAAGCAGTAAAGCGTTGACGTATCCTATTCTAACATGGCCCCGCCGGGGTGTCAACAGCCAATTTGCCCGCAACCTCCGGTTTGCGCGGAGGTTTGCCAAAAAGGACCTCCCCGTTCGCGGTCTGCGGGAGGCGGCCTCAGGCGCCGGGGGTTTCTCCGAGGATTTCCCTGTAAAAGCTTTCGTACTGAGGCACGATCAGCGAGCTGTCGAAATGCTCCCTGGCCCGCAGGCGGGCTGCTTCTCCCATTTTTCGCAGTGCCGCTTCGTCACCAAGCAACTTTACAGCATACCGCGCCATGGTCTTTACGTCCCCCACCGGAGCCAGGAAGCCTGTTTCGCCGTGGCTTATCACCTCCGGCAGGCCGCCGGCGTCAGAGGAAATAACCGGCACACCGCAGGCCATTGCTTCCAGCGCTCCCAGGCCGAAGCTTTCTTTTTCCGAAGGCAGAAGAAACAGGTCGGCGGCGGAGAGGATAGGCAGCACGTTGTCCTGGGTGCCAAGAAAAATCACATCATCCCTGACCCCCAGTTTCCCGGCAGTCTCCGCCGCCTCCCGCCGCTGTACGCCGTCTCCCACCAAAAGCAGCTTGGCTGTAATTTCCCGCCGGACCCGGGCAAAGATTTCCACCACATCAGGTACCCGCTTAACCGGGCGGAAATTGGAAATATGGACCAAGACACGGCAGTCGCCTGGCGGACAGCCCACCACTTCCCGGGCATCGGCCTGCCGGAAGAACCGCGTGGTATTGACAAAGTTGTAAATGGTCCGTACCGGCCTGTCAACGGCAAAGACCCGGCGGGTTTCTTCGGAGAGGCTGCACGATACGGCGGTGACCCCATCGCTTTTTTCGATGCTGTAGCGGGTGATGCGCTTAAAAGAAGGGTCGCTGCCCACCAGGGTTATATCGGTGCCATGCAGAGTGGTGACAACTTTCAGGCGCCTGTCACCCAGGATTTCCCTGGCCATATGGGCACAAAAGGAGTGGGGGATGGCGTAATGGGCGTGTATGATATCCAGTTCTTCCCCCGCCGCCACTTCCGCCAGCCGGTTGATCAGGGCCAGGGTGTAGGGTGGGTACTTAAAGAGGGGATAAGCCAGCATGTCCACTTCGTGGTAAAAAACGTTGGGCTGAAAGCGGTCCAGGCGAAACGGCAGCTGGTAAGACATAAAATGGACCACGTGGCCCCGCTCCGCCAGTTCCTTGCCCAGTTCCGTGGCCACCACCCCGCTGCCGCCGTGGGAAGGGTAACAGACTATACCGATTCTCATCTTACCAGCCCCTCAGCGGCACCGGCATCTCCACCGGCATTTTGCGCTGCCAGCCGTTGATGGTGGTGATATCGTCCACCATCATCTTACGGTCCATGTACATACCTTCGGCATAAAAAGCCTGGATCAGGGAGCCCACATACTGGTCACGGCTCTGGATAAACCGGTTGAAGCGGGGGTTATTTACCAGGGTGCTCCAGTCGGTATCGGCAGGCACACCGAACTGGCTCTGGTGTGCTGCGATGGCTCCCAGTTTCATTTCATAATACTCGCTGATATCCACTATAAAAGAAGGTTCTTCGAAGACCGACAGGAAGTATTCCAGGTAAACCGGAGGCCGGTGGGGCTCACCGTCCGCCTCGTAACGGCCAAGGCCCGCCAGGTGGGCGCCCTCGCGCACCAGCCGGCTGGCTGCCTGGTGGTCCGGGTGCCGGTCTTTGCGGTAGGGAGCGATTACCACCTGGGGCCGGTAGCGTCTGATTATCTCTATCACAGGCCGCAGGCTTTCCGGATTAACCTGGAGCCTGGCGTCCGGCAGGCCCAGGCAATCGCGGGTGACCATGCCCATGATTTCCGCCGCAGCCAGCGCTTCTTTCCGGCGCGTTTCCGGCGTACCGCTGCTGGCCGCCTCGCCGGCGGTAAGGTCGACGATACCGCATCTGTAGCCTTTGTGGGCGTGCTTGATCAGCACGCCGCCGATACCGATTTCCACATCATCCGGGTGCGCCCCGAAAGCCAGAATGTCTAGGTGCATTGTGTTCCCTCCATGCCGGTTACTGAGGTTTATAGTAAAACAGGTAATGGCCCGGTGCTTCCGGAAACTCGGACAGCAATTTTTGCCAAAAATCCGGCCCGTATTTTATCAAAAACGGAAACAGGTTCAGTGAGCGTTCCTGCAGCCGCCCGTGGGGGAGCAATGACTGCTCCAGGGCGGAAAAATGGCTGACCACGGCATCATTTTTCCGGCGGGCCGCCTGCCTGGCCCTTTGTTCCAGATAATCCGTCTCCGCCAGGACCCGCAGCAGGTTCTTATCTGCAAGGCCGGCCAGCCCGCTGTCCAGGCGGGTCAGTTCGGCAGCGAGAAAGGCGTATTCCTCTTTTATCTTTCCTTTTAAAGAGGTAAACAGGCCGTCTATATCCACCGCGGTCTTCTCCCGGACAGCCCGCTCCAGGTGCCCTTCCAGGCCGCGGAAAATATCCCTGCCCGGGATGCCGTAGCGTTCCAGGTGACGGCCAAGCCGCGGTTCTACTATGGTCAGGCCGGCGCGCGGCCACAGGAGCGGCGGGGTAAGGCCGAACACTCCGTAGAGGGGCAGCAGCTGGGCAAAATAGGAAAGCTCTCCCGGTCCCGGTATGTAAGCCAGGGTGGGAAACAGGAAGTCCTGGGCAGGCGGGCGCAGCAGGACATTGGGGCTGAACAGCCAGGGCTGCTCCCGGATTGCTTTCAGGATTTGTTCTCTTTCCAGTACCGTTGACCCGTCCCGGGTGCCGAAACAGCCGTCCTGCCGCAGCAGCGCAGTTCTCCTCTCACCCATGAACATAAGCAGGCTGGCTTCTTCTTCCCTTTCCACCTGCAGGTGGTAGCCGGCGGCGGTGATATCTCCTTCCCTGGCCAAAAGCGCTGCCGCGGTCTCTTTGTTCCGTTCCACCACCATCTCAAAAAAAGGTGAAAGCATCAACCGGCTTTCAGGAAGCAGCGGGTCAAACAGTACCAGCCCGGTTTCACCGAACAGCCCGGCCATGATACGCGCAAACCATTCCGCCGGTGATGCCGACGGGGCTGCGGTTTCCCGGAGCATTGCTAAAATATTATTTTTAAATTCAGTTGCCATTGTCCACTGGTCCAGTTTAGCCAGGACAGTGTTGACCGCTTTGGCAGCAAGGGAAAGCATACCCACCGGCTCTCCCTGGTGCGGCAGCTCAAGGCTTATTTTCTGCAGCCTGTTTTCCTTATCCACCAGCCAGAAGTGGTTGGCCTCGGCGAAGTCGTGGTCCTCGCCGGCTATCCAGAATACCGGCACCACCGGCCGTGCCAGCTCCGCCTCCAGCTTCCCGGCCAGCTTCACCGCGGTCAACGCCTTGTAAACAGTATAAAGCGGCCCGGTGCACAGGCCTGCCTGCTGCCCGGCGATAACGGCCACCGCCTCCCGGTCCGCCAGTTTTGCTATCCGGTCTTCAACCAGGGCGGTGCAACCAAGGCGCCGGTTATAATCCAGGAGCATGGCAACCAGGCGGCCGCGGTCGCCCCGGAAGGAAGATGCTACCCGGTCCGCCCGCTCCCGCCAGACCTCGCTGTGGGCGAAATGGCAGCCAAACAAAGACAGGGCCCCGTCCCGGGCCGCCAGGTAGTCACGGTAGAGCGCCGGCTGCAGGTCATCAGGCAGCGCAACGGTTTCCAGCATATCTTTCTCCTTATGCCGCAATGTTCCCTGTTCTATTCCACAAACACTGCGGTTTTCCCTTTTGGAATTATTGGAGCAGGAGCGTTATTTTCTGATTTCAGCGGCTCCCAGTGCACCCAGGGTGTTCAGAAAACCGGGGTAAGAAACGGCGATACAGTCCGGGTCGTCAAGAACAACCGGGCCGCAGGCACCCAGCGCCGCCACGCAAAGCGACATGGCGACGCGGTGGTCGCCCCGGCTCTGCACGCTTCCGCCTTTAACCGCCTGCCCGCCCTCCACTGTGAAACCGTCAGGCAGCTCTTCTATTTTTACCCCCAGCCTGGCCAGCTCACGGGTCATAACCGCAATTCGGTCACTTTCCTTGACCCTCAGCTCGGCCGCATCGCGCACCACTGTTCGCCCCCCGGCAAAAGCGGCGGCCACTGCCAGGACGGGCAATTCGTCAATAAGGCGGGGGATAATGCCGCCGCTGATGTCCACACCGGTGAGGGGAGCGTACCGCACCCGCAGATCCGCCACCGGTTCCCCGCTCTCCTCCCGTTCATTCCGGACCTCTATGTCCGCCCCCATACTCAGAAGCACATCCAGCACCCCGGTACGGGTGGGGTTGACACCGACGTTTTTAATCAGCAGGTCGGAGCCCGCTGTGATGCTGGCCGCCACCAGGAAAAAAGCGGCGGAGGAGATATCGCCCGGCACCAGGATACGGCGGCCCCGCAGGCGGCTGCCGCCGGTAACGCTTACCTTAAGGCCTTCCACGGCAACTTCGGCGCCGAAGGCGGAGAGCATCCGCTCCGTGTGGTCGCGGCTCTGCACCGGTTCGGTCACCTCCGTCCGGCCGGAGGCAAACAGCCCGGCCAAAAGCAGCGCCGATTTGACCTGGGCGCTGGCCACCGGCGAGCGGTAAGACAGGGCTTTCAGTGCCCCTCCCTGCACGGTGAGCGGCAGGAACCGGCCGCCGGAACGCCCGGACAGGCGCGCACCCATCAAAGCGAGCGGTTCGGCGACCCTGGCCATGGGACGGCGCCGCAGCGAAGCGTCCCCGGTGAGTACCGAATAAAACGGCTGGCCAGCCAACACCCCCAGCAACAGACGGGCGGTGGTGCCGGAATTACCGGCATCCAGAATATCCTCCGGTTCCCGCAGGCCGCCGGGGCCAACCCCTTCCACCGTTACCCGTTCGCCGTCAACCATGATACCGGTTCCCAGCTTGCGTAGGCAGTCCACGGTGGACAGGCAATCCTCCCCGGGCAAAAAGCCTTCAATCTCTGTCAGGCCCTCCGCCAGGGCGCCCAGGATGACGGCACGGTGCGAAACGGACTTGTCGCCGGGCACGGTGATTTCACCGCACAGGGCGCCGCTGCCTGTAATGGCGAGACTCAAAACTTATTCCCCCTCCCTTATTTCCACCCGGTAGCCCGCCCGGGTCAAAAGATTATAAGCGCGGTCCCGGGCCTCCACAGAAAGAAAGCCCAGGCGAATGGGGCCGCCCACCTCCTCACGGACGCGCAGGAGCTCAATTTCCGCAATGTTCACCCCGCCGGCGCCCAACCTGCCCGTTACCTCGCCGATAATGCCGGGCCTGTCCGGAATAAACACAAATAGGTTGAAGATGGAAGGTATGATGCCCTTACCGCGGGCCGGCACCTGCAGGCGGAACTCCCGGGCAGCCTGAAAGCGCGCGAGCAGTTCGGCGCCGTCGCCTGCGGCAATGGCTTCTTTTAGCGCCGCCAGCTCGCCTATATATTCATCCAACAGCCGGGTAATGTTTTCAACGTTGGTCAGGCAGATATCCCGCCACATTTCAGGGTTGGCCATAGCCACCCGGGTGGTGTCACGGAACCCCCCGGCCGCCAGGGCCAGCAGCTCCTCCCGGGCTTCTTTCTTGCCGGCTGCCGCCCGCGCCAGGGCCGAGGCCGCCATGTGCGGCAGGTGAGAAATAACGGCAGCCAGGAAGTCGTGCCGCTCGGGCGTCATTACCACCGGCACGGCACCAAGTCCCGCCACCAGCTTTTTTAAGGCGCCAACAGCGGCCGGGTCGGTGCCATCGTCCGCCGTCAGAACATACAGGGCATTCTCAAAGAGGAATTCATCCAGGGCACCAACTCCGCCCTTATCCGAACCGGCCATGGGATGGCCGCCCACAAATGAAACATGTGCCGGCAGCACCGCCCGGGCCCGGTCCATCATCACCTGCTTAGTGCTGCAAACATCGGTTACCAGGACACCCTCTCCCAGCAGGGGCGCCAGTTCCGCCAGCAGGCTGAGGGCGGCCTGTACCGGCGCGGCCAGTATCACCAGGTCTGTCCCGGCAACCCCTTTCTTAAGAGAGACGGTGCCGTCGCTGACCGCTCCCAACTGCACCGCCGCCTCCAGCGTTTCCGGTGACGGGTCAACCCCGGTCACCCGGGCGGCCAGGCCGCGCACCAGCATGGCGCGGCCCAGCGACCCTCCGATCATCCCCGCTCCAACCACCGCAACATGATTAAACAGCGGCAACTTTATGTCCTCCCAGCTGCCGGCCCATTGCTGAAGCCAGGCGCTTCAGATCGTCCATCAACAGGGTGAAGTTTTCCACCGTAAGAGACTGGGGACCGTCGGAGAGTGCCTCCTCCGGCCGGGGGTGAACCTCTATCATCAGCCCGTCAGCCCCCGCCGCCAGGGCGGCCTTGGCCATGGCCGGCACGTAACGCCAGTTGCCGGTACCGTGGCTCGGGTCAACCACCACCGGCAGGTGGCTCATTTGTTTCACCACCGCCACCGCACTCAAATCCAGGGTGTTCCGGGTGTAAGTTTCAAAAGTGCGCACTCCCCGCTCACAGAGAATCACCTGGTAGTTCCCGCCGGACATAATATATTCCGCTGCCATCAGCCACTCCTCAATGGTGGCGGACAGGCCCCGTTTCAGGAGTACCGGCTTGTGCAGGCGCCCCAGCTCACGCAGCAGGTAAAAGTTCTGCATATTGCGCGCGCCCACCTGAATAATATCGGCATATTCATTAATTAAATCAACGTTGTATTGGCTGGTGACCTCGGTCACCACCGGCAGTCCCGTTTTTTCCCGGGCCAGGGCCAGCATTTTCAGGCCGTCCTCCTCCAGGCCCTGAAAAGAATACGGCGAAGTCCTGGGTTTAAAAGCCCCGCCCCGCAGGACATGGGCACCTGCTTTTTTTACCCCTTCCGCCGCTGTGAGCACCTGTTCCTCGCTTTCCACGGCGCAGGGACCCGCCATAATCATAACCTCATCCCCACCGATGCCAGCCGCCCCTACCTTAAAGACCGAGTCCTCCGGCTTAAACTCCCTGCTCACCAGCTTGAACGGCCGGGAAATGGGCACCATTTTTTCCACGAAAGGCAGGGCTTCCAGACCCATGGACATCACCAGTTTCCGGTCGCCGATGGCCCCGATAATAGTCCGCTGCTCGCCCACCGACAAATGGACGCCAAGCCCCACTTTTTTAAGCCTCTCCACCACCTGGTTTATCTCTTCTTCCCGTACACCGGGATTCATTACAATAATCACAAAAAATGCCTCCCTTTATTTTTTCTTTGCCCTTAGTCTTTAGTCTTTCCCTTTATACCCCGCCGGTTTTCCCCTATACGCATAGTCGCTCTCCAAAAGTCATCCCCCCATCATAGACCCTTTGCAAAAAAGTAAATCCGTCCCTCAGGGACGGATTTTTATCCGCGGTACCACCTTGATTGGCCAAAACAGGCCCACCTTAACAGGGCACGGCCCGCCTGCGGGATTATGCCCTACCCCTTTTACCGGCGGGGACCCGCCGGAGCCTACTTGCCTGCGCTTTCGGTCCGCCGCTCCCGGGCGTAATTTCAGTCCCGCCCGGCACCGGTTTGCACCAACCACCGGCTCTCTGCTGCTTCAAGACAAGACTTACTGTTCCCGCTCATCGCTTTTGCTTTATGATTTGATGTTTATTCTACCGTCTGATTGCATTGGTTGTCAAGAACTTTTTTCAGGGCCCCTTCAATTCGTAATTTAACCGAATTTGACATAATGCGTAAATAAAGAGAGCAGGAAGATGTTAT
>DYEY01000019.1 GCA_020725465.1 Dethiobacter sp.
CTAAGGAACTCTTTTATTCGGGTTTGTTCAGGTAATCTCTGATCAGGCGGGCCCTGGCCAGATCCCGCTCCACTCCGTCCAGGTCCTTGCCGGTCGTAACCTGCAGGCAGGCCGGTTGAATCATCACCATCAGCTCTTTCATCATCAAACACGGAGAATCATATATAAGGCCGGTCTCCAGGCCCAGCCTGACATCGGAGAGAAGCTGCATGGCTTCCCGGGAGGTCATAAGGCGGGCAAACTTCAACAGGCCCAGGGAACGGTTGACACGGTCAGCCAGGCGTTCCCGGCCTTCATTAAGCAAAAGCTGCCTGGCCTGCAGTTCCTGCTCAATAACCTGCTTGGTAACACCGTAAAGATTACGGACAATTTCCGTTTCAGTCTGGCCCAGCGTAATCTGGTTTGATATCTGGACCAGGCTGCCGGTCATTTCGGAACCCTCGCCATATAAGCCCCTCACTGCCAGGCCCACCTGGGTGATGGCCGGGATAACCCTGTTAACCTGGCGGGTCAAAAGCAAAGCCGGCATATGAATCATCACCGAGGCTCGAAGTCCGGTGCCCACATTGGTGGGACAAACCGTCAGGTAACCCCAGTTTTCATCAAAAGCATAATCAAGATCGGTTTCCAGGATGTCGTCGTACTTAAGCGCTTCCTGCAGCGCCGCTTCCAGCTGCAGGCCCGGCAGCAGGCACTGGATGCGCAGGTGATCTTCTTCGTTCACCATAATGCTTATCGCCTCATCCTGGCGGATAAGCACAGCGGAATTATGCGGCTCGCGCACCAAAAGGGGGCTTACCAGGTGTTTTTCCACCAGGACCTGGCGCTGCAGCTGGGGGATGTCTTTGACCGGGAAGAAAGAAAATTCTTCAAACTCCCTCTTCCTGTGCTCAAAAACATCACGTACCTGTTTTTGCACCGCCTCGGTCTGGCTGTCGGGGGCCAGGTATGGAAACGGCATGTTGCGGATATTCCGGGCCAGGCGTACCCGGCTGCTCAATACTATTTCCCCGTCAGGGCCCTGATTTTCCATCCACCTGCTTTTTTGCGGCTTAAAGATATTCTCACTCTGCACGGTCTGTGCCACCCCCTTCACCGAGAGAAGCTTCCAGCTGCCGTATCTCGTCCCGCAGGGCAGCGGCCTCTTCAAACTCCTCTCTGTCCACACAGGATTGGAGCCGGCTGCGCAGCACCTCAATTTCACGACGCAGCCTGATTGACCCGCCAGCCCTTTGCGGCACTTTACCCGCATGCTGGGTGGAGCCGTGAATACGTCGCAAAAGCGGTGCAAGCCGCTCCTTAAAAGCCCGGTAACAGCTGCTGCAACCGAAACGGCCTATCTGCCCGAACTGGGCATAGGTCAGCCCGCAGCCCTCGCACTGCATCTTTACCTGGCAGCCGGGGCCCTGTCCCGCCTGCGGCAGCTCCATATTAAGCAAACCGGTCAGCAGGCTGTGAATGGAGAACGGAGCGGGGGCGGTAAAGTCAAATTCACCTTTTTCCCGTGCACACTGCTCGCACAGGTGAAACGTTTCTTTTTCATTGTTTATGATTTTCGTAAGATGCACCGTGGCAGGCCTTTTGTTGCATTCCTGGCAGAGCAAAATAATCGCCTCCTTATGAATCACGCAACAGGGCTTCCAGCATACCGGCCAGAATTGCTGCGCGCAGGCGCCTGCAGGCTTCTTCTTCGGCCTGCACCGTTTCATACCGGACAGCGGCGCGCATAATCAGAGCTTCCCGGCGGGTTATCACCCTGGTGTCAGCCAACCGGTCAATCAGGTCAGCGGCTTCCCGCCCGCTGATACCGTCTCTGACCATTCCCTGCAGGCCCCTGACCAGGTGAATAACCCGCTCCCGGCTCAAATCCAGGCGCCGGATTAACAGGTAGCCGCCGCCGCCGCGCTTGCTTTCTACCACATATCCTCTCTCCGGTGTAAACCTGGTGGCCAGCACGTAGTTGATCTGGGACGGAACACACCTGAAACGTTCAGACAGCTCTTTGCGCTGCAGAAGAATGCTGGTGCTGGGACTGGCCTCCAAAAGTCGCTTTATATAGTTTTCTATGCTGTTACTCAAATTACTCATGGTGGCCCCTTCCCCTGACCTTTTCTGACCTTTAATTTAATTATAAGTATTATTACTTGTCATTGCAATAGGAGAATTATCGCCACAAGCGAAATTTCCCGCAAATTTGGCACAACGCCAGGGATAAAGTCACCTGTCCCGCAAAAAAATAATAACACAAAGGGAAAAAAGGTGGTGAAAAAAAGTGGCCGGTAAAAACCGGGACAAAGACCTGGGCAAAAAGAACAGCAAGAACCGGGAATGTAAAATTGCCCAAAACTGTAATGTCTCCGGCGTGACTGATTCCGTGGAATTTGCCAGCGAGCCTTTTGCCCGCAAAAGCGACAAAAACAAGGCTGACCGCCGTCAAGACAAGTGCTGAGGTGATTAACACAAAAGCGGACCTGCCGTAGGTCCGCTTGCTTTTCAGACGATAACGTGGTCATCAGATGTAATAGAGATCTTTTCCGCTCCCCGGTCCGTGACCAGCCAGGTGTTTTCAAGCCCTACCATCCCGAGTCCCGGAAAAATAAATTTCGGTTCCAGCGCCACCACATGGTTCTTTGCCAGCACATGCGGGGAACCTTTGGCCAGCACCGGAAATTCGTTAAATTCCAGGCCCACACCGTGGCCCACGAACCTGGCCTGGCCGTCACCATACCCCATAAAATACTCTGCCAGGCCCGCCCGGGCGGCAATAACCGCTGCCCGTGTGTATATTTCATCCCCGCTAATACCCGGCAAAAGCATGGCTGTTAACTCATCCTGTATCTCCAGAGCAACTGCGAAGGCCCGGGCCAGTCCAGCCGGCAGTGGCCCCAGTGAGTACAGCCTGGTCTGGTCCACCACATAACCGTTATGTATGCCGCCGTAATCTACCGTTACCGGTTCACCGGCGGCAATTTTCCTCCTGGCAGACCCCTGGGGCTGGGCCGGCGACGGCCCGAAACCGCCGGTAGGGCTGTCCAGGAAACTGGGAACGCCTCCTGACTCACCGCTCAGGATGTGCCCGAAAAACATCTCCTGGTTAAAGCCACGCATCCTGGTCAGCCCCTGGTGGCCGTTTCTGCGCAGGATCGCCTCCACCTCAACAGCCAGTTCCAGCTCTTCCTTGCCGGGATAAAGCAGTCCCGGCACCAGCCGGTGCATAGCGTCTACCTGCCTGGCAGCTTCGGCAAACTGCTCCAGCTCATAAGGCGACTTAACCTGCCGTACTTCACGTACCGGGTTACTGGCGTCCAGGAGTTCCACCCCCGGGAAAAGGCTTGCCAGCCGCAGGTAAAGGGAGGCAGGCAACACATCCAGTTCCAGGCCCAGGCGCCGGGGGGGCGCAAAGCCGGCTTCAGCCAGCACACCGGGCAGCCTGCCCAGGCCCTTCAGAGCAAATAAAGCAATATCAGTCTCCTGTCCGGCCCTTTCCATGTTTTTTCGTATTAGCCCGGCAAGGTCACCCTCGGCCGGTACATACAGAAACTGGCACTGCATGGTACCGGAAAGGTAATACATGGATGTGAGCTGGGCCAACAGAACCCCGTCCAGTTCCTGCTCCCGTATCAGATGCTGAAAAGACTCCCTGCGCCGTTCCAATTCCATCTTTGGGATATTCATATCTTCCTCCGGATAACTTTCTGAAATATTCCGTCAATTATATACATATACGACAACCGCCTCTTTCTTCCTGCCCGCGGGCCGAAATCCCGCACCGCCCTCCTGAGAAAAACTTTGCTAATGCCCCGCGCATCTTTTCAGGACAGCAGCGGCGGTCTGGTTGCCGTTCAGTACCGGTGCAAACAGGTCCCCTTTTTTGTCAAGCCTTTGCAGGATATTTTTTATGTTAAAATGCTGCGGCCGCACCTTGCCGCTCTCCACCTCCTCCCAGGTAAGCGGCGCGGAGACGGTCGCGCCGGGGACGGGACGCACGGTGTAGGGCGCGTTAATGGTCTGCCCCCACAGGTTTTGCAGGTAATCAAGGTAAACGGTGGCACCGCGCCTGGCCACTTTCCGTTCCATGCTGGTAATGGCCGGTACCCGTTGGTGTACCAGGCCGCAGATAACCCCGATAATGTCACGGACTTGGCTGAAAGTATAGACAGGTTGCAGCGGCAGGTAAATCTGGAGTCCTGTGGCGCCGGAGGTTTTGGGGTAGCCGGCCAGTTCCAGTTCGTCCAGCACCTTTTTAACCTCCCGGGCAACTTCCAGGACAGTGTCAAAAGAAACGCCCTCCTGCGGGTCTAAGTCCACTATCCCGTAATCCGGTGACTTGATGCCGGCCGTACGGGAATGCCAGGGGTGTATTTCCAGGCAGGCCAGGTTAATTACGTATACCAGGGTGGCCAGGTTGTTTACCAAAATAATTTCGATAACCCGGTTCCCGGAGGGTACAGGGAAGGTTTCAATCCAATCCGGCGCAAAGGACGGGATGTTTTTCTGGTAAAAGCGTTTGCCGTTAATTCCGTCGGGAAAGCGCTGGAAATTGCACGGCCTGTCTCGCAGGTAGGGCAGGAGATACGGTGAGATGTCAATATAAAAACGCAGGAGATCATGCTTGGTATAACCTTCTTCCGGCCAGAACAGCTTATCGAGGTTGCTGAGCTTCACTTTTCGTCCATCTATCTCCAGGTATGCCGTCAGTTTAAAACCTCCTCAGTCCAGCTTGCAGGCTTCCGGACGGTCTTTGGTGAAGCCCCTGATTACCGGCTGGCGCATATGCAGGTCGTCCGTCCACTCCTGAAATTCCACCAGGACTGCCAGTCGCGGTTCGACCCAGACCCTGTCCCGGCCCGGCGGCATACCGTCAAAGGGGGATGTATCCCGCCGGGAAGCCTGCAGGAATGGGGTAAGACCGGCCAGGTCGCTGGCGGAAAGACCGGCAGCCACACGCCCGGTATAAACCAGGCGCGACCCCAGGTAAGCGCCGGTCAGGAGTGCGTTTATCTGCCCCTGCCTGACTGTATACCCGCCGATTACCACAAGCTGGCGGATTCTCTTTTTTATTTTCAGCCAGGCGTTGTTTTTTTTGCCGCGGACATACACCGAATCCCGCCGCTTGGCAACTATTCCTTCCATCCCCTGTTCTGATACCGCACCAAACAAAGCAATTCCGGTATCAAAACTTTCCACCAGGTGCACCGTCTCATCTTCTGAAACCACCTGCCGCAGCCTTTCCTGCCTATAGCCAAGGGGATGCCCGGTCAGGTCTTCACCGTTGCTGTAAACAATATCAAAAATCATATAGCATACCGGCACCAGTGCCAGGGAGCGGCGGGCAGCAATACCGCCCGGCACCGCCAGGTCCCGTTCCAGGATTAACGGGAAGCTGGGCCTGCCTTCTTTAAAGGCAACCATTTCACCGTCCAGGACTGCTTCGCCACGCACCAAATTCACCAGGCGGTCAAGTTCCGGATAATGGCGGGTCCTTTCCCTAAGCTTCCTGTTATGCAGGTAAACCCTCCCCCGGCCAATATGGGCCAGTATCCTGACGCCATCCCACTTGACCTGAAACAGGTACGACGTGTCATCGAACGGTTCAGGCCACGGCAGCGGCTCCATCGGGTAAAACGGACAAAACAGCATTTACACACCGGCCGCTTTTTTGCGCTTTTTTTTAACCGTCTTTTCCTCTTTGTCCCCGGTTTGTTTAGCCATTTCCACCGAGGCTCGCAGCGCTTCCATCAGGTCTACCACCTTTCCCCGTACCGCCACCTCGGGCACCGCCACTTCTTCCCCGTCAATTTTTGCGTGAATCAGCTCAAGCAATTTTTTGCGGTACTGATCATCGTACTTCTCCGGCACAAAATCAGTAGCAAGGGAATTGATCAGCTCGCGTGCCATTTTAAGTTCGTTGTCGTGAAGTTTGACTTCCCGCTCAAATCCGGGCAGCAGCCTGGTATCGCGTATTTCATCGGGGTAAAATATGGTTTCCATAACCAGGATATTCTCCTTCAGGCCGCGGATTACCGCCAGTGACTCTTTGTTGCGGATAACAACTTTGGCCACGGCAATCTTTCCCGTTTCGGACATGGCCCGCCAGAGCAGGGCATAAGCCTTTTCCCCCACTTCGCCGGGAGCAAGGTAATAGGTTTTGTCAAAGTAAATAGGGTCAATTTCATCAAGGTTGACAAAATCCACGATATCTATGGACCTGGTCCTCTCATCCGGTATTTTCTCCAGGTCTTCCTCGTTGATTATTACGTACCTGCCTTTCTCGTATTCATAACCGCGTACAATATCCTCCTGAGCTACTTCCTGGCCGCAGGCGCTGCAGACACGGCTGTACCGGACAGGAGCCTGGCAGGTCTTGTGCAGGTAACGAAATTTTATGTCCTTTTGCTCGGTGGCGGGAAAAAGCCTCACCGGGATGCTTACCAGGCCGAAACTGATGGCGCCCTTCCATATTGTTCTCACAGTGCCCCCCCTTTTTTTATTATATATTGTCCGGAAAAAAGAGAAGGCCTATACCTTTTGGTACAGGCCTGAGTGACCGGTTTTCAGACGCCAAACACTTCTTCAAGCTTCTTCTTCAGCTGCTCCCTGGAAACAAAACCAACCTGGGTTTCCACCGGATCAGCGTTTTTAAAAAACATCAGGGTTGGTATGCTCATAATCTTGTAGTTGCCGGCGGTAGTACGGTTTTTATCGACGTTTACCTTTACAAATTTTACTTTGCCTTGCATATCCCTGGCCACTTCCTCCAATACCGGCGCCATCATCCGGCACGGACCGCACCAGGCCGCCCAGAAGTCCACCAGTACCGGTATGTCCGATTTCAGCACTTCCTGGCTGAAGTTGGCGTCACCCACTTCAAGCACATAGTCACTCATTGATTTCCCTCCCTGTGAGTAATTTCATCCAGGTACCTGACAGCGCTAACCGCAGCCACAGCTCCGTCAGCCACCGCTGTCACCACCTGGCGCAGCCCTTTCTCCCTGACATCTCCGGCGGCAAAAACTCCGGGTAGGTTGGTTGCCATTCCCTCGTCGGTTACCAGGTACCCATATTCGTTTCGCAACACCCCATCGTTAAGAAATTCGGTATTGGGGACCATGCCTACGTAGAGGAATATGCCGTCAACTTCAATATCCCACTGCTTATTTTGCGCCAGATCCTCCAGCGTTACACTGTCCACCGCCTGACGGCCGTTGATTTTTTTAACCACCGTATTCAGAATCAGCTCTATTTTGGGGTTATTTTTTACCCGCTCCTGCAGAATGCGGGTGGCACGCAGCTCGTCACGCCGGTGAACTATATATACTTTGGCGGCAAACCTGGTAAGCACCAGCGCCTCTTCCAGGGCAGAGTCGCCACCTCCCACCACCATCACAGTCCGGTCGCGAAAAAATGAGCCGTCACAGGTAACGCAGTAAGAGACGCCCCTGCCCTTAAGCTCCAGCTCACCGGGAACGCCAAGAGGCCTGGAGCGGGTTCCGGTGGCCACTATCAGCGTCCTGCCGCGGAAAATTCCTTCACTGGTATGTATTTCTTTTATATCCCCGGTGGCAACTACTCTTTCTATGGTAGAGAGCACCATCTCGGCCCCAAAATTACGGGCCTGCTCCTCCAGCAGCTGCCCCAGCTCCATTCCGCCCACACCTTTTGGAAAGCCCGGGTAATTCTCTACTTTTTCTGTGGTGGCAATCTGGCCTCCGGACAACATCTGCTCCACAACAAGCACCGACAAAAGTGAGCGGGCGGCGTAAATAGCCGCTGTCAGTCCGGCCGGGCCACCCCCCAGCACCACCAGGTCATAGACTTTTTCCTGACGGGTCATAATATCCCCCCTGTGCGGGTCTTATGTCAATTTTATCAAAAGGGCTATATATTAGCAACCATAAATAAAGAAGCCCCACTCCCACCGGGAGGGGCTTCCGTTTAAAGCAGGTTAAGTGCCAGGTCCAGGGCACGGCTGCCGTGTGTCAGCGTTCCCATGGAAATCAGGTCAACCCCGGTTGCAGCAACCTCGTGGAGCCGCTCCGCATTTATTCCCCCTGACGCTTCCAGCAGCGCGCGACCCGCCACCAGGTTTACTGCCGCACACATCTCCGCGGTGGTCATGTTATCAAGCATTATAACTTCCACACCGCATGCAAGCGCTTCTTTGACCTGTTTTAAAGTGGAAGCTTCCACTTCGATTTTATGGGGAAACCCGGCATGCCGCCTTATCCTGGCAACCGCTTCGCTGATTGAGCCGGCAGCGCGGATATGGTTATCCTTGATCAGGACAAGGTCTGATAAATTAAAGCGATGGTTCCGGCCGCCCCCCATTCTCACAGCATACTTCTCCAGCACCCTCAGACCCGGTGTGGTCTTCCTGGTATCTATTATTACAGCTTTGGTTCCTGCCACCATTTCCACAGCAGCCCGTGTTTTGGTGGCAATGCCGGACAATCTCTGCAGAAAATTTAGCGCCACTCGCTCGCCTTTAAGGATGGATGCCACCGGACCTTCAATGCGCGCCAGCACATCTCCGCGATTAAAGCTTTCACCATCCCGGTACAGGCAGGTAAAAGTCAGGGCCGGTTCAATCTGGAGGAAAACTTCCACCACCACCGGCATGCCGGCCAGCACGCCATTTTCACGCGCCACAATTTCCGCACAGCCTGTTTCGTCCCTTAAAATACTATCGGTTGTTACATCACCAAAACCCAGATCTTCGGCCAGAGCCGCCGCTACGATATGGCTATACTGCAACCGGTCCATGAAGCTCGTCCTCCTCCTTCCCGGCGATCCATACCTGTCTCCGGGCATATCTGTCATTTGTTCCAGGATAATCAGAGCGGTAATGGGCGCCCCTGCTTTCACGCCTGGCCAGGGCGCCTTTTACTATCAGCCTGCTGACTTCCAACATATTTCTGAGTTCCCATAATTCCTGATCGGCCCACTGCCTGCCAAAGTTGCGCGCGTTCCTGTCCAGAAACACCGACAAAGCCTGCAACCCGGCACCGTCGCGTAAAACCCCTGCTTTTTCAAACATCGTTTTTCTTAATAAGGCCCTGATATCACCGGGTTTTCCCTGCCATTTCATCACCGGTGCCGCCGGCATAAGTTCATCATCGTAACAGGCGGGAAAGCTGTGGGCGGCGTTTATGGCACGTACCGCCCGGGAGGCAAAAACCAGTCCCTCCAGCAAAGAATTGCTGGCCAGGCGGTTGGCGCCGTGAACGCCGGTACAAGCTACCTCTCCACAGGCATACAGGCCCGGCAGCGTGGTCTCACCGTTCAATCCCGTCAACACGCCTCCCATGGCGTAGTGAGCGGCAGGAGAAACCGGCAACCGGTCCAAGGCGAGGTCAAAACCCTGCTCCCAAGCCAGGCGGTATATGGTTGGAAAGCGCTCTTTTAAAAAAGCACGGCTTTTATGCGTGATATCCAGATAAACCGGACCTCTGCCGGTCATCAGCTGATCAAGCATAGCCCTGGCCACCACGTCCCGGGGACCAAGCTCTGCCATTTCATGATAACCTGGCATAAACCTTTCCCCGTACCTGTTCACAAGCACCGCTCCCTCTCCGCGCAACGCCTCCGATACCAGGAAGGTTTCGTTCTCCCGGCTCCCCTGGTACACGGTGGGATGAAACTGAACAAACTCCATGTCAGCCACGGCGGCTCCGGCACGGTAAGCCATAGCCACGCCGTCTCCCGTGGCCACCTCCGGGTTGGTCGTCCGGGCATAGACCCGGCCCAACCCGCCGGTAGCCAGAACCACCGCCCTTGCCGTAATTACTTCTCCGCTTAGGGTTTTTGCGCCGCATATCCGGCCATCATGGACCAGCAGATCTGTTACAAATATGTTTTCACGGACTGTTACGGAGCTTTCCGCCAGCTTTCGCTGCAGCGTTTCCTGCAGCAGGCGCCCGGTGGCATCGCCACCGCAGTGTAACACCCGGGCCCTGCTGTGCGCGCCTTCCCTGGCCAGTGCCAGGGTTTGATCCTGCCGGTCAAAGGGCACACCAAGCTCCAGGAGCTCATTTATAACCCCGGGGCCTTCGGCCACCATAACCGCAACCGCCTCACGGTCACAAAGACCAGCCCCGGCCCGCAAGGTGTCTTCGAAATGTTGCTCCGGGCTGTCTTCAGCGGCCACCGCGGCAGCAATGCCCCCCTGTGCCAGCCAGGTATTGGTTTGATTCAGCGCTGCTTTGGTCAGCAAACAAACGCGGTTGGAACCGGCTGCTTTAAGCGCAGCAAAAAGACCGGCTACACCGCTTCCTATAATGATTATGTCATAACAGCCCGTCAGGCGGGGCATGGCTGCACCTCTTTCCCGTGTCGTCTTTAGCAGGCTACTGCCAGCATGCGTTCAAGTGCCCTCCTGGCAGGGATGCGTACTTCTTCTGGTACGGTGATTACCGGCGAAAGCGTCTCCAGTGCCTTTATTACCTTATCCAGCGTTGTGTACTTCATGTTGGGGCAGATCAGGCCCTGAGACAGGAGGTAAAACTCTTTATCCGGGTTCTCCTTACGCAGGCGGTAAATCAGTCCCATCTCCGTGCCAACGATAATCTTTTTGAAGCTTGTCTCCCGGGCGAACTTCAGGATACCACCGGTGGAAAAAGCAAAATCAGATGCTTTAACCACTTCGGGGCGGCACTCCGGGTGTACCACCACCACTGCATCAGGGTGCAGCGCTCTGGCAGTCCGGACATCTTCCGTACTGACACGGTGGTGGGTAAGGCAGTAGCCATCCCAAAGCACAATACGCTTATCTGTCCGGTCGGCTACAAAACTTCCCAGGTTCCGGTCAGGCACAAACAGAATTTCCTCAGCGTCAAGGGAATTGACAACTTCAACCGCATTGGCGGAGGTGACACAGATGTCGCTTTCAGCTTTAACCGCGGCAGAGGAATTCACATAGGTGACCACCACAGCCCCGGGATGCAACTTCTTCTTTGCACGTAACGCCTCAACCGTAACCATGTCAGCCATGGGACATCCGGCCAGCAGCTCCGGCAACAGCACCGTCTTCTCCGGCGCCAGGATGGCGGCCCCTTCAGCCATAAAATGAACCCCGCAAAAAACAATCACCGCTGCCTCCGTTTCCGCTGCGATACGGCTTAAGCCGTAGGAGTCGCCGACATAATCAGCACAGTCCTGGACTTCGTCGATCTGATAGTTGTGTGCCAGAATAACCGCATTTCTCTCTTTTTTAAGTTCCTGCACCCTGGACATCAGCTCTTGCCTGGTATCCTGCAAAATAATAACCCCTCCCACAGCTCTGATTATGCCACGGGATGGGTGTCTTGTCAACTGTAAATGCAATCCTTGCCCTACTCGACAAGAAAACCGGCCTGCCTCAGTGATACTGTTATTTCAGCAATGACTTCCGGACCTGTTGCTTCAATGGTATGCAGGTGCACGCCTCCGGTCAGGGCAGAAAGGGGGCTGGCCTCAGTCTGCCGCAGGCGCTCCAGGTACAGCGCCAGGTCGCGGCGGCTGGCAATCATCAGGGTACCGCAAAGTTCACCGTAAAGAGGGTGCTCAACTATGACATTCAGTACCTTACCGCCCAGGTCCACGATCAGGCCCAGCTCTTCCTCAATTTCATCCCTGGTATGCCTGCATGCTACCACCGTTCGCACAGACTTATCCTGACGTCCCGGCAGCATATACCCCTGCGGTGTGGCCAGCACCTGTTCCCCTCTGGCCCGCAATATGGCAATATCCTGGACGATAACCTGACGGCTGACACCAAACCTGTTTGCCAGCTCATTGCCTGTTACCGGCGCCGCAGACTGGGCAAGAGTATTTAACAGTTCATCTCTTCTTGTTTCCGTATCCAACCCGATCACTCCATAACGCTGCTACAAAAAGTGTAACATAAAACCGGAAAGGAAGAAACTCTAAGCTTCCCGCGGCAAGGCGCGGGTTAAGGGCTGACGGTAGCCTTGTAGACCGGTTTCTGATTTTCAATGCTTTTGACCACACCTTCCTTGATCGGATTGCGGTTCTCGTCGAAAACCATAGTGCCGGTGACACCGGTAAAAGTTATAGACGCCAGGGCATCCCGGATGGCTTCACCATCGGTGGAGCCGGCTTTATCTATTGCCCGGGCGAGCAGGCAGGCAGCATCATAGGCAAGGGCTGCCATGGTATCAGGAACTTTCCCGTACTTTGCCTGATAGGCAGTTACAAAAGCTCTTGTCTCCGGAGCATCCCGGTCAGGTGAATAGTGAGTGGTGAAATAACCGCCTTCGGCGGCTTCACCGGCCATCTGTATTAATTCCGGGAAATCCCAGCCGTCGCCGCCGCCAAACCTGGCTCCGACTACCATATCCCTGGCCTGGCGCAAAATGGGAGCTACTGTATCATAGTAGGACGGTATATATACAAACTCAGCCCCTGAAGCAATAATACCTGCCAGTATGGGGCTGAAGTCTTTTTCAGACTTGCTGAAAATCTCCTCATAAACAATTGTGCCGCCGCCGGCTTCGAAGTATTCTGTGAAACAATCAGCCAGCCCTCTGGCATACCTGCTTCCCTGCTCCACCATAACAGCCGCCGTCCTGACGTTGAGTTTTTCCAGGGCAAAACCCGCCATAAGCCGCCCCTGGAAAGGATCGGTAAAGCAGGCACGGAAGATATAATCACCCACCAGCGTTACTGCGGGGTCGAAAGAAGAAGGAGAAATGGTGGGAATTCGGGCCTGCTGTGCCAAAGGAGCACCTGTCAGAGCATGACTGCTGGTAACGGGTCCGATAACAGCCACCACTTCCTCATTTTCCAAAAGCCACCGGAATGCTTCGGAGGTTTCCTCCGCTTTGCTCCGGTTATCAGCATTTTTCAGCACCAGGTGCTTACCGCCCAGCACGCCGCCGGCCGCATTAATTTCCTCAAAAGCAAGCATGATGGCTTCAAGCGAGGATTGCCCGAAAGGAGCCATCACGCCAGTTTCCGGCATTACAGACCCGATTTTGACAATGTCCGGTACGGCTCCTTCCGGTGCAGCAGGCACAATTACGACGGGCCTGTCCTGTTTACCGCACCCTGCCACAAAAAATATAAAAATAAAAATCAAACAGAGCTGCTTTTTCATTTCTCCTCCGGGCCTTTAATGAAAACCGGGGTGAGGGTGCAGATGCAATCTTCACTCCCCACCCCGGCTCGTTAATAATGTTACGAAGCTAAGTTTTGTCAGCCTTACCGGGGTTTTGCAGCCATTCCCCCGGAAAACAGCTTTTTCACTCTGCCAGCAGGCAGCATCGGCTGCACCTTTTCCGGAACCAGGCCATGGGGCAAGAACAGGATAACACCGATAATAACCGCTCCCATAAGAGTATATTCCAGCCAAAGGGGGTTAATCCCCCACGCCATCAGGAACCCAAAAAGCTGGAAGCGATAGACGGTAATCATCGTTCTCATAATGGTAAGCACCATAACACCCAGCAACACACCGGTGGTGCTGCCTATTCCGCCCAGCATCATGAATGCCCAGGGCCAGAAAGTCCAGACCAGACGGGAATAACCCATGGCGGTAACAGTACCGGTATAAATCACATAAAGGCCTCCGGCCACGCCCGCCAGCATGGAGCCTATCACCAGGCTTTGCGTCCTTATCCTGGTTATATCTTTACCGGCCGCCGCTGCCGACACCTCATTATCCCTTATCATTTTTAAAGAGCGGCCAAACGGTGAACTGGTCAGCCTGTTAAGATACGCGTAGACCAGCATGGCCACGAGGAAGATAACAATAACCACCGCCTGGAAACGTCCACCGCCGAAAATCCGGAACGGATCTGGAACATATACCGCTGTGCTGCCGCCCACCAGGGGCTCCCAGTTATGACCCACCCACATAAAGAAGTCACCAAAAGCCAAAAGGGAGATACCCAAGTATGCTTCTTTCAGCCTTATGGCAGGGCGGGAGGTAAGCCAGCCGATGCCGGCGCCGGAAGCTGCGGCTATTGTCACGCAGAAAATCAGGAATAAAAGAGAAAACACCCAACTATTGGCCAGGACCTGCGTTAACTCTGGAGAAATCTGGTAGTGAATTGAGTCCTTGGCATACTTTAAACCCCAGGGAAGGCCCATTGACGCAGCCATAATACGCCCAGGTATGGCTCCTACAGCAAAAGCGCCGGCAATAACAGCAAGCACCCGCCCAAACTGGGGAATTCCGGTAAAGCCTGTCTCCAGGTTCAGGCTCATGGTCACGATGGCAAAGACGGCAAAATCTATGATAATGGTCAAAACCATGGGAAGGCCGCGGCTCACCAGGAAGTAGGTAAGTACGACCAGTATGGCAACGGTGGTTATGACTTCCCCTTTCAAAAACAGGCCTAAAATGTTTTTACTGTTGCGGGATTGCTCTGTAATCATGCTTTAGCACCCCTTTTCTTCCCGGCTATGCCAGCCAGGTTACCGAACAGGACAGCCCAGGGAATCCCGGCCAAGCCCCGCGGGAATATCAGCAGTGTAGCGGCCATTAAAAGGAGTGGTACTCCCATCCGGTAGCCCAAAACCCATGGCCCGAATTTCTGTGACAGGTAAAAAACACCGGCGTATTCCGTCAATCCAACCACAAAGCCACCAAGAATACCGCCGTACAGACTGTGCAGGCCGCCCAGGATGGCACCGGCGAACATGAACGGTATAGAGTTCATGCCTAAAACCGGTGTCCCGGTGACCGCCATAGACATGGCCGCGCCACCCAGTGCCGCCATTCCGCCGCCGATAATCCAGGCCGACATATAAACCCGGTCGGAGTTAATCCCGGAGGCCCCGGCCAGAACCGGATTCTCAATAGTTGCTCTCATTGCTACGCCAAACTTGGTTTTGACCAGGAACAGATGCAAGCCGGTAAGGAACACAATGGCTACCAACGGAAGAATTACTGAAGCCGCATTTACACCAAAAAGCTCAAAATCAAAAACGTTCATGCTCACCCTGCGGGGAAACAGCTTCCGGCTGAAAGTAAGGTAGTCGCAGTACATCTGAATAACAGATAAAAGTATCAGATCATACCCAAGCGTTGACATCATCAGAGTTATTTCCACCGCCCCACGCCGCAGGAGGGGTCGGTTAAGGCCGTAGTAACAGATCACACCGAGCACCCCGCCAACCAGAAAAGCCAATGGGAAATATTTGTAGGGAACACCACCGCCCAGCACGGCACCGGAGTAAACTACGTAAAACCCCAGTGTAGCCATACTGGCATGGGCGAAGTTAAAAGTACGTGTGGACATATAAAGCAGTGTAATGCCGCCGGCCGTCAGGGCCAGTGCGCTGGCATAAATCAAACCCGTTGCTAACCAAGGCGCCATGTATTATGCCCCCCCTTCAGTCAATGTCTGCGCTGCCGCCGGCTGTTTGATGCCCAGGTACATGTTGCACAGCTCCGGTTCGTTAAGCAGCTCCAATGATTTGCCGGCAAACTTCACTCCGCCGCTGACCAGCAGGTAGGCCGTATCGCCGATTTCCAGCGCCCTTTTGGCCATTTGCTCAACCAGGAGGATTGTGATACCCAGCTCATCCCTGAGCCTGGCCACTTCCATGATCACTTTTTCAGCTATTATAGGGGCCAGATCGGTACTCAGCTCATCCAGAAGCATCAGTTTCGGGTTCTTCATCAGTCCCATGGCCACAGCCAGCATTCTTCTTTCTCCCCCGCTCAGGGTCACCGCTTTACGATCAATAAATTTCTTTAGAACGGGAAACATCTCTGTCATTTGCTCCGCCTTCTTTTTTGCTTCGTCAAAGGGAAGCAGGTATCCCGCCATTTGCAAATTATCCCTGACACTGAGATCGGCAAACACGTTCTTCATCTGAGGGACATAGGATATTCCCTTCTTTGCCAGCAGGTGTGTCGGCAGGTTTTGCAGTGAACCGCCCTCAAAAAGTATTTCCCCGGAAGTTACATTGGCAATACCCATAATACTGCAAAGCAAGGTTGTCTTACCGGCGCCGTTTGGTCCGACTACCACCGTTATCCCTTTTTCGGGAACCTCGATGCTGAGGTCGTAGAGAACCTGGAGCTTACCGTAGCCGGCGTTTAGCTTATTTATTGTCAGCATGCTTCTACCCCCTTGCCCAGGTAGACCTCTATCACCTTTGGGTCATTGAGTACTTCGCTGGGTGTACCCTGGGAGATGAGGCGGCCCAGGTCCATGGCATAAATATAGTCAGCATAAGGCGCGGCGATATCTATCCGGTGCTCCACCACCAGGAAGGTCAATCCTTCCTTCTTAAGCTCCGCCACATGCGTCAGAATTTCATCCGCCGAAGCCGGGTCTACACCACCGATAGGTTCATCCAGGGCTATCAGCCTGGCCCCTGAGGCCAAGCCCTTGGCTACTTCCAGCATCTTCAGCTGAGCTGCGCCCAGTGTGTGGCTCGGTTTATCCCAATGATTGTCCAAACGAACCCGGCGCAGTATCTCCATAGCCTTTTCCATATTGTTCTCCTCTTCCTGCACCCAGAGCCGCCGAAAGGGGGCTTTGAGCGGCGCCTCACCTGAATTCCTCATGGCACCCAGGACATTGTCCAAAACGGTAAGCCCGAGAAAGGGCAGGGGGATTTGGAAGCTCCGGACGAAGCCGACCTCGTAAATCTTATGAGTCGGCCAACCCGTAATATCAGTATCACCAAATAGAACCCTTCCCTCTGTGGGTTTCAGTATACCGGTGCAACAATTAATCAGCGTAGTTTTGCCGCAACCGTTGGGGCCGATCAGCATGGTAAAGGTTTGTTCCTTAACCTCAATACTGACTTTGTTTACAGCTACCAGGCCCCCAAATTTCTTGGTGATGTTTTCCGTTACAAGCAAATTTCTCACTTGTTCACCCACCTTAAATGGGGGCCGAGTAACACCCCGGCCCCCGTATGATCGAAACCTGTTTAGCGTTTAGTAGAGTTTACGGCTCCAGTTAATTTTGTCAGCGCGACTGTCGTAGTAGCCTACGTTCTCCCATTCAAGCTTATCGTTAATTACCCAGATGTTATAATCAGCAAATGCCCGGTCTCCTGCTTCGTTTAGAACCACATGCCCGCTGGCGCCATGAACCTTAGTCCACTCGTCAGCCACCCGCGGCAGGATAGCCTTAACCTTCTCGGAATCATAACCTACTTCGTCAATGGCTTTGGCCAGCGACCAGATGATGTCATAGGTGTTATAGGAATAAGCATCGGTGTCCCTGTTCAGAGTCTTCTGGATATGCTGTCTGACATAGTCGTAGCGGGACTTTTCGGTCGCTGCTTCCGGACGGTTCTTGGTGCTGGCAAACTTGGTTTCAATGGCAAACTTGCTGGCAATGGGATCTGCAAGAAGTGCTGCAGACATCGCTGTGCCGTCACTGCCGAACCATTTTACCTGCTTCAGCTGGGGATAAGCGTTAACAGCGGTAAAGAACGGAGCAATCTCTTCAAAAGAAATGACTGTTATGCCAATCTTGTCCAGAGACACTCCTTTACTTACCAGGTCGTTGACGTAACCGTTAAGTGAAGCGGCCTGGACAGTGAAGTCCTCCAGCATGGGGTCATACCTGAGTTCCTGGGGATATATATTGATACCGAATTTTTTGGCGGCTTCGGCTGATGCCTTCTGCAGGCCGTCACCCCAGGTGTCTCCGCGCCAGACAAAAATCAACTGCTCAACGCCGGCTTCCTGGGCCATTTTGGCCACGGCCGGACCCTGGATAGCATCACTGGTGCAAAAACGGAACAGCCAGTCATCGGCTATGGCCAAGGCCGGAGAAGTGGAAGAGGGAGATATAAACAGAATCTTATTGGCGTTGGCAAAAGCCAGGCATTCCCTGGCCACACCGCTGGCCTGCGGCCCAGCAAAAAACTTGACACCTTCACCAAACCAGCTTTGCATTTTGCGCAGCCCTGTGGGAGGATCAGTTGCGGTGTCTTCAATGACAATTCTAAGGCGCCAATTCTTATTTTCTTTTTCCAGCCACTCGTTTACGTCTGCTGCCGCCAGCTTGGCCACCTCGGCGCTGTTTTCACCAAAGGTGCTCAGTACACCGGTCAACGGAAAAAGACCCACGATGGTATGAGTGGTGGGAGCAGCAGGACCCGGTGCCGGACCTTCGGCTTTCTTTCCACAACCGGCGAAAATAAGCGCTACTGCCAGCAAACAGACAATGCCCACAACAAATTTTCTTTTCAATCTACAAACCCCCTATTTTTTAAACTTTTAAAAACTCCTCCCGTCGGACTCCGATTCCCTGGTTACTCCTGCTGCCCGTGTGTTATCCCCTCCCCTGTAACTCTCTGTATAAAGCTTATTTTCACTGTAGTGTCAACAATTGTCTTGAAATATTCCAAAACTAATCACTGAGATATGACAGACTGTGGAAACTCATAAGAAATTATACCTTAATAAAATCTATTGTGTCAATAAAAATGCGCCAGAACCGCCATTGCTAAAGTTTTCTAAAATGGTTTATTATCTTTTGTTTGCTTGCTTCCTCCCGGCAGATCTGTTAATATATCAACGTCTCCAGACAATTAACCGTATGGGGGAATACCGGTGGAAACATGCGCCTTTGATCAAAAGCAGGCGGCAGGTCGGTGCAAAAAATGCGGAAGACCGGTTTGTGGGGAGTGCCGTCGTACTTTTCGTGAAGACATTCTCTGCAAGGCGTGTACAGTCAGAATGTATTCCAGGCACTGTTCGCTGGTCCGCCACGACTCCGACCAGAACTAAAACCCTTTGGGGCTAAAATCCTTTGACCTTCCTCCGGTTAATCTTTTACTGTTATTTTGCGATTTTTTAGTGTATAATTGCAAGCAAGGCCTTTAAGGCTGACATAAGAGAGGCAGTGATTCTGATTGTTGCCCCAGCTTAACTTTGGGCATATCCAGTCCAGGTTACCCATCATTCAGGGCGGTATGGCTGTGCGTGTCGCCACTGCGAAATTGGCCGCGGCCGTAGCCAACGAAGGCGGCATTGGCATTATTGCCGGAACAGGGCTCAGTATACAGGCGCTGAAGGAAGAAATCCGCAAAGCCAGGGAAATGACTGCCGGCATATTTGGGGTTAACGTGCTTTTCGCCGCCACCCAGTTTGCACAGCTGGTTAAGGTTTCCCTGCAAGAAAAGGTGGATTTTATTGTTTCGGGAGCCGGTTTTTCCCGTGATGTTTTTGCCTGGGGTAAAGAGTGCAATATCCCTATCCTGTCCATAGTTTCCTCGGCGCGCCTGGCCAAACTGGCAGAAAAGCTGGGAGCGGCCGCGGTTGTTGTTGAGGGCAAAGAGGCAGGGGGCCATTTGGGTACTGATAAGCCCATTTTTGAAATACTGCCGGAGGTAGTATCCGCTGTCTCCATACCTGTTATTGCCGCCGGCGGAATTATGGACGGTTACGATATAGCTAAGGCCCTGGCCTTAGGCGCCCAGGGCGTTCAGATGGCAACCCGTTTTGTTGCAAGCGACGAATGTGAAGCCAGCGATAACTTTAAAAAGATGTACCTTGAAAGTAAACCAGAAGACTCCGTCATTATTGACAGCCCCGTCGGCCTGCCCGGTCGTGCCATCCGTAACTCTTTAACCGAACGCCTGGCCGCCAGGCAACTGCCCGCTGTCAGTAAGTGCAAAGGCTGCCTGAAAGTATGCTCGCGAAGTTTCTGCATACTTGACGCTCTGGAAAAAGCCGTGGACGGTGATGTGGAAAACGGGCTCGTCTTTTCGGGAGAATTTTTTCACCGGATCAGGAATATCCTGCCCGTCAAAAAAATCTTTGGCCAACTGCTGAGAGAATATGAAAATTACCAGAGTAGCAAACCTCAGTTTTCCGGCTATTGAAATTGAATGAGGGAAAAGTGATGGAACTTTGATTAAAGTGGGCAACATATTTAAAATGAGTAACCGGTTTTTTATTGCCGGCACACTCATCCTGTTAATCGGAGCCGGGCTGGTCCTGGCGGAGTTGTACAATACCAGCCAGGCTGTAAACGCTCTCACTTTCCAAAAAGATATAATCACTGCGCTGCAGCGGTTACCTGACGGCAAATACCATGGAGAATATACCGCAAGTAAGCTGTTAGGTGCGCGGGTGGAAATAACCGTACAAGACGGCAGAATCCAGGAAATAAAGTTACTGGAACACACAAACGGCAGGGGCAAAAGCGCCGAAACTCTCCCTGAACAGGTGGTACGGGAACAAAGCCTTGATATAGACCTGGTATCCGGCGCCACCATGAGCAGTAAAACAATCTTAAAAGCAATAGAGTCGGCCCTGACCAAATAAACATAAACACCAAAAGCCCTGTGCATTTTTAATGTAATGCACAGGGCTTTTAACAGCTCCCCGGAAAAGGCAGCCGGGATATAACAGCCGGGCCCAAGGGAATATCACCTCGGGCCCGGGGGTAAAAAAAGCTCTGGCGGAGACCTACTCTCCCGGGGACTGGCGTCCCAAGTACCATCGGCGCTGGAGGGCTTAACGGCCGTGTTCGGGATGGGAACGGGTGTGTCCCCTCCGCAATTTCCACCAGAAAGTTCTCTCAAAGCCGCACAGCGAATATTTTGGTGACAAAGGAACCGTCCCCGTGTCACGTAAAGAACCATTCACGAGTTTTAAGGTCAAGCCCTCGACCTATTAGTACCGGTCCGCTCAAGGCATTGCTGCCATTACACGCCCGGCCTATCAACCAGGTGTTCTTCCTGGGGTCTTACCACGTTGACCGTGTGGGAGAACTTATCTTGGAGGAGGCTTCGCGCTTAGATGCTTTC
>DYEY01000020.1 GCA_020725465.1 Dethiobacter sp.
GCAGCGGTCGTTACGGCTGCGGCCCTTGGTCAGTCCAACGTAGCGCCAGTTGGCGGCCTTGTAGCAGGTTCCCGAAAACCGGTCTGTCTCCACGAAGGTTTCCAGCAAGAGCAGGCCATGGCCGTATTTGCGCTGCCAGTCCTTGATGATGCGCCGGGTAATGAGCCCCAGGATGTGGCTCGCCAAGTGAGGGACCCTCACCCAGGGGAGGATCAGAAAGCGGGTGTTATTGGTGACCAGATGCAGATGATTGATGCGGGTGTTTCTGTCCCAGCCGATGAAATCATCCCGGGCGGCGCAGCTCCAGGCGGCGGAGCCAAAAAGCAGGCAAGCGAGCAGCCTACCCAGCCGGTCATGCACCAGATATTTCATGTTTTCGCCCACTGTGCCGCTGAAACCCAGGTAGTGGTACCGGTAGAGCAGGTACTTGAAGAGGTTCCAGGATGGGTGATTAGTCTCCACCGCTTCCACCCGCAAGGGCAGCAGATTCTTTAATCTGTCGGTAATCTCAGTGGTGTCATGGGGTACCTGGCTGATTGATATGTGCCCGCCCCGGATAAAGGTTTCAGATTTACGACGGGGCAAGACGATATGCCCTTGCTGCTCCAGCTTGAGCAAGAGATCCCGGCAGGCCATGTCCTTCATCTGGCCCACTGGTGTGTACCAGTTCCAGAGACGACACAGTTCCATTGACAGCCTGGTACGGCTCCATGAAGGATTGTCAGCAATCAATTTTTTGACTGCCAGGATTTGTTCTTCGGTTATCTGTGTTACCCGAAATTCAGCTTCTGCTTTCATGGTTCTATTCTACATGATAAGCAGAAGAGAGTCCAGCACTATTTTTCAAAATGGCAGGGTGGCTGAGTAGTTACATGAATTTTTTGTCAGACTGATTACGGCCATGCTCCTGGGAATGGTGATAGGTGCTGAGAGACAATGGCGGCGTAAAATAGCGGGTTTGCGCACTAATGCACTGGTTGCGATGGGCGCTTCCCTGTTTGTCCTTTTCTCCAACCTGGTCCCTGAAGATACCAGCCCTACCCGCGTTGCTTCGCAGGTGGTATCAGGTATAGGCTTTCTCGGAGCCGGCATTATAATTCGTGACGGTTTAAACATCCGCGGTCTTAACACTGCGGCAACTCTTTGGTGCTCAGCAGCCATTGGGGTGTTGGCCGGGGCCGGATATCAGTTGGAGGCGGCCGTTGGCACCGGCATAACCGTTTTGGCCAATATTTTAATCCGCTACCTGCAGCAGCTTGTTGGTCATAAAGGAATAGGCGTTGATGGGTTACAATTTACTTACAGGTTACGCCTGGTTTGTGGTAGTGAAGAAGAAAGCCATATCCGTTCTTTGCTTTTACACAGCATAAACAGCAGCCCCATGGCTTTAATGTCACTTGCCAGCGAATTTCAGGATGATACGGCAAAAACAGTGGTATATGCCGATATACTGGCACCCAGCGGTTCCCGCAGCTATCTGGAGCAGGTTGTGAGCCGCATGAGCCTGGAAAAGACGGTCAGTGCCATCAGCTGGAGTGTTTCAGAGGCAGAAGCCCTTTAAAAATGTTTAACCCGTCGGCACTTCCCATTTTACAAGCCTGGACCATGCAACAAAAGTCCTTTAAGCCCTGAAACGGGACATTGGAGAAATGCCTGAGTTGGCATCGGTGCTGCCGTTGCAGGACCAAGCCCTGTAAACCTTATATTGCTCATTGTTTCTCCCTTGCCAGGTCAAAACGGTCAAGGTTCATGACTTTGTGCCACGCAGCGATAAAATCATGCACAAACTTTTCCCTGGAATCGTCACTGCCATAGACTTCAGCAACGGCACGAAGCTGAGCATTATGGCCGAAGACCAGGTCCACGCGGGTGGCAGTCCACTTCAACTCACCCGATTTACGGTCCCGTCCGGCAAAAATTTCCCCGTCTTCCGGCAGCGGCTGCCACTCTGTACCCATGTCAAGCAGGTTGACGAAGAAGTCATTGGTCAATGTTCCGGGACGTGTGGTAAATACCCCGTGCTTTGACTGCCGGAAGTTGGCGTTTAGCACACGCAGGCCGCCAACAAGGACAGTCATTTCGGGTACAGTCAGCGTCAGCAGTTGCGCCCTCTCTACCAGCAGGGCTTCGGCCGGCACGCTGAATTTAGTCTTAAGGTAATTGCGGAAACCATCATAGAGCGGCTCCAGGACATTGAATGATTCAATATCGGTCTGTTCCGCCAAAGCGTCCATGCGCCCCGGAGAAAAGGGGACAGTCACTGTAAAGCCGGCATCTTTTGCCGCCTGCTCGATACCAGCGCAGCCTGCCAGCACTATCAGGTCAGCGAGTGACACTCTTTTCCCGCCGGCAGAAGCGGAATTAAATTCCCGCTGTATGCCTTCAAGTACGCCAAGCACCCGGGACAGTTGTTCAGGTTGGTTAACTTCCCAGTCTTTTTGGGGAGCAAGGCGTATGCGGGCGCCGTTGGCGCCACCCCTCTTGTCTGAGCCGCGGAAAGTGGAGGCAGCAGACCATGCTGTATAGATCAGCTGTGAAACCGGTAGCCCTGTGGCAAGTATTTTTGCTTTAAGTCCGGCAATGTCCTTTTGGTCGATCAAACTGTGGTCAACCGCAGGAATGGGATCCTGCCATATAAAGTCCTCCGTTGGCACATCTGATCCAAGATAGCGCGTTTTTGGGCCCAGATCGCGGTGGGTGAGCTTGAACCAGGCACGGGCAAAGGCATCTGCAAATTCCTGGCGGTTTTCCAAAAAACGCCTGGCGATCTTTTGGTACTCCGGGTCAAAGCGCAGCGAAAGGTCCGTAGTCAGCATGGTGGGCTTGTGCTTTTTGCCTGGGTCAAAAGCATCAGGAATAACCTCAGGCGCGTCTTTGGCAACCCACTGGTTGGCACCTGCCGGGCTTTTTACCGGTTCCCATTCATAATGAAACAGGTTGTATAAAAACTGGCTGCTCCACCTGGCGGGCGTGCTGCTCCAGGTTACTTCCAGACCGCTGGTAATGGTGTCGGCCCCCTTGCCGGAACCAAAGCTGCTTTTCCAGCCCAGCCCCTGTTCTTCAATGGGAGAGGCTTCAGGGGCAGGCCCAAGATGGGAAGCAGGACCTGCGCCGTGGCATTTGCCAAAAGCATGGCCCCCCGCAATAAGCGCGACGGTTTCCTCGTCGGTCATACCCATACGGCTAAAGGCCACCCTGATATCCCTGGCAGCGGCAACCGGATCGGGGTTTCCACCCGGCCCCTCTGGGTTGACATAAATCAACCCCATCTGGGTAGCAGCGAACGGGTCCTCCAATTCCCCTTCTTTAGAATGTCGTCTGTCTTCAAGCCACTCTTCTTCAGGGCCCCAGTAAACGCTTTCGTCCGGCTCCCACCAGTCTTCCCTGCCTCCGGCAAAACCTATAGTCTTAAAGCCCATTGATTCAAGGGCCACGTTGCCTGCGAGGATCATCAGGTCAGCCCAGGAAATTTTGCGGCCGTATTTTTGCTTGATCGGCCAAAGCAACCTCCGCGCCTTGTCCAGGTTAATGTTGTCAGGCCAACTGTTGAGCGGTGCAAAGCGCTGCTGGCCGGTATTGGCACCACCGCGACCATCACCTATGCGGTATGTGCCGGCGCTGTGCCAGGCCATACGGATAAATAACGGGCCGTAGTGACCAAAATCCGCCGGCCACCAGTCCTGCGACAATGTCATCAATTCATGTAAGTCTTTTTTTACTGCCTCCAGATCAAGTGACATAAATTCTCGGCCATAATCGAACTCTTCGTCCATTGGACTGGCAGCTTTCGGGTTTTGGTGCAGGACTTTAAGATTAAGTTGGTTGGGCCACCAGTCTTTAACTGACTTCCCGCCTCTTGCATGCTTTTTCATTGTTTCCCTCCTTATAGATAATAGTAATTAATATATACTGGAAAAGCCACTTTTTGTCAACAACAAAAAACTTACCATGAAACAGCCGGCTGCTGTTATAATTAATATCACGGAAAGAATATGCAGCGACAGCTGCTCAGCCGCAGTATATCGTGGTGATTTATTTTTTTAATAAAATTTGGCTCGAAAGAAGGAAAAATTATCATTAAAGCGAATATATTGGTATAACTTAATATTATAAATAGGGGGTTAGGCTTATGTCCAGAGGTAAATTTTTGTACGCATGCCTGTTTCTGCTGGTATTGCTGGCGGTTGCCGGCTGTGGCCGGCAGACACAGCCACCCGCACCGGCCAACGGTGGAGGGAATGAACCACCGGGGATCAGTGCCCTGGAGATGACAAACCGGATTACTGCTGAATGGAGGGAAACCGGAAAGCAATTTGCACTGAGCAGCGCAGCGGGAAGAAGCGGGGCCACTTGCGCCTCATGCCATGACGGTTATGCTTTTTCAGTTAAAGACAAAATCAACTTTGCCACCGAATGGAATCCCGGTGGCGCCAACAAGGATATGGCACCTTACCCGGAACACCTGGTGGGCATAGACTGTCAGGCCTGCCATGCCGGTGTCGGCCTGGAGTACATGAACAGCGGCAGGGTAGAGCTGCCTTACGGAACCGTTGATAATGCCGGTAAGGGCGCTGCCTGCATGTTCTGCCACAGCGGCCGCAGAGACGTTGCCGCCGCGTTTGAAGAATACCGGGCAGGTAATGCCACTCGTTTCACCTATCCTCACTATGGCCCTGCTGCCATCATGACCGGTCTGGGTGGCATGGAATATCCGGACATGGAATACACTTCTTCTCCTGTACATGCCAACATTACTGACAGCTGCGTTTTCTGCCATATGCCCCGCACTAACGACGGCTATGTCTCTCACAAATTTGTCATGGATCCCACCTATATCGATCAGACCTGTGGTGGATGCCACAGCGGAATTCAGAACTATAACCTTAACGGCTTTATGGATGAAGTTAAGTCCATGCTGAATAAGCTGGAACAGGCCATAAAAGACGCCACCGGTGCAGAGAAAATTTACTCCGCGGCAGGCCAGCTGGTATTTGAAACCGCTGATGGTAACCGGCTGACCACCGCCGATGTTTCAACAGAGGCTTTTGTGGCGGGCTATAACTGGTACGCCGTCAAAACAGACGGTAGCTACGGCATCCACAATCCCAGGTACACCGTTTCCCTCCTTAAAAACTCTTACAAAGCACTCACCGGCCAAGACATGTAGCAATGGTGAAGGCATTATATTAAAACAAAGACAGTGCCCTGTACCCGTTTCGGATGCAGGGCACTGTCTGTTTTAAAAACGTCAGCCTGGCAATCCATTTGTTGCTCCCAGGCTGGCTAAAACAGACAGACTGTTACATACATGGAAGTTATATTTGCATTATAAACCTAAGCAATATCAGTTTCATCAAAATTGCACATACCACAATATATCTGAATAATATAAACTATGTTCATAAAGGCGGCTACCGGGGAGGACTAACCGAATGCAATCAATCCTGGCAAACGTCTTTCACGGAAAAAAAGTATTGGTAACCGGGCACACCGGTTTTAAGGGCTCCTGGCTGTCACTCTGGCTGCATCATCTTGGCGCATGTGTAGTCGGCTATGCTCTGGCCCCCACAGACTGTAAAGATAATTTTGTTCAGGCCAAAGTGGCTGAGCTTGTTACAGATATCCGCGGTGAAATATCGGACCGGGACAAGTTAACAGGTGTTTTCCGGAAACACCGTCCCGAGATTGTATTTCACCTGGCTGCCCAGCCGTTGGTCCGCCATTCGTTTCTGGACCCGCATAATACTTACCTGGTCAATATCATGGGCACCGTCAACATCCTGGAGGCAATCAGAAATACCGCAGAAACCCGGACAGGCATAATAATTACCAGCGACAAATGTTATGAAAACAGGGAATGGATCTGGGGTTATAGGGAAAACGATCACCTGGGAGGATACGACCCTTACAGCGCCAGCAAAGGCTGTGCGGAAATCATCACTTTATCTTACCTGAAATCTTTCTTTAATCCGGAAAAGTACCTGGAACACGGAAAAGCTTTAGCGACCGCCCGTGCCGGAAATGTGATGGGCGGGGGAGACTGGGCACCGGATCGCCTTATTCCTGATTGCATCAGGATGTTGGAGCAGAATAAAAAGATCACCGTGCGCAACCGCTGTGCCATTCGCCCTTGGCAGCATGTACTTGAACCTTTGGGGGGCTACCTGCTGCTGGCCGCCAGGATGTCAATGGAAGGACCCCGCTTCTGTGGTCCCTGGAATTTTGGACCGGCACCGGAAAACTTGGTTCCGGTGGAGCAAATGGTGGAAAAGGTAATTCAACACTGGGGGCAGGGAGAATGGGAAGCGGTAATAGAAGCAAATGCTCCACATGAAGCCACCTTGCTGAACCTGGATGTGAGCAAGGCCAGGTTCCACTTGGGCTGGCGGCCCCACTGGCCGGTGGATACGACGGTTGAAAAAACAATTGCCTGGTACAAAGAATACCGGGCGGGAGGAGCCCGCCGCGTCTGCCTGGAGCAGATTGAAGAATATATGAATATGAATAAGCAAATCAATACATGAACATAAGGGAGGATTCGTAATTGAAAGTTGTAATATTTTGCGGGGGGAAGGGGACAAGGATGGGTGAAATTACCTCCCGCATCCCGAAGCCCATGGCTAATGTTCAGGGTAAACCGCTGCTCTGGCATGTCATGGACATTTACAGCCGCCATGGCTACGCAGATTTTATCTTGGCCCTGGGTTATAAGGGCGATAAAATCAAGGAATATTTCGTTAACTATGACTGGCTGAACCATGATTTTATAAGAAACGGCAGCAGCGGCCACCTGGAATTGTTGCAGAAACCCTGCGACTGGAATATTACCTTTATCGATACGGGGCTGGAAACTATGACCGGTGGCAGGCTGAAAAGGATACAACACCTGATTACAGATGACACATTTATGCTGACCTACGGAGACGGCCTGGCTGACATTGATATCGGCAAGCTGCTGCAGTTTCACCACAAGCATAACAGGATTGCCACCGTTACCGGGGTATACAAAAAAAGCACTTTCGGAGTCCTTGAAGTAAGGGATTCCATCGCTTTCTCTTTTATGGAAAAGCCACAGTTAAACATTCTGATAAACGGCGGCTTTTTTGTGCTAAACAGACGGGTCTTCGACTACCTCTCCGGTGATGACCATTGTGTGTTTGAGGAGGAGCCCTTAAAAAGATTGGCTCTGGAAAGTGAGCTGGCTGTATATACGCACAGTGGGTTCTGGTTGGCCGTGGATACGTACAAAGATCTGGAAATGGCCGAAAAAACCTGGAACAAAACGCCACTTTCGGAAAATAATTAGCATTGCAAGCCCCCAAGCCTCACTGGCAACGATGCATCGGAAAACACCTGCAGCTGACAGCCCCCTTTTGTTGGATGCTCTACTGAAGCAGAGCCGCAAGGGGGCTGTTTATGTTAACAGCACTTCTAATAAAAATTTTTAATCAAATCTGTAAGTGTATCAGCAAAATGAAAGTATCCATATTTTTCTTTTAACTCGTTTATTTGGGGCAAAATCTCATTAAAATCAATGTCAAGTACCGGTCTGTCTTTAGTATTTTGATTAATAAAATTTTTCCTTCTTGTTTGCAGCAATTCCAGAAAGACAGATAAAACTTCAATATATCGTTTTCTGCCATAAATTTGCTTAATATCGTTCATTATTTCGTTTTGCTTTTTTAAAAAGGGGCTATTCATGAGAATCAGATCAATCGATTCTATATTATTGTGTTTTTCACAAACATAATTGCAATTTATTTTATGGTCATCAGAGAAGAGAAAATCTTCAGAATGATTTAAGGGGTGCTCCTGGTGAACGCTTATTATATTATAATTAAGTCTAAAGCTACAACCAGATTTATAAAGCCGATAACCCAAGTCTTGGTCTTCATAACCATACTTAACAATATTTTCATCAAATAACCCGGCAGCTAATACATTTTCTCTTTTTGCTGATACATTTTTTGTCAGAAAAAATAGAGATGGAAAATTAAAGCCATTTAAATTATAACCGTATTTTTTAATAATTTTTTCTAATTCCCGGTAATATGGCTGATGTTTATTATGATTAAAACTATATTTTAAAAAACTTTGGTCAATAATGTCCTGTTTTTTTATAAACTGATACTTGTCCTGCCCTGTGAATTTGCCGGTCAGTTGTTCTTTTTTACGAAATTTCTTAAAAAGTGCAATTTGGAGAGGCGTAAATTTTTTGTAAAAATAACTATATATACTTCTCCAGGGCAATCCGCATATGACCAAATTTTCTCCCCTATGAGACAGAATATGACTTCTTACAAAATTTTTCTTTGCAATCATGTCGCTGTCATGGAAAATCAATATTTCTCCGGTTGCTTTTAAAATTCCCCGGTTTCTGCCATGGGCTATACCCCTGTTTTTTTCTACCCGTATATATTTGAAAGGATGGCCTGCGTAAAATTTTCTCATCATTTCCTTTGTATTATCTGTGGAACCGTTATCAACTACAATGACCTCATAACGATTTTGATGGTAGTCCTGGTGTTTAAGGGACAGCAGGCTAAGGAACAACCTTTCGCTTGCATTATATGATGGAATAATAATACTCGCCTCGATGATTATCAAACACCTCTTCCCAATTAAGATAGTTTCTGATTAAACCCCATATATAATATGTTATATCCAATATTTTGTTGCCGGCACCACAGGTTAATAAATCTGGACCGCCTCCTATTGACCACAAATTATATAGCACATAAACAGCTGCAGAGTAATAGTATGAAATAAAAACAATACCTGCATCAGGCAGGGAAATGCATTTTTCCGTATGAGTTAAATTGCAGTTGAAAGGAAAGAGAAGCTTAATTACTATGGATAGTATATTTTGCACCGTTTTATCAAAAAGCAGGGTATATCAATTTATAGCGTTTTATTTTTCCCTGGAAAACAATATGAAGGAATTTCGCCTTTTTGTACTCTGTATCGATGATGAAACTCATTTTCTTTTAAAGAAAATGAAATTAAGGCATCTTATTCTTACTCATGTAAGTGAACTTGAAAATGAATATCTGCTAAAAATAAAAAAAGAAAGAAAATTGAATGAATACTGCTGGACACTGAAACCAATTTACATTGAGAGTCTCATGTCTTCCTTCGGCAGGGTGACATATACTGACTCGGATCTTTTTTGTTGGAGCGATCCCACAGTTATATTTCACAACCAACCACATTGCTCAGTTTTACTGTCAAGACACACACTTTACTTGCCAACATTACCACTGAAGGAAATTAAGTTTCGTCAGGAATTGTTTGGCAACTACAACTCTGGGTTTATAAGCTTCAGGAAGGATGAAGTGGGTATTGCGTCTATACAATTTTGGAAGCAAAGATGTTTAGAATATTGCCATGAAAAAGGGATATCAGGGAGCTTCGGGGATCAGACATATCTTAACTACCTTCCTTCATTATTTCCTCGAGTATGCGACATTACTACACCGGGAGTAAACCATGGTTTATGGGATTTCAGATTGTATAAATTCCACATAAAGAATAACCAGGTATATGTCGATGACGCCAAACTGATTATATACCATTTCAGCGGCTGCAGGATAGTCAGTGAAGACAATATCGTGCTTGTACATCATATTCCTGATAATCGTGCTATAATCAGCTTTGAATCTAAAGAAATAGGGTTGCCCATTATATATCCAACTTACAAACATATTCTGATACGAGTAATTGAACTTGTAAAGAATGTTGATCCTGGTTTTATTGGCTATGAAAATATGGCGGCTACGGATACCGGCGGAAAAACGCTATCAGGAGATATAGCCATTACCAAGCAAAAAAAGCAACCCACAAAAAAAGACTAATCGGGAAAAATCCCACCCAGGAAAATTTCCGCTCGCCTTCTTCTCCTTAGAGGACGCCGATTTCCATTAATCTTAATTTCAGCAGTTCGTATTCCTTAGGCTTATTGGATACTGCCAAATACCAAAGGGCACCCAGTCCATTAAAAGTAGCATAACACTGCAGGCGCTTGTCGTAATCTTCCAGCACGATTCCTTTTTTTGCAGCATGTTTTTTATACAGGTCTTTAAATGAAAACTCTTTCCACCATATATAGAGCCAAGCGATATCAAACAGCGGATCACCATATTGCCCACCTTCCCAGTCAATTACGGAAGTGATTTTTACTTCATCGGAAAATGCATTATCTATGCTCATATCACCATGTATTAGTTTGCGCTCGTTTGGCATTTCAGGGGCAAGCTTCTTGAGCTGAGTGACCAATTTCCTGTAAACGGCAGATTCCATGCAGGTCATACGTATGGTTTCCTCCCAATTTAGATAGTGGGCAAACTCGATGGAAAGCAGCGCCTGTACCCAGGTGTTATGCTCTGACTGGCCTTGGCCATCAAAATAACCGAAACCGCTTTTAGGAATAGCCGTGGCATGAATAACGTCGAGTATCTCCATCACCTGCGTCAGGAGCTTTGTAATGTTATTTTCACTCGATAAAAGATAGCTAAGACTTTTCCCCGCTGCCATTTTACTGATACAGGTATAGTAACCGCCGGCTATTTTCCCTAATTTGAGAACCGGTGGAATAGGGAGTTTTTCTGAAGCAAAGTGCTTTGCCGCATAGGCGTCTTTGCGGAAACCATAATCATTGGCGTTCACACGAATTACGAAAGAGTCGCCATGGCTCTGAAAGGAAAAAGCCTGAGAATTCATACCCCCCTTAATAAAATGAATGTCCGCGATGGTATGGTCTACTTCTGACCGGAGATACTGCAGTATTATTGCGCCATCAATATGGGGTTTTTGCCTCATTTAAATCACTCCCTGCAGTGTCTGCAAAATAGCCTTTATACCATTTAATTGTCTTCTCCAGGCTTTCATCAAAACTGTAAAGTGGTTTCCAGCCCAGTATTTTTCTGGCTTTTTCTATAGAAAGATACTGGTGTTTTATTTCTTTGTTTTCCTCATTTAAAATGATTGGATCTAAATTGCAGTTCATCATTTTCAATATTTTCTTTGTCAAATCCAATACAGTTACACGGCTGTTATTGCTGAAGTTGAATGCTTCACCTGCCAGGTTCAGTGCATCCATTTTTGCCGCCAAAAGCAAATAAGCCCTCGCAGCGTCATCCACAAATAAGTAGTCACGGCTTGAAGTCCCATCACCTCGTATAATCGGTTTTTTTTGCTTATATATGCTGCGAATGGTACCTGGAATAATCCTGCTGAAATTCAGGTCACCGCCGCCAAACAAATTGCCGCACCTGGCAATGCAAACAGGCAAGCGGTAGGTATAATGATACGTCTGAGCGATTATATCGGCACAACTTTTAGACACGGCATAAGGGTGCCTCCCCTGAAGTGGCATATTTTCGTAATAAGGAAGTGTTGGCTGCTCACCGTAAGCCATATCACTGGAGGTTACAATAATCCTCTTAATATGCGGGCTTTTCCGGCAGGCCTCCAAGATGTTCCACGTGCCCAGTATGTTGGCGTGAAAGGTGGAAATAGGGTCTATATGTGCCTCACCGGTAATGGTCTGGGCAGCCAGATGAAACACTGTGTCAGTTCTGTATTTATCCAGTGACCGTTCCAGTAAGGCTAGGTCCTCTAAAGAACCTTCGATAACATTGATTTTTGTATCTGGTTTTTCCCGGTAAAGGTCAGGTTTGCGCCTGATATCCCTGACAAGGATGGTTACATTGGCCTCTGAGTCAACCAGTTCTCTGGTGAGATGGCTGCCAAAAAAACCAGTGGCGCCGGTAACAAAGACATTTCTCCCTTTCCAAAATGACTTCATACCGATTCAGGCCTCGAATCTGCTGTGTAGCTTTTTATTCGTACCAAATCATATACCATAGTATTTGGGGAACCGCAGTAATGTGCATAAAACAAGTTCGCCAACAGTTCACAGTAGAAAATGGTATAGCATACAATATATTAACTGTTTTGTCTGTTTTAGGGGAAAGGAGTATATCATGATTAGTAACTTCAGTAGGGAAACGGCTGGAATAAATGGCATAAAGGTGCCAAACATCTGCACTTTATTCACCAAAGATTATTTGATTCAGGGACTGACGCTCTATTATTCCCTGAAGAAACATACCCCCCGCTTCCGGCTTTGGGTTTTATGTGTCGATAAAACAGCCTGCAGTATGCTCACTCAAATGAATCTTGCCGATATGACCCTGGTAGGACTTGAGCAAATCATAAATGAACGGCTGTCCAGAATTAAACGTGAGAGGCAGATACATGAATTTTGCTGGACGTTAAAAGCATCATATCTCACTTACCTTTTTAAGCGCTTTAGGTTAGATTCACTCTTGTATCTGGATGCTGACCTGTTTTTCTTCAAAGATATTAAGGCCATTTATTCCGAGTGGGCAGACCACTCCATCTTCTTAACAAGACAGTGGCTTAGCCCTGGGTGGCAAAAAAAAGCCGGCCGATACTCATCGGGGCTGATCGGTTTCAGGAGGGATAAATACGGCATGAAGTGCCTGCGGTGCTGGCGGCGGGAATGTCTGAGCTGGTGCTATGACAAGAGGACAAAAGGGCTGTGGGGAGATCAGAAATACCTGGATGAATGGCCCCGATTGTTTTCAAATATCAAAATATCCGATAATAAAGGCATAAATGCCGGGCCCTGGAATATAAACAGGGGTTACGAGGTATACGCGGAGGGCGGCACTATCTACTTTGACAACAGGGAATTGATATGCTATCACTTCAGTGGTTTTGAAATCATAAATGAACATGAATTTGAGCTATGTTACAGAAAAAGATTGCCCGTCAAAGCCGAAATAGTATATCGCCCTTACCTGGAAGAGCTCCGGAAGACAATTGAACTGGTTAAATCAATAGATAGCGGTTATTTGCAACACAACACCGGAAAGAAACGCAGCAAGCACTTTAATCATCGTTTATTCTGCGAAAGGGAAATAAGTTGCCCTTGCTAAAGCATAAAACAGTCAGAGGCAAAATGAAAAAAACCCGTGCTTTGCTGGAGCACCCGATCATAGCGCAACATGTTCCCGAGACTGTCTGGTACAATTCAAACAATTTAATTAAAATGGTGGCCCAACACAGTGTTATTTATATTAAGCCTGACACCGGGTGCCAGGGTAACAGGGTAATGCGGCTGAAAAAAGTTAATGAAACTGATGGTTTGCTTGCATTTGAAGACTATACAAAAAATATATCTCTGGCTGATGCCCCATCAGTACTAAATAGCATCATATCTAAAAGAAAGTTTATTATACAGCAGGGAATTGACTTGGCTACGTACAGGAATTGTCCTTTCGATATTCGGATAGTAATGCAAAGACCTTATAGAACATGGGAAATTACGCTGACATCAGCAAAGGTTGCTTCAAGGGAACAGGCTGTGGTTACCAACGTTTCAAAAGGAGCACAGGATTATCCGCTTATTGATATATTACAGCAATATGACCAAAAGCAAAATCCAACAGCCACCATAAAGCAATTAGTCAATTTGTCACACCAGATATGCCATCTCTTGGGCATCAAGTATCCTTTAAGGATTATAGGCTTGGATATGGCTGTTGATAAACATGGCAGGATATGGTTCATTGAAGCCAATACGCAGCCCCAATGTGCCCGGTGCAAACTGGTTAACGATAAAATCTCACAACATAAATATGAGAAAGCCAGAACAATAATCAAAGGGAAAACGAAAAATCATAGATAAACCAAAAATAACCACGGCGGCAGCAAAAGCACCCGTGGTAAAAGATTTCAATATTTTCTTTATGCTATACTTTTGCTAAATACAGCATTTTGCGCGATCGGAAAATTAGGTAATGTGGAGCGACAGAAAATCACTCAACCTGAGTAAACTGTGTATCCTGCTTTTCATGGTCGGACTGATCGTCACTGTTGTATCCGCCCCGTGGTTGACGCGATGGTTTCTGGGCTTTTCCCGGGCGGAACTACTGGGGGTCGGGCCGTTTTTTCTGGCCACAATTTACATGGGATCCATTCCGGCCGGGATTTTGCTCTATAACCTGTTTGCCCTGTTGCGGGGGATTGAGAGAGAACAGGTTTTTGTTACAGATAATGTGGAACGTCTACGGCGAATTTCCTGGAGCTGTTTTGTGGGAGCTAGCATAGGCGGTGTTTCGGCTTTATACTATTTCCCCTGGATTTTTGTGATGGTAGCCGCAGCCTTTATGGGACTTATTGTCCGTGTGGTGAAAAATGTGGTGGCAAAAGCAGTTGAACTGCAGAACGAGGTTGACTATACCATCTGACAGGAGGGGGAAAGCATGCCGATTGTAGTAAATCTGGATGTGATGATGGCCAAGCGAAAGATATCCTCCGGTGAACTGGCCGAAATCATAGGCATCAGCCCGGCTAATCTCTCCATCCTCAAGACCGGGAAGGCCAAAGCAATCCGCTTCTCAACACTGGAGTCCATTTGCCAGGCGCTGGGAAGCCAGCCCGGAGACATCCTGGAATACAAAGCCGGGCCAAAGGAAGGCGGCAAATCAGATGCACGATGATTTCTGCCAGCAAAACATTATTTCAGCTAAAACAGAGCAGCCAGGAGTACCTTTTGAACCGGACATAAAAGACGGTATTCTCGCTGTTTTCGTTTTTATACTTGGGTTTCTGTTCGCAAGGTGGGTGCTGTTTTACTGGCAGGGATGGAGCGTAACAGTCTTTACTGCCGGGTACTTAGGAGCTATAACCGTATATTTGCGCAAAAAAGGGTACTGATTTCAGGGGAGAGCTGGTTTTGGCTGGCGATAACAGCGATTACCGGGCTCAGCTACTTTTTTTATAATAACAATGGCCTGGAGCCATGGCGCAGCCTGCTGTTATTCACTGGTGCTGTATACTGGATAATATATACCGCCGGCCTGACGGTACTGGGAAAAACCAGTAACTATATTTGCTTGGATTTTCTGAACGGCCTGCTCATTCCATTCAAGAATTTTGACTGCCTGTTTAAAAGCTTTGCATTTTTAGGCAAAAAGAAAAAGGCGACAGTATGCTGCTACACCCTGGGATAATTCGCCAACAAAAATGAGTCCGCCCAAATATTAAATCCAAAAACAAGCCGAAAAGCCTATGCTTGTCTCTTCTGCAATGTTTAATCCACTTTTTCCGGGTATATGCTGTAGCCCCCCTTAATAAACCGAAATCTGGAGACATGGCCCATAAGGAGAGGGAATCTCATTGCCTGCTGTTTATCGTATTTTAGTTGTGGAATCCACTGACAGCAGGATTGCTGCATTATTTGCAGAATAATAACAGTAATCTTTCCAAGGGGGAATATGTCCCATGGATTCATATTATCAAAGCACGGATTTTTATAAATTAATCCTGGAAAATATTGATGGCCTGCTTGTTGTGGACGGCAAAGGGCACATTGTAATTATAAACGAAAAGTATGCACAGTTTCTCGGTGTCAGAGCAAGTGATGTGGTAGGTAAGCATGTAAGGGATGTCATTGAATCAACAAGAATGGATGTGGTCATCAGTACTGGTGAAGCGGAATACGCGGATATGCCGGTAGTTAAAGGTAAAAGAGTTATTTGTAACCGTATCCCGTTAAAAAAAGACGGGAAGGTGCTGGGTGCCCTCGCCATGATATTGACGGAAAAAATCGGGGAAAATATTGACTTTTTAAATGTTGTCAAACAGCTATACGATGAACTGAATTACTATAAAAATGAAGTAAAATTATTGCAGGGCGCAAAATACGGCATGCAAAACATTATTGGCGAAAGCCGGCAAATCAGGGAGTTAAAAAATATTATACGTAAAATTGCCAATACCAACTCTACCGTGCTCATCCAGGGAGAAACAGGAACGGGTAAAGAAATCTTTGCTCATGCAGTTCATCAGGAAAGTTACCGGAAAATGCATCCGTTTGTACGGTTAAACTGTGCCGCCATTCCACCGGAATTGTTGGAATCCGAATTGTTTGGATACGAAGAGGGCTCTTTCACAGGAGCAAAGAAAAGAGGGAAAGCTGGCAAATTTGAGATTGCCAATAAGGGTACTGTATTTTTGGATGAAATCAGCGAAATGCCCTTAAATTTGCAGGCAAAACTGCTGCGGGTGATTCAGGAAAGAGAAGTTGATAAAATCGGAGCGGAAAGCCCACTGCCAATTGATGTGAGGATCATCGCCGCCACCAACCGGTTACTGGAAACACAGGTGCAAAAAGGTTTGTTCCGCGAAGATCTGTTTTACCGGCTAAACGTGGTTGTCTTGCACATCCCGCCACTGCGGGAAAGGAAAGAAGATATCCCGCTCTTGGTTGAATATTTTATCACAAAACTCAATCGGTCTTTGGGTTTCCGGGTTACAGGAATCAGCCACGAAGCGATTGAAATGCTTAAGCAATACCACTGGCCCGGCAATGTTAGGGAATTGGAAAATGCCATAGAACGTGCAATGCATCTTTGCATAAACTCTGATCTGGAAATGGAGCATTTTTCCTGGATAGTGCCAAAACTTTGCAATACACTGCGAGCAGACGCCGATGTGGGGCAAATTCAGCAAAAAGTAAGGTCAGCCGAAACCCAAGCCATATTAAACGTCCTGAAGATAACAAAGGGAAACAAGGCAAAAGCCGCAGATATATTAGGGATTAACCGGGTTACTCTTTACAAGAAAATTAAAAAATATGGCCTGGAGATTAATTAGTTAACAAAATTAAACATGTAGCTATAAGGCTACAATTAAAAATTATATTGAATTTTCTGATAAAACTGCCTTAAATAATAGCTGCAACCGTTGCCAATCAGTTACATTTACAACAACATGGAACTGCCCGCCCCTGTAAATACAGGGGCTTTTCTGTTGGCACAAACTTTGCGTATCTTAGGAAAGAGAAAAGAAGAAAGGAAGGTCTGTATGTCAAAAAGCTCCAGAATATCAGGTTTTCACAAAATGTCACCCGCTGAACAAAGAAAAGCAGTGGAAGAGTTTTGCGGTTTTCAGGCGGGGTACCTGGAAAAAATGGATCAAGATCTTTCGCTGGATATCCAGACTGCGTCAAGAATGGTAGAAAATGTTATTGGCTTGTTCGAAATGCCTTATGGGATTGCCACCAACTTTAAAATTAACAACAAAGACTATTTAGTGCCGATGGTAACTGAAGAGTCTTCCGTAATTGCGGCATGCGGCAACGCTGCCCGCCTGGCCCGCGAGGGCGGCGGTTTCTTCAGCATAGTAACAGAGCCTGTCATGATTGCTCAAATCCAGGTTGTACATATCAAAAACCCCCATTATGCGCTGGTCCGAATTTACGAAAACAAAGAGAGATTATTGGCGCTGGCAAATGAACAGGATCCTATGCTCTGCAGTCTCGGCGGAGGCGCGTTTGACATCGAGGTACGGATTGTAGACGCACAGCCACAGAAGTTTCTGGTTATACATCTGTTTGTAAATGTGAAAGATGCCATGGGCGCCAATGCTGTAAACACCATGGCGGAAGCCATTGCCCTCCTGATTGAAGAGATAACCGGCGGCGAAGTGCTGCTGCGAATTCTGTCAAACCTGGCTGACCGCAGGCTGGCGCGCTCAATGGTCCGTGTACCCAAAGAAGCATTGGGCGGAGAAGAAGTGGTGGACAAAATCCTGCTGGCATACGCTTTTGCCGCCAGCGATCCGTACCGTGCTGCCACTCATAATAAAGGCATCATGAATGGCATATCTGCCGTAGTCTTGGCTACCGGCAATGATACCAGGGCCATTGAGGCGGGCGCTCATGCCTACGCCTGCCGTAACGGCAGGTACACCTCACTTACAACCTGGGAAAAAAACATCGATGGCGACCTTTGTGGAACCATTGAATTGCCACTGGCGCTGGGTTTGGTGGGCGGAGCTACCGCTCTTCATCCCAAAGCCAAGTTGTCCTTATCAATACTGAATGTCAGTAGCGCCCGACAACTGGCGGAAATCACAGCCGCTGTAGGACTTGCCCAAAATTTAGCGGCAGTTCGCGTATTGGCTACCGAAGGCGTTCAAAAAGGACACATGAGGCTGCATGCCAAAAATATTGCCGTAATGGCCGGAGCGAGCGGTCCCGCCATTGATGTTGTGGCTCAGAAGTTAATAGAAAGTGGCAAAATCAGGGTTGATAAGGCTAAAGAAATATTGGCTGAAATGCTATAAAAGAAGGGAGGGAAGACGATGGAGAAAAAGTTTATCGAGGTTTGGGAAGATACTGTCAGTTTACAGGATTTATTAATAGCAATGTTCATCAGCTTATTATTGGGTTTGGGAGGTTATTTAATCGCACCCGCCAGACCGCCGCTCCCCCTGATTTTCAGCTTAATCGGCACTGTCATTGCGTTTATAGTTAACTCTGTCTTGTTTAAACAAAAACGAAAATTTCAAATACAGGAGATGGAATAAAATATGGATTTCATGTTGCTGATTCAGTTAATTCTGGCAGCAGTCGCAGGTGCCGTGGTCTACACGCTTATAGGCGTGGCACCCGGAACCGACGAAACTGCGGTTCTCGCTCCGGTAACCCTGGCTATTGTGCTGGCAGGGGTTAATCCCATGGTTGTATTGTGTTTCTTCATGTCAGCAATTGTAGCAAAAAAGCTGACCGACTCCATCCCAGTCGCTGTGGCCGGCATTCCTGGCGGCGTAATGGCTGCCCCCATGGTGGAACATGCTGTTCAGCTAAAAGCCCTGGGTCTGGCCGATTCCAGCATCCGTAAAATGGCCTCCGGCTCCGTTATCGGCACGTTGGTTGCCGTTCCCCTCAGCCTGCTGCTGGCAAGGGCTCTGATCCCCCTTGGCCCGGTAATCAGTAAGCACGCAGGCATTATCTTCTTTTTCGGTGCCATCTTCCTGGCTTTAATGGCAAAAGAAAAAATAATCTCTCTGATATCCATCCTGCCCTTCGGCATCCTGATCATAGCCCTCCGGCATTTTTACTGGGGCATCGGCGTTGTACCCCGCGAGCGCACCCCCTTCATCTCCTTTTTCCTTGCCATCACCATCGGTCCCATGATCTACAACCTGTTGGAAGTTGCCGTCAGTTCAAAACGCAGGGAAATGGAACGGGCGGAAGGAAAGTTGATTGAATTAGCTCCTGATCAGCCAGTGACCGGCAGGGTGCCCAATCCCTTTAAGATCCTGAACAGCCAGGAAAGAGTGTCCAGTATACTGGGCTCCATCCTGGGGACGGCAACATTTTTCATGAGCCCCGTGGGCATGACAATTTTTATTGGCGAGATTTTTTCCAGCCGCATAAAAGATACGGCAAAAAAAGCCGCTGTGGCGATATCAACCATGGATGCCATTACCAATGCTACTTATATCGCCGGTGTACTGATTCCCCTGATTGCGCTGGGTGTTCCCTTAAGCCCCATGGCACTTGGACCTGCAAACCCCTTATTCAACGCGCCTCCGGTCCTCACCCTTGAAAACAACCTGCATCATATCCTTTCATTTGCCAACATTTCTTTTGCCACCATAGTAGGTGCACTCATTGCACTGGCAATTACCTACCCCATCACAATCAAATACTCCCGTCCGATCTGCCTGTTTGTTTTCAGGCGCATCCCTCATGAAAGCCTGCTTGCCATGTTCTTTACGCTGGTGATGATTTTGGCTTTCATGGATGCTGGTCTTGTTGGAATGATTGGCGTTATTCTGCTGGCAATGGTAGCTGGCATGATTAACCGCTGGGGCGTAAACTACGGCGTTCAGTTCATGATTTTGTATGCCGCTCCCTGGATGATAAATACTTTCTTTGCCAGATGATTGGCATACAGCCGGAAAACGGCTGCATCCATACAAAACTTGCCTGGGCCAATCTGTTGAATTTAGGTGGTGTTTAAACAGTGACAGTCCAACATTCCGACAGCATATTAATCCGGGAAGTGGGCCTGAGAGACGGCCTGCAGGCTGAGCAGCGCTTCATCCCAACAGAACAAAAAGTTGAACTGGCCCGGTCCCTGGCTGCTGCCGGGCTGCAGGAGATTGAAGTCACTTCTTTTGTCAGCCCCCGGGCTGTACCCCAGTTTCAGGATGCCAAAGAAGTCATAAAAATTCTGGGGCACCCCGGGAATGTTTCTTACTCTGCCCTGGTTGTAAATCTCCGTGGTGCGGAAGACGCCATCGCAGCGGGAGTGAAAGAACTTCAGTTTGTAGTCTCGGCAAGCGAGACACACAGCCAGAAAAATGTCCGTATGTCCATCAGTGAAGCGCTTGCGCATGGAGCGAAAATTGCAGCACTGGCAAAGCAAAACGGTGTCAAAATCCGGACTGCACTGGCAACGTCATTTGGTTGCCCCTATGAAGGCTTTGTGCCTTATGATACGGTCTATACCCTGATGGAAAAGCTTTTTGCCATGGGCATAGACAGGATATCCCTGGGCGACACAGCCGGTCTTGGCAACCCCAAACAGGTCTCCGAACTCTGCCGGGGCATTCTCTCCCGCTTTCCCGATGCCCCCTGCTCTCTCCACCTGCATGATACCCGGGGAGTTGGCCTGGCTTGTGTACTTGCCGGCGTCTGGAGCGGCATCCGGGTGATTGAAAGCTCTATCGGCGGTATCGGCGGCTGCCCTTTTATACCCAACGCCACTGGAAACATAGCCACTGAAGATGTGGTCTATATGCTGGAATCCATGGGCTTGGCAACCAATCTGGACCAAGAAAAGCTCCTGGCATCTGCTGTCTTTGCAGAAAAAATCCTGGGCAGATCCCTCAACAGCAAACAGCTTGCCTTGCTAAAATCCCGGCACTGCAACAATTAACAATAAAAAAGACCTTAACCTGCAGTATGAATGCAACAAGTATGACAAGGGGCACCCTCTTGTCATATTCTTTTTTTTGAAAGCCATTATGAGTTTGCTTTTTTTAGTATAAGGGACAGAATATAACCTTTCGAGTGAGGGAAAAATAATTTATAAATCAAAGAAATAATGAAAAAGAAAAAAGCATTTTAACCTATTTGCCTTTATTTGCCATTTTTAATTTAAAATCTGACCAAACTGACCTTGCCCCTGGAAAGATCTTTGTGTAAATTATAATTAGCACTCACCGAATGAGAGTGCTAACAAAAATATTAATGGAAGGAGTGTCGTTATGGCTTACCTGGTTCCCCGTGACCCCTTTAACATTTCCTCTCTGCGCCGTCAGATGGAAGAGATGTTCGACCAGTTTTTCCCCTTCAGCGGTCCACCCGAACTGAGGGCTCCGGCTGGCGGCGTTATGATTGACGTACTGGAAGACGACAAAGAGTACCTGATTAAGGCCAATGTCCCCGGTTTCTCGGCCAAGGACGTTGAGGTGCGGGTCAGCGAGGATGGCGTTACCATCAAGGGCAACTACAATGAGGACAAGGAAGAAAAAAAGCAAAA
>DYEY01000021.1 GCA_020725465.1 Dethiobacter sp.
ACGCATTATGTCAAATTCGGTTAAATTACGAATTGAAGTTTCTTTAATTTTTATTTGCAATTTCGGCCAAAAACGTTGTATAATGTGTTTAAACCTGCTGTTTTCTCCGGGGTCTTAGGGAATCTATACTCCTTTGTTAGTTAGATTTCACCAATCGCCACCAGTCAGGGAAACAGGAGGACCACTAACAAAGGAGGTTTAACCAGTGAGCTACACGGACAAGACCCTCACCTGCAGGGACTGCAGGCAGGAATTCGTTTTCACCACCGGCGAACAGGCTTTCTACGCCGAAAAGGGTTTTGAAAACGAACCGGCCCGTTGCCCTTCCTGCCGCAGCGCACGCAAGCAACGTCCGGCCAACGGACCCCGCTCAGAGCGGCGCATGTACGACGTGACCTGTTCCGCCTGCGGTGTGGAAACCCAGGTACCCTTTAACCCCAGCAGCGATCGTCCCGTTTACTGCCGCACCTGCTTCCAGAGCCGCGGCTAGTTGCAGAAAAAAAGCACTTGACAGGGGCGTACATCCCTGCCTATAATTAAAAGCAAATAATAACCGAAAAGCGATGAAGGGGAAGTTGGATAACAAACAGGCGCACAGCGAGCCGGAGACGGTGGGAGTCCGGCGGTCATGGGTTATCGAGGTTCACCCCCGAGCTCCGCGCTGAAATACAAGTAGGTGAGGGCGGAAGCCGCCGTTATACGGCTAGGGTATCGACCTGTGGTCCGTACCCGAATGAGCCGGGGTGTTTTTTGTACACCCAACTATGGTGGTACCGCGGGAGTAGTCTCCCGTCCTTAGAGGACGGGAGATTTTTTGTTTATATGTCGGAGGTGATAAGTATGCTGGGTATGCAGGATTTATGGGTATCGGCGGCGTGGCTCCTTTCCATCGGTTCGGCCGTGGGTTGCGTGGTCTACGGAGCGCTTAACTGGAATTACAAAGATGAAGAATAAACTTTAGGAGGCTGGCATGAACATTTTTGCTCTTGCCTTGGTTATGCTTGTCTACGCCGGTATAATGACCGGTCTGATGTACCTGGGTTATCGCAAAACACAGACTGATTCCGATTTCATGGTAGCCGGGCGCAGCATCCACCCCTGGATAATGGCCCTCTCCTACGGTGCCGCCTTTATTTCCACCTCAGCCATCGTGGGCTTTGGCGGCGCGGCCGGTCTTTTCGGTTTTTCCCTGCTGTGGCTGACGGTGCTTAACATCTCGGTCGGTATTTTTATCGCCTTTGCTTTTCTTGGCGTCCGCATCCGGCGTATGTCCTGTAACCTGGGCAGCGAGACCTTCCCCTCTCTTCTTGGCAACCGCTACCAGTCAAAAGCGCTTACCGCCTACGCGGGCCTGCTCATTTTCCTCCTGATGCCAGCCTACACCAGCGCTATCTTAATCGGCGGCGCCCGCTTCCTGCAGGAGGCGCTGGCCATGCCTTATAACACCGCCCTGTTGGTCCTGGCGGTTTTAATCGCCGCCTACGTTATGAGCGGCGGCCTCCGTGGCGTCATGTATACCGATGCCTTCTCCGCTGTGGTGATGCTGGTGGGTATGGCCGTTCTGCTCTTTGGCACCTACCGGGCGGTGGGAGGTGTGATAGCCGGCCACAGCGGGCTTTCCGCCCTGAGAGACCTGGTGCCGGCCGCTCTGGCCAACCAGGGCCACCGCGGCTGGACAGCTATGCCAGACTTTGGTTCCCGCCTGTGGTGGACGGTGGTTTCCACCATGGTCATGGGCGTGGGTATCGGCGTGCTGGCTCAGCCACAGCTGGCCATGCGCTTTATGACCGTGAAACACCCAAAATCTATTTACCAGGCTATCCTGGTGGGAGGCGTCTTTATTTTCTTCATGACCGGCACCGCCTTTATCGTAGGGCCGCTCAGCAACCTTTACTTTTTCCGGAAAGGCGGGCAGATTGCCATCCAGGCAGCAGGCGGCAACATCGACCGCATCATTCCGGTTTTTGTAGCACAGATAATGCCGGCCTGGTTTCTCTACCTGTTCATGCTGACCCTGCTCTCCGCCGCTGTTTCCACCCTGTCTTCCCTGCTGCATGTCCAGGGAGCCGCTTTCGCCCGTGACCTGGTGGAAACCCTGGGGCTTGGCCGCCTCTTGCCCGGCGCCTCCACCCGGCTCTTTGCCAAGATCGGTATAATCCTCTCCCTGCTGGCCGCCATTGCGCTGGCCTACCGGCTGCCTCCCGGCATCATCGCCAGGGCCACCGCCTTCTGGTTTGGCATCTGCGCCGCCAGCTTCCTGCCCACACTGGTGGCGGCCCTCTACTGGCCCCGAAGCACCAGGACAGCAGCCCTGGCCAGCATCATCACCGGCAGCCTGGCGAGCGGCTTCGGCTACCTGCTCCTGCACGAGGCCGAAGCGGTACAGGTGGGCTTGGCCATGCGGTTGGCAGGGCGGGCTACCCTGCTGCCTTTCCCCTGGACCCATGTGGATCCGCTGTTTTACGCCCTGCCAGCTTCCGCCGCCGTTTTGGTGGCCGTTTCCCTGCTCACCCCAAAACCGACCTGCAGTCACCTGGAAGAAACTTTCCGTAAAGTGGCCTGATATTATAAAAGCAACAGCGAGGTGAACGCAAAATGACCGTTGAACCGGCAATATCCCGTCACATTGTAAGGGTTGGAGAAATCAGTATCGGCGGCCCGGAGCTGACCGTCATGGCCGGTCCCTGCGCGGTGGAATCCGAAGAGATTCTGTATGCAACCGCCCGTCATGTAGCGGCGGCAGGCGCCCGGGTACTGCGTGGAGGCGCTTTTAAGCCCAGGACTTCACCGCGGGATTTTCAGGGGCTGGGCCTGCCAGCGCTGAAGATGCTCCGCCGGGTGGCAGATGAATTGGGCCTTGCCGTGGTCACCGAAGCCCTGGATACCCGCGATGTGGACTCTGTGGCCGAATACTCCGAAATAATTCAGATTGGCTCACGGAACATGCATAATTCCGCCCTGCTGAAAGAAGCAGGGCGGACGGGACGGCCTGTACTGCTGAAGCGCGGCATTTCAGCCACCCTGAAGGAGTGGCTGGCGGCTTCGGAGTACGTGCTGGAAGCCGGCAATCCCAACGTAATACTGTGTGAACGGGGCATCAGAACTTTTGAAACAGCCACCCGCAACACGCTGGACCTGGGGGTGGTATCCCTGCTGAAAGAAACCTCCGGCCTGCCCGTGCTGGTAGACCCCAGTCACGGCACCGGCAGGCGCAGCCTGGTGGAACCGATGAGCCGGGCCGCCGTGGCCGCCGGCGCAGACGGTCTGATTATCGAAGTCCACCCGGAACCGGAAAAAGCCCTCTGCGATGGCGCCCAATCGCTGACCCCGGAAGGATTTGCGCACCTGATGGAACAGGTGGCCCGTATTCGCAGCGCCCTGCCGGCGGCTTAACATTCTGCCAACACAACCACCGCCTGGGACTGTGGGTTCCAGGGTGTGTATTTAAAGTCACCGTAAGTCTGCAGCCGGCTAAACCCGACTTCCAGCAAAAGGCTTTCAAGTTTACCTTTCCTGATTGGGCGCAGGATAACGCTGTTTTCATAGCGGTGCACTTTACCGCCCTCTTCCTTTACTTCCAGCACCGAATCAAATACCAGCCTTTCTTCGCCGCGGGGCCGGTAAGTGCGGAGAAACCGGACGTTTTCCCGCTCAATGAGCGGCAGGTCTGTATCGCCGCGCTCCAGGATACCGTCGAAATTAACAATCTGGAAAACAGCCAGTCCACCGTCACGGAGAACTTCCCGCATCGCCCGCAAAGCACGGTCCAAATCCTCACTCTCCGTCAGGTGGGCCAGCGAATTGCCGATACAAAAGAGACCATCAAAGGTAATGCCAAGAGAGGCAGGCTCTCTCATATCACCCACCCCGAAGTTAGCCTTTGCGCCCGTCGCAAGGGCTTTTTTCCCGGCCTGCTCCACCATGCCGGCTTCCAGGTCGGTACCCCACGCCTCGTAGCCAAGCCTGGCCAGCGCTATAGTGTAAGTGCCGGTACCGCAGGCCAGGTCAAGCACCCTTTTCACTCTCCTGGCCCTAAACTCAGTGTCCAAAAAGGTTATTTTGGCCTCTTCGGCAGGGAAAACCAGGTCGTAGTATTTTGCCAGCACTTCATAAAACACCGGCCTCACTCCTTTTTTTTCTCTGTGGCAGGATTTGCCCGGCAGGTGAAGAAGTATGCATTAAAGTAAAGCCAATGTTTGGGGGGAACAATCCAGTGTCTGCAGACCGTACCAAGTCCCTGACAGGTATTGTGGTTATCGCCGCCGGTATTATTCTTTTGCTTAACAACCTGGAGGTTACCCGGATCAATATCCTGCAGTACTGGCCGGTTCTGCTCATAGCCTGGGGGCTGAACACAATGATAACCGGCAGCAGGAGCTTTGGTGCCGTTACCGTCTCAGCCCTGGTGTTGCTGCTGGGCCTGGCGCTGCTTGGCCGCAACCTGGATATGTTTTACTTCAGCCTGGGCACGGTTTTCAGGTTTTTCTGGCCACTGCTGATTATTGTGATCGGTATTAGCATCTTCCTTGGCCAGTCCATGCCAGGCAAGACCAACTGGGCCGTGATGGGAGGCCTGGAAAGAGGGAAAAACGCCCGTTGGACTCTGGACAGCAGCTCGTATATCGCCTTTATGGGCGGTGTCGACCTGGACCTCAGGCAGGCTGAGATACCGGACGGCGAAACGGTGCTGGACATTACCGCCATCATGGGTGGGGCGGACATTAGGGTGCCGGCAGACCTGCCGGTAGTCTGTGACGGGTTCGCCATCCTGGGGGGTGTGGAATTTCTCGGCAGGAGCAGCGGCGGCATTATCGGCTCCACCCGGGCGGAACAGGCTGCCGGCAAAGGTGACGGCAAACTGGTAAAAATCCAGGGCCGTGCCGTCATGGGCGGCATCAATGTCAAACGGGTATAAGGCAACAACATCCACTTACCTGCTGAAATGAGACAAAAATCCGGCCGGGCTCCAGGCGAAGGCCGGATTTAAATTAACTCGGTGTTTTTACCCGGCGGCAACCATTCTTTTGACCAGGTCCACGGCGGAGATAGCGTCCCTGGCGTAACCGTCGGCTCCTATTTTTTCGGCAAACTGTTGGCTCACCGGAGCGCCGCCCACCAGCACTTTAACTTTGTCACGCAACCCCGCCGCCTCCAGCGCGTCAATCACCTGGCCAAGAACCGGCATGGTGGTGGTTAACAGGGAAGACAGTCCAAGAAACTGTGGCTTATGCTCCTCCACCGCCCGGACAAAAGCATCGGTGGAAACGTCCACACCCAGGTCAATGATTTCGGCGCCGTTTCCCTGGAGCATCATACCCACCAAATTTTTACCCACGTCGTGCAGGTCACCCTTGACGGTGCCCAGTACAATCCGGGCCAGGTAGGTTCTTTCACCGCTGACCATGTACGGTTCCAGCTGGCTGATGCCAAACTGCATGGCCCGGGCCGCCACCAGCATCTCCGGCACAAATATTTCATGGTTCTTAAATTTTTCACCCACCACGGCCATGGCGGCAATAAAACCGTCCTGGATAATAACCTCGGGGGTGAGCCCCCCGGCAATCGCTTCTTTGACCAGGGCAACCGCCTCTTCAGCTCTGCCGCCGATGGTAGCTTCCTGTATCTGCAAAAGCACAGACATTTTTACCCCTCGCTTTCTTATCTTACCTGAAGCAGTACTCCCGTACCGCTTCCACCACAGCTTTCAGGTTGGCGTTGGGTGTCCTGAGCGGCACGGCGCATTCCGGGCCGATGATTTCAATTCCTGCTTCGGCAGCTTCAAATACCCGCTTTTTTACGTCCTCGGGTGTGCCGGCGTATAGTACATCAGGATTATTGATATTCCCGACCAGGAGAAGCCCTTCCCTGGCGGCGATGGTTTTCGCTTCCAGCGTGTCGTTTTTGGAGTCAAAATGGAAAGCAGCAAAGCCGGCTTTGGCGATATGGCTCATACGGTCGGTGGTCCGGCCGCAGATATGAAGAATTGCGGGCCCTTTTATCTGCGGGGTTATTTCCTGGTGCACCGGGAGCAGGAAGTCCCGGTAAGTATTGGGTCCCACCAGGTCACCGGTGGCGTGGTCAGCCAGGGTAACCACATCAGCACCAGCTTCCAACTGGGCATTGGCAAACATAACAGGGACCTGTTTGAGCTTTTTCATAAAACCGTGAACTTTGGCCGGGTCAAGGATGGTATCCATCAAAAGCTTCTGCACACCGTATAGGTGATAAGAGAGGGTCCAGGGACCCATAACTTTGCCCACCAGGCAGACGTGGTCGCCGTATTCTTTCTTAAGCAGCCGGATAGCCTCGATAACCGTCCTGGTAGCCGGCCTCTCCAGGAAGTCGCCGCTTATTTCTATTTCTTCCGGACTGTTAAAGGGATTTTTGCGGACATCGGGCATGGCGTCGATATCGCCCCAGGTCATTTCGCAGCCAAAGGCAGCCGCTTCCTGCTGGACACTGAAGTAAGGGGCTATGGTGTCGTACCCCAGGATTTCATACCCGGTTGCAGCCAGGGTAGCCATTTTATGTGCATCCAGATGCGCATCAGGAAAGTAAACCCCACAGGCCTCCATGCACTCCACTGTGGCCACCGAGGTGGGATTGCCCACCGGTATGCGGTCCGTTTTTTTCCCGTAAAGAGCGGCCAAAACACGCTCTCTGGGCGTCATGGTCTCCCGGGGATGGCGCTTGCTCATCAGCCTTACCTCCTTCTGAATTAATAGATTGTGCCGATTAAAATCACTATGGTGGGGGGTAGGGGGTGGCGGAGCCACCCCCAAAACACATCAAACGAACATGGAGAGGACAGCAACACTGATAATGCCGGTAATACCCATTATCAGGGTGGTAGCGGTAACAGCCCAGTAGCCTTCTACGATGTCCATATCGGAGAACTTGGTCACTACCCAGAAATAACTGCCGTTGGCATGTACCACGGTTACGGCGCCGGCACCGATGGCCAGTACGGCTATTTCGGGCGAAAGGCCAAGGGAAGGCAGTAAGGGAGCTACGATGGCCGCCGTGGTCAGCAGAGCCACAGTGGCTGAGCCCTGAGCGGTAAGAATAAAAGCGGCAATAAGGAAAGGCAACAGCACGCCAGGCAAACCCCAGCCGGAGATTACTCCACCCAGGTATTCACCGATACCGGTCAGCGCCAGGACACGGCCGAAAGAACCGGCAGCAGCAGTCACCAAGACAATCACGGTGCAGCGCTCCAGGGCCCGACCGACCCAGACATCCCTTACTTCCTGGGTATTGGGGGCAATGAGGAAGGCAATGGCAGTACCAATCAGCAGGGCGATGGCCGGGTGACCGATAAAGGCCAGCACATCACGCAGTGCCGCTCCTTCCGCCATGTACTGCTTGGTAAAGGACTGGAGAACGATTAAGACAATGGGTACAATGATGGGAACATACGACATAAAAGTGGAAGGAGTTTTAAAGTTTTTCTTCTCTAAAGCGGGTACAACCGCATCATCCGTAATGTAGCGTGGAAATTTTTCACGCATGAACCTGGAGTTGGCAAAAAGCACCGAGGCCAGGATAACAGGCACTGATACAATAAGGCCGTACAGGACCACCTTGCCCAGATCTGCGCCGAGAATGCCGGCGGCGGCAATGGGGCCGGGTGTGGGCGGCACAAAGACGTGGGTAGCCAGCAGGCCTGCCATAAGGGAGGCGGAAAGGGTCATTACCGGAACTTTACCAACCCGGGAAATGGCGCGCCAGATGGGGGTCAGGATAACAAAGCCGGAGTCGCAAAAAACGGGGATGGAAACGATACCGCCGGCGATACCCATGGCCAGAGGGCTGCGGTCACGGCCGACCAGCCGTAGCACCGAATTGGCGATTTTCTCCGCGGCGCCAGTAGCTTCCAGGATTTCACCGATGATTACGCCAAGGGCAATTACTATGCCGATATGGGTCATCAGGCCACCGAAACCACCGGTTACGGCATCCACCACCTTGGCGGCGGGTTGCCCGGTCAGGAGACCCATAAGGACAGCAGTGACGATAAGAGCAAGAAAGGCGTGGAGCCTGACCTTGGATACCAGCAGAATCAGAAACAGGATCATTACCACAACAACCGCCAGTAGCATTGGACCACTCATGTTTGTTCCTCCTTAAACAATTTGTTCACTTGCACTGCTCAGCAGGATACATCAGCACCGTTTTACCCTCCGGTCCACCCCCTTATACTTAAATTGTTCGCTGACAATGCTTTGATTAGCCTGGCACATTGCTCGGCGGCATCGGCAAGAAGGATGGCGGCGTCGGCCAGGCATTCTTCCAGTGTCATAGGCTTTTTAATCAGGCTGAACCAGGCATCGATACCGCTGTCCAGTACGGCTTCGGCACCTTCTCCCACCGAACCCACCAGCGCCAGTACGGGCAAGCCAAACTTCTTGGCCAGGACGGCCACTCCCGATGGCACTTTTCCGAAAGCAGTCTGGCGGTTTATCTGGCCCTCCCCGGTAATCACCAAATCGGCGCCCGCCCTGAATATCTCCTCCAAACCCACTACTTCCAATACCACTTCAACACCCGGCCTGAGCCTGGCGCCGAGCAACGCCACCAGTCCTGCTCCCAGGCCACCGGCCGCCCCGGCTCCGGGCATTTCCGCCACGTCCACTCCCAGGTCGCGCTTTATAACACCGGCAAAGTGCCTAAGCAGCCCGTCCAATACTGGTATCATCTCTGGTGTGGCGCCTTTCTGCGGTCCGTAAACATAAGAAGCGCCCTGAGGTCCGCATAGCGGGTTGGTTACATCGGAAGCAACAGTAACCTGTACTTCCGCCAGGCGCGGATCCAGCCCCGAGGTGTCAATACCAACCAGTTCCTGCAGGCCCCGGGCGCCAAAGGGAATCTCGCCCCCGCTCCCGCTATACAGCCTGACACCAAGGGCCTGGGACATCCCGGCCCCGCCGTCATTGGTTGCGCTGCCGCCTATACCCACGATGATCCGGCGGCAGCCGGTGTCAAGAGCGCGCTTTATCAGCTCTCCCGTACCATAAGTGGTTGTAACCATGGGGTTGCGCCTGGCCGGGGGGACCAGTGGCAGCCCTGAAGCAGCGGCCATTTCCACCACACAGGTAACGCCATCGCCAAGCCGGCCGAAAAAAGCCTGCACCGGCTCCCCCAGCGGGCCGGTTACGCTGCAGTACTCCACGCTGCCGCCGGTGGCCGCCACCAGCGTCCTGACCAGGCCCTCACCGCCGTCCGACATGGGTACCCTCACTATGTCAAGGCCGGGATAAACACGCAGGAATCCAGCAGCAATGGCTTCCACCGCCTCGCCGGCATCCAGGCTTTCCTTGAAGGAATCCGGAGCTACAATCAAACGCTTCACGTCAAATCCTCTCCGCCTTTTTGTTCCTGACACTTTTTTACGCTGCCTTAGTTATATCAGATATTAGACACACTGCACACCAATGCCTTTAGGCAAAACACTGAATATAACGCATCAAACAGGCAGGGCGTTGTGCTATTTGCACAACGCCCTGATTATCAGTGTTTTTCGCCCGCCAAAAAAAGCAGGGCCATTTTTAGCCGGAAGGCATCTGTAAAGACTGACGGATCCAGGCCCGTAAGAGCCTTTATTTTTTTCAGCCTGTGCATAAGGGTATTGCGGTGCAGAAACAGCCTGCCTGCGGTTTTTCTGATGCTCTGACCCTCTTCAAAGTAAGCTGTCAGTGTGGCCAGGAGCTGCCTGTAGTATTCCTTATCTGCTCCCGCTGTACCGGGCAGAAGGCAGCCCAGCACCTCCCGGCAGTAGGCATTGCGGTCAGCCTGCGGCAGCCTGCTGACCAGGCGTTCCAGCACCAGTTCTTCGCTTTGAAAAAAGCTGCGGTCAGGGTAAAAACGGCAGCCCAGCTCCACCGCTTCCAGCGCCTCCAGATAAGAACGGCGCAGGCCGGTCAGGCCGGGGTGACTGCCGCCCATTCCGATAACAAAAGCATACCCGTTGTTTTTCGCAACAAGGCCGGCAACCCTGTCAGCAAGAGACTTACGCTCCCGGCTCGGACGCCCGGGGTTCCAGTAAGCAAAATATACCAGGCGGTTGGCACTGGCATAACCGGTTATCGCGCTCTCGTTTTGGGCATGTAACCGCAATGCGGACAGGACAGTATCTAAGTTGTGCCGGACCAGGAGCTCCGTTTGAACGCCGGTCTCTTCTGTGCCCTCGTTGGAGGGCAGCCTGAATTCCATTACCAGCGCCAACCTGGGCAGGCTTAAATCAAAACCAAAGTAGCTGCCCCGATGGATAAATGCTTTTTCATCGGACCAGTTGCCGCTGAGCAGATCCTGAAAATATATGTCTCTGGCCCTTTCTTCCCGGTGCACCTGCTCCCTGAGCGCCGCCTGCTCCAGCATCAGCTCCACCGTATAGCGAACCAGGGCGCCGTAGTCCCGTACCTCTTCAGGGTCACCGGTTATACCCACCGCCCCCATCACCTTATTGTCGTAAGTTACAGGAACGTTGATACCGGGCCGGACCCCTTTCAGTACCGCCACATCCTCCGGCTTTATCTCCATAGGAACGCCGGTGGATATCACTCTCACAGCACCCTCGTGAAAAGTGCCAACCCGAGAAGGGTCACCGCTGGCTATTATATAGCCGTGCCCGTCCATCAGGTTGATGTTTTTCCCCAGCACAGACATTAGCTTGTTAACTATTGTGCCGGCCAGTTCCCTGGTAAGCAAGCATGTCCACTCCGTTTCACGGTAGCTGAGAACCGTTAAAAGATGCCGGTAAAATCAAAGGTGGCAAAATAGTCGGCCGGTGTTTCGGCCCGGCGGATCAGTTCGGTGGAGCCGTCTTCCTTCAGCAGGACCTCAGCTGAGCGTAGTTTGCCGTTATAATTGTAACCCATGGCATAGCCGTGCGCCCCGGTGTCATGTATCACTACCAGGTCACCGATATCGATCTTGGGCAGCATCCGGTCGATGGCAAATTTGTCGTTGTTCTCGCATAGGCCACCGGTCACGTCGTATTTATGGTCGTGGGGCTCGTTTTCTTTGCCCATAACGGTGATATGGTGATAGGCGCCGTACATGGCAGGGCGCATAAGGTTAGCGGCACAGGCGTCAAGACCGATATAGTCCTTGTAAATATTCTTCCTGTGAATGGCTGTGGCCACCAGGCAGCCGTACGGTCCGGTCATATAGCGGCCAAGCTCGGTGAAAATAGCCACGTCATCCATACCTGCGGGCACCAGGATTTCCTCAAAAGCTTCCTGCACGCCCCGGCTAATGGCAAATATATCCACTTCCTGCTGCTCGGGGCGGTAGGGAATGCCAATGCCGCCGGAGAGATTGATGAAGGCGATATGAGCTCCGGTTTTTTTGTTCAGTTCCACCGCCCGCTTAAAGAGAGTTTTCGCCAGGGAGGGATAATACATATGCTCCAGGGTATTGCTGACCAGAAATGAGTGCAGGCCGAAGTGCTTTACCCCTTTATCCTTTAACCGCATGAACCCTTCCACCAGCTGCTCGTAGGTAAAGCCATACTTGGCATCGGCCGGTGTATCCATGATTCTGCTGCTGACTTTAAAATCATTGCCGGGATTGTAGCGGCAGCAGACAGTTTCCGGCAGGCCGGCCACCCTCTCCAGGAAGTCGATGTGCGTGATATCGTCCAGGTTAATAATGGAGTTAAGCCTCCGGGCCAGCACAAAATCCTCTTCGGGGGTGACGTTGGAGGAAAACATTATTTCGTTACCGCCAAAACCAACTTTTTCAGACATCATCAGTTCGGTCAGAGTGGAGCAGTCCACACCGCAACCCTCTTCTTTCAGGATTTTCAGAATGGCCGGGTTTGGTGTGGCTTTAACCGCAAAATACTCTTTGAAGCCTGGGTTCCAGGCAAAAGCACTGTTCAGCCGGCGCGCGTTCTCTCGTATCCCTTTTTCGTCGTACAAATGAAACGGGGTCGGGTATTTTTTTACTATTTCCTGCAGTTGCTCAGCGGTAACAAATGTTTTTTTCATACTCCACTTCCTTTCCTGAATACGTGTGCCTCAGTTTTACGGGTAACACCCTTAACAATCATTTAAGTTCTTTTTAATATATATCAATAATGTATGCTTTGTCTATACACACTGTAAACATTTTTCGCCTTACAGGTGCTTAAAGCGGGTAAAAACGGCCGTATACCCGGTGTTTTTTTTACCGCAGGTTTGTTATTGCAGCCACTTGTCTGCTATAATGGAATATGATACAAAAATATACAAAACAGGTGCCGGTGGGCACCTTTTGGGGAGGCTGCCATGGAAACTGAATACAAATCAAATTTTATTTACAACCTTATCTCAAGGGATGTGGAGGCAGGGAAAAATGGTGGCAGGGTTCATACCCGCTTTCCCCCTGAACCAAACGGCTACCTGCATATCGGACATGCCAAGGCTATCCTCCTTAACTACGGTATTGCCCGGCACTTTAAAGGCAAGTTTAACCTGCGCTTTGATGACACCAACCCAATTAAAGAGGAGCAGGAGTTTGTCCATTCCATTATCGAGGATATCAGGTGGCTGGGGGCAGACTGGGAAGACCGCCTGTTTTTCTCCTCCGATTCTTTTGAAATAAAATACGAATTCGCCGTACGGCTGATTAAAGCCGGCCTGGCTTATGTCTGCGACCTGAGCACGGAGCAGATACGGGAGTTCCGGGGCACCCTGACCGAACCCGGCAAGGAAAGCCCGTTTCGGAACCGTACGGTAGCGGAAAACCTCGACCTGTTCGAGCGGATGCGCCGTGGTGAATTTATCAATGGCGCCCGGGTGTTGCGGGCCAAAATTGACATGGCTTCTGGCAACCTCAACATGCGGGACCCGGTTTTGTACCGTATCCTGCACGCCCGTCATCACCGTACCGGTGATAAGTGGTGTATCTATCCCATGTATGATTTTGACCACCCCTTTACCGACGCCCTGGAGGGTATCACCCACTCCCTGTGTTCCATCGAATACACCGACCACCGCCCTCTTTACGACTGGGTAGTGGATAAAGCACTGCAACTGATGCCGGAGTTTATCAGGTGCCGTTCGGAACAGACCGAGTTCGCCCGCCTTAACATGACCTACACTGTTATGAGCAAGCGAAAGCTGCGCCGGCTGGTGGAGGAAGGGTATGTCTGCGGCTGGGATGACCCCAGGATGCCTACCATAGCCGGGCTGCGCCGCCGGGGTGTAACACCGGAAGCCATCGCAGACTTCCAGGACCGGGTAGGCGTTGCGCGTGCCGACAGTACCGTAGATCTGGCGATGTTTGAATACTCCATCCGCAACGACTTAGAAAGTAAAGCGCCCCGTATGATGGCGGTGCTGGAGCCGCTGAAAGTGGTTATAACCAACTGGCCCGAAGAGAAAACCGAAATGGTGGAGCTGGAAAATATCCCTGGCATCGAAAGCGCCGGCACCCGGCAGGTCCCCTTCGGACGTGAGATTTACATTGAGCGGGAAGACTTTATGGAAGACCCTCCCAAGCAGTTTCACCGCCTGTCTCCCGGGCGGGAAGTGCGACTGAAAGGCGCCTATGTAATCCTGTGCGATGAGGTGATAAAAGATACGGCAGGCAATATAACCGAACTGCGCTGCTCCTATGACCCGCAGACCAGGAGCGGGCGGGATACCAGCGGCAAAAAGGTTAAAGGCGTCATTCACTGGGTACCGGTCCGGCAGGCAGCCAGGATTACCGTGCGCCTGTATGACAACCTCTTCACCAGGGAGAACCCGGAAGGTGACGGGGACGGCGACTTTACCCACAACATTAATCCCCACTCGCTGATCACCCTCACCGATGTCCCGGCTGAGCCGGCCATAGCTGAAGCACCGGCGGGCAGCCGCTTCCAGTTCATGCGGAAGGGTTACTTCTACCAGGACCACATTGACGCCAAAGAGGGAAAAATCATCTACAACCGCATCGTAGGACTGAAAGACACCTGGTCCAGGATGAACAGGTGATATAAAAGAGACGTCAGGCTAAAAAGCCTGACGTCTCCTCTTTTATTATGCTGACTTCCCTGTTGACTAAGGAGCAGGATAGGTTACCCGCACTTCACTGGTGGTCGCGTTATAGTCAACGCGGCAGCCCAGATTTTCTGTGATGAATCGTACCGGCAACATGATCCTGCCGGGAGGTACCAGGAGAGGTTTTACATTATTATTGGTGTTATCAATAAGTTTGCTTACCCCGTTGACGGTGGCGGTGTTCCTTCCTATCCACAGCTCAATCATATTGTCACCCATGGTGATGGTGGTTCGCTGCTGGCTGCCGTCCCACACCACAGTGGCGCCAAGGGCTTCGGCCACATACCGGATGGGCAGGAGAGTCCGCTGCTCATATATGATAGGACTGGTGTCCATTGTCAGTTGCCGGTTATTCACAGAGTAAGTGGTTCTGCCGATGGTCAGGCTAATAATTATGGCGTTGAGCGTGGAGACACTGGCTTCGTTGCTATAATTGGAGTGGGCCGTTGAATTGTAGGCTCTTACCCTGTAAGTGTAGAGTACGCTGGGAGTAAGGCCGGCATCGGTGAATGTTGTGACATTGGCGCCCACGGTGGCTATCTGGCTGAAACCACCGGTACCGGTCTTGCGTTCTATTTTAAAACCGGTCTCGTTGTTGGCGTTGTCTTTCCACGTAAGCAGGATACTGTTGGCGGATAAAGCTGTGGCAGACAATTGGGTGGGAGAGGCGGGCGCCCCTGCGGGCAAGGTGGTGGCAGTGACGGCACTGCTGTAAGCTGAATTGCCCGTCAGGTTGTGGGCCCTTATCCTGTATTGGTATTCGGTGTTGGCTGACAGGCCTGTATCAGTATAGGTTGTAAGGTTCTTGGCCACAATGGCCACCTGCACATAGCTGCCGCCTGTGGTCCTTCTCTCGATATAAAAGCCTTCTTCGTTTTGGGCATTATCGGTCCAGGACAGTGTCACCGAGTTTTGCGTGGAGCCGGTTACCGCCAGGTTGGTCGGAGCTGCGGGCACACCGCCGGTGGTGGCGCCGGCTTCGTTGCTGTAGGCTGAATCCCCATGGGAGTTATAGCTTCTGACGCGGTAGTAATAAGTGGTGTTGTTGTTCAGCCCGGAGCTGGTATAGCTTGTGACATTGGCTCCTACGGTACCGATTTGTGTGTAATTGCCACCATCAACCCTCCGCTCAATTTTAAACCCGCTTTCGTTACTGGCATTGTCCGTCCAGTATAGACTAACTGCATTATTGGTAACACTGCTCACTGCAAGATTTGAGGGCGCGGCGGGAATATTGGTGGTAAGCGCACTGACTTCTTCTGAATAAGCTGAATTAACATCGTTGTTGTAAGCTCTTACCCGGTAGTAATATGTTACATTGGCATTCAACCCGGCATTGGTAAAGGTGGTGGTATTACTCCCCACTGCGGCGATTTGCGTAAAGCCGGTATTGTGTGTCCTCCGCTCTATCTTATACCCGGTTTCTTTGCCGGAATTATCCGTCCAGTTCAGAGTTACACTATTGGCGGTAACCGCCGTAACGGCAAGGTTGGTGGGGCTGTTAAGCAGTGAGAATGCCTCGGCGATATTGGAATATGATGAGTTGCCTGCGGCATTGTAGGCGCGGACCCTGTACCGGTATAAAGTCCCTTCAATTAAACCGCTATCAGTATAATTGTTGACGTTTTGGCCCACCTCCGCTATCTGTGTATAACTACCCCCGGATATACTTCTTTCAATCCTGAAGCCGGTTTCGTTATTGGCGTTATCAGCCCATGACAGCCTTACAGAGCTGTTTGTTATATTAGACAGGGAAAGAGAGGACGGTGCGGCCGGAGTATTGGTGGTAAGGGCGCCGACCTCGTTGCTGTAGGCAGAATCACCGGCACTGTTGTAAGCCCTGACCCGGTAGGTATAGGTTGTATTGCTGTTAAGACCGCTGTTGGTAAAAGTTGTTATATTCTGTTCCACAATGGCAATCTGTGTAAAGCTGGAAGTGGGAGTTCTCCGTTCGATCTTAAAACCTGTTTCATTATTGGAATTATCCGTCCAGGCGATGGCAATGCTGCTGGCTGTTACCGCGGTTATTGTCAGGTTGGTGGGAGCAGCCGGGACGGTTTGCTGAGTGGTTGCCTCAGCAATGTTGGACCAGGAAGAATCCCCTGTACTGTTAAAGGCGCGAACCCTGTACTCGTAGGCAACCCCTGCAGTCAAACCGCTGTCGGCATAGGAAACAACATTGGCGCCCACTGTGGTAACCTGAACAAAGCTGCCGGTATTCTTTATCTTCCTTTCTATTCTGAAGCCGGTTTCATTGTTGGCATTGTCAGTCCAGGTAAGGTTTATTGTCGTACCGGAGACAGCGACAGCAGCAAGGTTGGTAGGGGCCGCCGGCACCCCTCCCGCTGATGTTACAGCGTGCGCTTCGTTGGAGTAGGCCGAATAACCGGCCGAGTTCAGCGCTCTGACCCGGTAATAGTAGGCTGTATTGGCCAGCAGTCCGGAGTTTTGATCGGCATAAGTGGTGACATTGGCCGCCACGGTGGCAATCTGCACATAATCGCCCCCGGGCAGCTTCCTTTCCACAGCAAAGTAATCCTCGTTATTGGCATTGTCGCTCCAGACCAGGTCAATCCTCAGGGCCGCCGGAGCAGCAGTGGCGGAAAGGCCTGTAGGGGCCGCAGGTGGTATCTGTGGTATAGAGACATCCACTTCATTGGAGTACGAAATTTTCCCCTGTCCCGGTTTCCACGCCTGCACCCTGTAGTAATAAGTTGTACCGGGAACGACGGACATATCAGTGTAATCGGTCACGTTGGCGTTCAGGTCGGCAATCACTGAATAATTGCCGTTGCCTGTTCTTCTTTCAACTTTGAAACCGGACTCATCATCTGATTTATCTTCCCATTGCAAAAAGACACTGTTGCTCACGCTATGAAAAGTTGCGCTCAGGTTTTCAGGCGCAGCGGGAGCGTCGGCGGCTGTGGCAACATTTTTAATACCCGCAAGCCCCAACAACAGGTTGAGAACCAGTGTCACGATAATAATCCGCTTTTTCACTTAAACCCATCCCCTTTCATAATGCACGAGCAATTTGAGCCGGCTTTTATTCAGACGCAAAACTTTGAAAAAGGTTCCTCTCACTTAATAAAATATGCCTGCATTGATCATGAATTCTCCCTGTGAAATCAGTAACCTGCCTGGTATATTGTTAAATTTTTGAAACATTGGTTTCTGCAGTAATCAATAAAAAGATGTCTTGACAGAGGCAAACTGTAGGTGTATCATAAAAACAAAAATATACCCCTTAAGGGTATGACAGCAAAATAACGGAGGTGACAATAATGAAAGTGACTGAAACAGCCGCCGCCAAATTCAAAGAGCTCCTGGTCGAGAAAAAGACACCTCAGGCTATGCTTAGAGTTTCTTTCGCCGGCTTTGGCTGAGGTGGCCCCAGGCTGAACTTAACTCTGGATGAGTTAAAAGACGAAGACGACATCCTTGTTGAATCACAGGGAGTAAAAGTGGTTTACAGCGCCGCCATAGAAAGGTTTGTCAATAACTCCGTCATTGATTACATCGATAATGCTTTTAACCGCGGTTTTTACATCACCGGCTCAGGCTCCTGCTATAAATAAAATAGCTAAAAGGCGGGGTTGCAAGCAACCCCGTCCTCTTATTACTCTTATTTTTTTAACTGCCAGAAGCAATGCTTTGGAGAAACTATCTTTTCTTCTTTTTTAAGTTTCGCCATTATTTTGTCAACCTCTTTTTTGTCTATCCCGGTGGCGGCCGCAACTTCTCCCGCCTTGACGGGCTTGTCCGCCTTGGAAAAAAAGTCGAGAATTACCTCATAATTATCCACTGTTTCACCCTTCCTTCCTGTTATAGGCAGCAATAGTATCGCACTCTGCCCGATATTTCTACTGCGATTTATTGTATTATTTTCTATACTCCAGGCCATAATCCTGCTGGCAGCTCAGATAAATAGCAGTAAACTCACCGCCATCACTATCATACCGCAGACGGAACCAATTACCGAAAACCGGTTCCCACCGTATTCCCTTGCCGTGGGCAGCAACTGGTCCAGTGAAATAAACACCATTATGCCGCCCACTGCAGCAAAAACAACTCCGAAGATTGCGTCCGTCATAAAGGGAGCCAGAATAAGGTAGCACACAATGGCGCCCACCGGTTCCATTACCCCGGAGAAAAAAGAATAGAGAAAGGCCTTTTTCCGGCTTCCCGTGGCATGGTAGATAGGCAGCGATACGGCTATTCCCTCGGGAATATTGTGAATGGCGATGGCAATGGCAATGGTTATACCCAAAGCAGGGTCCTTGAGCGCCGCAATAAGGGTAGCAAAACCTTCGGGGAAATTATGAACCGCCACTGCCAGGGCGGTCATAACCCCCATTCTTAAAAGCTTTTTATCATGTATTATTTCTTTCTTGTTTTTATCCTCCATGATAATTTTAACATGTTCCACTTCCCCGGGACTGTCCGGGGAAGGAACAAACTTATCAATGAGGCTTATCAATAACATGCCGGCAAAAAAAGAGGTTACAGTTACCCAAGAACCCGCTGCCTCGCCCAGCTCGCCGACCAGTGATTCCTGTGCCTTAAAAAAAATTTCTATCATCGCCACATATATCATCACCCCCGCCGAGAAACCCAGCCCCAGCGAGAGGATTTTTTTATTGGTCTTTTCTGTGATAAACGCTATGAGACTGCCGATACCCGTTGACAGCCCTGCCAGGATTGTCAGGCAGAAGGCAAACAACAAACCTGATTCCATTGGTTATTTCCTCCT
>DYEY01000022.1 GCA_020725465.1 Dethiobacter sp.
ACTACGTCAACAGCGTTGGCGACCACTGGCGCTTCAAGCACCCAACGAAACCCGGCAAAGTCACCGTAACGCACGCACTAAAGGACATACCCATGAAAACCCCATAGAGCATCCTAAGAGCATCCTAAAGCAGGCCGGGATAGATTTGGAATGAGCCCCCTGCTGTTCCCCTTGCGACTACCAGGAAAGGAGCTTGTCATATGAGAAAGGACCACTATGTCTATCCTGCGATTTTCGACTATGCTGATGACGGTATTTCAATCTTTTTCCCTGACTTGCCTGGCTGTTTGCCTTGCGCCCGTACAACCGAGGAAGCCATCCGCAATGCTAAAGAGGCAATGGCCCTCCATCTTTACGGTATGGAGCAGGACGGCGATCCAATCCCGGAGCCAACACCTCTTGATGGGCTCGAACTGGAATCAGGCCAGATGCCTATCTTGATCGAGGTGTATATGCCCATGTATCGCGAAGCTGTAGAAAACAGCTATGTAAGGAAGAACGTCACCTTGCCAGTCTGGCTGGAGAGAATAGCCGTCGAAAAGGGCATGAACTTCTCACAAATCCTGCAGAGCGCGCTGAAAGAGCGTCTGGGGATCACGGAAAAACAGCCTTGACCGGCTGCTCCCTCCCTCCAATGGTGCCCTCGGCTGGTGGTCGGCCAAACCGCCATTAAGTCCCTCTCGGGTTTCGGTGAGGCCCTACGGAGAGTTTCTTCTGGTCAGCACCCAGCCGGATTACTCCCAACCCGATAGTGTTTTCGCAACCCCATTACTACTCCCCGCGGCAACGACGGGACACACCGAGGCAAAAAGAAAACCGCCCACATCGTGAGCGGTTAGTTGCGCGGCCCTTGCGGGCCGGTCTGACTGGAAAACAAGGATGCGGCTCCTCGTCCCCTTTAAGGGACAAAAAAGCCGCGCCACACGTACTCATGATACCACCACAAAAAAGAGGTTGGCAATACCCCTTCAGAAACATGCTCCCTCAGGAAAGAAGAAGGGCCCCGCATCAACTGAGCAGGGTCCCTTCAGCTTCTCATTGAGCTTCAGATAGCAGCCGCGCAGTTCCAGGCCAGACTAGGCTCTGGCCCACTGCTGGTGCCCAGCTCGGCTGCCCTGGAAGCAGTCGCGGCAGTAAACGGGCCTGTCGGAACTGGGTCTGAAAGGCACAGAAGTCTGCGCCCCGCAGTTCGCACAGACGGCCGGAAACATCTCCCGGTCCTCCCGACGCCCGCCAAAGCCGCGGTCGCGCTGCTTCCTAGCAGCCCGGCAAGCAGGGCAACGGCCGGGTTCGTTCTCGAAACCCTTTGACGCGTAGAACTCCTGCTCGCTTGCGGAAAAGGTGAATCCCTCGCCGCAGTCCTTGCACACCAACGTCTTGTCTTGGTACATAAGAAACCTCCTAAATGTAGCCCTTTGGGCCGTGATTTGCCGTATCCTTAGGGCCACATGTGGAGGCAAGTACTGAGGGCAGGCAGTAGATTTGCTATCCCAGAGAACCCTTAAGTTTCGGGCTTCTATAGTATACCACTAACCGCAAGGAATACAATAGCCAATCTGCTCATTTACCTTCCCAATGACGACTTGACACCGGGTACGCTCAATAGCACCCTGGAATAGGCAGGATTTAAGCGATGGGGACTCTGAGACATGCGATACCTTGTTATGATTGAAAAAGCTGACCGGAACTACTCCGCACTTTCGCCTGACCTGCCGGGGTGTGTGGCCACGGGGTTACGCCATAATCGTGAGCGCCTTCCTGCGCCTGTCATACCCATCTACCTCTGAAAAAACATCGGCATTCAAGGTATTCTCTTCAATACTGAACCTGTACGGGTTTGCCTGTCTCTGCGGACTCTAGAATAGCTAGAATAACCAGGGAGGTGTTCGCCGCATCCTCGACAGAGACCACAAAATCTTCACCGGAGATAAGCTGGTCAACAAAGTGACGGATGCTTTCATATGCAAACCCTCTTGCTTTGCCGTGGACGAAATGGCGCACCAAAACGTCGGGTCTGTCGTTCTTGTCTTCAGTGAACCGTTCGATCATCTGATTGTTACTAAGGTCCAGGTTAATCATGCCCTTGGTTCCCGTGATATTGAACTTGATGTCGTTGAGACACGGGTGTGTATTCGGTGTAATCCAGCTATTCTCCATAGTTGCGATACCACCTCGCCTAAACCGGAGAATCGTCTGGTACATGTCTACTGCATCGACGCCGAGGCTCCTCATCACCCCGCTGCTGCTCACCGAATAAACTGTTTCAACTTCGTCGTTGAAGAACCAGCGCAATGTGTCAACCGCATGGCTGCCCAAGAACCATAGTATGGATGACCGCGCAGCCCAGCGCAGCATGTCGGTCGCAACCCAACGCACGTCATTCAGCCTGAAATACGCGCTCACCGGCTCCCCGAGTTCTCCAGCGTCAACCGACTGCTTCGCCACTGCGAAGGGCGGGCTCCACCGGTTGTGGAAATCCACCATCATCCGAACTCCGTTGCTCTTGACGGCGTCCACAATCGCTCTCACATCTTCTCGCGTCGTGGCCAAGGGCTTCTCTATGAGAATGTGCTTTCCCGCTCTAGCACAATCGACGGCCAGGGGAGCATGGACAAAATCAGGTGTGACTATGGCGACCGCATCAATTGTTACTTCGCGTAGCATCCGGTTATGGTCAGAAAACACATTCGGAACGCCAAACCTGTTTGCCAATCGTTGTGCCCGCGCAAGGTCCACATCACATATGGCAACCAGATCCACGTTCGGGTGTTCATTGTACAAATAGGCGTGAGTCTCCCCCCACAGCCCTGCCCCGATAATCGCGAACTTAGCCTTCGACATAGCGGACGCCTCCTACCCCTATCCCTTAATCGCTCCGAAACTCAGACCTCGGACCATATATCGCTGCACCAAAGCTGCAAACACCAACACAGGCAGAGCAGTCACAACTCCGACCGCAGCCATCTCGCCCCAAATCACACCGGTAACGGACAAAAAGAACGTGACCGTAGTTGGAAGTGTCCTCGCATTTACCCCGGTCAAGAACAGCGCGAAGGCGAACTCGTTCCAAGATTGAATCACGCAGAAAATCGCAGTAGCCGTAAGACCCGGTAGCGCCAGCGGAAGCAAAACGCGGACCAAAACCTGCCAGTGAGAGCATCCATCGACCAAAGCGGCCTCTTCGATTTCCCTTGGAATCTCTTCAAAGAAGCCTCGCATCATCCATATTGAGAAGGGAATGTTAAAAGTCATGTATGCAAGGACGAGAATCAAGTGTGTGTCAAGCAGCCCGGTAAATCTCGCCAGCACGAAGAAAGGGATCACCGTCGCCATCGGCGGCAACATCCTCAGGCTCAGTATCCAAAACGCCAGATCTTCCTTCCTCCTGAAAGAGAACCTGGCAAAGCCGTACGCAGCCATACTTCCTAGAACCAGTGAGAGAGTAGTGGTAGCAATCACCACTATCCCGCTATTCCGCATAAACCTCACGAGCTGTCGTTCGCGGAACACGGTCACATAATTCTCCAGAGTGGGCTTGAACAACCAGATGCTTGGATCGTAAGTAAGGACTCGGGTCTTCAGGCTGACCAAGAGCATCCAGAACAATGGGAAGACGGCCGCAATAGAAATAAGTGTGATGGCAATGCCTACTGTACTTCTCTTTATCAGCTTCGATCTACTTGAACACATAGATTATGCGTCAACCTCTCTGCGAATCTGCCGCACTAGCATCTGGCTCAACAGGACTATCAGGAAGAGCAACACGACCGCAGTAGCGGAAGCTCGAGCTACCCAACCCGTCTGTGCAAACCCGAGTCTATAGACATGCAAGCTCAACAACTCAGTCGCGCTGCCAGGCCCGCCTTGAGTCAGTACAAAGGGAACATCAAACAGCTTAAGTGAGTCCATGGAACGAAAGAGGACGGCCAGTGTTAAGAGTGGCCGTAACAAGGGAAGCGTCACATATCTGAATGATTGAACTGCAGTGGCACCGTCTACCAAGGCAGCTTCATAGGGTTCTGCCGGCAGCGCTCGCAACCCGGCATAGATGATCAATGCCAGAAACGGCGTCCACTGCCAGATGTCAACCAGCAACGTAGACGTGAATGCAAGCTGAGGACCCAGCCAGACCACTTTTGCGTGAAACAGGCTCCCGACGACGAAGTTGATGACCCCATACTCAGCGTTGTACATGAGTTTCCACATCTGACCCACGATGCTCGGGGTGATGGTTATTGGAACCATAAGGCAAGCGAATACGAGGCTCTTCCACCGGAAGTCTCGGTTTAGCAGAATCGCCACACCAAACCCGCAGATGAACTCGATGGCTGTTGCGAGCACCGTGAAGAGCAAGCTAATCCGCACAGAAGGCCAGAATTCTGTATCTCTGCCGCTGAAGAGTCTTGCGAAGTTCTCCAGACCTACCCTGTGATGCTCATTCCAAAACTGACCTAATTCATAATCGGTGGTACTGACATAGTATAGGAACACCGTTGGTAAAACGGTCAGCAGAACCAGTACAATTACCGATGGAAGGATATATGCCCAGTGCGGGTTCCTGGATAACCATGACCTGACAGGTGTACGCTCGTTCATCGCTGTTGGCTGGAACCCCCTTCTAGAGAATAGGGGAGAATGGAAGGACTCCAATCCCCCCTACGCTCCTTTCCGGCACCTTCTTCTGCCTTCTACAGCTCTCCTACTTCATTATATCTTCAAGCTCAGCTTGGGCCTTCTGACACGCTTCCTCGGGAGAGATTTCCCCCATCAATGCCCTGTTGCCGTAATATCCTACACGGTCCAGCACTTTACCAAGTTTGGGTGTCGGGGGTATCCATGCAACACCCCTGCTCACTAGGGCGTCGGCGGCAGCTAGCGCCTTCAGTTGTACGGGATAAGATGGATTCTTGGCAACCAGTTCGGGATCTTCATAAACGGAGGTGCGCGTCGGAACCCCGCCGTTCATCACGTAGTCTTTAGCCTTCAGCCTGCTCGTCATATATACAATGAACGCCCACGCCGCGTCCTTGTGTCGGGAGTTTGCTGCAATTGACATGTTCCAACCGGCAAGGGCACCGGCTTCACCTCCAGGGCCTGTTGGAGGCGGCACAAATCCCACCTTGTTGTGGACCTTGGATTTGGATGGGTCGGTTATCCAGGGAACGAGAGCTGTTGCATCAAACCACATGGCCGTCTTGCCCGCCATGAACGCAGATACGGCCTCTTCATGAGTATATGTCGTTACGTCAGGGGGCGCATTCTTCAGCAAATCCACGAAGAACTTGAGAGACTCAACGGTTTTCGGGTCCGTCATCGTTGGTTTCCAAGTTTCTTGATCCAGGAAACCTCCTCCAAAGTTGTACATAAGTGTCATCCAACCCGACGCAAAGTGGATGCCTCTCTGTGCTCTCATAGCGATACCGTAGAGCCCCGGTTCCTTCCCGTTAAAGAACCTGGCTAGCTCAAGCATCTCGGCCATAGTCTTCGGTGGTGTCTTACCGTACTTGTCAAATAGGTCTTTTCGGTACCCAACGAATCGAGTCTCACCGGCTGTTGGTATGCCGTAGACAACGCCCTTATACGCCCCGATTCCGTTTCGATAGGCGGGGACGATATCATCATAGTCGAACCAACCGGGGGTTGATGCGCCTTCCAAGAAGGGCTTCAGAGGAGCAACTACCTTCTTAGGTGCGTACTCTGACATCCAGAATCCGTCAACCATCAAAACGTCGTAGAGGCGGCTACTTCCAGTAAAGTCCATGAGTTGCTTGTTCTTGAGGTACGTCTCCTCCATGACATCCCAGTTGACTTTGATGCCGGTCAGTCTCTCAAACTCGGGCGTCATACGCTTGAAAGCTTCAGTAGATGGATGGCTTGCAAAAGCTACCGTAATCGTTGTTCCGCCGCATTCTGCCTTGATTTTACTGGCCCAGTCCTGGAGACTCTGAGTGGAAGCAAATGCAACGCTACTCAAAGCCAGAATCAGAGCCGCCAATACCCCTATCGCCAAACTTCGCTTCATGGTTGCTTTTCACTCCTCCTAAGTATTACTTGAATATGAGTGGGATGCAACTGAGATCAAGCGTCTTTCCCACCTCCCTCCTGATACTCGTCTCCCGAGGCCGGCTTTCCATGAATGAGGTCAACTCTACCTGCGGTTAGAGCAGCCCTGCGTAAAACCCTGCTCGCTCGTAGAAATACCGCCTGGCATAGGCTATCGCGCCTTTCATCACTGCGTCTTTCCCGTGAATGGCTCTCGACAGTTGGTATCGCCCTTCAGCAAATGGCAGCGCCTCACCGGACACCGCCTGCTCGAGCACGGCCCAAAAGGCCGGCGAGCTACACAACGTGCTTTCAACGACTATCGTGTGGGGCCCCAGCAGGTTCAAGACATTTACGAGCGCACTTGCCACATCTCTCGCCGTTCTCTCGAGTAAGGCCCTTATGCCAGGCTCTTGGTCGCGTTCGACCAACCACTCAAAGACCGTCCTTTCACTGACCCCTGGATCTATCTGGGGAATACTTCCTCGTGATTCTAACAGTGCTCTATATACTGCCCGTCGGCTGACCTTGGTTTCCAGGCATCCACGTCTGCCACATTTACAGAGTTGACCATTTATATCTATGACCATGTGCCCGAGCTCTGCCGCGCTACCTCGTAGCCCGTTGTGCAACTGGCAATTGGTTATCATCCCCGCACCAACCGCAGATTCTATGCGCAGGTAGACGAGATTCGGGATATGGCCCTTCCCTGCGTCCCACTCACCGTAAGCAGCAAGTCCGGTCGCGTTTTCTGTGAGAACCGGCATATTGAACGCTTCCGCTAACGGCGGCCCGACCCATATCTCCTTCCACCCAGGGTTTACTGCCGAAAGAATGCACCCATCGGAAGAGATGACGCCAGGTAGAGCTAAGACTATTGCAACAACTCTATCACGTCGACCCTCCACAAGAGCGCCCGTTAAGCGCAGAAGCTCTGGCACAAGTTGGGTGGAACCACCCGCGAATCCGGCGATCTGGGCAAACACATTGCCCGCCAGGTCCTCGGTTCTGCCATAGACCTGCCCTTCGTCATCGACATGAATGGCGCATACCAGCCGACCCTCCGGCATGATACGAAGGAGAATAGGTTGACGTCCGCCTGTGGAATCTCCGTTTCCGGTTTCTTCGACAACTCCGGCTTCAAGGAGATAACTTACTATTTGACTGACTGTTGAGCGGCTCAAACCGGTTACCCTGCTGATCTGGGCACGGGACACAGGCTGCGCTTTTCGGATGATATTAAGGACCAGGTTGAGATTTTGATTTCGCACCCATGCGTTGTTGGCACGCCTTGCTTCCATGAAAGATAGCTCCTTTTGTCGATCTTTGTTTGCTCGGCGCCCAAACTATTGACGTTGGGATCATTCGCTGTCCGCCAGTGGATTCCTTCTCATTCCGAATCGTCTTGGCAAGTTTTTTGGGCTTATATGTCTGCGCCTTACTGTTTCCAGCGCGGAGGAGGGCCTCCCCAGTTCACACATGTACTTGCGCGACATTCCGCTCCCCATACGCCCGGAGGTCCTTGGGCGCTGCCTCCAAGTTGTTCGCACCTTCCATGGCCTTCTCCCAGCATGTCCAGGCTC
>DYEY01000023.1 GCA_020725465.1 Dethiobacter sp.
TAGATTATTTGGTGGAGATGAGGGGAATCGAACCCCTGACCTCTTGAATGCCATTCAAGCGCTCTCCCAACTGAGCTACATCCCCATAATTTACTTTTTCAGCCGCAAAATTTATTATACTCACTTTTGATAAGGTTGTCAACTTTAAAAAAATGGAAAATGTGTTTATCGTGTGATAATGTCACTGCTTGCAAAAAATTTACTGTTCAACTCTTTTTAATTTTGCTGCTGCAGTTTTTACTGCCGTTATAAATTTGACATAGCCGGTACAGCGGCACAGGTGGCCAGACAAGGCCATTTTTATTTCATTATCAGACGGGAAAGGTTTTTGATCAAGAAGTGATTTGGCAGAGAGGATTACACCCGGGGTGCAGAAACCGCACTGGACGGCCCCCTGCTCGATAAATGCTTCCTGGATAGGGTGAAGTTCACCGTTTTTTTCCAAGCCTTCAATTGTTATTATCTCGCTGTTTTGGGCTTTTAAGGCAGGAACCAGGCAGGAGTTGACGGTTTTTCCGTCCATGATGACGGTGCAGGCGCCGCACTCGCCCTCCCCGCATCCTTTTTTGGTACCTGTAAGTCTCAGTTTTTCACGGAGGACATCAACAAGCAGTTCATCAGGGGTTACCCGGACTTCTATATTTCTGCCGTTAACAGTCATTTTCAGGGCATTTAATCCGTCCATGTTCTTCCTCCATTCAGCTGTTATGATGGATATACATTTGCAACAGCCTTGAGCAGGGCAGTTTCGGAAAGCACCTGTACCATCTTCCGGCGGTAAGCGGAAGAACCTCTAAGCAGGCTGTCGCGGGGAGAACATTCGTCATGAATAATTTTTGCTGCTTTTTTTATGGTATCGGTATCAGGCCGGCTCCCTTTCAGGCTTGCTTCAGCCAGAAGAGGGCGGAAAGGTTTTTCTGCCACCGGACCAAGAGCGATTCTTACGTCCTGAATAAATGAATCGTCTATTGTCAGTACTACGGCAATATTTAAGATAGGCAAAGACAAAGCATTGCGCGGCGACATCCTGAGAAAGGCTGTGCCCTGGTTCTTATCGATAGGGCTGAAATATATACGGCTGAGCAATTCAGATGTACTGTCAATTTTGGAAAGACCAACTCCCAGATAGAGATTTTCAATATATTCTTCAGTTGTGCCGCCTGTTGAGATAATTTCTGCTTTCGCACCCAGGGCTACCAAGGCAATGGCAGCATCTGCAGCAGGTTGGGCATTGATCACATTACCGGCAATTGTAGCAATATTGCGCACCTGGGGGGAACCAACCGCAAGAGATGCTTCTGCCAGAAGCGGTGCGCTTTGGCGAATAAGAGAGGAAGCTGCCACTTCGGCATGGGTCACGGCAGCACCGATGTAAATTTTGCCATCATCCTGCCGGATAGTCCTTAATTCCGGGATTTTACTGACGTCTATCAGAAAAGCAGGTTGTTGTGTTTTCTTTTCTATCTGAGGAATCAGGTCGGTACCGCCGGCCACTACTCTGGCTTTGCCGTTTTTGCCTTGCAACAGCTGCAGGCATTCGTCGATTGTTTGAACCACAATGTAATCCCGTAACATTCTAACCCTCTTCCTTTATCGAATTATTGAATGCGCGGTAAACCTTTTCGGGAGTAATGGGCAGCGATGTTATCCTGACTCCAATAGCGTCTTCTACTGCGTTGGCAATTGCCGGTGGGGTGGGGATAAGCGTGGGCTCGCCGATTCCTTTGGCGCCATAAGGACCTATTGGATCGTTGGTCTCTATGATATGACACGTGATTTCAGGCATATCTTTAATTGTCATTATTACGTAGTTCTTCAGGCTGGTATTCTGAATAAAGCCGTCTTTAAGAACAAGGTTTTCATACAGCGCCCAGCCTGCACCCTGGCTGATCCCTCCTTCGATTTGCCCGGTGACGCCGAGGGGGTTGACGGCATAGCCCACATCATGGGCTGCTGATACCCGCAGCAGCTTCACAGTGCCGGTCAGGGTGTCCACCTCAACTTCCACGCCGTGGGCACCGTAAGTATAGGCGCTGGAATAATCGCCGTAATAATCTGCATCTGTGCCCTCGGTGGGCGGATCATAGCTTACTGTGCTGGCTAACCCGGCTGATTCCCTGGTACGGATACCAATACGGCACACTTCAGCCACAGTCAGCTTTTTTTCTGGGTTATCTATTAAGCTGACAACACCGTCCCTGATAACCAAGTTGTTGGGTTCGGTGTCCAGCACTTTGGCAGCCAGGATTAACAGTTGAGCTTTAACCTGCTGGCTGGCACGCAAAACAGCGTTGCCGCCCACTGTTGTGACCCTGCTGGAATAGGTGCCAAGGCAAAACGGTGCCACATCGGTGTTGATAAAAGGTGAGACAATAACATCTTTTAGCGGTACGCCAAGGGTCTCCGCGGCAATTTGGGCCATAACAGTCTTGGCACCCTGACCCATATCGCTTTCACCTGTAAAAACCAGTACCTTGCCATCCTCCTGGAACTTTACAGTTGCCGATGAACCGTCAAAATTATCACCGGACCGGTTACCGGAGACGTGGTTCATACAGGCTATGCCGATACCCCGCCGGAAACGCCCGGAAGGATCATAGTTTTTATCATGGCCTTTTTTGATTTCAGCGGCAACTGTCTCAATGCATTTTGAAAGACCACAGCTGCGAACGTTCCAGCCGTGCAGTGTTTTATCCCCTTGGCGCACAGCGTTTTTCAGCCGCATTACAACGGGGTCAACGCCAATTCTCCGGGCAATCATATCCATCTGCGACTCAACCGCAAAATGCATCTGGGCGTTGCCGTAACCACGAAAGCCGCTGGTTGGTACCGTATTGGTGTAAACCAGTGCAGCAAAGGTTTGGGTTGACTTGTACCGGTACAAACAATCGGTACGCATGGCCATGTTGAGCATGATTTTAGGCGCTGCCCAGGAATAGGCGCCATTCATGGCAATAATTCTTGCTTCCTTTGCTACCAGGGTGCCGTCTTTCATTACCCCCGTCTTTAACTTAATCTTTGCGGCAACGCGGGGGCGCATGGTCAGGAACTCTTCTTCCCTGGTGAGCACTATTCTTACCGGGCGGCCAGTCTTGCCGGCCAGCGCAGCACAGATGGGATGCAGATTCCGAATCCAGATTTTGCCGCCGAACCCGCCTCCGACGTAAGGGACATTGACAGTAATATCGCTGGCTTTGATACCTAAGGCTTTGGCCAGTTCAGAACGGGCCTGGAAAGCAGATTGAATGCTGGTCCAAATGGTCAGACGCCCGTTTGACTCATATTTCGCCACACAACCCATGGGCTCCATGTAAGCGGGTTGAACCAGGGACGTTTCAAATTCATCCTCGAAAATAAAGTCACAAGAGGCGAAATCCTCATCGACGTTACCGCGTTTAATGTGATAGGTAGTAGCAATGTTGCCTTTTTTATCCTCATGGACAAGCGGTGCCCCCGGCTCCATGGCCTGAGTGGTATCAAACACTCCGGGAAGTTCCTCGTACTCCACCTCTATCAGTCCGATGGCTTCCTGCGCGATAGCTGCTGTATCCGCAGCTACAGCCGCCACTTCGTCTCCCACGTACCTGACTTTATCGATGGCCAAGATGTTTACATCGGGAACACTGAGGCCGAACTTGTTAGCCGGCACATCCCGGGCTGTAATTACGGCCCACACGCCCGGGAGTTTGACCGCTTTGTCAACATTAATGCTTTTTATCCTGGCATGAGGATGAGGTGAGCGCAGGATTTTCCCTTCCAACATACCGGGAAAGCTTAAATCAGCCAGATACTCCGCCTTGCCGGTCACTTTTTGACGCGAATCAATAAACGGCAAGGCCTTTCCCAGCACAGAATGCCTTCTCTCCATCTTTATTGCCACGACATTTCCTCCTCTTTTGTTAAAAAGTTATGAACAGGTTGACACCGAGGAAAATAACGCAGCTGCCGCACTGCCAGGTACAATAAAATACAGGCCGGAAACTACAACCACGTTTTCAGATATCCCTGCCAGGGGGAATTTAACTGAGCATAACCACCATTATTTTCGCACTTAAGATAAGTGACAGGATTTTTATGCTGGTAGTCCGGAAGCGCCGACCTTTTTGACAGACAAGAAATGTTCTGCCCAGGGTGTGTCCGCGCAGACCGGGAAAAGCAAAATCAGACGCGCCTTCTGATGATTCCTTCCGGATACGCTGCCATAACTTCTTCCACGTATATGACTGCCCCTTTGATCATGCCTGACCTGTAAAGTTCTTTGGCCCTGAGCAGACCGTTGGCCACCGCCTGCTTTTTACTCTGGAGGCTCAGTTCCCCCCTCGATTTGGTAACAAGCTGTCCCCTCAGGTCAGTCTGGTGGTCCAGTTCCTCGGCAAAACAGCGTAGTATTTCTTTATCCTCACAATTGGTGGCGTTGCCAATGGAGGTGGCGGCGGCATCGGCCAATGCACAGTTTTCGGCAAAGGCTGCAGCAGCGGAGGCGATGCCTTTGGTCAGGCTGCGGCCTCCCAAGCCGCTGGTGGCAACGCCGCCGATACCGTCATCAACGGTTACCTCCAGCACATGCTCACAAAGTCCTGAGGTAATATCCCTTATAATGCCCACCCGGATTACATCAGAAATTCCTGCTTCCAGGGCAATGTCGCCGCCATTGTTGACGACAATTTTTGTGGCTCCGGCCTGTTTGACCGTGTCTTTCACCAGGTCGGAAAATGTGCCGGCAACAGCCGCCATGGGGGTAAAATCGCTTTCCTGCAGCTGCTCAACCGCCCCTATCATTCTTTGCAGGACAATAGGGTAATGTGTTTCGAGCCTTATCTGCCCTATGGGCAGACGGGCTACCGCCAAAAAAGGGACAAGCTCTTCCAAAAGCTCTACCGCCCGGCACGCTCCCGCCATAGCCGCTTCGTTTAAAGGGATGCCTTCCCCAAATGCGCTGACGGTCATAAAAACCGGCCCGTAGTCTACCAGAGCTTTACCCCCTCTAAGCAATCTGCAACCTTTTCTATTTATTTGGATGTACCCCCTTCCACTGATGACGAAGGCAAATTTGATGTTATGCCCTGAACCAGGTTACCCAGCCATTTTTCAGCACTTGCCGCAACGGTCTTACCGCTGTAATATGGCCGCCTATCTCCTTATATTTGCTGTACTCTATGGTATATTCCACCGGAGCCACTATGGCCGGGGTTGGGATCATGGAGAAAGGCCGGGGCGCCATTTTTTCCACATCTGCCAGGAAGGTAATCCCCCCGCCGGGGAATACGTACGTAGGGGCACCACCGATGGTCAAAACAGCATCGCCGCGGTGGACTGCTTGGGTCAGTTTGATGGGATTAACCGTAACACCGGCCCGGGCGCTTCCCCCCACACCAGCGTAATAAAGGGCGGATACTTTAGCATCCTCGCAGTTGCCGGCAATCATTTCTACCAATTCTTTAATCTCCGGGGTCAAAGGAATTTCCTGTGGAACAAAGTCCTTGTCCAGTTCAAAAAGCGCCGCTTTGCGCCAGGTAGTCTCCGCCACCAGAATTCTCATGCCGACCCAGGCAATTTCCTTGTCTATCGATTTTATTGCCTGAATAGGATTTTCAACCGCAGTGCCACCCCAGCCTTTTCCCGGCTCTCCGAAATAGCGGCCTGGTGTACTTTTGCGTCCAATAGGGGTTACACCGCTTCTGTAGTTGCATAATTCCGCACCGGCGGGATGTTCAGTGTATAACCCGATGATATGATGGTCGAGAACAATGACTTCGTCTACGACCTTTTTAAAGTGGGAAGCGAAAAGCCCAATGTTGGCGCCGCCGCAACCCACCCGCATTTTTGTATCTGCTGTACCATCAATAACAGGAGGTCTGCCTACCTGAAGTTCCAGTACCGGCCCTTTTTCGATTTCCAGCGTAACCACTTCCTGATTACCCAGTTCCATCATGGTCCTGACGGCAATCTGTCCATGTTTTCCCTTAACTGTATTTACTCCTCCGATTGTCAGCATCTGCGACCCGTACTGCTCGGTGGTTACCAAACCGATTGTTTTACCGTTTCGTTTTACCTTGGCACCTTCCGAGCCGATATGGGTGTTGGTATCAATTTTAATCTGCATACTGCTGTAGGAGACATGCGCTTCGGTCACCACAGTTACAACATCAACACCTTCGATGTCTTCACGTACTATATAAGGTGCCGGTTTGTAGTCCGGATAGGCGGTGCCGGCTCCAACGGCGGAAATCAAAGGGCGGCTGAGAATAAGTTTCCTGATATCAGGGTGCGTTTTTTCAGGTACGTGCAATGGGCGGTTTCTCATTAAGGTACCATCAATGTTTGTATAGCGCTTGCATGCACCTGTCCGTCCGGGAGGAATTTCACATTTTACACCGCAGGAGTGACAGCCCACAATTCCCTCTGCTTTCTCCCCCGGAGCCAGCGCCTGTTTTGGGCACAGGTTTATACACGTTTTGCAGTACACACAGTTATCATTTACCCGGGGCAGTTTGTCTTCAAGTATTATTGCCTGTGCAAGGCAGTTTTCAGCGCAAATCCCGCAACCAATGCATTTGTTGTTTTCAATGCGAATCATTTTGCCTCCGCATTTGTTAAGTTTTTCTTAGCCATAAATTATTTTTATTTAATTATGTAAAGAGTGTGGATTGCTTTTATCTGTTTTCAACCCACACTCTCAAAACGTTGGGGTAAAACTAACAGAAATACTATTTTGGCTGCAGACTGGCCTTAATGGTGTTAAGATATTTTTCGGCGATAGCCCATTCACTGGCTATAGTGTTTTGTATATCCTGAGGTCCGATATAAAATATAGGTCTTTTGGCTTCCTTGGATTTATTAATTAACTCTGGGTCATTCAAGGCTCTTTTTATTGCCTCTGCCAAAACACCGGACACCCTCTCATCAGTACCAGGCGGCGCCACAAAAACCCTGCGGTAATAAGCAATATTTGTCAGGTTAATCAAATCTTCTTTTGATAAGGTGGCAAATTCTTTCCTCTCAAAAATTGTTGGGGCATCCGGGCTCAAAGGTGTTCTATCCTGAGTAAATGTAAACAAAACTTTTGCTTCACCTTTTTCAATTAACTCCAAAAAGGGACGAATTGTTTCTGGTGTACCGTCTATTTCGCCACGCCTAAAACTTGCGACAATCTCTCCTGTGCCATCCAGATGAAGAAATTCGAAATTGATTTTCATGCCTTTTTCTTCCAAGAAAGCCGCAAACAATAAGGCATACATGTGGTCGTGCCCACCATGACCAGCGGTTGCCATTAAAAGAGGGGTCTCAAGTGACTTTTTTCTTAATTCGTGAAAATCATCAACATCTGCGTGCCTTTTATCAACAATAAAAGCAATGGGGTCAGCACTCCTCTGGCCTAGGTATACAAATTTTTTAATATCAAAATGGGCGTCTTTCAGCATCTGCTGCCAAAGCGATGACTCGGGATCTAAGAGCATAATAGTTTTACCATCAGGCTTTTCCCTGTAAACTTGTGTGGTTGCTATACTGCCGCCACCACCGGTAACATTCTCAACGATTACATCAATGTTTTTTGCTCCCATTTCTTCCAGGTGTTTTTTGATAAAAGGAGCAGTTAATCTTGATTCAACATCATAGCCGCCTCCTGGACTATAGGGCACAACAATACGAATAGTACTCCCTGCAGGTAGCGGAAATTCATCTTTTACATCCGGCGAAACTGACGGCTTTTTCCCACATCCTGCCAGGAATAGAATGGTAATTAACAGCAGAGCAAGAATTACCAGCATTTTTCTTTTCATTACAAATCTCCCCCTTAATAATAGTCTTTTCCCCAATAATACGAACTGCTAAACGGTGAATATCCTTTAAACTCCACCTCCTTTCTCACTATTCACCGCATCTAGAAAAAAATGCCCCTGTACAAATTGAACTTCGCCAGAACAACAAAAATTATATAAATGAAACTGAAAACACTTAATGAGGCTATTACAGATTTTTTAATTTGCTTAAAAATAAAGTACTGGAAATAAACGAAACTGCTAATTACCACTGCAAACAACATTCCCAACAGATATATAAGAATTATTGTTAGTCCTAACCAGAAAATTACTGCCAAAATATTTCTATTTTGAGCTGTTTCTGATGCTTTTATACACACAGATGTTTTACTTTTAACAAATAAATCAATTAATAGCAGAGCTAGTATTATTATAGAAACCCAGAAAGGAATTATAGAGCTTTTGTCAGAAAGCCTAGATGTCCCAGCCAGTAAAACAACAGAAAAAGATGCCATCAGAACTATAAACAACAACTCTCCCCTGCTCTTTTTCAAATTGTTACCCCCTTTCTAATCAAGGATACCAAGATGTTTAAGTTCATTTATTCTGCTCAGGTAGCGGGCATAAGTTGTTTCCAGTGGTTTTCTTCTTTCTACATCATATAAGTTTGGGAACGTTTCTCCCGGCTCCGGATTATTTAAAGTCTCTGCATATCTCTCATATAGTTTTACAGATAACTCATTTGCCTCCTTACGGGACATGCCTGCTGCTGATTTTGCAACTTCACCGGTTATCCTGACGTCAAGAGGGTTAACAAGATTAACCTTACCTCCTCCTGCAAATCCCTGCGCACAAACATTGCTGCCGGAAGTCACAATGCCGAGTGCCCAAGCAGCACTCTCATAAATGATAGCTTGTGTGCCCGCTCCATTTCTTGTAAAAAGAGGTGAAGCTATAACTGGGTTTGCATTCCTGGTTATTGCCTGGAAAGCAAGGTTTGTTGCCCACATCGTCGGTTTATGGGTAGAATTACTGTAAAGATAATGTATTGGGTAAGGCATATATGCTTTTGCCTGAAGCAGGGTAGCACCCATCAGGAAATATGCTGTGGTAGCTACAGCAATTTGTGCAGGCCCCCCGCACATTCCTCCCATGATGGGCGATACCAGCATCATATTATTGGCACCCCAGTCCAGCATATAAACATTTCTTAAAAGGCGATCACAATCTATCTTAAATTCTGAAATAACCGGTGTCATATAACCATCAGAAGGTCTTAACCCAAACCTGGGTATAGTCGCAGCAAGAATTCCAGCAGCAGAAATTGCAGCAGGGATTGCATTACCAACAGGGATCCCGGGACGTCCGGCCAGAGTCCGTGCGTCATTCAGCATTGCTGCCATACGGGTTGCACCAAAGTATTCTTGCGGATTACCAATTCCTAATTCAACACCTCTTATTTTCCTCAAAGACGGACAACTAATCATTTGTGTTGTTGGTTCAGCACAATAAGACTCAACTATTGGATAGAAAAGCTCCTCTGTAACCGGCAAGGACAAAGCTGTTAGCCAGAGAAAAGGAAGTCTGCTGTCTTCCGGAATACGCGCAGGCATTTCTCTGCGATCTGAGCCCTCTCCGAAAGTTACAGATTTTGGCATATGCTGTAATGCTTCTTCAACTTCTTCTTTACTGAACGTTATTATTCGAGACGTATCCTTGCAGTAAACACCCACCTCAAGGAAAAACTCCAGAGCCGCCGCAAAAACCCTGTCAGCCAAGTCATCATCATAAGGAACTATTACTTGAGGCGTATAATTAATATCATACTTTTGAACTGCCATGTTAATTGCAGGCACTAATACTTTTGTATCGAAATCACTTTCAGTTATTGCTTTTCCTGAATATATCCTGGACATTATGTCCCAAAGACTTATGTTCACTTTACTCACTCCCTGAAGCAGAATGAATTACTGAATAAGCAAGCTTAACCGCTTCTGCTGCATCTTTTGCATAACCATCTGCACCAACCTCATCACACCATTCCTGAGTTACAGCACCACCACCTATTAAAACTTTATATTTGTCTCTTAATCCTTTGGTCTTTAGCAAATCTATGATATCTCTGTGTCCGGATAAAGCAGTGGTAAGCAGGCAGGATGCTGCAATGATATCTGCATTACAATCTTGTGCCGCTTCAATAAAGGCAGAGCTGGGCTGATCAATCCCGATATCTAATACTTTAAAACCTGAGGCAGTCCACATCGCAGCTACAATATTTTTTCCTATATCATGGAGATCTCCCTTGACTGTACCCAATACAATTGTTCCTTTATCAGGAATACTATCGCTTGTTTGACTAACCATATAATCAATGCATGTTTTTACACTCTCTGCTGACTGTATAACCTCAGGCATAAAAATTTCCAGCAATGCCCACTTCTTCCCGATTTCATTCATAGATTCTGTCAGCAATTCAGCTATTTGCCTTGTTTTTACACCGCTCTCCATTATCTTAGTTACCAGTTTAATTAACGCCTCTGAATCTCCCGCTGAAACTGCGTTTAAAATTTGTTTTTGCATATCGTGGACCATTCTTATTTGCCTCCCACTAATTGTGTTTTAATGCTTTCTTTGCCCTATAACTTCTGAAAGCTGACGCAAGCATAATTATAAAAACACATACCCAGAGAATATTTACGACCGGACTCTGAATAAATATCTTAAGTGAGCCTCTCCCGATACTAAGTGCCTGAAAGTAGGATTTTTCCATTAGGGGTCCCAACATTAAGGCAATCATAAAACTAATTCGTGAAAATTCAAAACGCTTCATACCATAACCCACCAAAGCTAAAACAAAAGCAGTTACTACATCTAAGACGTTACCTCTTGTCAGATATGCGGCTATACTACCTATAATTACTATCACTGGTACAGCGTATCGTATCTCAATCCGATGAATAACTTTGGCCACTCTCCACCCAATGATCAGTACAAAAACAGAAGCAAAAATTGTACTGGCTGCTGCAGAGAGTATAATAGCCCAAGTGATATCCTGATATTTTTCAAACACATTTGTGCCGGGTTGTATTCCATGAAGTAGCAGTATCCCCAGTAAAATAGCAGTGTTTACACTCCCAGGTATGCCAAGTGCCAGAGTCGGAATCAGTGCGCCACCTACACTGGCATTATTTCCGCTTTCTGCCGCAACAACTCCCTCCACATTTCCTTTTCCGAACGTTTCAGGCTCCTTAGACGTTTCTTTTGTAAGAACATAGGCCATAAGGTTTGCCAGAGCTCCACCAACACCTGGAATAACGCCAATTATCCATCCTGTAATAGTGCCAATAACTAAAGCCTTCTTCTTTTTGAAAGTAACCAGAATACCTTCCCAGACGTTTTTTGTGAAGTTTTCAGTGAATTCAAGGCTGTCACTTTCAGCTTTGTTCTTTACTGAAAGGAAAGTAAGATCTATAACTTCAGCAAGTGGATACAACCCTATAAATGCTGGTATTATGGGAATACCCCCCCATAAATACGATGTTCCGAACGTAAATCTTACATCTCCTGTTACAATACTTAAACCAATACAACCAACCAGAATTCCTAAAAAGCCTGATGCTAAGGCCCTTAAAAATCTCCCTTCTCCTGCCAGGGCCAGTACCACCAAACCAAATAAAACAAACACAAACCACTCTGGCGGCCCAAACATAAGACTAAATGGTACCATCAGAGGCATTACTGCAACTGTTAAAAGCAAAGCCAGCAGCCCTGCCACCGCAGATGCAGTGGCAGCTGCTCCAATAGCTACAAAAGCTCTTCCCTGTTTTCTCATAGGGAACCCGTCAAAGACCGTCACTATTGTAGTAGAGCAACCCGGAATACCAAAAAGTATACCCGTCACAGCACCACCGACAAAAGCTCCGGCGTATGCACTCATCATTAAAAGCATCGCCTGAAATAAGGGCATTCGAAATGTAAAAGGCAGGAGAATCAGCATGGCTTCTGCTCCACTTAATCCCGGCAACAACCCCATAAAAAGGGCAATAAGACAGCCAACAATAACGAGCATAAGGCTTTCAAAGGTCATAAAGAGCGATAGTGTTTCTACAAAGGCTTCCATTTGTACTCACCTCCTGTATAGTTTTAAAAGAATATTCAGGGTAACCATATGCTACATAAGCCCCGCTCTCTCCACCAATGTCGGCACGACTCCCTCCCAGGCAATCGCCATGATATGGATCCCTGCAATACCCTCTATTTCCCTCAGGCGCTCAATGGTCTCAACGCAGATGTTGATTCCTTCTTCTTTCTGGTCTTTGGCCCTGGCAACCCGTTCAATAATTTTATCGGGAATAACAATTCCGGGCACCTTTTCCTTCATGTAACAGGCTGCTCTTGCAGATTTAACCGGGGTAAGGCCTGCCAGGATTTTTGTTCTTTCATGGAGCCCCAGCTTCCTTATGCCCTCCATCCACTTTTCAAACAGCTCAATATCAAAAACGCATTGTGTCTGGATAAATCGTGCCCCCGCTTCAACCTTTTTCCTCAGCCTCAAAATCCGATAATTTAAGGGGTCAGCAAAGGGGTTTTCCACTGCTCCCAGAAATATATCCGCCGGCCCGTCCAGTTTGTCGCCGCCACAAAGACGCCCTTCTTTCATTCCGGAGGCGACACCCAGCAGTTGAATGGAGTCCAGGTCATAGACTCCTTTGGCTCCAGGTTCATTGCCAAACTTTTCATGGTCGCCGGAGAGACAGAGGATGTTGTGTATGCCCAGGCCGACCGCACCCAGCATATCACTTTGCAAGGCAATGCGGTTGCGGTCGCGACAGGTAACTTGCACTATAGGCTCTAGCCCCATCGATTTTAGTTCAACGGCACAGGCCAGGCTGGAGGCACGTACAACCGCTGTCTGGTTATCAGTAACATTAATGGCGTCAACATAACCTTTTAAACATTCACCATGTCTTCGTATGATACTCAGATCAGCGCTTTTGGGAGGGCCGAGTTCCGCTGTAACCACAAACTTACCAAAGTTCAACAGCTTTTCAAACTTACTCCCGTTCTGCAAAGGCAACATCTCCTTTAACCACTGTTTTGGGCCCTCCCGCCGCCCCTGCGGACCAGTCCCTTGGCGGCCTTATCTCCGGGAACCGCTCTGTTCCGTGCTTTTCCCACCGCTCGATAATCTGCTGCCAGGCACAGGGAACCTCCGCAGAAATTTCACATTTCCCTTCTTTTGAACCTCCGCAGGGGCCGTTTTGAAGACTCTTGGCACAACGTGTAATGGGACAGATGCCGAGAGTATAATCCAAGAGACAGTCACCGCAGGCCCGGCAGTTCTCCTGCCAGACTCCAAGCCGCTCGGGATACCCCAGGAACTTTGTGTTAATCGCGGGCAGCGCAACTTTTTGCGGATAGTAACTGTTCAGGCACTGGACACCTATACCGCAGGAAAGTGAGAGAACAGCGTCCGCTTCCTCTATTTCCCTGCGGGTGCTGTCAAGTAACTCCCGTTCACACTGTCGCTCTACTACTGCCACCTTTACTTCCAGGGGCTCACCCTGTTGTTGCCTGTACAGTAAAAGTGCCTCTGCCATTTCCCGGGCTTCTTTTTCTCCGCCGGCCAGGCAGACCGTGGCACAAGTCCCACAACCCAAAACAAAGACCCTTCTGAAAGGAGCCAGCATGGAGACAATTTCCGGTAACGGTTTCCCCTCAACAATAATCACGAAACCACTCCTCCTGTGCGTTGGCCTGCTCTTGGAAATTTAAATGGCTTTAATGTCAAATTCTTCTGTCTTTTCGATTTTTAGGAATGAAACTTTTTTGTTTACGCCGGCTTCTTTAAGCAACGCTACAGCCTTTTGCACCCTTTTTTCAATCAGACTGCCACGGTCGTGGAGCGAGCATCTTTGCTTTTCCGCTTCACTGCACCCAATCACCAGCACACTGTCCGCTCCTTTACGAATAGCTTCCAGCAAATGTAATGTTTCCAGCCTAGAAATACACTGGGTTTTCACCAGGCTCCAGTTTTCAGGCAACTTTTGAGCAATCAAACCGGCAAAAGGATCAGTGTTGCAGGAAAATACAATTTTTTTCGGTTTTCCGGCATCAATCTGCTCTAAAGCTTTATCTATTTTTTGTGACATGTTTTCCAGCGGCCACTCTGCAAAACGGACAAGCCGTGCCGGGCAAATTCCGGCACAAAACCCACATTCCTCACACCATTCATTTTCAAATTCAAGGCGGCCTTCTTCGTTTATATAAGGAACATCAAAAGGACAGATGCGCAGGCAGGTCAGACAAGTGGCACATTTTCTGACATCCAGGCAAGCGACGGGGTCGTCAGGCCCCCTTCTTTTATAAAGACAATTGTTGCAGTAACGGCAATGATGTATTAAGTCCCAGCGACCCTGTCTCACCTTCTCCACCCACATAGGGTCGGCAATAAGCTGTCTTGCCAGGGCAATCATGTCGGCCCTGTTTTCCTGCAGCACCTGCTCGGCAAAGGACGGATTGCCCAGTTTACCCACGGTAATAACGGGAATGTTTACCAGCTTCTTTATTTCTTCCGCCAGGTGTACATTGGGCCCGTCATTCATTTCTATACCCGGTTTCCCGCGCAGGTCGCTGTAACCTCGCAGGCCACCGTCATCGAAGCGGACACCGGCGGAAACATCAAGACAGTCAATACCCATTTTCTCCAGTTCCCGGGCATAATAGCCTGTCTGCTTCAGGGAGTTACCACCGATAATAAACTCATCAGCGCTGAAACGGGCAAAAATGGTATACTCTTTCCCCACGGCCTGCCGAACACCGGCTACAATCTCCCTTATGATACGAAAGCGTCCTTCCACAGACTTGCCGAATTCATCAATTCGCCGGTTGGTACGACGGGAAATAAAATCAGCCAAGGTATAGGTGTGGGCCATGTGGATTTCCAGTGCATCAAATCCTGCTTTTTTACATCTTAAGGCGGCTTCTGAAAAGTCATTAATGATTTGGTATACTTCATCCTTGCTCAAATCTGCGGGTTTTTTCCCGGCAGCGTATATGGAATGCGCTATTTGCAGCCCGACAAGGCTACCGGCACCTTTGACAGCCACCGCCAAACGGCTCAACCCCGGCAGATATCTGTCATCGCTTATCAGGAGGCGGTTGCCCGGATGCAGGTAGCGGGAGTTGACGGAGGTATGTTCCACCATGATAAGACCAGGGCGGGAACGGGCACGGGCAATATAATGATTTACAGTATTATCTGTTACAAACCCGTCCCTGGTGGCGGTGTTGGAAAACATGGGGGACATCATAATACGGTTGGGCAACACCAGACTCCCCACTTTTATCGGTGTGAACATTTTCATGCCTTCCAACGGATTTCCCCCTTTAAAAAAGACCATCCTTTTTTGCTTTTAACACCGTCAGAGTCCGCTCCATCTCGTTTTTGACAATCATCATGCCCTCGTCAACCCCCATACCTGGCTTGCTGGCCATAGCAAAAGGTTGGGTGGCCAGGGCAAGGTGCACGCACACCCGGGCAGACTTGTCTGTTTCGTTGCAGGTGCCGCCCTGGTAAGCCCGGATGTTGTGTTTTTTACAATAAAGGTTAGCTTCCACTATGTTATTGATGCCGCCCAAATCAATGGTTTTCACCTGAATCATATCTGCTCCACGGGCATCAACCCACTCTCTTATTTCTTCCAGTGTGTTGGCATACTCGTCAATGACCAGTAAAAGTTTACTTCCTTTCTCATCCAGTTTTCTGCGCAGTTCCAGCATGGCTTCAAGCTGTGCTTCTTTGCTGCCCATATCTACTGGCATCTCCACCATAATTTCATATGGTGCGGCAATTTCACCGACCCTGACCAGGTAGTCAGCCACTGCCTCCAGTTTATTGTTGAAAGCCTTGCCAATAGTTCCGTATACATCATAGCGGAAAATGGGCTTGTAATCATTTTCGCCGATATCCATTACCCGCTCTTTTACCCAGCGCACATATTCCAGAAATTTTTCTCCCTGCCTGCCCAGTTTTTCATCCACGTTATTAATAAGTCCATGCGGGATCATTCCAGCTTTTTTAAGAATCATCTTATCCACATTTATATACCGGTCGTCACCGGATTGGGCGTTTAATAAAACCGGAACTAGTTCCAGCTCGAGCCCGTAATCCTCTGCCACCACTTCTGTCATAGTCAGTTTGCGCTCTTTGGCAACTGCTTCAAGTATAGCCTGGGTAGCACCATAACGGACAGAAGCCGGCAATTTATTCTCTCCTGCCATAATGTTGTCCAGTTCTTCAGCATCTTTTTTAAAGTTTGTCAGGGTTCTGCCTTCCAGAAAGGGAGTGACATATTTCTGTAAAACATCAATCAGAGCCGCGGCATTATTAGGTGTTTCCCGACCCCCACTGCCTGAATACTGTGCAACAGCACAATCACCATAAGCGATTTCACCGTTCTCCAGCACCAGAATTACCGAAACACTTTCTCCGGCCTGACGAATGGTCTTAAAACCATGGGTGAGAGGCGTTCCCCGGTAGATAAACCCATCCATTTCCGCCCCTTCACGAATCGCCTCTTTGTCATCAACGTAAAAGCCTGTAAGCCCTGCTGAATATAAAACCTTCTTTACCCGCATTAATATAAGTGCCTCCAGTCTGCATTTAATTAAATAAGAATATGTTAAGCTACACGCTTACCCTGCTGCACCACGACAGTACCTGCGAGAGTTACTGTATCAACGAGAGAAATCTGTGGATCCCCGCAAAGAACCAGATCAGCCACGTATCCTTTTTCAATCAGGCCCCTTTTGGGAGCAAGGCCGGGGATGGCATCAGCAACCTTCTTTGTACCCAGCCCCACCGCTTTGGCAAGCCCGATTTTACCCAGTTTTATCCCTTCTTCAAAAGCAAGCAGCATTGAATCAAATTTGCCGGCCGCATAATCAGTAGACACTATGTCAGCCAGATCCTCTTTAAAAAAGGCGAGCAGGTTCAGAGGAGAAGAAACCAACCTCTTTTCTCCGAAGCAATCATGGACAGCCGCGTCAATAATCACCCCAGGGTACTGTTTTAATTTGCGGGTATTCTCAATGCTTTCCTCCAGTGTGTAGAGGTAGTTTGAATGGGCAGCGATAAATCTTTTCATGCCCATGGCGGCAATTTCATGGACAACTTTCATGGAAGTGGGAGCGTTATGGGCAATCATCGGCACATTAAAGCGGATAGCCTCGTTGGCCGCTTCCCTGTATCCATCAAGGGTTACACTTACAGACGGCAGGACGGTATTGACAACAATCTGCTTCGCCGCCTCCGGTGTCAGGCAGTCGTCCAGCCCGATTTCCGCCAAAACTGCAGCCACCAGTTCAATATCGCAGGCTGATTCCTCGATAAAGCGTCCCAGAACAGCCAGTTTCAGTTTCCTGGCCTGGAAAGAATCTATATCCCGACCCGTAGCCTTTTTTATAGCACGTGGTATATATATGTAGTCTTGGCCACCACCGCCGAGGGTATGCCCCCCGCCGATTTCTCCTATAGCAACCGCCCCTTGCTCCAGCATTTTTTCAACCGTCATGGTACGGTGTTCAGGGCGAAGGCCTGCCGCGTCCAGACGGTCAGCGGCGGTGAAGTTTAATGGCGTATGCATAGTGCAGGCTTTTATATTAATCGGGTGATACCTTTGTGTCTCTTTGACCTCATCCATCGTGCAAAAACCGTCAACATTAAGAACAGTGGTAACTCCCTGCAGCAGGTTGCGGTCCAGTTGTTCAATAACCTTTGGCATGCCCAAAGGCTCGGCAGCGCTGGCGAAAATAGGACCGTTGACAACTCCGTGGGCATGGTGGTTTATCATTCCCGGCACCAGCACTTTACCGCTGCCGTCAATGACTTTGGCGTCATGTTCCGCGGGCTCACTGAATCTTTCGGTAACCTCAGCTATCACCCCATTCTCAATAATAACTGTCGCCCGTTCATATATGGTGGTACTGTCGCCGGTTACAACTTTGGCGTCTTTAAATATCAACATTTTCGCAAGCCTCCCGATATCTAAAAATGACATTTGAAGTAATTTAAATAATTCTGCCTTCAGGTCCGCTGTAACCATGCTGAGTGGGACTGATGCGGCGCATAGGTTTCTGCTCAGTTATCTCTTCGTAAACGTGTGCCGCCAAGCCGGGTATGCGGGCAATAATAAAGAGGGCGTTGGCCAGGGCCGGCGGGAAACCAAGCTCGCACAATAAAGCGGCAATTGCTCCATCGACATTAAGGGGCAGGTTTTTGCCGGTTTCCTGTTTGGTTGCTTCCTCCAGAGCCAGTGCCATTTCTGTGTATTCACCACTTATGCCTTCACTGCTGGCAATGCTCAGAAGCTTTCTGGTCCGCGGGTCATCGGTATGAATCCGATGACCGAACCCTGCCATTTTCATTTTACGGGTCCTGTAACTCTTCACCACCGCCAAAGCCGTAGTTTTTGTATCCGCGTCTTTGGCTTTTTTGTCTGCCACGGCCTGCTGCAGCAGTAACATACAGTCCTCTATCGCTCCGCCGTGGTGGCGGTTTACTGAAAGCACACCAGCTGCCAGCGCCGCATTAAGTGGGGCACCGGTTGAGGCAACAGTCCGGGCGGCAAGCGTGGAGGGTGGGGTAACACCATGATCTATAGAGGCTACCAGAATTGCTTCCATTACCTTGCCGGCTTGTTTTGTGGGCAGTTCACCCTTCAGAACAAGAAAAATCATTTCCGAAAAAGTAATCCGGCCAATTAAATCGGTGAGGGTGTACCCTCTTACGGTAAGTTTGTTTGGTTCAACCTTGGTAATAGCACTGGTCCATTGCTCTTCCATCCCGTAACCTCCTAAGTCTCTCTTAACACCTTTGCGGTTTCCGCAAATATTTCTTCAAAAGTATTGACGACCCGGCAACCAGCGTCCAGGAGCGCCTCTACTTTAGTTTCGTGGGAGCCGCGCTTTCCTTCCACGATGGCTCCGGCATGTGAGAAACGGGTTCCTGATTTTGCGGCTTTTCCACCGACAAAAGCAACCACAGGTTTGGTGAATTTACCTTCCTTCACCAGTGCTGCCACTTCCTCTTCCTGGGTTGTACCGATCTCCCCAAACAGTACCACAGCCCTGGTAGCCTCATCTTCCTCAAACTGCCTTAAAACATCTGCCTCACGCATTCCGATTACCGCATCGCCGCCCACATGGACAATGGTACTTTGGCCAAGCCCCGCCTGAGTCAGGTAATATGATATAGCTGAAGTCATACCGCCACTGCGCGAGATAACCCCAACCGGCCCCGGCTGAAACCACTCCCTGGCTGAGGCGGCACGGCCGCCTATCATACCCAGCAAGGCTTTACCCGGGCTGATGACGCCCAGAGTGTTAGGCCCGATAAAGCCGGCGCCATACCGGCGGGCAAAGGCAGCGATTTCCATGGCATCATACAGGGGTACCCGGTCAGGAATCAACACCAAAAGCTTAACGCCTGCTGCTATTGCTTCCATGGCGGCATTTTTAACCAGGGGTGCGGGGATAAAAACAACGCTGATGTCTATGGGACCCACGTTCTCCCAAGCCTGTGCCACTGAATCATATACGGGAATTCCGTGCACGTCGGCTCCTTTTTTACCCGGAGTAACTCCGGCAACGAGCCTCGTGCCATAATCCTTCATTAGTTTGGCGCGGGCAGAACCTTCCCGGCCGGTTATTCCCTGCACAATGACTGTCTTTGTTTGATCAACCAAAATTGCCATATTTAATTCTCCTCTGCTAATCTACTGACGGCAGAGGAAGAAAAATCTTAATCGCGCCTCTGCCATGAAATTGGCATTCCAGTTCGCAAGCCAGACATTCAATGCATTTACCCTTGCTCACAGAAGCGGCATCAATAGCCAGCACAGGCAGCCCTGATTCTTCTTTAAAAACCTGTGGCTTGCAGGCGGCAATACAGGGCTTGTCTCTGCAATCCGGGCATTTGCCGTAATCTATCTGGATTTCTCCCGTAATGGTTTTAAAGCTGTACATCCTGCTCACCCCGTTTTGATACATCAGTTTTTTGAGCATGAATCAGTTCTTTCAGCCGCCCGGCACAGTAATCCACACTGGTGCTACGTCCATAAACTTCAATAGGCGCCGGTAAATCTTTGGTATACTCCCTGACAATATTAATAGCCTCTTCTTCCGAGTTTCCACCGAATCTGATAACGGCCGGAAGAGAAAGGTTTAATTCCCGGAAAGCCTTGACCATACCCCTGGCAAGATGATACTGCTCCTGGCTGGCAACTCCTGAGCCCGAATGGAAATAGCCTTCGATATTAGGCTGGGAAAGAATAATTTTGACTGCACGGTAGATTTTCGAAGCCGGGGGATTACCGCTGGTGTCGCAGAAGTTAGCCACTTTAAAACCGGCTCTCATCAGTGCATCCATACCCATCATGGACCCGCCGCCACCGGCACCGTGGAAACCCACATAACCGGGACCGGACATTTCCGTTTCCAATTGCATAAAATAGAAGGTGCCCCGGTAATCATTTGCTTCTACTTTATAGGCAACGCGGTCTAGCCTGGTCGGTGGGTGATCCATTTCCCTGGCAATTTCAATTCCCAACTCAGGATGACGGAAAACAGCGTTATCATCTATGACAACTCTGCCATCGACCGCATAAAATTTGCCATCTTCACTCAAACCCACAGGATTTATTTCAGCTGAACGGGCTTCGTATCTGCGGGCTGTATTATAAAGTTTAACCAGCAAGCCTGCCAGTGGCTGAATCTCTTCCCCTTCGATACCAAGCCTGATCAATGTGTTTCTTGCTTCATACTCCTGCAGGCCTTCCAGTATATCAATGGGTTGCAATATAACCTTATCCGGGTGCTCAGCTGCCAGTTCTTCTATACCGCTGCCACCCATTGAACTGAAAACCAACATTGGGCTGCGCAGAGCATCATTTACAACGATGCCGGCATAATATTCTTTTTTAAGCGCCAGCTTTTTCTCCACCAGCACCTTCTCAATGCGCTGACCTTTTATGGTCAGGCTCAGTATTTCTGCAGCTTTTTCTCCTGCCTCCTGCGGGGTTTCGGCAAATTTAATTGCCCCCGCCTTAGCTCTGCTGGTAATAAACGCCTGTCCCTTTATTACTACCGGACAACCAATTTCACTGGCAATTTGCTCTGCTTCTTTTGAACTGGCTGCGGTCCTCCCCGGACAGACATTCAGTCCTTCCCTTTTAAACAGCTCTTTACTTTGATACTCCAATAACTTCGTCATAAGTACATGCCTCCGGTGTGTGAAATGAAATGGGAGCTCTGTCTATTTATTAAAAACCACGTTTATTAATTAAACATATCCTTTGCTCCATTCATACGAGGCCCGGCGCGGGTCAAAACAGCACCCTACCCGCAAAGATACAATTCGGACCCCACTGGCACGCTGTGGTCCAATTTTCAGGAAAGTAGCCAAGACTGTACTCTTCCCCCCCAACCCAAGGGGACCTATGCCGGATTTGTTAACCTCTTTGGTAATTCTCTCTTCCAGTAGGCTTTGCCGGGTAAAGCAGGCATCTTTCATTGCTTCCAGCGCAAGAGATGCTGCTTCCAGGTTTGTTCTTCCCACTCCAAAAAAGAGCACTGCCGGCAGGCAACCCAGCTGGGAGACGCCCTCGGTTGCCCAGGCAACCATTTCATCAACTACTATGTCCAGAGAATGCTTGTGAAAGATGCGTAGCGTTTTCCCTCTGATTTCCGGCCCCCCACCCAACATAAGTATGGTAAGACGAATTACATCTTCTTCTGTAGCCCTGATTTGAAACGGCGCCGGCTGCAATGCCGCAGGATCATCGAACAGCCCTGCTTCCTGGGTAATTCTTTCCTCATCACAACCTTTTACCGCCATGGGCCGTCCTGGCAACATACGCAGACCAGCTGCCAACCCTTCAGATACTGCCTTCAGGAACCCCGGCGGTAAAGCTACTTTTTCCCCTACCTCCAGGAAAACATGGGGTATTCCTGTATCATCACACAGCGGCAATTTTTTCTGTTCAGCCACCCTTGCTCCGGCCAGTATCTGTTCCAGAACCCACTTTGCCTGGGGGTTTTGTTCATTGCGCAGTGCTTCCTCGTATATGCAAACCTGGTCCGGAGCAAAAGAAGTGCTGGCTTTTACCAGTGTTTCCGCTGTAATTTTGCTGATCTCCTCTGTACTCGGCATTCTTTTAGACCACTCCCAAAAGCCTATTAATATCTGAAAATAGAACTACCATGGGCAACGGCCACTATGGCCGGAATGTTCTCCATGTCAAGCTCATACAGAGCCTCTATTCCTTCCTCGGCAAACGCAGCCACCCGGCAGCTTTTTATCTTACTGGTAAGCAGCGACGATACAGGAGGCGTAATGGCAAAGATGGAATTATGCTGCTTCAGCGCTTCAACAGTTTGAGGTTGCAATGTTCCCTTACCCAGATGTATTTTGATACCTGCTGCTGACAGATCCGGAATCGATGACTCTATGTCTAACTTATTGCTGGAAGTGGGACCAACCCCTGCCAGGCTTACAGCGGTATGAAATATAACTCCACCAGCCAAATCAAGGCCTTGTCCCTGTAAACCGTTTTCGCGGTAAAGCTTTACCAGCTTGGGCAACGCCGCGTCTCTACCGGCATAAATCTTGCCCGAAATCTCTATGAAATCTCTGATTTTTAAAGAGCTGATTATTTCATCCGATAAAGGCGTCCTTACAGATACCAACTTTTCATCTCCCCCCATTCTGCCGTCTTCATTCATAGGTACAGCAAATTCCATGCCAAGGAAAGCGTCCCTATTAAAAACTGAAAAAAGCTTGATTTTACAGGATATCAAGCTTTTCTTCTTTAGGTAACCGGGGCAACCGCCCACAAGTCATGTTTATTTATTAAACATTATATTTTTTTAAGTTTTTTCCAGAGAGTGGTACGGCAAATCCCCAGTTTCTCTGCCAGGCGGGCTTTATCCTGACCAAACATTGTCTGCATCTTAGCAATAATCTGCTTTTCCATTTCCTCCAGAGTACCAACTTTTATAACAAGTGTTCTCTCATCCTTGGCCGCCAAGTCATCCCGGTTATCAAAAAAGGTAAGGTCACTATAGAGTTCATCTAGCAGGAAGAACCCTTGATCTTCAGAATCAGCCAAGATCACGTACTTCTCAACAAAACTTTCCAGCTCCCTGACATTGCCGGGCCACGGATATTTTTTTAACTCTTCTATTAGCGGTACCGGTAAGCTAAAATTTTTGTTTGGAGAATACTTTTTGTAGAAATATTTAATTAGGGGTATAATGTCATCAACCCGCTCCCGGAGGGGAGGTATGTGTAGATTAAGTACATTAAGGCGAAAAAACAGGTCTTCCCTGAACTCACCGCTTTTTACTTTCTGCTGCAGAGTGGCATTGGTAGCTGCAATCACCCTCACATCAACAGGAATTATTTTATCTCCGCCCACACGCCTGATTGCCTTTTCCTGCAAAACACGTAGCAGCCGTGCCTGGATAGAAAGGCTGATTTCTGAAATCTCGTCCAAAAAAATCGTCCCTTTATGGGCTAACTCAAACAGGCCTGGCTTTCCGCCTTTCTTTGCCCCTGTGAATGAACCTTCGTCATAACCGAAAAGCTCGCTTTCCAGTAAGTTTTCCGGCAGAGTGGCACAGTTTACAGCAACAAAGGGCCCTCCTGCACGTTGGCTGACGTTGTGTATACTGTTTGCGAAAATTTCTTTACCCGTCCCACTTTCACCGGTAATCAGCACCGTAGAGTCCGAGTTGCCAAAACTTTTTGCTTTGGTAATAGCGCGATTAATTGCTTCTGATTTTCCCACTAAATCAGAAAAATGATATCTTGCCACAAACCCTTTATTGTAAAGCTCATTTCTGATTTTAGCTTCAAGCTTTTGAATCTGCCGGGCAGTTTCAAAAGTAACAGCTGTGCCTATATAACGGCTCTCTATAACCAATGGAATTATGTTTACCATCAGTTCTATGTTATTTATATTCCTAAACAAACCTACCGCCGGCTTATCCAGTTCTGAAAAAAGGGACCGTATTTCCGGGTGTTCAATACTCTGAATGTCTTCCCCCAAATAATCCTCTCTTTTTATCCCCAGTATTTTTTCTGCCGGGTAATTCAAATGGGTCAGCAGCTTGTTTTTATCTACAACTATTACACCGGCACTGAGATGATTCATTACGGAATTAAAGCTGTCAATTATTTTTCTGTCATTCGTTCTAATCTGCAAAATATCTTCTGCTTGCCTGAAGGCATTAAAAACCGCTTCTTTAGTAGAATGAACCATGATACTTTTCATTCCATGCATCCTTGCCATTTCCAGCACAAACATACCGGACGCCACCACTACATCCACATCACTGTTAAATGCCTCTTTTACCTTTTCCCTCAGTTCTTTTTCACTGTTATAGTAATATATTCCCAGCTGGTTTTCATCTAAGTTCAGTATTTCGCGCATACTCTCAAAATCATGATAATGGTTGGTGCTGATATACTCAAAGTATGCAATCTTTTTACCCATTTTGGATGCTTTATAAAGAGTATTGATTATATCAAAATTTGTTATTTCAACTAAGATAACAGGTATCGATACCGCCTTTTTTATCAGCATACCGGTAACCCCGCGGCTAATAATAAGATCGAACCCCTTTTTTTCAAACTTTTTCGCCTCTTTTACCGCGCGGTCAAAAACACATTCACGCACTTCCAATATATAATCTTTTTGAGCTATTAAATCTCTGACTGCACTTGTCATCTCCGGATATGTTGAATATATTATTGCAATTTTGTATTTATTTTCCATATTGATACCACCAATAAAGTTTTAAATACTCTTCTACATTAATAAGAAATTACCTTCTGCATTAACTACCGTCAGGCTATGACAACACAACTTTATGCACTGTAAATTTTACCATTCCAATGCCCCCTGAAAATCTTCGGATAACCAAACTTTTACCTTATTAATACGATTGACTTAATACCTTAAATCGGTTAAATCGGCGTATGGTGTTCCTGCGTGGAAGCCGGCAATACCTTTAGTGTTAATCTTTGATCCCGTAGCTGGTTATCCCAAATTACGCAGGATACCACATACTGCCAAACATATTAACTTATATTACACCATCCCATCTACGCCTTCCTCCTGAGTTTGTCAGTTGCAGCCTAAATTGAAATTAGACACCCTTGATTTTATTGACTTTTTGGCTCGTCAAACTCACTTTTGGCCAAAAATGTAGGGACAATTTATTTTTGCAAGGCGCTTGTATGTTATGGTAATAGCA
>DYEY01000024.1 GCA_020725465.1 Dethiobacter sp.
TGAACCCCGTCAGGTCCGGAAGGAAGCAGCGGTAAGCAGGTACTTGCGGGTGCCACGGGGCAGCCTGGCCCGAGCTAACTCTCGGGGTAACGCCTGGGGAAAAGGGCCAAAGACAGGTGCACGGCCATTAATTATACGGGTAAAAAGTTCCTCTTTCAGGGGAATTTTTTATTGGTGCCTGTAAAAGGATTTTAAGTATCAATGGGGAATTAGGGAAAAAGTAAAGATGGAGAACAGGTGATAATATGTCTTATCAGGCGCTTTACCGGCGCTGGCGACCACAAACCTTTACCGGGATAATCGGCCAGCCGGGAACGGTCAGAATACTGCAAAATGCTCTGGAACAGGGCAAATTGGCCCATGCTTATCTGTTCTGCGGACCGCGCGGCACCGGCAAGACCAGTGCTGCCAAAATATTGGCCAGGGCTGTTAACTGCGAGCAGGGGCCGGGCAGGGAGCCCTGTAACCGGTGTGCTGCCTGCCGGGGTATCCTGGAAGGCCGGGTTATGGATGTGCTGGAGATAGATGCCGCTTCCAACCGCGGCATTGATGAGATACGGGACCTGCGTGAAAAGGTGCGTTACGCGCCGGCCGAAGTGCGTCAAAAAGTATATATCATCGATGAAGTACACATGTTAACACCCGAAGCTTTTAACGCGCTTTTAAAAACGCTGGAAGAACCGCCGCCCCACGTACTGTTTGTGCTGGCCACCACTGAACCGCACAAGTTGCCGGCGACCATCGTGTCCCGCTGCCAGCGGCTTGATTTCAGGCTGATCGGAATTACGGAGATAGCAGACAAGCTGCGGGAGGTGTGCTCCGCCAGCGGCATAGAGGCGGAGGGTGAAGCGCTGCACCTCATCGCCGAGCAGGCGGCGGGAGGCGTGCGCGACGCTCTTTCCCTGCTGGAACAGGCTGCCGCCTATGGCGGCGGCAGGGTGAGTGAAGAGAATGTGCTGGCGTTGCTTGGCACCGTGGGCCGGGAGGTTTTTTATGAGCTGGCAGGGGCCCTCCTGGCCAGGGACCTGGCCGGAGCCCTGCTTTTGGTTGATAAGATAACCGCCTCCGGACGCGACCTGCACCATTTTACACAGCAGGCAATCGCCTATTTCCGTGACCTTATGGTGGTGGCGACCTGCGGTCCGGAGGCCGGGACCCTGGGCATTGCTCCCCAGTGGACCGGGCGGCTGCAGTCACAGGCCGAGGCCCTGGGCCTGGCCGCCATCAGTCATATTCTTGCCGTCCTGCACCAGCTTCTCGGGGAAATACGCTGGTCCACAAGGCCGCGGTTGATGTTGGAGCTGGCGCTGTTTCGCCTTTTTGACTTCGGCGCGGCGGAAAAGCGCGAGGCGGAGCGTTGTGGTCCGACCATGCCTGCGGACATTCTCCGGCCGCCATCGGCCCAGGGGGGGCGCCAGCACGCGGGTGACGCAGGCTACGCCGGGAAGACAGCGGACAGCGCGCCGGACCGCGGTACGGACCAGAAACTGTCCCGCTCCTGGACCCAGGTCCTGGAGCAGGTCAGGAAGGAAAGCATTAAAACCCACGCGCTGCTGCTGGATGCCCGTCCGGCTTTTGACGGTAACGTTCTGGAGCTCGATTTTAACGCTTCGTTCAGCCGCGAAATGATGGATGCCCCTGAGAACAGATCCTGCCTGGAGGCGGTGGCTGGCAGGGTATTCGGGAAAAAGGTAACGGTACGCTGCCGGCAAAACGGCACCGACCTGACCGCTCCCGGCAGGAAAGAAGACCTGGCCAGCGCTGCCGCTGAGATATTCAACGGTAAAATCCTGGAAGATGGGAAAAAGGCATAGGGAGGCTGTTACTGTGTACGGTAATATGGGTAACATGGGCAAAATGATGAAACAGATTCAGAAGATGCAGAGCGACATGCTGAAACTGCAAGAGGAATTGCAGGGGAGGACTTTGGAGGTGACCAGCGGTGGCGGCGCCGTCCGCGTGGTGGTCAGCGGCAAGAAAGAACTGGTCAGCCTGACCATTGATCCGGAAGCGGTTGACCCGGAAGACCTGGAGATGCTCCAGGATATGGTGGTGGCTGCTGTCAATGAAGGGCTGCGCAAAGTGGAGGAAATGGTGGCCGGGGAAATGAAAAGGATAACAGGCGGCATAAACCTGCCGCCGGGACTTTTTTAGGCAGCGCATGTATTACCCTGAACCAATCGGCCGGCTGATTGAAACATTCCAGAAACTGCCCGGGGTAGGCCCAAAAACCGCTCAGCGCCTGGCGCTGTTCGTGCTGAAGCTGCCCCGGGAGGAGGTAGAAGCCATGGCCAGGTCCATGGTGGAGGCCAGGGAAAAAACCCGCTACTGCAGTGTTTGCGGCAATTTCAGCGAGGGAGAGGTTTGCGCTGTCTGCCGGGATACGCGGCGGGATACATCGGTAATCTGTGTGGTGCAGGACCCCCGTGATGTGCTGGCCATGGAAAGAATGCGCGAGTTCAGGGGCGTATACCATGTCCTGGGCGGGGCCATTTCGCCCATCGACGGAGTGGGGCCGGATCAGCTCCGAATCCGCCAGCTGCTGGAGCGGGTCAGAGCAGGAAAGGTTTCAGAGCTGATAATGGCCACCAATCCCAACGTGGAAGGAGAGGCCACAGCTCTTTACCTGGCCCGGTTAATAAAAGCTCTGGGCGTGCGGGTGACCAGAATTGCTCACGGCATTCCGGTGGGCGGCGATTTGGAATATGCCGACGAAGTGACCTTGTCGCGGGCGCTGGAAGGTCGCAGGGAACTTTAATAATGGTTTCAGGCCCATTTCCACAGGGACATTTTAGGAACCACCGGTCCGGCAAGTATATGACGTGGCAGGAATTCGGGCGTGGTCTAAGGCGGCATGTCGATCTGTAATTATCCAAAAGAAAGGTTTGTTTCAGGATGGAATACATATCGGCAGCAGAAGCTTCCGAAAGGTGGGGCGTTTCGCGCCGGCAGGTGCAGCGGCTTTTGGCCGCGAAGAGGATCCCCCGCGCCAAAAAGTACGGAAGGTCGTGGATGATCCCGGAAGACGCGGAAAAACCCGCCGATCCGCGCAAAGGGAAAAAGCCGCCGGGAAAAGCGCTGTCCTTCCAGCTCGCTCATATAATTGAGGCCACTTCCGTACCCATGCCGGCCTGTAATCCCGACGCGATTTTGAAAATCGTGCGGGAAGAAAAGCCGCGGCTTCAGTACGAGGGCGAGCTTGCCTATCTGCGGGGTGATTTTAAGCGTGTCATGCGCTGCTTTGATCTAACCGAAGGGGACGAGGCGGCAAAGCTGCGCGCCTCCCTGGTGGCGTTGGCGGCGGCTATCAGCCTGGGAGACTACCCTGCGTACCTGAAGATGGAAGCTTATCTCAAGAGCTTTGCCAGCGCAGGCCGTGGTAGCGACGTATCCGCCGTCGCGGAGCTTGCGCTGGCCAGCGTCGCCGTCAGTGCGGCCGCCCCGAATATGGTTCCCGGGTGGCTTTCGGAGGGGGATTTCAGCGCATTGCCGGCGCAGGCGAAGCCGCCGTATATGCTCTATTTGCGCGCGAAATATTTTATGTGTGTGGGGAAATATGAAATCGCGCTGGCTGTGGCGCAGACCGCGCTGGCCTTTTGTGCGCCGGAGCGGGGGATTACGATTCCCGAGGTTTACCTGCGGGTCATCTGCGCGCTGGCCTGCCATTACCTCGGGCGTGAGAACGAGGCCAGGCGCCGGCTGCTGGAAGCCATGCGCATCGCCCTGCCCCACGGCTTTATTACGCCCTTTGCGGAGCTGGTGGCCGATTTCGGCGGCCTTATAGAGCAGTGCCTGGAGCAGGCGTTTCCCGACCGCCGCGACGCAGTCATCGGGCAATGGGAGCGCACGGTTAAAAACTGGATCGCCTTTCACAACCGTTTCACCAAGGATAACATCACATCGATCCTCTCCCTGCGGGAATACCATCTGGCGCAAATGGTGGCCCGCCGCGTCCCTTACGCCAAAATTGCCAGGCAGCATGGTATTTCCGTGGGCAGGCTCAAGAACATAATGCTGGAAATTTACGAAAAGCTGTTTATATCCGGCCGGGACGAGCTTGCGCAATACGTTTTAATCTCCAATAAAGGATCTGTATCATGAATCGGTATCGCCATTAACACAAAACAATTACCTGTCTGCTGACCTTCGCCGTCACCACGCCCTGCAGGGTAAGCTTACACGATAAACCGCACCCTGTGCTGTTTTATATCTATATCTCGCTCAAAAGCGAGTCTTACGCGATGTTGGGCGTGATGCTCTATGCCGCCGTATTCCGGGCAGGACAAACTGTGCTGAAAAGTCGTCGTTTAAACGACTGTTTAAGAGCGCCGCTGTACATGCCGAAAAAGGCGTTGGCATGCGGGTTTGTGGCAAAGTGTTCCTGCCCGGCCCGGCAATTAACGGTCAAACAGGCCTGTTGTTTGCTGAAAAAACGTGACTTTTCGAGGGTGAAAAGTCACTACCGCGTAGAGGTATTTGCCCCTATGATAGCAATGAAAAGCTGTCACAGGGGCTTTCTTGTTCCCTTTCCCACCGGCGTCTGCCTTTACGGGGTGCTGCGGCATGAACCAAGATCAGCGGAGAAGGAGGAAAGAAATTGATATGAAGGCAAAGGATGGTTTTTCCCATATTCGCATAAAGGGAGGTTATGAGAATGGAGGTCATGAGAATGTGAAAGAGAGAGGAAAACGGTTTTTCAGCCTGCCGCTGCTTTGTGGCCTGTTGCTGTGTGCCGCGCTGTTATGCACGTTGTTGCCAGGAATGTCGATGGCGGGTACACCGACCTTGTATGTCGATGAAAACGGTAATATAAAAAGCGCGGTCGCCACGCTGGTCAGCAGCGCAACCGGGACGCTGAACAGTGGCTGGTATGTGGTCAGCGGCAGCGTTACCCGTTCCGGGACGCTTACCGTAAACGGCGACGTCCGTCTGATCCTCGCGGACGGCGCCTCCCTTACCGTCACCGGTGACCTGCACCAGGCGGGGATAAATGTACCCGTCGGCCAGCGTCTGACCATCTACGGCCAGGAGGGTGGTACCGGCCGGCTCACGGCCAGCGGCGGCAAGTACGGGGCGGGCATCGGCGGCGGAGTATACGGAGACAGCGGCCATATTGCCGTCAGCGGCGGCACCGTCACCGCCACAGGGGGAGACGGCGGGGCGGGCATCGGCGGCGGCGCCGACGGCAGCGCCGGGACCATTGCCATCAGCGGCGGCAATGTCACGGCCACGGGCGGCGACGGAGATTGGGCTGTTGCAGGGGGAGCGGGCCTCGGCGGCGGAGGTTTCGGAGACGGCGGGACCATTATCATCAGCGGCGGCAATGTTACGGCCACAGGCGACGCGGGCCTCGGCAACGGCGGGCAGGCGGCCGGCAGCGGCGGGAACATCTACATCACCGGAGGCAGCGTCCGGGCCAACAGCACCGCCGGCACGCTGCTGGACAGGCCTGTTTCGGAGGGCGGGGTGAGCCTCTGCCTCACCAGGATTACCCTGGCGGACGGCGCGGGCGCACCGGCCGGCAATGCTGCCGTTGCACTGCTGGTTACCGATACAAACTCTGCCTATGGGACAAGGGATATGCGTACCGATACCGACGGCAGGCTCTATGTCTACCTGCCGGCGGGGACGCTGACCACTGCGGCCCAGACCGTCATTGGCGGGGCGCCTTTGGCCCACATAACTTACCGGGGCAGCATCGGGACCTTAAGCGACGGGTCGGCGAGCGGCACTCTGAGCGAAAGCGGGCCGCCGGTGCAAAGTATGGTTACAGGCGGCAGCGCAAGCTTTACGGCCCCGACCCTCGGGCTTACGCCCCTGACCATTACAGCTATCGGCACCATTGACGCCGTCGTTGCCACGGCAGCCCTGGACAGCGGGACGGTGACTGTGACCGGCGTGGCGGAGGGCAGCACCTCCATCACGGTGACCTACAGCAACGGTTCAGAGGAGGCTGTGCCGGTAGCCGTGCACGGACCTAAGGTTGCCGGCGACTTTATCGTGGCGACGGCGAACGTCTCAGGATATTCCTACAATCCCGGCGACGGCGCGCTCCTGTTCACAGAGCCCGGCAGCTACACAGTATCCCTGAAGGAAGGCGTTGCCGAAAGCACGGGTAGCAAAATCCAGGCCAACGGCGGGACGCCCGACAACCCTATTGTCATTATGCTGAATAATGTCAAGATACAAAACGGCTCATGTGCTTTTGATGTAAAGGGTACTTCCCATGTCAGGTTAATTTTAATGGCCGGCACTGCCAATACCCTGACCAGCGGCCAGTACTACCCCGGAATACGCTGCCAGGCGGGCGCAACCCTTGCCATAAAAGGCCCGGGCGCCCTTAGCGCCGCAGGGGGAGAATACGGGGCGGGCATCGGCGGCGGATTAGACGGCAGCGGCGGCCATATTACCGTCAGCGGCGGCACGCTCACCGCCACAGGCGGATACGGCGCCGCGGGCATCGGCGGCGGCGCCGGCACCGGCACCGGCGGCAGCGGGGGCCATATCACCATCGGCGGCGGCACGCTCACCGCCACGGGCGGCACCGGCGCCGCGGGCATCGGCGGCGGATTCGGCAACAGCGGAGGCGGCAGCGGGGGCCATATTACCGTCGGCGGCGGCACGCTCACCGCCAGAGGGGGAGACTACGGGGGGGCGGGCATCGGCGGCGGTGGCAGCAGCGGCGCCGGCAGCGGCGCCGGCGGCAGCGGGGGCCATATTACCATTGGCGGCGGCACGGTCACCGCCAGAGGGGGAACCTACGGGGCGGGCATCGGCGGGGGCGGCGGCGCCGGCATCGGCACCGGCGGCAGCGGAGGCCATATTACCATCGGCGGCGGCACGGTCACCGCCAGAGGGGGAACCTACGGGGCGGGCATCGGCGGCGGCGGCAGGCAATCCGGCATCGGCGGCAGCGGGGGCACAGTGGTGATCAGCGGCGGCAGCATCAATACCGCAGCTGGCGGCGGCAACGCCGAGCCCATCGGGCGCGGGGCCTACGGGGCGGGCAGCGGCTCGCTGCAAAACGTAACCGGCGCAAACGTCTACCTTACGACGGTGACCCTCCAGGGAGTGCAGGAGGCAAAGGCCGTCCTGGACCTGGTTACCAACGCCGGCTATGCCTATGGCCTTGCCGGCGTTATGACGGACACCGACGGCAGGCTGTACCTCTATCTCCCCCTTAATGCCGCGACCACCGGGGCAAGGGCGGAAAACAGCGTCTACAGCGGCAGCGTAGCCACCACAAGCGACCCTCTCACCTCCGCCGGCACGCTGACGCTGTCGGGCACCAGGAACGACGAACTGAGGGTGGTGACAAATCTTAATTACACCTACGGCCTTGACGGTGTCCTGAAGCTCCTGCAGCCCGGCGAGTACGTTGTCTCCATGGCGGCGGGTGTGGAACAGGCGACGGCGGACCGGATCGTGATCGACGCCCCCGCAAGCACGGAAGCTAACCCCGTGCGGCTCACCATCAATAATGTGCAGATCATACACCAGGGAAATGCGGCGCCCTGCGCCCTGACCATCAAACCCGGCTCGGCGGTCAGCCTCACCCTTGTGGGCCAGGACAACACGCTTAAAAGCGGCAGGGATTACGCCGGCCTTGGCTGTGCCCAGGGCGCGGCCCTTGTCATCGGCGGCGAGGGTTCCCTTACGGCCACGGGGGGCCTCTATGGCGCGGGGATCGGCGGGGGGCGGGATGAAAACGGCGGTGCCATCACCATTACAGGCGGTACGGTCATAGCCTCCAATAACTACGGAGCCGCAGGCATCGGCGGCGGTTTTGCCGATAGCGGCGGCGGCTGCGGCGGCGGCACGATCACCATCAGCGGCGGCAGCGTCACCGCCAGCGGCGGCAGCGGCCTGGGTGCGGGGATTGGCGGGGGCGGAAACGGCGGCAGCGGCGGCACGATCACCATCAGCGGCGGTACCGTCACCGCCACAGGCGGCGGCAGCGGAGCGGCGGGGATCGGCGGGGGCGAACAGGGTGCGGGCGGCACGGTGGTGATCACCGGCGGCAGCGTCAAAGCCGTAGCCGGGGGCGGCAACGCCGAGCCCATCGGGCGCGGGGCCAACGGGGCGAGCGGCTCGCTGCAAAACGGCGGCGGCGCCAACGTCTACCTTACGACGGTGACCCTGGCGCGGGGCGGGACAAATACAGCTGACGCTCTGCTCCGTTCGCTGACCGCCAACGTGGGCTATGCCTATGGTGTAAGCGACGTACGTGCCGACAGCGACGGCAAGCTGTACCTCTATCTGCCCGCGGGCACAAAGACCACGGCGGCCGAGGCTGCCGACGCGGCGCAGCCTTCCTTTATCAGGAGATACACAGGCAATATAACGACTAATAACGGGCATACAGGGGCAGGCACGCTACACGCCCCTATCCCCCTTTCCGCGCCCACCGGCCACGCGTGGGACGGCGCCGTGCCCGGCAAGGCGACGTGGAATCCTGTCCCAAACGCCATCTGGTATACCGTGCAGCTCTACCGGGGCGGCACAGCGCAGGGCAGCGCCGTCACCGGCGTTATGGGCACGGCGTATGATTTCACCGCCGTCATCGCTTCTGCCGGCACCGGCGACTACACCTTCAAGGTAGTTGCCGACGGCGACGGATTCACTTACACTGACAGCGACCCCTCGGCCGCAAGCGCGGCGTACAGCTACACTGTACCAGTGGTCAGTGCGGCCATCTCTCCTGATACCGGCAGCTTTGACCGAAACCCGGCCCACCGGGCCGATGTGAGCACCACCATCACCTGGAACGACGCCGCTGGTGTCACCGACGTCAAGGCCGGAGGCGCGAGCATCGGCGCGGGCAGCTATGCGGTTTCGGGCAATACCCTCACCATCAGGAAAGAGTACCTGGCGGCGCAGCCCACGGGCAGCCTGGTGCTGACCGTAGAATTCGACAGGGGCGATGCGGCCACATTGACCGTCACCATCATTGACACCACCCCTGCCCCCGTGGCCCCGACCATCACGGTCCAGCCGTCCGCCCAGACGGTGACCGCAGGAGAGACGGCCACCTTCAGCGTGACAGCCACGGGCACAGAGCCCTTAAGCTACCAGTGGAAAAAGGGCGGCAGCAACCTGACCGACGGCGGCAATATCAGCGGGGCGAACGCGGCCACCTTAACCATAACTAACGCCCAGGCTTCTGATGCGGGAAGCTACACCGTAGAGGTGACGAACAGCGCCGGCAGCACCACCAGCAATTCAGCCACCCTGACCGTCTCAGCGGCGCCGCCCCTCAGTGCGGCCATCTCTCCTGATACCGGCAGCTTTGACAAAAACCCGGCCCACCGGGCCGATGTGGAAACCACCATCACCTGGAACGACGCCACCGGCGTCACCGAGGTCAAGGCGGATGGCGCGAGCATCGGCGCGGGCAGCTATGCGGTTTCGGGCAATACCCTCACCATCAGGAAAGAGTACCTGGCGGCGCAGCCCACGGGCAGCCTGGTGCTGACCGTAGAATTTGATGCAGGCGCGCCGGCGACGCTGACCATCGCCATCTCCGACACCACCCCGCCCGCCTTCGTGGCCGTGACCAATATCTTCGGCGTGCCCTCGACGGCCATAGCGGGGACGCCGCTCACCCTTACCGGCACAGTCGCTCCGGCCAACGCGACGAATCAAAGCATCGTCTGGAGCATTCAGAACGCGGGGACAACGGGGGCGGCGATTTCCGGAAACACGCTGTCTGTGGCGGCGGCGGGGACGGTGGTCGTCAGGGCCACCATCACAAACGGCGCGTCTAAAACGGCGGATTACACGCAGGACTTCTCCATCACGGTGGCCACGGCAGGCAGCACCCCCACTGTTCCGCTACCGGCATATATAGCCACTGTTTCAGGTGCCGACATAGCAAAAGCAACCCTGCCGGTCAGTGTCAACACAAATGCGGGCAGTGCAAAGGCAGACCTGGGGACCCTGGCACAAGACATTTTTGCCGGTTCAAAGACAGCCGTCCTTACCATGCCCGCCATTTCAGGCGTAGGTTCATATACCATGACCCTGCCCGCCGCTACTCTGTCTGGCTCACCCAGGGAAGGCGCGCTGACCTTTGCCACCGGCGTGGGCAGCGTCACCGTCCCGGCCGGCATGCTGGCGGGAATGGCAGGAACCGAAGGGGGCAGCGCCGGGATCACCTTCGCCCAGGGCGACAAGTCGGGTTTGCCGGAGGAAGTAAAAGCAGCCATCGGCGGCCGCCCCATCATCCAGCTCACCCTGACCCTGGACGGTAAGCAGACCGCGTGGCACAACCCAGCTGCGCCGGTAACGGTATCGATCCCTTATACGCCGACAGCGGCGGAGCGGGAAAACCCTGAGAGCATCGTTGTCTGGTACATAGACGGCAGCGGCAAGGTGGTTTTTGTGCCCAACGGGCGCTATGACCCGGCCACCGGCACTGTGGTCTTCACCACCACCCATTTCAGTTACTACGCTGTAAGCTACAATAAAGTAAGTTTTAAGGATGTGGCGGCAGGAGCGTGGTATAGCAAGGCGGTTTCCTTCATAGCCGCCAGGGAGATCACCAAAGGTACGGGAGGCGGCAATTTCAGCCCGGAGGTCAAGCTGACCAGGGGACAGTTTATCGTTATGCTGCTGAAGGCCTACGGTATAGCCCCCGACAAAAATCCTCAGGATAACTTTGCAGATGCGGGCAATACCTGGTATACCGGCTACCTGGCCGCGGCAAAAAGGCGTGGTATAGCGACAGGGGTGGGCAGCAACCTCTTTGCACCGACAAGGGAAATCACCCGCCAGGAAATGTTTACCCTGCTGTACAACGCAATGAAAGCCATGGGCAAGCTGACCCCCGGCAATCCCGGCAGGATGCTCTCAGACTTCAGCGATGCCGGCGATATTGCCCCCTGGGCGAAAGAAGCCATGAAGTTTCTTGTGGAAAACGGAACCGTCAGCGGCAGCGGGAGCAGGCTTGCGCCAAAGGATACCTCCACCAGGGCCCAGATGGCCCAGGTGCTGTACAGCCTGCTGTTAAAATAGTCCCCATGCCATCGGGGTAGCGATTTACCACAATCGAAAGATTAAAAAGAAGGAAGACACTAATTACTGTGACTTCCTTTTTTTGTATCGATTTGGCAGGTTTCCCTGTTAACCGCGCTTTGGCCGTCTTTTTTGTTTGGCGGGACTTCGGCTGCGCATGCATAGGAAAGAATTGGATATCATATAGTTTAAACATAACAGCCGGCTGCTGTCTGGGGAGGGTTGCCTTTGGCCGGGGGTGAAACGGTAAAGCAGCTGAAGTTGGTCTGGGAGGCGGTCATGGTGCGTATGTCCATGGGGGAAAACCCGGAGCATAACGCCAGGCAGAAAGATTTTTTTGACCTGGTGGAAGAAGCCCGGCGCGAGTGGCAGTCAGCCATGGATTATTTTAATCACGTAGTGGACCCGGACCTGGTTGACCATGCCATCCATGCCATGGAAGCGGCTGAGCGCAAATATACTTTTTTGCTGAAAAAAGCGCGCCAGGAAGGATACCGGCTTCCGGTCAGGATAGATGCGCTGCGGGAAGGGGGGTGAAATTTGTGCCAAAGCCGGATCTTAACGTGATACTGGCCGTTATTTTTGGCCTGGTGGTGCTGTACCTGGTTGCTAAGATGCTGGTGGCTCCCGCCCGCCTGCTGTTGCGCCTGGTTGCCTGCGGCCTGATCGGAGTGGCCGGCCTGTTGGTATTTAACCTGGCGGGAGGTCTCTTTGGTGTACACATCGGCATAAACCTGGCAACGATGCTGATTGTGGGCTATATGGGGTTGCCGGGACTGGTGATGCTATTGTTGCTGCAGCGTATGCTGGGTTAAAACAGAAAATTCTAACCCGTATAAATTTTCTAAAAGTTGTTATTAATAATGAAGGTCAGGGTTGACGCTTTTGCGCGCCGGGTGGTATAATTCCAGGTGAGCCCAGGTATTCCGGCAGTGGAGGAAATAACCCGCCTGCCGGGATGGTACACCGGCAGGCAAAGCGCGACCAGTCAGCCCGCATGTTCCAATGATTCTGTCAGGGCCCGGATTGGCCGTCAGGCAAAGCCCGGGTTTTTCCGTTTTTCATGACCTGATGGCGGGAGAGGTGCCTGTGCTTCCTTGTGCCTGAAGGAACTTGATGACGTTATTTTTCTGTTTTATCCGGTGGCTTTGGCGCAGGGCCGGGTACCGCGTGGGGCGGCATCTGATTTAAGGGAAAGGGAGGATAGCAGGCGTGGACTGTAATGTGACAGAAATCCGTTGGCATGCCAGAGGAGGACAGGGCGCGGTTACCGCAGCAAAGATGCTGGCGGAAATGGCCCTGAGCAAAGGGCTTTATTTTCAGGCTTTTCCGGAGTACGGCCCGGAGAGGATGGGCGCACCCATCCAGTGTTTTAACCGCCTTAGCGGGGAGCCGATCCATACTTACTGTGGGGTGACCTCACCGTCAATAGTGGTTATTGTTGACCCCACACTGTGTGACGTGGTGGACTTCACCTCGGGCCTTGCCCCCGGTGGCCGGATAGCCGTTAACACCGGCGAGTGCCCGGACACAGTAAAAGAAAAGTATAATTTGCACGATTACCAGGTTTGCACTGTGGATGCCACCCGTATCTCCATGGAGTGCCTGGGACGGGCCATGCCCAATGTGCCCATGCTGGGGGCCCTGCTGAAGATGACAGGGTTACTGACCGAGGAGGAGGCTATCGGGTTTATCAGTGAGTACTTTGGCCACAAGTTTCCGGAAAAAGTAATCAGGGGCAACATTGCCGCCTTGCAGGCGGCATTCGGGGAGGTGCAGGGCCTTGAGTAAATACTGGGACTTTACCGGGATCAAAGAATGGAACTGGCGTGAACACCCGCTGGGAGGGGTTATTCCCGAGGCCGGAACAACTGACCGTTATGTAACGGGGGGATGGCGTTCCCTGCGTCCTGTGCTGGATCTGGACAAGTGTATCCACTGCCATTTCTGCTTTATTTTCTGCCCCGACAGCTCCATAGTGGTGGTGGAGGAGAAGATGACCGGCTTTAACCTGCAACATTGCAAGGGCTGCGGTATCTGTGCCGAGGAATGCCCAAAGAGCGCCATCACCATGATCAGCGAAGCCGAGGCGCAGGAGCTGGAAAAGTGCCTGCTGGCGGCAGGCGGCAAGGGTGAAACCCGGGAAGAAAAAGGCGCCTAATTTTGTGGACAGGAGGATGTATTATGCCTAAGACAGTTGCCCTGGTGGGGACTGACGCGGTGGCTGAGGCCATGCGCCAGATTAACCCCGATGTAGTCCCTGCTTATCCCATCACCCCCCAGACCGCTATTGTGGAGAGTTACGCCGAGATGGTGGCCAACGGCCTTGTGGACAGTGAAATGATAAACGTGGAAAGCGAACATTCTGCCATGAGCGCGGCTATTGGCGCCGCTGCTGCCGGTGCCCGGGTTATAACCGCCACTTCTTCGCAGGGCCTGGCCCTGATGTGGGAGATGCTTTATATAGCTTCGGGCATGCGCCTGCCCATAGTTATGGCCAATGTGAACCGTTCGCTTTCAGCGCCCATTAACATCCACTGTGACCACAGCGACAGCATGGGCGCCCGTGATTCCGGCTGGATCCAGCTCTTCTCCGAAAACGCCCAGGAAACATACGATAACATGCTGCAGGCGGTGAGAATAGCCGAGCATCCCGATGTGCTGCTGCCGGTAATGGTACTGCTGGACGGGTTTATTATCAGCCACTCTGTAGACAGGCTGGAATTGCTGGATGACGATCCGGTCAAAAAGTTTATAGGTGAATGGACACCTCGCCTGCCGCTGCTTGACGCCCAGGAGCCTCCCTGCTGGGGCGCGTTTGACGGGCTGGGCGGTTATTTCTTTGAGTTTAAGCGGGCCCAGATTGAAGGTATGCGGAAGGCAGCGGACGCTGTAAGACAGGTAGCCGCCGAGTTTGCGGAGATTTCAGGCCGCCGCTATGATTTCTTTGAAAGTCACCGTATGGAAGACGCCGAGCTGGCGGTGGTGGCCCTTGGTTCCGCTGCCGGAACTATCCGGACTGTGGTGGACAGAATGAGGGCGGAAGGGGTGCCGGTAGGTCTGATTAAGCTGCGCATGTTTCGCCCCTTCCCCGTGCAGGAACTGGTGGCGGCTCTCTCCAAAGTCAGGGGAGTGGGGATCTTTGACCGCTCCGAAACCTTTGCCGGTGAACTGGGCGGACCGGTCTTTGTGGAGACCCGGGCCTCGTTCTACGAAGAACCAAAAAAACCGCTCATGCATAACTTTGTCTATGGCCTGGGCGGGCGTGACCTGCCCCAGGATCTTATCCGCCAAGCCATTTTGACGCTTGATGGGTATGTGCAAAAAGGTACCCAGGATAAAACCGTGACCTACCTCGGGTTGCGGGATTAGGAGGGATAACCATGGCCGTGAAATTAAGCGAGCTGACCAAGCAAAGAGAGCTGCTCACCGGGGGACACCGCCTATGCGCCGGTTGCGGCGCTTCTGTTGCGGTGCGCCAGGTTTTGCATGCCGTGCCCAAAGACACCAGTGTGGTGACCTGTTGCCCCACCGGCTGCCTGGAGGTTTCCACCACCATTTACCCGTACAACGCCTGGCGTACCGGCTTTATTCACAGCGCCTTTGAGAATGCCGCTTCCACCATGAGCGGCGTGGAAACCGCCTACCGTGCCCTGAAGAAGAAAGGTAAAGTAAGCGGGGATTTCCGCTTCGTGGTCTTCGGTGGTGACGGCGGCACCTACGACATCGGTTTCCAGGCGCTCTCCGGGATGCTGGAGCGTGGTCACCGGGTCCTCTATGTCTGCTATAACAATGAAGCCTACATGAATACCGGCATCCAGCGTTCCGGCGCCACCCAGCTCGGGACCTGGACCACCACCTCGCCCTATGGTGAACAGAGCTTCGGCAAGGGCCAGAACCGCAAAGACCTTACCGCCATCGCCGCTGCTCACAACATCCCCTACGTCGGCCAGGCTGCTGTCCACAACTGGCGCGACACCTTTACCAAGGCCGGCAAGGCCCTGCAGGCGGAAGGAGCCGCCTTCCTCAACATCCTGGCGCCCTGTCACCGCGGCTGGCGTTATCCCATGGAAAAAACCATAGAGATAAGCAAGATGGCCACCGAAGTCTGCATCTGGCCGCTCTACGAAGTGGAAAACGGCAAGTGGCGCCTGACTTACAGGGTGCGCAACAAAAAGCCTGTCCGCGACTACCTGAAAATGCAGGGCCGTTTTGCCCACCTTTTCAGGCCGGAAAACGAAGGGGTTATTGAACAGCTGCAGGAATTCACAGACCGGCAGTGGGAGAGCCTGCTGGAACGCTGCGGAGAAAAAGCGTAAATTTACTTCAGCCCGGACGACCCCGGGCTTTTTTATTTTTTGTGTATTCCGGGAGGCAAAATGTCACAAGATACAAAAAAAGCCCGGGAGGTAATATGGGCATCAGAGAAGCCTATGTGGGCGAATATGCCAGCGGTAAAAGCGAGTATGCCATTAACAGGGCGCTCTCGCTTTGCGGCGGGGGTGAAGAGGTAACTCTGGTGGACCTGGACCTGGTGGAGCCTTTTTATACGCTGCGGCCGCTAAGAGAGGAGCTGTCGGCCGTCGGCCTTACCGTAATTGCCCGGGACAGCCGGGAAACGGCAGGGCTTGGTGAGACCGGGAACATATTTGAGCCTTCCGCCCGTTTTTCCCTGCTTAGGCCGGGGCACGTGGTGCTGGATGTGGGTTACGGTGCTTACGGGGGAAGGGTGCTGAACTTGCTGGAAGGCTACCCTCACCCCGACCTTCGGGTCTTCGTGGTGGTGAACGCGGCCAGGCCCTTTACCGCCACGCCGGAAAAAATCGTGCAGTTCGTCCGCACCTTTGACCGGGTGGACGGCCTGGTCAGCAACAGCAACCTGGGTGACGACACTGACCTGGAGGTTATCAGGCACGGCAACGAAATAGTCAGGGCGGCGGCGCGGGCGCTGAACCTGCCTGTGGTTGCCGCGGCGGCTGACGAGCGGTTCCGCCGGGATCTTGGCGACGGGGAAGGACTGGGAGCTCCGGTTGTCTATCTAAAACGGTTTATGCACAGAGCTTTCCGGTAACACCGGACAAAGCAGGAGGTGTGGTGGTTGCAGCGGACGCTTCCTTTTTCCGAAAACAGGGTTTTTGTCACCGGCAACGAAGCGGTGGCCTGGGCGGCCCTGGCGGCGGGAGCCGACATCATGTTTGGGTATCCCATAACCCCGCAAAACGAAATTATGCACTACTGGACAAGGCTGGCCCCGGCATATGGCAAAAAGTTCCTGCAGACTGAAGATGAGCTGTCGGCCGGCTTTACCACTATCGGCGGTGTGCTGGCCGGGCGCAAGGCATTTTCAGCCACCGCTGGCCCCGGCACCGTTCTTTTTCAGGAACCGGTTACCATGGCGGAAATGATGCGCATTCCCATGGTGGTTATCATCCAGCAGAGGGGCGGACCCTCCACGGCCACGGTTATTTACTCCCAGCAGGAAGTCAACCTGGCTGCTTTCGGCGGTAACGGTGAGGGCTGGCGCGTAGTCTATTCCACCGCCAACCACCAGGAACTGTACGATTATACCATCAAGGCTTTCAATGTGGCCTGGACTTACCGCTTTCCGGTTTTTGTGCTGGGAGACGGCTACCAGGCCAAAATGCGCGAGTCACTGGTAATGTACGACCCTGCTTCCCGCGGCATGGAACTTGCCCCGGCGGAGGCGGTGGTGGGCAAACCGGGACGGCCGGGAAGCAGCCGCCCGGCGGTACATCTGCGCAACGCATTCAGCGTGGAAGAGGAGCTCTACGAGTCCATTATGCCGGGCGAGGAAGAGTTCCGCTCCATGGCCCGGCGCGTGGTGGAGCACGATGAAGAGGGAACGAGGGGCGCTGAACTGGTAATTATCAGCCATGGTGTGGTGAGTCGCGCTGCGGTGGCGGCCATAAAAAGGTTAAAAGAAAAAGGGATTAAAGCGGGTTACTTCCGCCCGGTCACCATCAGACCCTTTCCCGAAGAGGCGCTGCAGCGCGCCGTAGCTCTTTGCCCCCGCTTACTGGTGGTGGAATCGGCCCTGGGCCAGCTGGCGCGCCTGGTCAAAGAAGCGCTGTTTAACCGGCCGGTAGAGAGCTTTGACACCATCTTCAGGCCCGGAGTGGGTATTACTGCGGAAGAGCTGGTAGAAGCGGTTATTAAAATAAGGCAGGGAGGGACAACCTGTGTCTGACCGGCTGGCTATGCCAAAGTCCTGGCACGTGGAGTCAAAACCGCACAAGTTCTGTCCGGGGTGCGGGCACGGCCTGATTCTAAAAGTCCTGGGCGAGGTCATTGACGAACTGGACATCCAGGAAAAACTGGTGTTTGGCTGTGATATCGGCTGCTCGCTCCTGGCCTGGGACTTCTTCGATGCAGATACTGTCCAGACCCACCACGGCCGGACAACACCGGTCATGGTGGGGATAAAAAGGGCCAACCCGGAGCTTTTGTGCATCGCTTACATGGGCGACGGCGGCGGGTATGCCATCGGTGCCCAACACCTGGTTAATGCTGCTTTCCGCAACGAGCGCATCATGGTACTGCTGGTGAACAACACTAACTACGGTATGACCGGAGGCCAGATGGCGCCGACCACGCTGCCGGGGCAGAAGACGGAGACTTCCCCTTTCGGCCGTGACCCGGAGGAAACAGGGTATCCTGCCCAGGGTCCGGAAATGGTGGCAGCCGTTGTCCCTCCCGGCGCTTACGTGGCCCGGGCCACCTGTGCCAACATGAAGCAGATGAAGCGCTTTATGAAAAAAGCGGTGGAAAACCAGGTTGCCGGCCGCGGGTTTTCCTTTCTGGAAGTGTTGTCAACCTGTCCCACCAACTGGCGCACCAGCGCCCGCCAAACCTGGGAGTTCCTGGAAAAAGAAATGGCCGGTTACTTTAAAACCGGTGAATTTACCACCCCCGGGGACCGCAGGGAGAAATGAAAATGGGTACAACGGTGAAAATAGCCATAGCCGGTGAAGGCGGGCAGGGGGTGCAGGCCTTAGCGGATATCCTGGCGGAAGCAGCCAACGATGAAGGTAAAGAAGCTCTTTATATTCCCAACTTTGGCATTGAACAAAGAGGGGGCGTCTCGCTGGCTTTTGTCCAGATCGCCACCGAACCCATCGGCTCTCCCAAGTTCCGCCACGGAGACATAGTCATTGCCCTCAGTGAACGGGCAATCAGCCGCACCAGGCAGTATATTACGGAAGACACCCTCCTGGTGTACGACAGCTCGCTGGTCGCTCCGCCGGAGGTGGACGATGAAGCCATCGGCCTTCAGACTTACGACTCGGTGGCGCCGGAGGCCATGGCAGGCGCCGTCAGTGAGCAGCCCAAACCTGGCAAGGTTCGCCTGACGCGGCGGGCGGGCCGGGTGGTGGGCATCCCGGCCACCGACACGGCCCGCCAAGAGTTGCACCCCCGGGTTTTTAACATGATAGTGCTGGGAGCCGCTGTGCGGGCCGCCGGGATGGTGAAGATGGAGGCCATAAAAAAGGCACTGGAGTCCAGGTTTAAAAGCAAGTTTGCCGGAAATCCCGGTTTACGGGAACTGAATTACCGCGCCCTGCAAAGGGGCGTGGAGCTGGTGGAGGCAGCCCTGGCGCGAGAGGAGGTCAGGCATTGACCAAAAAAACTTTCCGTAACCTGCGCTTTGAAGGACCCAAGGGCTGGTTTGTGATTTCCCCGGACCTGTGCAAGGGGTGCGGCCTGTGCAAAGAAAAGTGTCCAACCGCTGTTCTGGACTGGTCAAGGGAGCTGGGTGTTTACGGTACCCCCATCATGGGCCCGGCCAGGCTTAATCAGTGTATCGCCTGCAGCATCTGTGAACTGGTTTGCCCGGATGCGGCCATAAGGGTGGAAAAAAAGGATAAAAAGAAAGCAGCCAATAAATAAGCCGGCGTCAGGCCGGCTCTTTCTCTGCCGGGGTCCTGGAATTGTCGCGGCAACAGGCCTTTTCTCCACGGCCGGTTAGTGGTAAAATAAATATATTATTTATTATCAGAGATTGGCAGAGGCGGCTCATGAAGATAAAAAAAGGTGATGCGGTTGTCATTGCCCTGGTGCTGGCGGTTGCTTCCCTGCTCTATGGACTTAAGCTTTTGCCGGCGGCTGCCGGCGAGCGGCGCCTGCGGGTTGAGCTGGACGGCCGGCTGGTGGCGGAATATGCCTTTGACAGTGAAACAAATGAGCAGATATTGGTGGACTTCCCGGCCGGACAGGCAGTGGTGGAGATAGCCGGGGGCCGGGTAAGGGTCCTGCCGATGCCAAAGGACATTTGTCCCCGTGGCCTGTGCTCCGCGGTGGGCTGGGTGGAGCAGCACGGCGACGCCATTGTCTGCCTGCCCAACCGGCTTGTTTTGACGGTGACGGGCGGCCCGGTAAATGAACTGATAGATTCCCTGGATGGTATTACAAAGTAGGTGAAGGCTGTGACCCTGTTGGTAAGCGCCTGTCTGCTTGGCCTGAACACCAGATATAACGGAGGCCATAACCTAAGCGAACGGGTGTTGGCCATTGCGGAGAAATGGGGTGTGGTTCCTGTCTGCCCGGAACAGTTGGGCGGCCTGCCTACGCCAAGGCCTGCGGCCGAAATTATCGGCGGTGACGGCCGCGATGTACTGGCAGGCCGGGCACAGGTGAGAACCGTTGAGGGAGAGGACAGGACCGGGCCTTTTCTTATAGGGGCCGGGGAAGCTTTAAAGGCGGCGCGGGTGGCAGGGGTGGTGGCGGCGCTGCTCAAAGCGGGCAGCCCTTCCTGCGCCAGTGACAGTATCCATGATGGCACCTTTACCGGTAATAAGAAGGCGGGGCTGGGCGTGACCGCCGCTTTACTGGCACGGGAAGGAATTCCCGTCTTTGGCGAGTATAATTTGCCAAAGCTGGAAGAATACCTGTACAGGTTGAAGCACGCTGACTTTTTATTTTAAGGGGGAATTTTTATGTGCCCGGAAAAGTTTAAGCTGGAAGGCATTACGTTCGATGATGTTTTGCTGGTTCCGGCCAAGTCGGGAGTGTTGCCGTCGGAAGTGGATGTCTCCACCTGGCTTACCAGGAAAATCCGCCTGAACATCCCTCTGGTCAGTTCCGGCATGGATACGGTCACTGAAGCGCGCATGGCCATTGCCATGGCCAGGGAAGGCGGTTTGGGCGTGATTCACAAAAACATGTCTATTGAGAGACAGGCTATGGAAGTGGACAGGGTGAAGCGGTCGGAACACGGTGTTATTACCAACCCGTTCCACCTGTCGCCCGAGCATAAGATCCATGATGCGGCGGCGCTGATGGAACGCTACCGCATTTCCGGCGTTCCGATTACCGTAAACGGCAAGCTGGTAGGTATACTTACCAACCGCGACCTGCGCTTTGAAACAAATTTTGACCGTAAAATCAAGGATGTGATGACCAAGGACAGGCTGGTAACCGCACCTGAAGGCACCACCCTGGCCCAGGCGCAGGAAATACTGCAGCGTCACAAGGTGGAAAAACTGCCCATTGTGGACGAGAATTTCATGTTAAAAGGCCTGATTACCATTAAAGATATTGAAAAAGCCATCCAGTACCCCCGCTCCGCCAAGGACCGCAACGGCCGCCTGCTCTCGGCCGCGGCTGTGGGTGTATCCTCCGACACGCCGGAACGGATACAGGCCCTGGCTAAAGTTGGGGTTGACGTGGTGGTGGTGGATACCGCCCACGGCCACTCGGTACATGTGCTGCGGACGGTGGAAAAAATCAAGAAAAAATTTCCCGAGATTGAAGTGGTGGCAGGCAATGTGGCCACCGGCGAGGGTGCCAGGGATTTAATCGAAGCGGGGGCGGACGCGGTAAAAGTGGGGGTGGGGCCCGGTTCTATCTGCACCACCAGGGTTGTGGCCGGTATCGGTGTGCCGCAGATAACAGCCATCTATGAGGCGTCCCTGGCTGCTGCGCCCAAGGGGATTCCGGTGATTGCCGACGGCGGCATCAAGTATTCCGGCGACATCACCAAGGCTATCGGAGCCGGCGCCGATGCGGTGATGATAGGCAGCCTGTTTGCCGGAACCGAGGAAAGCCCGGGTGAAATTGAAATATTCCAGGGCCGCAGTTACAAGGTGTACCGCGGCATGGGGTCGCTTGGCGCCATGAAAGAGGGGAGCAAGGACCGGTACTTCCAGGAAAACGAACAGAAACTGGTGCCGGAAGGCATTGAAGGCCGGGTGCCCTACCGCGGCACAGTGGCCGATACAGTCTACCAGTTGGTCGGAGGCCTGCGCGCAGGCATGGGATATTGCGGTGTGAAGAATATAAACGAATTAAAGACAAAGACCAAGTTTATGCGCATTACCAGCGCCGGCCTGCGCGAGAGCCATCCTCATGATGTGCATATTACCAAAGAGGCTCCCAATTACACGTTGTCCTGACGGGCCATGAAGCAGAGAGAATCGCCGCTGCTACAAAGAATCAGCGCACAGGTCAAAGCAGGGCGGGCCCGCTTTCATGTGCCGGCCCACGGCGGCGGCGCCGGTCTGCCGCCGGAACTGAGACGGGCTCTTTGGCGCTATGCCGCCCTGGACCTGACCGAATTGCCGGGCCTTGACGACCTGCACAACCCCCGGGGCGCCATCGCCCGGGCAGAGCAGCTGGCGGCGGAACTTTACGGAGCCGACGGGTCCTTTTTCCTGACAGGCGGCGCCAGCGCCGGGGTTTTGGCCATGCTGCTGGCGGCCCTGGAGCCGGGCCAGCAGGTGTTGGTTCCCCGCAACGCCCACGGCTCTGTCTATCATGGCCTGGTGCTTTCCGGGGCAGCGCCCTGCTACCTGCCTGTAACGCAGTACGGTTTCGTGCCGCTGAACGTGACGGCGGCACAGGTCCGAAAGGGGCTGGACCAAAACCCCAAAGTGAGGGCCGTGCTCCTGACCAGCCCCGGGTACCACGGCGTCTGTGCCCCGCTGGCCGAAATAGCCGCCGTTACCCGGGAACGTGGTGTGCTGCTGTTATTGGATGAGGCGCACGGGGCACACCTGCCCTTTCACAGCTCTCTGCCGGAGCACCCGGGCGAACTGGCGGATCTGCGCGTACAAAGCTGGCACAAAACGCTGGGGGCCCTCACACCGGGAGCGGTACTCCACCGCTATGGCACCCGGGTCTGCCCGGAGCGCCTGCGCCAGGCTCTGCAGTGGGTGCAGACCAGCAGCCCGCCTTACCCGCTCCTGCTTTCCCTGGACGCCGCCAGGCGTCAGATGGCATTAAACGGCAGCCGGCGGCTGGGCCGGGTGCTGGCTCGGGCCTGCAGGTTGCGCAGGGCATTGGCCGGGTACCTGCCGCTTTTGGAGCGGGCGCAGGTCAAAGCACAGGGTTTTGACCTGGATATAACCCGGCTGACCGTTTTAACCGGGGAAGCCGGGTTAAGCGGTGCGGCCGCCGCCTCGGCATTACGGGCCGCCGGCATTGACGTGGAGATGGCGGCGCCGGACCATGTGCTCCTGGTCCTTGGTCTTGGCGCCGGCAGGAGGGAAACGGCACAGGTTCTGCGGGCGCTGCGGCGGCTGCCGCTGACCGGTCAAATTGCCGCCGGCGCTATCCCGCCTCCTCCGCTGCCTCTGCCGGTAATTTCCCCCAGGGAGGCGGCTTTTCTCCCGGCCCGCCGTGTCACTTTGGAGCAGTCGGTGGGGCAGGTGGCAGCGGCCCCGGTGACGGCCTTTCCACCCGGAATTCCGGTGCTGGCGCCCGGCGAGCTGGTAACTGAAGAGGTATGCCGGTACCTGCACACTGCCTCCAGGCATGGGGTATCCTGGCGTGGTTTTGACAGCAGGGGCCGATTGCTGGTCTGTGAAGGGGTGAACAAACAATGCCCAGGGAAGGATTGCTCATAAGCCTGGAAGGGCCGGACGGTGCCGGCAAAACCACCCAGGCCGCCCGGCTGGCCGCTCTGGCCCGGGCGGAGGGGATTACCGTTGTCAATACCAGGGAACCCGGGGGCACCCCGCTTGGCGATGCGTTGAGAACGGTATTGCTTGATCCCTCATTTGCAGAAATGGTGCCTCTGACCGAGGTCTTTCTTTACGCTGCCGCCAGGGCCCAGCTTTTTGAGCAGGTGATTGAGCCTGCCCTGAAGCAGAGGGCACTGGTTATCTGTGACCGTTTTATCGACTCCACCCTTGCCTATCAGTCCTACGGCGGCGGGGTCGATTTGGACTTTGTCCTGTCGGTTAACCTGGCTGCAGTTAAGGGAAGGCTTCCTGACCGGACGTTTGTGCTGGACCTGCCGCCGGAACAAGGCCTCTTGCGGCTGGGTGGCGGTGAGGACAGGGTGGAACAGAAATCCATCGACTATCACAGGCGGGTTCGCCTTGGCTTTTTGGCACTGGCGGACAGGTTCCCCGGGCGCATCACCGTAATAGATGCTACCCGGACGGCAGACCAGATCAGTTCCGCAATCCGGGAGACAGTGCGACCGCTTTTGCGGTGTCTTACTTAACAGGAATGTTTTGTGGTATAATATTGCATGCGCCTGATAAGAGGTGGTACAGTTGCCTGCTGTTATCGGCCAGGACAAGATAATCAGCGTGCTAAAAACTGCGATGAAAGAGGGGACAGTGGCACACGCATACCTTTTTTGCGGCGCGGAAGGAAGCGGCAAAAAAAGGTTGGCTCTCTGTTTTGCCGGGGCATTGACCTGCCACCGGTTTCCTTCAGGTCCCTGCGGCGGCTGCCTGTCCTGCCGCAAGGCACAGGCCGGTGTGCACCCCGATATCAGCCTGGTTTTGCCGGAGGGGAGGAGCCTGCGTATCGAGCAGGTGAGGCAGGTTAAAAAAACGGCTTACCTGCGGCCTCATGAAAGCCGCTGTCAAATTTTCATCCTTGATGCTGCCATGATTACGCCGGAGGCGGCCAACAGCCTGCTGAAATTACTGGAGGAACCCCCGGACGGGACGGTCTTTCTCCTACTGGCGGAAAACCCTTCTCTGCTGCCGCCCACGGTGGTATCCCGCTGCCAGCAGTTTGTACTGGAGCGCCTGGCGGCCAGTGAACTGCGCCGGGTGCTGGAAGAGGCCGGTACTCCGCCTGAAAACCGTGAGCTGGCGATCCGCCTGGCGGATGGCCTGCCCGGGCGGGCGCTGGCGGCGGCGGCCACGAACCTGGACGAGCAGCTGGCCGGGGCCCTGTCATTTCTCGGACGAATGGGAAACGGGGCGGGAGCCGGAAGACTGGCCGCTGAGCTGGAAACAAAAAAAGATATTACGGTCTTTCTTGACCTGCTTTTAACTGTGCTGCGTGATATGCTGGTGCTTACCACCACCGGACAGGAAAATTTTCTTGTTTTTCTTGAGCATAAGTCACAGCTGTGGGAACTGGCCGCTATGTGGCCTGCCCACCGCTGCCGGGCGGCGCTCCGGGAATTGCTTGGACTGTTGGAGAACCTGCAAAACCCCGTCAACACACGGCTGGCTTGCGAGCAGGCGCTCCGGAGCATTCATTAAGGAGGTTTCTTAAATTGCAGACAATCGTTGGTATTCGTTTTAAAAAAGCCGGTAAGATATATTACTTTGACCCTGACGGCAGTGCGGTGGAACCGGGCCGCTTTGTGATTGTGGAAACGTCCCGCGGCCAGGAATTCGGTGAAGTGGTGGTAGGCCCCCGGCAAATACGGGAAGAAGAAGTTGTCCACCCCCTGAAAAAAGTCTTGCGGGTTGCCGATGAGGAAGACTGTCAAAAAATCTTGGAGAACCGGCAAAAAGAAGAGGAGGCCTTTGACATCGGTCTTAAAAAAATTGCCGAACATAACCTGGATATGAAACTGGTGGATGTGGAATTCACTTTTGACCGCTCCAAGATAATTTTTTATTTTACCGCCGACGGCAGGGTAGATTTTCGCGAGCTGGTAAAGGACCTGGCATCGGTATTCCGCAACAGGATAGAACTGCGCCAGATAGGGGTAAGGGACGAAGCCAAAATGATCGGTGGCCTCGGCCCCTGCGGCCGGGTGCTGTGCTGCCACACTTTCCTTGGAGAATTCGAGCCTGTTTCCATCCGCATGGCCAAGGACCAGAATCTCTCCCTAAATCCCACTAAAATTTCCGGTGTCTGCGGGAGACTGATGTGCTGTCTCCGTTATGAATCAGAAGCGTACGAACAGGCCCGCGGTGAAAACGGCAGGAAAGAGGTCCTGCCACGGGAAGATGTGTTTTAGGATGGACTGGCCCATGCCGCCTGTCCCGTAGGTGGGGATGATGCCCGGGACTGTAGCTGGCTGGGCACCAGGGCTTTGTTTGGGGCATCCACCGCCAGCAGGCCGGCCAGCAGGCCGGCTGCCCTGTTCAGGACCGGCCCGCCCAAAAGAAGGACCAGGTCACCGGGCTCCGCCTGCCAGAGGGCGCTTTCCAGCGCATCGGAGAGGTCGGGGAAGTAGGAAAAATCGACCCCTTCCTCGCGCAGCCTGCCCAGACAGGCTTTCTCCTCGGCTACCAGCACCCTGTGCCGGACCGGGCAGTGATACATGCTGCGGGTCAGAATCAGGTTGTGGATGTGACCTTTTCTTATCCAGGCGGCCAGCTCTGATGCCAGGCGGGAGTTAAGCAATACCCCTGCGCCCCCTGCCATGCCGTGCAAAACGATCAACCGCCGCCAGGCGATTCCGGTTACCGCCGTTAGCACAGCGCTTACCGCTGTCGGGTCGTTCGCCGCGTCATCAACAATCAGAAAATCTCCCCGGTAAATAATCTCCAGGTTGCGGCGTATTCCCGGAAAACGGGCCATTGTACCGGCAACTGCGGACAGCTCTTCGCCCATAAGCAGGCACAGGCAGGCGGATACCAGAGAATTGCTGATATTATGCCGGCCCCCCGCCGGCAGGAAGGCGGGGCTTGTGCCGGGCATTACCACCTGACCGGAAAGGGTGGTAAACTCTCCTTTTACCGCCAGGTCAAAGCGGGAGGCGAACCCGCTGCTTTCTATATTTTCAGCCACCACCATAGCGTTTGGGTAATCAATGGCGAAGGTAATAAAATCAAGGTCTCCTTCGCTGGCAATGCCCAACGCCAGGCGGTCATCGGCGTTAAAAACCGCTCTGGCCCCCTCCGCCAGCTCGCCATAGAAAGAAGAGACAGCGGCCAGCTGCCAGGCTGCCTCCGGCTGCACGGGGCATAGGTTGGTCAGGGCCGCGGCCTGAAAAGCTGGTCCGGCCAGCTGTTTTTGGCTCAAAACAGTAAAAGGGACTTCCACCAGCAGGCAATCGCTGGCCGCTGCCAGCGACTGCTCCCTGAAGCGGGCAAAGGCCAAAGGCCCTTTCCAGGTGTCCATGGCGGCGGTTTTTTTGCCAAGTTGCTCCAGTATAAAACGGGTGAGCAGGAGAGACGAGGTCTTGCCACTGGTGCCAAGCACGGCCAGCACAGGGGGAAACGGTAGTTTTTTTGGCATGGCAGGCTCCTTCAGATGAACTTGCCTGCTTATTGTTTGTGAATAAATCAGTCTTTATGTATAAACGGAAAGGGAGGGACGGCCATTGCCTGCGGGAACGCTTTACCTGTGCCCCACGCCCCTGGGCAATCTGGAGGATATAACGCTGCGGGCCTTGCGTGTCCTGCGTGAGGCTGACCTGGTGGCGGCGGAAGATACACGCCGTACCCGTGCTCTCCTCGGTCATTTTAAGATAAAGGCGCGCCTTACCAGCTATCATGAACATAACAGTGAAAAAAAAATGCCCGCACTGATTGGGGCCCTGCTGGACGGGCTGGACGTGGCGCTGGTCAGCGACGCAGGAACTCCGGCGATTTCAGACCCCGGGCATGAACTTGTTAAGGAAGCTGTGGCCAAACAAATCACGGTGGTTTCCCTGCCCGGGCCAAGCGCCGTAATCTGCGCCCTGGCCGGGTCGGGACTGCCGTCTTCGCCGTTTTCTTTTTATGGGTTCCCGCCTGCCCGCGGCCGTTTGCGCCGGCAGCAGCTGGCCGCCATGCTTGCCGAGGACAAGACGGTAATATTTTATGAAGCACCCCACCGCCTGGCCCGGACTCTCGGTGAAATGGCCGGGGAGCAACCGGAACGCCAGGCGGTGGTGGCCAGGGAACTGACCAAGCTCCATGAAGAATTTGTCCGCGGCACCCTTCAGGAATTGTCCGATAAGTTTTCTGCCGCAGAAGCGCGCGGTGAATGCACAGTCCTGTTGGCTCCGGCACCCCGGGCGCCGGAACAAAAATCAGGCGCGCCTGTTTTGGTGGAGGAACTGATAAACAGCGGCCTCACCAAAAAGGAGGCCGTCCGGGTGGCAGCCAAACGGCTGGGGCTTTCCCGCCGGGAGCTTTACCAGCAGTTTTGCATAAAAAAATAAAGCAGGTTTCCCTGCTTTATTCGGCTGCCAGGTCATGGATACATTCGTTGCAGACAATACGGCCTTTGTGATGCTTCACGTTGTCGGCATTGCCGCAAAAAATGCAAGCGGGCTCGTACTTCTTTAAGATGATCTTTTCGCTGTCCACATAGATCTCCAGAGAGTCCTTCACATCGATGCCAAGGGTACGCCTCAGCTCGATAGGAATAACCACTCTGCCCAACTCGTCTACTTTGCGAACTATCCCGGTTGACTTCAACAACAATTCCCCCTAATCCTGCAAGATTCGACATTTTCATTATACCAGCAATTCCCATAAAAAGCAAGACTTATTTTTCCACAGACTTATTTTTCCACAGACTTATTTTTCCACAGATCATGTTACAGGATCACGGCAACAGATCCGGTTTTTGCGATTTTCTGCGATATAGGTAAAAGCCACCGGCATTTCGGTAAATACCCCCGAGAAACACCGCGACTGTTTGGCCCTCTTTACATTCAGAGTGTCAGCTGTTTAAATAAAAAAAAGATCATTTGTTTTATATTGTAAAGCCGGTGTAGTGACAATGGTTTTGGCAGAGAAGACTGCGAATTCACCACAGTTATCCGATTGGGTCAGAGGAGCCTTTGATCACCAAATACATCGGCAACAACTGTGATGGGATAAAATTAGCGGTAAAGAATTCCTGCAACGCGAAGGGCATGTCAGCCACATTCTGGTGGCAAATCTAAACAGCCGCCCGATGGCCACAAGCCTGAAGGAGCCAAGTATATGGCGGCCATGCGGGCGGCTGAGGCTAACGGTTCTCAGACGGTTGCTATATTAGCAGCAATTTTTAGCTTTATCCCTGTGCAAGACTGCGGTTAAACCCTGAAAAACAGTTCCCTGGACACCATTATTCATCGAAAGCTTCTTTTACCTGCCAGACTTTCCATACATTGCCCACCAGCTCAGGTCCGGGTTTCAGTGTTTGCTTGCCGGGTTTCCAGCCGGAAGGCGTGGCTTCCGTTCCGCCGGAGCCGCGGACGAGTTGAAAAGCCTGAATCTGCCTGATGGTTTCGTTGACATTTCTTCCCACGGGAGGCGTCAAAACTTCAAACCCCTGGATGACGCCGTCGGGATCGATGATAAATCTTCCCCTGGTTTCCACGCCGCTGTCCTCGTCGTAAATACCGTAAAGTTTTCCAATGCTGCCGTCCTGGTCAGAAAGCATCATAAAAGGTATATCTCTGTTGATCATTTTGGAGAGCTCATAGTCGTTCCACATTTTATGGACAAAAACGCTGTCCACGCTTACGGAAAGGACTTCTACTCCCAACTTTTGAAACTCCGGATATTTCTCAGCAACTGCTGAAATTTCTGTTGCTCAAACAAAGGTAAAATCGCCGGGATAAAAACATAACAGCACCCACTTGCCTCTGTATTCTGAAAGGCTTACATTCATAAATTTACCCTGATAATAGGCCGGTGCCGTAAAATCAGGGGCCGTTTTGCCCACTTTAACCATCTGGCCTTTCCCTTCCTTCCCCGGTTCAGATGATTCCCCGCCAGTTTTTGGCTCCACAGGAGCTGTTTTTTTGATGGGTGGTCTCTGGCATCCTGGCTTGAACTCTTCAGGCACTGTTTACACCTCCTTTCCACCATTGGCTATTTACAGCTTTTCTCAATTATATTTTATCACAAATAAATTCCTCTTCAAGGCAGAATTTAGAAAGCTCTTAACCAAACCATCCGGGCCCCACCATTGGCGGGATAAGCTACAGGTGTCGCAGGGCCCAGCGCAAACGTTGCGAGCAGTTATACTCCCGCGATGGCGCGCCGGTGGTTATCGTTTCTGCCAAAGTCGGTATCGGTGTCCCGCCGTCTGTTGGGTTTGGCGCTTACTTGCGCCGCGGCATTCCGTTCTGTTATAATTAGCAAAAGATGGCTCGGCCACAATCCGGCGTTTGCCAAGGAGGTTTCGAGGTTGGACCGGAAAACTTTTTACATTACCACCCCCATTTATTATCCCAGTGACAGGCTGCACATCGGCCACTCCTATACCACGGTGGCTGCGGACGCCATGGCAAGGTTCAAACGGCTGACCGGGTATGATGTGCGTTTTCTGACCGGAACTGACGAGCACGGGCAGAAGATTGAGCGCCGGGCGCAGGAAGCGGGCCGGGAACCGCAGCAGTACGTGGACGAAATAGTGGTCTGGATAAAGAAACTGTGGGAAACGCTGGACATTTCCTATGACGACTTTATACGCACCACCGAGGAAAGGCATAAACGTTCGGTTCAGCGCCTTTTCACCAGGTTTTATGAGCAGGGGGATATCTATAAGTCTAAATATGAGGGCTGGTACTGTACACCCTGTGAGACATTCTGGACCGAACGCCAGCTGGCGGAGGGTACCTGCCCCAATCCCGACTGCCGCCGCCCGGTTGAGCTGGTGGCGGAAGAAAGTTATTTCTTCCGGATGTCAAAATACGCCGGCAGGTTGCTGGAGCATATTGAAAACAATCCGGACTTCATCCAGCCGGCGTCACGGAAAAACGAGATGGTAAGCAACTTCCTGAAGCCAGGACTTGAGGACCTGTGTGTTTCCAGGACAACTTTTCGCTGGGGCATTCCGGTTCCGTTTGATGAAGGGCATATCATATACGTATGGCTGGATGCTCTCAGCAACTATATTACGGCTCTTGGTTTTGAATCGGAGGACGATAGCCTTCTTTGGCGTTACTGGCCCGCTGATGTACAGCTGATCGGCAAGGAGATTGTCCGCTTTCACACCATTTACTGGCCTATCTTCCTGATGGCGCTGGGGTTGCCTCTGCCGAAAAAGGTCTTTGGTCATGGCTGGCTGTTGCTGGATGAGGGGAAAATGTCAAAATCCAAAGGCAACGTTATCGACCCGGTAATACTGGTGGACCGTTACGGGGCCGATGCCGTCCGTTATTTTCTGCTGCGCGAAATCCCCTTCGGGGCGGACGGCAACTTCAGTGAGGAAGCGCTGGTGCAGCGCCTTAACTTTGATTTGGCCAATGACCTTGGCAATCTTTTAAACAGGACATTGGCAATGCTTGGCAAGTTTTACAGCGGAGAAGTCCCCTGTCCGGCGGCAACCGGAGCCGGCGATGAGGACCTGAAAAAAGCGGCGCTGGAGCTGCCGTCCCGGCTGGAAGAGCTGATGGATCAGCTTCAGTTTTCTGCGGCGCTCAGCGAGCTGTGGAAGTTTATCGCTCTTGCCAATAAATATATTGATGAGCAGGCGCCCTGGTCTCTGGCCAGGGCGGGAAACAGGGACCGCCTGGCCACAGTAATGTATAACCTGGTGGAAAGTGTCCGTATCGTAGCCGTCCTGCTGCAGCCGTTCATGCCCAAAACACCACCGCGGATCTGGGAACAGATTGGAATCGCCGGCAAGCCCGCGCTCCACACCTGGGAAAGCCTTTCCCAGTTTGGCCGGTTTCCGGCCGGGACAAAAATTGCAGCGGGAGAGGTGCTCTTCCCCCGCCTGGAACTGGGGGCGGACGGAGTACCGGTGCGGCAGGCAACAAAAAAAGATAACCGGCCTCTGCCTGATACTGAAGAAACGAAGCGCAAGGAAGAAAAAAATAAGGCGGCGGAACTTATCGCCATTGAGGACTTTGCCCGGGTGGACCTGCGGGTGGCCCGGATCAAAACGGCCGCTCCGGTTCCCGGCACCGATAAGCTTCTTAAACTGACAATGGATCTGGGCGGCGAAGAGCGGCAGGTGGTGGCGGGAATCGCACAGCACTACCGTCCGGAAGACCTGCCCGGCCGGGATGTACTGTTTGTGGCTAACCTTAAACCGGTTAAACTGCGCGGCATCCTGTCCGAGGGGATGCTGCTGGCCGCCGGGGATGGGGCGGGGCGGCTGGTGCTCACCACCACTGCGGGAGAAGTGCCGCCGGGAAGTAAGGTAAAATAATGGAAATGAAGCTGGTAGACAGCCACGCCCACCTAAACGACAGCCGCTTCAGGGGGGATCTGGGGCAGGTGCTGGAGCGGGCCCAGGCGGCGGGAGTGGCCGCCATAATTAACGTTGGTTATGACTTGGCTTCAGCCGCCCGGGCAGTGGAAACGGCCGGCCGTTACAACGGAGTCTACGCCGCGGTGGGTGTCCATCCCCATGACGCGGACCGGCAGCCTGAAGATTACCTTGACCGCCTCGGGCAGCTCGCCTGCCGCCAAAAGGTGGTGGCCATCGGTGAGATGGGGCTTGATTTCTACCGTAACCTGTCGCCGGCGCCGGTTCAGGAAAAAGTGTTCCGGGAACAGCTCCGGCTGGCAAGGCGCCTCAACCTGCCTGTTATCATTCACGACCGTGACGCGCATGAACAGGTGCTGGCTGTTCTGAAGGAAGAAGGTGCTGAAACCGTGGGCGGCGTGATGCACTGTTTTTCCGGGGACCTGGTTTTAGCCCGCCAATGTCTGGCTCTTGGTCTTTATATATCCCTGGCCGGCCCGGTTACTTACGGCAGCAACGGTAAGCTGGCCGAAGTGGCGAGAAACGTGCCCCTAGACCGCTTGTTGCTGGAGACGGATGCGCCTTACCTGCCACCCCACCCGCATCGCGGCCGGCGCAACGAGCCGGCCTATGTTCGGTTGGTGGCCGAACAGGTTGCCCGAATGCGGGGATTAAAGCCGGAGCAAGTGGCTGCGGCAACTGCCGAAAATGCGTACAGGTTATTTAAAATAGATCAAAAATAAGGGACGGGCCGGCAATCTTGCCGGTTTTTCCTATATTTATATTTAACGTAACCCGGCTAACCTCCCCCGGTGCAGTTTTTGGCTGCCGGGGACAAATTGCATACAAAAAGCAAAAAATGGGAATGATAGCTGGCGGGGAGCGCGGGCGCGCAACGCCCGCCAGGTTGACAAGGCCTGCTTTGTTTAGGTAAAATAAAGGAGTTACAGAGGGGGAAGAGGAATGGAGACCGTTACCGTCCGTGACGGCATTTGGACCGCCCGGGAACAGAGCCGGTCCGGCATGGTTCTGGCCCTGCTTTTTATCTGCCTGATTCTGATGCCGCTGTCCGCAACCCTGAGCAGATATCAGGTGACGCTTTCAGTTAACGGCGAGAGCAGAGTGGTTCAGACTTTCAGCCGCGATGTGGCCGGAGTCCTGGGTGAAGCGGGGGTTGCGGTGGCCAAAGCCGACCTGCTTTCACACCGGCCGGAGGAGCCTGTTAAGAGGGGTATGACCATTGAAATTACAACGGCGTTCCCCGTAACCGTTCTGGCGGACGGCGACGAAAGGGTATCCCTGGTGGCCAGGGCCACTGTGGCCGATGTGCTGGCGGAGCAGGGGATCAGGCTGAAGGAAACGGACAGGGTTGAACCGGCGCCGGAACATTGCCTGCAGCCGGGAGATACAATTAAAGTAACCAGGGTTTACAGGTACTATGTCACGGAGCGCGTTGAAATCCCTTTTCGCGAGATACGCCGCGGCAACCCGAAACTTGACCGTGGCGAGATCAGGGTCGTTCAGCGTGGTACAAGCGGCCTGCGCCAGGATACTGAAGAGATAACCCTGGAGAATGGCCTGGAAGTGGCCAGGGAGGTTGTGCAGTCGGACATAATCCGGACCAAACAGGACAGGATTATTGAGTACGGTGAAAACACCATCCTTTCCCGGAGCGGCCGGACCCTACATTTCAGCTCGGTGCTTACGGTTATCGCCACCGCCTATTGCCCGGGGACAGAAGGAAGCGGCTGTCCCATCGACGAGAAAGGGGCCAGCAAGTGCACCGGCCATTATAATGACGGTAAAACCGCCACCGGATTGCCCGCCGTGGCAGGCAGCGGGCGGGAAAACGACCCGCATATTGTTGCCGTTGATCCCAGGGTTATTCCCCTGGGTACCAGGCTCTATATTGACGGGTACGGGTTTGCCCTGGCCGCCGATGTAGGCAGCGCTATCAAAGGAAAAAGAATAGACATTCTGTATAACAACCACGACACAGCCTGGCAGTTCGGCCGCAAGTGGCTGCGGGTCTACATACTGAATTAAATTAAATTAAAAAGAAACCGGCTGCCCGGTTTCTTTTTTGCAGCGAGGAGGCGGTTAGATTGGAAAAACTGACAAGCCCGGTTACTGTGAGCCGCCTTTTGGCCCGCCACCAAATCAGGCTGAAAAAAAAATGGGGGCAGAATTTTCTCGTCGATGAAAATATTGTCAACAAAATAGTGGAAACAGCCGGTATCGATGAAGGTGATACCGTACTGGAGATAGGCCCCGGTATCGGTGCGCTCACCGCCGCCCTGGCCCAAAGGGCAAAAAAGGTGCTGGCGGTAGAGATAGACGGGCGCCTGATCGGGGTGCTGAAGGACACTTTGGCTGAATATGTTAATGTTGAGGTTATAAATGCCGATGCGCTTGACCTGGAATACCGGGAACTGCTGGCGGGAAGCAGTCCGGTCCGGCTGGTGGCCAACCTTCCCTACAATGCCGCCACACCGCTCCTGTACCGCTGGCTGAAAGATAAAGAGCCCCTGTTCTGCGCTCTTGTCTGCATGGTACAAAAAGAAGTGGCCCAAAGGATAACAGCAGCACCGGGCGGCAGGGATTACGGCGGCCTGTCTGTAGTCTGCCAGTACGCCGCCAGGGTTCGGCTCCACTTTACGGTGCCAAGAACAGTATTTTTCCCCCGCCCCGAGGTGACCAGCGCTGTTGTTTCTCTTGTGCCGCACCCGCAGCGCAGGCTGGAGCCTGCACTGGAAACCCTTTTTTTTAAAATTGTGGAAGCCGCTTTTTCCCAACGCAGGAAGACTTTGAAAAATACGCTGGAGAACGCCTTTCCAAACCTGAAAGGAGGGCTTGTCCGGGCGGCGCAGGCGGCGGGGATAGACCTGTCCCGCCGCGGCGAGGCGCTGGCTGCGGCGGAATTTGCAAATTTGGCCCGCGTGATTTATAATATACTGGACAGTAACTGAACCAGAGGGAAAGGATGCCGGCGCAATGGATTTCTTCAGTCCGACGGTGGGAAAGCTTTCTTTTGAAGAAGCATTTGAAGAAATAATCGCCTATACCGATGAGAGGCCCAAAGAACAGTATAAGCTAATCATCGGGACTGACTCCCATGCCCATTTGCGCCAGGACGTCTGCTTTGTCACTGCAGTCATCATTCACCGGGTGGGAAAGGGGGCCCGTTATTTTTTCCGGCGCCAGAGACACCGGTATATGGAGAGCCTGAGGCAGCGTATCTACTACGAAACATATCTGAGCCTGGAGGTGGCCACCATGGTGGCAGCCAAACTGGCAGCTAACGGGAACTCACGCCTCAATATTGAAATTCACCTGGATGTGGGTGAAAAGGGTGACACCAAGGAAATGATCAGGGAAGTGGTAGGCCTGGTAATCGGCAGCGGTTTCAGGGCCTGCATCAAGCCACAGTCTTTCGGAGCCAGCAAAGTTGCTGATAAACACACAAAATAGCGGACGCCGGGGCGTCTTTTTATATTTTTCTCCTTGCCAGGAACCTGGCCAGCAGGTCGAAACGGCGCTCGCTGTGGTAACCCAGATAAATCCTGCCGTTATGCTCCCTGGATCTGGGCAGGTTGCGCCACAGGCATAATGCCTCCAGGCAGTCCCCGGCGATGGTGTTTACTATAAGCTGGCTGTGCGCCTGGTCTTTTATGGACGACCCCAATCGGGCATGCGGTATTTCTCCGGCAATGCCGGTCCGGAAACCTTGCCTTTGGACATGGGAGAGAAGGGTGGGGGGAACGGCAAAATCGGCCCAGGGAACAACTGAGAGCAACCGGCGGCTGACTATATGGGGTCCATGGGAAGGGCTGGCGGCGCCAAGGCTGTTTTCAAGGCCCAGCTCCCTGCAGAGCAGGAGGCGGAAGTACATCATCTCCGGGCTGCCCGCTTCGGCGTCCGAACGGTTGGGATAGCAGTTCACCAGGGCCAAATCCAGGTTCAGGGTCAGCGCTTTGCTTATAAATTTGTTTAAATCTCCGGTGATTTCCCCCACCATGTCACCGTCAATAAAAAGGACGTTTGCCATGCCCGCGGCGTATGCCAGCTGGGCGCCCACGGCACGGGGCACGTCTATGCCAAGCGGCTCACTGAAAAAGACTGTTTTGATTTTGCCGGGATTATGGCGGAGCGCCTCCCCCACTTCCTCCATCGTAAGCTGGTCCGACCCGTTAAGCACCACGTAAATATGAATGATACTCTCTATGGCTGTGAGGCGTGAGAGCAGCCTGCCCACGCGGTGCTGCTCATTTCGTACGGGGATTACCGCTGCCAGCACCCTGATCACCTCTTTTACATTATATTAAAGATACCGGTGATTCTCTCCCGCCTGCCCTCTGCCGAGACACACTCCTGTACTTCCTGTCATATATTAGCGTAAGGTCATAATAAGGGAAGTGCGGCCATTGTCGTTTAAAGCAGGAGACATCGTGGGCAGGAAATCTTACAATATGGATGTGCTGTTTAAAATCCTGGAAGTGGATAACAAAAAGGGGAACGCTCTTATCAAGGGCCTGGATCTTCGCCTGCTGGCGGATGCACCCCTCTCTGACCTGGCCTATCCTGATTCGGCCCAGCTGCAGGATTACCGTTCCCGGTCACAAAACGCCCAGAAGGAATGTGTCAGGAAAATATTCCGGCGGCGTACGCTGGAGCGGGAACAGCTGCGCAACAAGAGCGGTTTGTCTCCTGAGGAGTTTTTTGAAATCCCCGGTAAAATCCTGCACCTTGACGGCGACCCCGAATATTTGGAAGAATGCCTGAATGCTTACAGCTTACTGGGGCTTACGGCTATTGGGCAGTCTGTGCCGGAAAAGAAACAACCGGAAGCCATCTGGAACCTCCTTAAGCAGCACCGGCCTGATATCCTGGTATTGACCGGCCATGACGCCTATATCAAAAACAGCAAACCGTTCCAGAGCCTGGACAGTTACCGGCATTCCATCTATTTTGTGGAAGCCACCCGTAAAGCCCGCCAGTATGAGCCAGGTAAGGATGACCTGGTGATTTTTGCCGGCGCCTGCCAGTCTCATTACGAGGCCCTGCTGGAAGCCGGGGCAAACTTTGCCAGCTCTCCCCAGCGGGTCCTGATCCATGCCCTGGATCCGGTTTTTATCATGGAAAAAATAGCTTTCACCACCATTAACAGCACGGTAAACATTTATGAAGTTATCCAGCATACCATTACGGGCCTGGATGGTGTGGGAGGTATTGAAACCCGCGGCAAATTCCGCCTGGGGCTGCCCCGCTCCCCTTACTAGCTCGGTGATGTGTTATCTGTACACAGGAGTAATCAGCCGGCCCGGAAACGGAAAAACCCAAAAACGGAAAACTTACTATTGCATTCTGAAAGCGGCCCTGATATAATATTTTTTTCAATTTGACTTTTTGCTCTTTCTGTGTTAAAATTACACAGTAAACCTATATTGGAGTGATGGAGTTGGCTGCTACAAACGCTCTCTTGCAGATACGCAGGAATCTTGAAACCCATGTGGGGCAAAAAATTCGCCTGCGTGCCCACCGGGGCAGGCGCAAGACGCTGGAAAAAATCGGCGTACTGGAAAACACTTACCCGTCGATTTTCGTGGTACGCATTGATGAGCCCAACTATAACCAGCGTTTGTCATTTTCTTACGCTGATGTGCTTACCGAAACGGTGGAACTGACACTGGTCAAAGAGGGTGTAAAACCCCTGCCGGTGGCTAAGTAATCGCGGTATCGTCGCGGTCCGGTTTCCCGTGTAAGATACCCGCCCTGAAAGGCGGGTATATTTTTTTGTGGCTTTAAATATAAATGTTAAAGGATTGCAGGGCGGGTAAAGCACATATACACAGGCGGGCGCATATATTAATCCGGATGAGCGGGAAAGGAGGGCTTTAGAACGTTTTGCGTGTGTGCGCATATAGTGTAGTAAATTATCAGGAAGAAAGGAGGCTGAAAAATGGGTAAAGACGATGTGGTAAGGCCCGAGTTCATAACAGAACTGCTGAAAGTGGAACAGGTGATAGGGGAAAACGCCGCACAGACCTCTGTTATCAGGGAAATCACCCTGCCAGGCAGGATAAGGAAGATAACCGATGTTGACGCCACGATCCGCAATGTAACTGCCAAAGTTATTGAAAACAAGGTTATTGTCGAGGGTATTATCCACAAGCAGATTTTCTTTGTTGACGACGATACAGGGCAGCTTAAGGAACAGACCGTACCCGATGAAAAATTTGTTCATTTTGTAGATGTACCGGGCGCCATGCCGGGCATGAATGTCCAGGTCCATACCCGCATTGAATTTGTCGGACACGAGTTTATCCGCGAAGTTGAAAGGGACCGGGAAACTTTTTCGGTATTCCGCCAGACGGTTGTCCTGGAAATTTTTGCCAAGGTGACAGAGTCGCTCCAGCTGGAAGTTGTGGTGGACGTCAGGGGCATCGATCCCAAGCATATAACCAGGGAATTGCTTAAAGTGGAAAGCGTCATCGGGGAAGGAGCCTCCCAGGCAACGGTACTGGCTGATGTCAGGTTCCCCCGGGAAGCCCGTAAGATTAAAAAAATAGATACAGAAGTTCGCAACATCAAAGTACGGGTAATCGAAAACAAGGTTGTGGTGGAGGCCGTCCTGCACAAGCAGATTTTCTTTGTGGCCCGGGAAGACGATGTGGTCTATGAAGTATCGGTGGATGAGCCTTTTACTCATTTCGTAGACATCCCCGGCGCCTTCCCCGGCGCCAACGTCCAGGTTTACCCCCGTGTCGAGTTTGTCAATGTGGTCATAGACCCTTATGACCGCAGATTTGGCCGCCAGACCGCCGTCATTGATATCTTTGTCAAGGTGACGGAAACCGTCCAGGTTGAGGTGGTAACCGATATCAGGGGCGTGAAGGCCACAAAAGAGCTGCTTAAAGTCTCGCAGGTCGTGGGCGAGGGAACAAAACAGCACAAAATCGTGGCGGACCTGATGGCGCCGTTCCCGGCGCGCAAAATCGCCGGCCCTCCCGATGTCCGTTTCCAGGATATTACCACCAGGGTTATCGAAAACAAGGTCCTTATCGAAGGCACCCTGGTCAAACAGATTTTCTTTGTGCGGCAAGACTTCGATGATGTACACGAGTTCGAAGTCCGTGAGCCCTTTACGCTTTTTGTCGATATCCCCGGCGCCCGTCCCGGGCACGTCGTGCAGGCCTACCCGCGGGTGGAATTTGTTGACCTGGAGATTGACACTTATGACCGCCGCCGTATCCGCCAGGTGGTAGTGATTGAAGTCTTTGTCAAGGTAACCGAGTTTGTCCAGCTTGAAGTTGTGGTCAAACTGCTCCTTGATGATGTGGTGGTTGAGCCCAAACCCGGCCTAACGGTTTACGTTGTGCAAAAAGGAGACACACTCTTTCTGATAGCGCGGCGTTTTGGCACAACAGTGGGAGCCATCCTGAAAGTCAACCCGGAAATCAAAGACCCCAACCTGATCTTCCCGGGGCAGAAAATCCTGATACCGGCGGCGCCCAAAGGCTGAATGTAGCATCACTGATGCTACATTTTTTTAACGCTTTATATTTTGTCAACATTATTTTCCCCCTTCATACCATATAACACAGGATAAACAAGGGGATGATAAATAGTGAAAAAAGAAAGCGTTAACCCGGGGGCCCGTGTTCTCCCCCTTGTACTGGCGGGAGGGGAGCTGGATTTTTCTTTTCCCCTGCAGGCAGAGCTGGGTGGCAAGACAGAGGATTTTGACGAACCAACGCTTACCGTGCAGGCAGTCAAGGCCACAGCGCTGTCGGGCGAGCTTTTTGTGGAAATGACAGTCAGGCAGGAGTCTTACTATGTGCAGGCCCAAACGGGTTTGGTGGAAAAAGCAACCCTGTTCCACCAGCTGTCACAGCTGTTTGCCGTACCTGAAATAAGGCCTGGCAACAGGGTGGAGATTCAGGTTGAAGTGATGGCACAGGGCAACTGGCGGGTTATGGCGTCGGAAAGACATGACATGCCTGCCAGCATACTGACCGGTGAATGCCGTCTTAAACTCACTTACGCTGTTTATGACCAGCAAAGGCTGATTATTGATGCTACCGGCGACGAAGAAGTGGTAATGTCCGAGGTAATGGAAGTGGAATCCTTCCTGGGCCAGTGCCTGCACACCATTGATATTGCCCTGCCGGTGGAGCTTGGGTATGTTCCGGAGAACATAGGAAACATGTGGGGCGGACTGTTCAACGCCAAAGCTTCCTCATTGCCCGGCTGGGTACGGCTGGAGGGAGATGTTACAGTAGCGGTGCCCTACGTTACCGCCGGCGGTGACCAACACAGGGAGACCTTTGTGCTGCCGCTGTTGCGTTACCTGGAGTTTCCCGGGGCCAAGCCGGGCATGACGGTTGGGGTAGAGGGCAGAGTGGAGTTGTTTACCTGCCGCCGCGCACCCAAAGAAGCGTCAGGTGTGGTAAGGGGGCTGCTTCATACGGTTATCAGCCTTTATGAAACCGAAGCTCTGGCAGTGCCCGTGGCGCGCAGCCACAGCCACCACGGCCACCATAATCCGTTTCTTTTGGAAGAAGTGATAGCCGCCGGTTCATCTCAGACGCTGATCCAGCGGGAGATAGTATTTACCCGCCCGGCCAGGAAAGTGCGGGAACCGGTGGATGCCACGGTAAGGAACCTGACACACGAAATAATCGCCAATAAGGTAATAGTACGCGGCGTACTCCACAAGCAGCTTTTCGCCGTTGACGCTGCCACCGGGGCCGTTTTTGCCCGGGATGTGGATGAAAGCTTTGTCCATTTTGTAGATGTTCCCGGCGCCATGCCCGGTATGCGCGCCCATGTGCGGGCCCGGGTGGAATTTGTAAGCTTAGAAATCAGGCCCGGCGGCGAGACGGCCCGGCAGGTTACCATTATAGAAATCACTGTCAAGGTTACCAGATTTATTAAAAAAAATATTGTGCTGCCGCTGCCACCGCTTCCCGTGCCCACACCACATCCCCCGCTTCATCCTGGCGGCAGGATCTATATCGTCAGGCCAGGCGACAGTGTCTGGAAAATAGCCCGTATGTTCGGCGTCAGCATGGAATCAATCATCGCCGCCAACAACCTGCAGAATCCCAATCTCATTTTTCCGGGGCAAAAACTGGTTATTCCGGGCTGACTGGCAGGTTAAACCACCGGGCAGCAATTTGGTTTACAAAGACACTTTTGGCAGTGTGCCGGGCACGGATGCGCCTGGCAGCGGCAGGGCCGCTGCCAGGCGTTTTGTTTCCTGCGGCAAAGATAAGTTATAATCAATTGTGAAGTTATGTTAACAGTTTGTGAAGGAGTGTTAAAAAATGTTAAGAAACAGGAAGCCCCTGCTGTCCCTGGTGCTGTCCCTGGTTATTCTCGCCCTCCCCCTGGCTTCCACCGCAGCCGCCAATACCATCCGTTATACGTATCAGTGGACCCAAAGCGGCTGGCAGTTGGTCGCCACCCAGACCGTTGTCAGGACTACATACGCGTATTACCGTGTACAGCCCGGCGACAGTTTGTCTGGCATCAGCCAGCGCTTCAGGACCACGGTAACCGAGCTGCAGCGCATAAACAGGCTCACCGGCACCACCATCCATGCCGGGCAGTTGTTGCTTGTACCCGTTTCTGCCCAGACATCACCTCAGCCCGTTACCCAGCCCACCCAACCGGTTCCTCAACCCGCTCCAGCTCCCCGGCCTGAGGCGGGGTTGACCCAGGCGGAACAACAGATGCTCGATCTGGTTAACAGGGAGAGGACAAGCCGCGGGTTACCTCCCCTCCAGGCCGACCCGGAGCTGACACGGTTGGCCAGGCTGAAGAGCCAGGACATGATTAATCTGAATTATTTTGCCCACCAGTCACCCACCTACGGCTCGCCCTTTGAAATGATGCGGGCCGCCGGAGTTACCTACCGCACGGCCGGAGAGAATCTGGCCGGCGCCTCCGGCGTGGAAAGGGCCCATACCGCCCTGATGAATTCCTCCGGTCACCGGGCCAATATCCTGAACCCCGGCTTTACCCATATCGGCATCGGTATTATCACAGGAGGAAGCTATGGCATGATGTTTACCCAGCTGTTTGTGGGGCGATAACCTGAGATCTCCACAGCCCTATCCCGCTTTAAACCTGGGGATTACCAGCATTTTGCCCGGGTGCAGATAACTGGGGTATTTTATCTTGTTGATTTCAATTAACTGTTTGGCTGTAATGTTAAAACGTTTGGCTATCTTTTCCACGGTGTCACCGGGACGGACGAAATAAATTTCCTTGTCATAATGCTGGGGGATCTTAACCTCTTCTTCTTTTTCAAAGATGATTACCGGTGTGCCGATGGGCGTGAGCGGGTATATCTCTTCCACGTCCTCATTGTACAGGCGAACACAGCCCGCTGTGGCGGCGGTGCCGATGGTCCAGGGGTTAAAAGTGCCGTGTATGCCGTGGCGCTGGTAAGTAAAGGCCATCCAGCGGGTACCCAGCCCCGGGTGGGGTTTAGGGTTCTTTTCATAAACCTTAAATTCCCCCAGGGGGGTTGGCGTTTCCGGCTTGCCCACAGCCACGGGGTAGGTTTTATGGTACTGTCCCTGCAGGTAAAAAACAAGCGTTTTCGTTGCCCTGTTAACTTCAATTTTTGTCATTTCCGTCGCCTCCGGCGCATTTTTCTTTATACTATGTAAATAAAACGCCAATGGTTATCTCACCGGCTTTTGTCAGCCATATTGAACATATAACCAGGGCATATTAATAATGCGCCGACCTGTTCAAAAAACAAAAGGAGCTGAGGCTGATGAGTCCGAGGCGGAATAAAGTGATGTCGGAAGCGCTGCGTGAAGAATTGGCCGAAGAGCTGGGAGTGGCCGGTATCGTGCGTCAGGAAGGTTGGGGCGGAGTCTCCTCCCGGGACTGCGGCAACCTGGTTAAACTGGCCATAGAACGGGCTGAAAAACTTTTGCAAAGTGAACGGTAAAGGCGCAGGTATGCCACAGGGCATACCTTTTTTTGGGCGTACAGGCCGGCTGCGCCTGCCGGTGAAGGAATTTTCAGGGTTTTGTGGAATTATAAAAAAATCCTGTTAATTTTCTGTTTACCATTACTGTATGGGGGGATACAATGAGAGAACTGCGCAGCCTGCATGATGTTAAAGAGATGACTGTAAGCCCGGACAGGATACTGCACTCGGCCACTCATGATGAGGTGACGGCGGGCGCCACCACCGATATTTATTTTATCAGGACGTTGGAGATATTGCGGGCGGCGGGCCGTGATTGTGCGGAAGTCACCGCGGAGATTTTTGCCAGTGATGCCGGTGTCATGTGCGGAACAGGGGAAGCGGTAAGGCTTCTTGCTCATAAGAAGGTGGAAGTGTATGCCCTGCCGGAGGGAGAGGAATTTGGCAGAAAAGAAGTGGTAATGCGGATTCACGGCCGCTACAGCGATTTTGGCATATATGAAACAGCAATTCTGGGCATACTGGCCAGTGCCAGCGGCTGGGCCCGTGCCGCCCGGCTCTGTAAGGAAACGGCCGGCGACAGGCTGGTTTTCTGTTTCGGCGCGCGTCACGTTCACCCGGCTGTGGCGCCGGTGATGGAGAGGGCCGCCCTCGTCGGCGGCGCGGATGGTTGCAGTTGCATCCTGGGGGCCAAGCTGGCGGGGAGAAGGCCGGTGGGCACTGTACCGCACGCTGTGATACTGATAGTGGGGGATACGGTGGAGGTAGCCCTGACCTATGACCGGGTTATGCCGCCGGAAGATCCCCGCATAGTCCTGGTGGACACGTTTAAAGACGAGGCGGAGGAAACCTTACGGGTCGCCCGGGCTTTAGGCGAGCGCCTTAACGGTGTGCGGCTTGACACGCCGGGCGAACGGGGCGGTGTTACCCCCGGCCTGGTGAGGGAAGTCAGGGCCCGCCTGAATCAGGAAGGGTTTAACCATGTAAAGATATTTGCCTCCGGCGGCATCACCCTGGAGCGGATGCCCGCTCTGATCGAGGCGGGGGTAGACGCTTTCGGTGTGGGCAGTTTCATCTCCCGGGCCCCTGCCATTGACATGACCATGGATTTAAAGGAGATCGACGGCAAACCAATTGCCAAGCGCGGCAGAATACCCGGCCTGACAGCAACGGCAAGGCTGCAAAGATACTTATAGAGAGGGGTAACCGCATGACTGCCAGCCACAGAGAGAGGGCAGATTTTTTCCTGCAGCTGCTTGCCGATTATATCCTGCTCAATGAGATCGCGGCGGGAGGTCTCAGCGCCCGTTACCTGCAAAAAATCGGCATAAAATACGGACTGCGCCTCGAGGAGGCTTACCGCTGCAGGTGCCTGAAGCCGGATGAGAGACTTTCGCCGTCTCAGTTTGCTGATTTGGCCCATAACTTTATAAGGAGCCTGGGGGGAGACAACCAGGTAAACCGTAAAGACATGACGCAGGTTGTCCTGACTTGCCGTTCCTGTATTTTTGGCCTGATGACACTGAAGGTGCCGGACCTTTGCAGTGTTTTAACCGGAATCCTGGGAGGCATTGCCGCCCGTAATTTCCCCTACTGCAAAGTAAACGTAACCAGGCAGCCGGCCGGTTCCGGCAGCCTGGATTTCTGCCGGCTGGTATTTTATCTGGCTGAAACGGAAGAGGCCAGGGCCGCGGAGGGAAGAGTGTACAGGAATGAACCCTCTTCTTACCTTCTTACCCGGGAAGAGATAGTGGCGCTGGACGAATCGGTGCTGTCGGGAGGCTTTCTTTACAGTAAATTTGAGGATGGCATCAAAGGCCTCATATCGGTGCACCGTGAACTGGAATCGGAATATGACCACCTGCGCAATGAAATTTTTTCCGACCTGAAGCTTGGCGTTATCATTACCGATGAGCAGTGCCGGGTCACCTATTTAAACGGGGCGGCCAAAGAGCTGCTTAAGTCAGACGGTATCTCCCTGCCGCTTTCGCCTTTTCTTGAGCTGCTTGCCGGCTCACTGGCCACCGGGGCGCGCCTTAACCAAAAAGAACTGGCTGTAACCGCGGGCGCCCATACCCGTTATTTTTCTGTCAACGCCACACCTGTAAAACGCCGGGACGGTGAAGCCGGCGGCACCATCAGTGTCTTTCAGGATATTACAGACAGGAAACTGCTGGAGAAAGAAATGCTGCAGATGGAAAAATTTGCGTTGGTAGCGGAACTGGCGGCAGGTACCGCCCATGAAATCAGAAACCCCATGACCACACTCCGCGGTTTCCTGCAGCTGCTGGAGTCAGAATTTGCCCCGGGCAGCAAAGGGTATGAATACTGCAAGCTGATGATTGAAGAGATAGACCGGGCCAACTCCATTATCAAGGAATTTTTGCTTCTGACCAGGCCGGCTGCCCCCGCTCTCAGGGAAACTGACCTGCACCAGATATTGGATGATATCCTCCTGCTGGTGGAGAGCAAATGCCTGCTGCAAAACGTGGGCCTGGAAAAAGTCTATGCTCCCGCCCTGCCTCCTGTGAAAGGTGACCCTGTCCAGCTGAAACAGGTTTTTTTGAACCTGGCAACCAACGCCATCCAGGCCATGCCGCAGGGAGGTTCCCTTAACATTGCCACCACAGGGGGAAACGGTAAAATTTATATCAGGTTCCGGGACACCGGCCATGGTATAAGTCCCGGGAACGTGGAGAAAATTTTTCATCCCTTTTTTACAACCAAAGAACAGGGCACCGGCCTGGGACTGGCTGTTTCTTACCGGATTATAGATGCTCACGGCGGAAGAATCCTGGTTGACAGCACTCCCGGTGGCGGCTCTACTTTTACCGTGGAGCTGCCGGTGGCCGATGGCCACTGAAGACAAAAAAAGGCCGGAAGGCTTTTTTTGTTGAACTTTTGCTGCGGCACCGGGTCCGCATATTTTTTGTCTTCCGGGAAATTCTAATTATTGCTGTTGGTGCCGGAGGTGTAAATGGTGGGCAACAAAGCCGGCGGCTGCCTGGTTATTATCGGCGGTGCCGAAGATAAAAACGGGGATTGCGTTATCCTGCGCGAGTTTGTGCGCCTTGCCGGCGGCAAAAAAGCAAGGCTGACCGTGCTTACAACCGCCAGCGAAAATCCCGGGGCTGGTGCTGAATACCGGCGGATTTTCCTTGACCTTGGTGCACAGGAGGCTGTGGTGCTGGCGGTGCGCCACCGGGTTGAGGCCTCGGACAAAAAGAGCCTGTCCGTAATCAGGGAAAGCAGCGGCATTTTTTTTACAGGCGGGGACCAGCTGCGCATAACGGGAATCCTGGGCGGCAGCGCGCTGGGGCTTGCCCTGCTGGAATCATACCGGAAGGGTGCCGTAATGGCTGGTACCAGCGCCGGCGCCTCGGTGATGAGCGGGACAATGCTGGTGGGCGGAGGCAGCGATGAAACGCCGAAAAAGGAGATTATCAGGATGGCGCCGGGTCTGGGGTTGCTTCAGGATGCGGTTGTGGACCAGCATTTCGCACAGCGCGGCAGAATAGGGCGCCTGCTTGCGGTGGTCGCCCATAACCCTCACATTCTTGGGGTGGGCATTGATGAAGATACAGCGGTGGTGGTTTCCCCGCACCACCGCTTCCGGGTTATCGGGTCCGGCACCGTAACGGTAATAGACGGCAGAAATATAACTTACTCCAACGTATCCGAGTCCGGAATCGGCCAGGCGCTCACCCTGACCGGTGTCTGCCTGCACATCCTGGCGCCCGGGTACGGATTTGACCTATGGGAGAGAAAGGCCTGCCTGGAATGCCGCAAGGAGGAAAATCCGCCAGATGAGGATTATTGATATTGTTTTTCTGGAGGGCCGGAATATTTACAGCCACCGGCCTGTAATCAGGATACGCCTTGACCCGGGCCGGTGGCGTGATTTCCGTACCAGCCAAAACCCGCAGCTGGTTGAAAAACTGCTCCGGCTCATGCCCGGCCTTGCGGATCACCACTGTTCCCGCGGGCGACCCGGCGGGTTTTTGGAACGGCTGGCTGAAGGCACCTATCCCGGTCACGTGGTGGAACACGTGTTCCTGGAGCTTCAGGAAAGAGCAGGCCTTGGCACAACTTATGGTAAAACTGTTTCCGCCCCCGGCGGACAGGTAGACATAATATGTCAGTACCGCTGCCGCGAAGCAGCGGAATATTTGGCGGGTGCAGCAGTTAACCTGGTCAGTTCGGTGTTGGCAGGAGGCGGGCAAGACCCCGGTGAATTGGTGGAGCAGGCCAAAAAACTGGCCGACTTTTATATGCCGGGTCCCAGTACCAACTCTATACTAAAGGCAGCCCGTCGTCGCGGCATACCGGTTACCCTGCTTGAGGCGGGCACCAGCTTGTACCGTCTTGGCAACGGCAGGTATCAAAAACGCATTGAAGCCAGCATTTCGGAAAATACCGGGAGCATAGCTGTGGACATAGCATGCAGCAAGCAACTGACAAAGAAACTGCTGCGCCTGCAGGGCTTGCCCGTCCCCTGCGGCGGATTGGCGGCAACGGAGGAAGAGGCGGTGAAAATCGCCTCTGAACTGGGCTTTCCTGTTGTGCTGAAGCCGGAAAAAGGTAACCAGGGCAGGGGGGTTTCCCTGAACATCAACAGTGAGCAGGAGCTGAAGCCGGCCTTTAAACAGGCAGCCGCTTTCGGTGGTGGCGTGCTTGTGGAAAAATTTCTGCATGGCCGGAACTACCGCCTGCTGGTGATAAACAATGAGCTGGTTGCGGCGGCGGAAAGGATCCCGGCCCATGTTATCGGTGACGGTTTCCGGACGGTCAGTGAATTAATCGAGAAGGCCAACCGGGACCCGTTGCGCGGGGTTGGCCATGAGAAGCCGCTGACCAAAATACTGGTGGACGAAATTACCGGCATGGTTCTCGGTAAGCAGGGGCTGACGCCGGAAAGTGTGGTTGCGCCCGGCCGGACCGTTTACCTGCGCGAAAGCGCCAACCTTTCCACCGGCGGTATCGCCTGTGATGTGACGGAGTGGGTGCACCCGCTACAGGCGGAGCTGGCTGTTATGGCCGCCAGGATAGTAGGCCTTGATATTGCCGGTGTCGACCTGGTGATGGCGGATATTGCACAGGCGCCCGAGGGACAGAATGGTGGGATTATTGAGGTTAATGCCGCTCCCGGCCTGCGGATGCACCTTTTCCCCAGCCAGGGCAGGGGCCGGGAGGTGGGAGAAAAAATTGTGGAGATGCTTTTCCCACCCTCACTTCCCTGCCGGATGCCGGTCATCAGTGTTACCGGGACCAACGGTAAGACTACCACCACCCGTATGATAGAGTACGTGCTGCGCCACCAGGGCTGCTTTACCGGCATGTGCTGCACAGACGGCGTTTATATCGGGGGAAAAAAGACAAGGAGCGGCGACTTTACCGGACCGGTCGGGGCGGAATGTGTTCTCGGCCACCCCCAGGTGGAAGCGGCTGTCCTGGAGACGGCGCGGGGAGGGATAATCCGCCGCGGGCTGGGCTACGACCGCGCGGACGTGGCGGTGGTCACCAATATCCGCGACGACCACCTGGGGCAGGACGGCATCGAAACCCTGGATGATCTTTTCCATGTCAAAAGCCTGGTGGCGGAGGCGGTTTATCCCGGTGGAGCGGCGGTGCTCAACGCTGACGACTCACTGGTCTGCGAGTTGTCCAGCCGTGTACACGCAGAAAAAATTTATACCAGCATGAAAAACGAGAATATCGTGGTGCGCAGGCACCTGGGCGCCGGCGGCAGGGCTGTTTTTATCCGTCGCGGCACTGTACTGGCAGCCCAGGGCTACCGTACCGTTATCGTGGGGCGGGTCAGGGATTTTCCCGTTACTTTGGGTGGGAAGGCCAACCATCTGGCGGAAAACCTGCTTTTGGCCCTGGCAGCCTGTTGGGGCCACGGTATCCCGCCGCGGCAGGCCGGCTTCTTCCTGCGCAGATTCGGGGAAGACCCGCAAGATAACCCGGGCCGCGCCAACCTGTTTTACCTCGGAGGATACCGGGTGCTGGTCGATTATGGCCACAACCCCGACGGGTTTGTCAAAACCGGCGAGTTGGCGCGCAAACTGAGGCCGCGCCGGATTATCGCGGTAATCGGCATACCGGGTGACAGGGAGGACAGGCTGGCCATCGAAGCAGGCCGGGCGGCGGGCGCCTGCTTTGATGTGCTGGTGATAAAGGAGGATGACGACCTCCGGGGCAGAAAGTCTGGTGAAGTGGCGCGGCTTCTGTTCAGGGGTGCTGTGGAGTCAGGGTTTCCCGTGGGGAGAATAACTGTAATCAGCGATGAAAGTGAAGCGGTAAAAAGAGCTTTGGATATGGCTGTCCAGCGCGACCTGGTGGTGATATTTTACGAAAAGTTGGACAGAGTGCTGGCAGAATTGAAGAGGCGCGGGGCGGCAGGCGTAAGGACCGGTGCTGCCTGCCCGGACGCCGGGTGTGAAAAAATTGATGGGCCGGCCTCCGGCAATTATGCAGGAATTACCGTTGAAGGAGGCGAATAAAGCGCTTATTGCCTCCAGAGGCGGGTTGTTATGTGCATAACGGAGCAAGCATACGCTAAAATTAACCTTTACCTCGGCATTAAAGGCAGGCGGCCCGATGGCTACCACGAAATAGAAACAGTTTTTCAGTCCCTTTCCCTGCATGATACGCTGAGGTTTGAGAAAGCCGCCAAGGGCGGCCTTTCACTGTCTGTGAGCGGTCCGAACCTCCCCGGCGGCCCGGACAATCTGGCCTGGCGGGCCGCGGTGGCTTTGCGGGAGCACTGTGGTGTAACAGCGGGCGTCAAAATCCACCTGATCAAAAAAATACCGGTGGCTGCCGGGCTTGGCGGAGGCAGCAGCGACGCTGCGGCTGTGTTAAGAGGCCTTTGCCGTCTTTGGCGGCTGCCGGTGAAGACAGACGTGCTGTATCGCCTGGCAGGGGAGCTGGGTTCTGACGTGCCTTTCTGCCTTGAAGGCGGGACCGCCCTGGGACTGGGCAGGGGAGAAGTGCTGGAAAGGCTTGATCCGCTGCCCCCGTTTTTTGTGGTGTTGGCCAATCCCGGCTTCCACCTGTCTGCTGCCGCTGTCTATTCCCTTTATAACCCTGACGGTGACATTTTGCAGCCCGGCATTGCAGCAATGCTTCTCGCCATTAAACGGGGTGACCGGGAGGCAATAGCCAGGCTGCTTTTTAACAGTCTGGAGGGGCCGGCCTTCAGGCTACAGCCCGGCCTGATCGGCTTAAAAGAAAAAATGGCTGCCGCGGGGGCGGCACTTATGAGCGGAAGCGGACCTACCGTATTCGCCCTCTTTCCGGAGAGAAGGGAAGCGCAACAACTTTTCAGGGAGCTGAGGGGAAGGGGAATCAGCGCCTGGCTGGCTAAAACCCGGCCCGGCGCCCTACTGGAGGTACAGGCACATGTATGATGTGGTGGTCCTGGCAGGCACGGGCAAACCAGGTGAACTGACCAGGAGCGAAGGGGTGGACAACAAAGCTTTTATCCGGGTCAGCGGTAAAACCCTGCTCGCTTATACTCTGGAAGCGTTGCGTTCGTCACCTCTGACCGGCCGGATTGTGGTGGTGGGTCCGAAGGCCGGGCTCATGCCGCTGGCCGCAGCCTTTGGGTTTACACCGGTTGAGGAAAAAGGGAGCCTTCCCCTGAATATCCTGGCCGGATTCCATGCCCTGGCCCCCAGCCGGCACTTCCTCCTGGTGTCGGCGGACATACCTTTTCTTACCGGTGAAGCGCTGGAAGATTTCCTGTCCCGCTGCCAGCCGTTTGACCGGGACTTCTACTATCCCATCGTGGCCAGGGCTGACGTTGAGAAAAGCTTTCCCGGCACGAAAAGGACTTATGTCCGCCTCAGAGAAGGGGTTTTCACCGGTGGCAATCTTTTCCTGGTTAACCCCGCGGTGGTGGAAGAGGGTGTGGCGCGCTTTGACAGGTTTTTTGAACTGCGCAAAAGCCCGCTTAAGCTCCTGGCGGCGCTTGGTCCCGTCTTTGTGATCAAATTCCTGTGCCGGGTTCTGGCCATCAGCGAGCTGGAGAAAAAAATCCCTTTGCTGCTTGGGATTTCCGGCAAGGCGGTCATAACTCCCTATGCCGGAATCGGCACTGATGTTGATAAACCAAGCGACCTGGAACTGATTCGGGCCCGGTTCAAACTGTAACTATAAGATTTCTTTATCCCCTCCCTTTAGCAGGAATTTTCCGACTTGTGTAGAAATATCACAAGTGCCAGCTAACGTAACGGGAAAGGCGGTGAGAACATGAGAGTTACCGACGTCAGAATCAGAAAGATGAACTATGACGGTAAAATGAAAGCCATAGTTTCCATCACGCTGGACGAGCAGTTTGTAGTCCATGATGTGCGTGTAATTGAAGGAAACAACGGGCTGTTTGTCGCCATGCCCAGCAAACGGACACCGGACGGCGAATTTAAGGATATCGCCCACCCGATTACTTCTGCGACACGTGAAATTATCCAGTCAGCCGTATTGGCCGCATACACCATGGAGCTGGAGAAAGAATTGGTCGGTGCATAAAAAGGGAGCAGTTGCTCCCTTTTTTTATTTTTTATACAATGGAGGGGGATACTTGTTTTAACGAAAGCGAGGTTGGTCTGTTGAAGGAAGATGTGACGGCGGTTATACTGGCGGCCGGGGAAGGCAAAAGGATGAAATCAGGTTTGCCCAAGGTGCTGCACTCTTTCCTGGGCCGCACGCTCCTGGAACACGTGATGGCCGCGGCGCTCCCTGTCAGCCGCAACCAGGTGGTGGTGATAGGGCGCGGTGGGGAGGCGGTAATGGCTGCCCTGGGGGAAGGCGTCACCTATGCCTGGCAGGAAAAGCAGCTTGGCACCGGCCATGCCGTAATGCAGGCGCTGCCGCACCTGCCCGCAGAAGGGACGGTGCTTATCCTATATGGTGATGTGCCGCTTCTGGATACAGCCACGCTAAAGAAGCTTTTGGCCCACCACCACAGCGGAGGGTTCGCCGCCACCGTACTGACCGCCCGCGTACCGGATGCCACGGGATACGGCCGCATTGTGCGGTCAGAGTCCGGCAGCCTTTTAAATATAGTTGAGGAGAAAGATGCTACGGCAGCGGAGAAGGATATTGGGGAGATTAACACCGGCACTTATGCCTTTGCAGCGGCAGCGCTCCGGGAGGCGCTGGGGGGAATTGGCCAGGACAATACACAGGGAGAATATTATCTCACAGACTGTATCGGGGTACTGGTCAAAAAAGGATATAACGTAGCGGCCCACCTCATGCCTGACTACAGGCTGGCTCTGGGCGTCAATGACCGGAAGCAGCTGGCGGAAGCGGCGGCTCTTATGCGCGACAGGATTAACAGCGGGCTGATGGCGGAGGGAGTAACCATAAACGATCCCTCCTCCACTTACGTCGATGTTACTGTGAGCGTGGGGGGCGATACTGTCCTTTTGCCAAACACTATCCTTTCCGGTCGTACCACGGTGGGTGAAAGGTGTACCATTGGCCCCTTCACCGAGATAAGCGACTCCCGGTTGGGCAATGGTGTTGTGGTCCGCCATTCGGTGGTCAGCGGCTCTGTTCTGGAAGATGGTGTTACGGTGGGCCCCTTTGCGCACCTGCGCCCGGAAACACGCCTGGGACGCCACGTTAAAGTTGGGGATTTTGTGGAAATCAAGAAATCTGAGGTGGGAGAGGGCAGTAAAATTCCCCACTTGTCCTATGTGGGCGATGCGGTGGTGGGGAAAAGTGTCAACCTGGGAGCGGGGGCTATCGTAGTAAACTATGACGGCCGCAAAAAATACGAAACGCAAATCGACGACGGAGCATTTGTGGGGTGCAACAGCAACCTGGTGGCCCCGCTTCACATCGGCAAAGGAGCTTTTGTGGCCGCCGGGTCCACGGTTACCAGGGATGTTCCCCCGGGAGCGCTGGCCCTGTCGCGGGCCGAGCAGGTAAACAAACCGAATCTGGCCCGGCGGTTTTTAAAGAAAGAACCCGGTGAAAAATAGGTAACGGCAGGAATCGGCATCTTTTTGGTAGAAACTACATACAGTACCGGATAAACCACTGGGAGGTAAAGTGCGTGTATCGAGGGCGTAAATTAAAAATCTTCAGTGGCACAGCCAACCTGCGCCTGACCCAGGAAATCGTGGAACACCTGGGGGTGCCGCTGGGCGTGGCCGAAGTGAAGCGCTTCAGTGACGGAGAGATTGCTATTTACATCGGGGAAAGCGTGCGCGGCGCGGATGTTTTTATAGTGCAGCCCATCAGCTGCCCGGCCAATGAAAACCTGATGGAGCTGTTAATTATGATGGACGCGGTCAAGCGCGCTTCGGCCAAGAGTATAAACACGGTGCTTCCCTATTACGGCTATGCCCGGCAGGACCGTAAAACCCGCGCCCGTGATCCTATCACCGCCAAGTTGGTGGCTGATCTGCTGACCGCCGCCGGCGCCCAGAGGGTTATTGCCATGGATCTGCATGCCGGCCAGATCCAGGGTTTTTTTAATATTCCGGTGGACCACCTCCTCAGCCTGCCCATCCTGGCCAAATATTTTGAGCAAAAGGGGCTGGAGGAGGGCGTCGTGGTTTCCCCGGATATGGGTGGGGTAACCAGGGCACGCGAGCTGGCGGAGCGGCTCCACCTGCCGCTGGCCATCATAGACAAGCGGCGGCCTGAGCCCAATGTGTCCGAAGTTATGAGCATCATCGGCAATGTCAGGGGCAAATCGGTTATTATGATAGATGATATTATTGACACGGCGGGGACTATAGCCCAGGGCGCCCAGGCGCTAATGGAATACGGCGCCAGGGAAGTTTATGCCTGTTGCACCCACCCTGTCCTTTCCGGGCCGGCGCTGGAGCGCCTGGAGCGTTCACCGGTAAAAGAACTGGTTGTCACCAACACCATTCCGGTGCCGCCGGAAAAACAGCTGGAAAAGATACGTGTTTTGTCTGTCGCCTCTCTGATTGGCGATGCCATTATCCGCATTCATGAAGAACTGTCGGTGTCCAAGCTTTTTGACTGACTGGACTATGCTCCGGCCGTTAGGGTATAATACCGGGAAAAAAGGAGGACCAGAAATGGAAAGTGTGCAAGTCCGGGCAAAGATAAGGCCGGTTTCCGGCAAGGGTACTCTCAGGCGGCTCCGCAGCGAAGGCTTTGTTCCAGGTATTGTTTATGGCAGGGGAAAGGAAGCGGTACCGGTGGCGGTAAACGGAAAGGACCTGGCCGGTGTTCTGGCATTGCCTACCGGGATGAATACATTGATTGACCTGGCTGTGGGCAAAGAGAGGGATACGGTCATAATAAAGGACCTGGCTAGGGAGATCCTGTTCCGGGAGCGCTACAGCCATGTGGATTTCCTGCGGATTTCCCTGGCAGAGAAGATTACGGTTCAGGTGCCTGTCCACCTCACCGGAGAACCTGAAGGGGTGAAGGAGGGGGGGATTCTCCAGCAGGCTATGCGGGAGCTGACAGTGAAGTGTTTGCCTGCAGACATACCCGAACAGATAGAGCTGGATGTGAGTAACCTGGCTGTGGGGGAGAGCCTGACTGTGGCAGATCTTAAGGTAGGCGGCGATATGGAGATAGTAAGCGATCCGTCCGAGCTGGTGGTGACGGTGCTGGCCCCGAGAGCTGCCGGGGAAGAACCGGCGGAAGCGGGAGCGGAGGTGGAAACCGGGCGACCGGAAGAGGACAGGGAAAACGGGGAAGAGAGCTGAAAAACCGTGATTATTGTTCTGGGGCTCGGTAATCCGGGTCCCCGCTACCTTTTAACACGGCATAATATTGGGTTTCGGGTGATAGACACCCTGGCCGCGCAGTACCGGATACCCCTTTATAAGGCCGGGTACCATTCTTATTTCGGCCGGGGGCAGGCTGGCGGATCAGAAGTGCTGCTGGCCAAGCCCATGACCTATATGAACCGCAGCGGTCTGGCCGCTCTGGCTTTGTGCCGGGCATTTAACGTGCCGACCTCCGCATTGCTGGTTGTTTATGATGATCTGGACCTGCCCCCGGGTAAAATACGGTTGCGGCCGCGGGGCGGCAGCGGCGGGCATAAAGGGCTGGAATCGGTTATCTGTCACCTGCGCAGTGAAGAATTTCCCCGCCTGCGTATAGGTATTGGCCGGCCGCAGGGACAGGACGCCGCCGGTTATGTTCTGGCAGAGCTGTCGGAGGAAGAAATTCTGGAGCAGGAAGTTGTTCTGAAGGCAGCGGCGGAGGCGGTGACGGTATTTGTCCGCGAAGGGATAAACACCGCCATGAATCTTTTTAATAACAGGTGAGAGGGCTTTTTATTTTTTTGAAATTAACTGTATTTTAAATATACCTGCAGCAGTTTCCAACCGCCCCGCAACCCTGCCCGGTGCCGCTTGGGGCTGGCGAAAGGTGGTTTCGGCAATGACAAAAATAGCATACCTTGGCCCGCGGGGAACTTTTTCCGAGGAAGCGGCGCTTCGTTTTGCCCGGTGCCTGCCCGTGCCTGCTGGCATGGTGCCTCTACCTGCCATTGAGGATTGTGCCGAGGCGGTAACCGAGGGCAGGGCCGATTTTACTGTGGTCCCGGTGGAAAACTCCCTGGAGGGGGCGGTTCATGCCACCCTTGACCTGCTTGCCGGCACCTCCCTTGTTATCTGTGCCGAGTTGATAGTCGACATCGAGCACCACCTGCTGTCCACAGGAAGCAGGCTCCACGACATCAGGCAGGTTCTCTCCCATCCCCAGGCACTGGCGCAGTGCCGCCGGTACCTGCGTGCTAATTTGCCCGATGCCCTGGTTATTCCCACCGCCAGTACCGCGGAGGCAGCAGCGCGGGTGGTAGCTATGGGAGCCGCTGCAGCGGCGATCGGCAGCCTTCATGCCGCAATATATTATGAGCTGAAAGTGCTGGCTTCCTCAATCCAGGACAACGGCAGCCAGACCCGCTTTATTGTGCTTACTAAAAACGGCTCTGTACCGGGGAGGCCGGAAAAAACTTCACTGCTCTTTTCCATTAGGGACGGTCCCGGCAGCCTGTTCAGAGTTCTGGCTGCCTTTGCCGCTCACGGGGTCAACCTGACCCGTATTGAGTCGCGGCCTGCCAAAAGACAACTGGGAGATTACCTGTTTTTTGTGGACCTGGCAGGCGCCGCGGGAGAAGAGAGAGTGGAGGGCGCCCTCCGTGACGCCTCACCGGAGACGGTAATGTTAAAGGTCTTGGGCTCTTACCCCGTCCTGCCACAGGGCGGCCAGTCCAAAATTCCCAGTTCCGGCTCCTGAGTTTAGGCTTTTGCATACTGTGGCCAAACCCTGTCCATACTAAGGGGACAGAAATGTACGGAGGTCTGCCGCAGTGTTTCTTGCCGCCGGCTTGTTGGCGGCGGCCGTTTCCTTTGCCGCAAACCGTTTCCTGTTTAGGAGATTAGGTAACGCGTCACTGGTGGTGCCCATACCTCTGGTGGAAGAAGCCACCAAGACCGTTTCTGCCCTCTGGCTGGGTGCCGGTATTTTCCATACCCACTTGTTTTTTGGCCTGGTTGAAGCGGCGCTGGAATGGCGCCGCAGGCAAAACGGGGTGATGGCCGCGCTGCTTTCCGCTGCCAGCCATTGTGTCTTCGGCCTGTTGGCTTCTGCTGTTCACCGGGAAACAGGGGTGCCGGCATTTGGCATACTGGCTTCTTTTTCGGTACATGCGGCGGTAAACACTATGGTACTGCTCCGTGCGGCCAAGAGGTGACAGGCATGCTGTTAACATGGGTTTGCCGCAGCTGCAAAGATAAGCTGGCAAGTATGGCGATCAGGCAGGATGACCCGCGGGTGGCGGCGTTGACGTCCCAGGCAGGGGAAGATATAATAGAGTACGGACCAACGGGTGACCTGACTATCCGCATCCTGTGCGAAGACTGTCTGGAGGCCCTAACGGCGGATGAACCCGAAATCACCTTTGTGCGGGCGCCGGAACTGCACTGAAAATCCGGGCCCGCAGCATAGGTACGGTCTTGTCCGGAGGACAAGGCCTATTTGATTTTGGCCGGTGGGATTTTGGCCTGTCACTGGGGGTATTGTGGTGGTATTGAAAAAAGTGGCCGCCGAGCTGCTCACTTTGCCTCAGCTTAGCGGCTTTTTCGGGAGCCCTGACCGCAAAAACACCTGGCCGCGGTTAATCTTTGGCCTGGACGGCAGCGCCCGGGTAATGATGATGGCGGCTGTGCGCCTCCGTCTTGGTTGCCCCCTTTTGATTATCGCGCCGGACCAGGGACGCGCTGAGCGGATCCTGGAAGATATGTCAGCCATTTTCAGCGAGGAAAATGTAATAGGTTTTCCGGGCAGGGAACTGCTGTTCGGCTACAGCCTCCTTTCCAGCAGCACGGAGACTGAGCGGCAAAGAGCATTTTGCCTGGCCCGTATGGCGGCTGGGCAGGTTGGCGTGGTGGTGACCACAGTGGCGGCTACCCTGGGCCGGGTGATGCCGCCGGAGCGGTTTAACCAGTTCAACCTGACAGTGGAGACCGGCCAGGAGTGGGAGCTGGAAGAATTGTTGCGCCGCCTGCTGGAGGCAGGATACGAAAGAGTGGAGATGGTGGAGCAGGCCGGCCAGGTTTCCCTGCGCGGCGGCATACTGGATGTGTTTGGTATTGGCAGCGCCTCTCCCTTCCGGCTGGAGTTTTTCGGCGACCAGGCAGAATCAATACGGCAGTTTGATGTGTCCAGCCAGCGCTCCACACTGAAACTGGATTCCCTTACCATTACGCCGGCGCGGGAAATGGTGGTGGGGGAGCGGGAACGGAAGGCGGCAGTCTCGCTTCTTGAACAGGAGCTGGCTTTGTTAAAACAGGGCAATGCCGGTTCGGTAGCGGCGGTGCGCAAAAGGGAAAAATGCGCTGAAATCCTGGAGAAGGTGCGCGAACAGTCATATTTTCCCGGTATAAACCAGTACCTTCCCTATTTCTACAGCGAGCCCGCCTCTCTTTTGGATTACTTGCCCCAGGACGGGCTTATTCTGCTGGACGACCCGCAGCGCTGCCTTCAGGAGGCAAAACAGCTTGCCTCTGAGCTGAGAGAGGCACAAAGCACCCTTTTTGCTCAGGGGGAACTGCTGTCAGGCCAGGCCAGCCTTACCTGTGATTTCGATGCACTGCTTAAAGCGGTTCCGCGCCGGGTGTTATCTTTCTCTTTGTTTTCCCAGCCGGCACTCAGCGGCTTACCATACCGCAGGAGCGTTGCTGTGGCGGCCAAACCGGTACCGCGTTTCTACGGCCAGTGGGAGATGTTCTTAAGCGAGGTGGCCGGGTGGCGTAAAGCAGGGTACAGGACAGTTATTCTCACTTCTTCCCGGGACAAAAGCACCGGCATAGCCGGGATTCTGTCAGACCGGCAGATTCCCGCTTACTATACCCTCTCTGAGCCGGACCTGGCAGCACGCTCCGTGGTAATACTGCACGGGCTGCTGGAAAGCGGCTTTATTTTCCCCGAAGTGGGCCTGGCTGTGCTGACAGAGCAGGATGTCCTGCCCCAGCGGAAAAAAAAGCGCCGTTTCCGGGAAAAAGAGGGCATAAGGGTAGGAGACTACCACCAGCTGACAACCGGGGATTTTGTGGTGCACGAGCAGCACGGCATCGGCCAGTACCTGGGAGTGCGCACCCTGGAGGTGGGCGGAGTCAGCCGCGATTACCTGCTTATCCAGTATGCCGGAGATGATAGGCTCTATATACCGGTGGAGCAAATGGATGCGGTCCGCAAATACATCGGGGTGGAAGGGAAAAAGCCCAAACTCTATGCGCTGGGCGGTGGTGAGTGGAGCCGGCTCAAGGCCAGGGTCCAGGCTTCTGTCCGGGAGCTGGCCAGGGAGCTCCTGGCCCTATACGCTGCCAGGGAAACGGTACCTGGCTTTCCCTTCCCCCCTGACAGCCACTGGCAGAGCGGGTTTGAGGCCGCTTTTCCTTACGAAGAGACTCCGGATCAGCTGCAGGCTGCAGACGAGGTAAAGCGTGACATGGAAAGACCGCGGGCGATGGACCGCCTGCTTTGCGGCGATGTTGGTTACGGCAAGACGGAAGTAGCGCTCCGGGCCGCCTTCAAAGCGGTAATGGCCGGGAAGCAGGTGGCTTTCCTGGTGCCCACCACCATCCTTGCCCAGCAGCACTTCCGCAACTTTAAGGAGAGACTCCAGGATTTTCCCGTTAACGTTGATGTGCTCAGCCGCTTCCAGTCGCCGGCGGAACAGAAGGCCATACTGCAGGGACTGAGCCGGGGAACCACAGATATAGTGGTGGGTACGCACCGGCTCCTTTCCGCCGATGTACGCTTTCATGACCTGGGTCTCCTGGTGGTGGACGAGGAACAACGTTTCGGCGTGCGCCACAAGGAGAAAATCAAGATGCTTAAACAAAACGTAGATGTTCTGACTATGACAGCCACGCCCATCCCCCGTACACTGCATATGTCTTTGGTAGGCGTCCGGGATATGAGCGTTATTGAAACTCCTCCCGAAAACCGCTACCCGGTCCAGACCTACGTGCTGGAATATTCCGACGCCCTGGTCAGGGAGGCGGTGCAAAGGGAAGTGAGCCGTGGCGGCCAGGTCTACTTCGTGCACAACCGCGTGCAATCCATTGAGAAATGGGCGCAAAAGCTGAGAAAGCTGCTGCCTGACATCAAAATAGCGGTGGCTCACGGACAAATGGCTGAAGAACGGCTGGAGAAGGTTATGCTGGATTTTCTGGAGGGGGAATACGACCTGCTCCTGTCCACCACCATTGTGGAAGCAGGTCTTGACATTCCCAATGTAAACACCATTATAATCCATGATGCTGATAAATTCGGCCTTTCCCAGCTTTACCAGCTACGCGGCCGGGTCGGCCGTTCCAGCCGGGTAGCGTACTGCTACCTGACATACCAGAAAGACAAGGTGCTGACCGAAGTTGCTGAAAAAAGGCTGCAGGCTATCAAAGAGTTCACGGAACTGGGATCCGGCTTTAAAATAGCGCTGAGAGACCTGGAAATACGCGGTGCTGGCAACATTCTTGGCCCGGAGCAGCACGGATTTATGATGAGCGTGGGTTTTGATTTATATGTCAAGCTCCTGGAGGAAGCCATCAGCATGTACAGGGGCGAACTCCGGGAGAAGAAACCGGTGCCGCGGGTGGAAATCAGTGTTGACGCTTATTTGCCTTCCACCTATATTTCCGACACCCGCCAGAAGATTGTCTTTTACCAGAAAGTCGCTTCCCTGGAAAGCCTGGAAGAGGCAGATGAAATAAGAGAAGAGCTGGCCGACCGCTTCGGCCCTTTGCCCCCGGCCGCCGCCAACCTGCTTAACGTTGCCGCCCTTAAGATCCTGGCAGCAGAAATCGGTGTCGCCGCGGTGAGTGAAGAAAAAGGCCAGGTGCTGGTCCGGTTTTCCGGGGAGGCATCCCCGGATGGCGCCCTGCTCCTGCAGGCGGCGAGAACTCACCAGGGTCGGCTTACCTCCGCTGCGGGCAAGCAGCTGGTTTTGGCCCTGCGTCCGGCGGCCCGGGATCCCGGCACCCGGCTTGAATTCCTGCTGGAACTATTTAACGAGCTGAAAAAACTTGTCAGGGAGCGGAAAGCACAGGTATAATAGAGGCATGCCCAAACATAAAAGGAGAGTGCATTCATGTTAAATATAAGCAAAATAAACCGGTGGCCGGTTGTCCTGCTGCTTGTTCTGGTTTTGCTGACCGCCGCGGGGTGTGGGAGCGCCAAAACTGTAGCCGAAATCAACGGCCAAAAAATCACCAGGGCGCAGTTTGATACCTATATTAACGCGCTTAAGCTGCTGCTGCCGCAGATAGAAGGAATGATGGCCGACAAATCAACCCGCTCCCTGCTTGAGCAAAATATCCTGGAAACCATGATTGAAAACATATTAATCAAAAAAGTTGCTGCACAACGCAACGTCAGGGTATCCGCCGAAGAGCTGGAGGAAGACTATAAGACGGCGCGGGCCCAGATTGTGGCCATGTACGGTTCGGAAGAAGAATTTTTCCAAAAATTAAAAGAGCTGAAACTGAGTGAGCAGGATGTGAAAGAGCTGCTGGAAGTTTCAACTTATGTTGATAAGCTGTACGCCGATTTTTTGGCTGAAGCCGACGATGATGAAATCAGGGCCTTTCTCGCTGATAACCCTGAGTATGGGATAATGCCTGCCATGATTGAACCAAGCCATATTCTGCTGGCCACCGAGGAAGAAGCGCTGGCGGTTCGGGAGCGGATACTGGCCGGTGAAGATTTTGGCGACCTGGCTGAGGAGCTGTCCATTGAACCGGCGGCCAGGACGACCCGGGGTTACCTCGCTGTCAATGGCGAAATTGCTGTAAATGACCCTTACTGGGACAGAACCTTTATGTCCGCCGCCGCTTCTTTGGCGGTGGGCGAACTTTCGGAGCCGGTCAAGACACAGTTCGGCTGGCACCTGATTATCCTTCACAGCAAAACCGAAGAGGTGGAGCTGCCTTTTGAGCAAGTCAGGGAGGCAGCGGCTGACGCTCTGGTAGCGGAAAAATTCGACGCCTTCCTGGATAACCTGCGCCGCCAGGCTGATATAAAAATCAGGCTTTAGCTCTGCGGGGTGTGTACGGCACATAAATGAATAAAACCTTCCCCCCTGATATATACTATGACTGGAGGTTAAGACTGTAATTGCGTGCAGAAAAAGGAGGGGAAGTCCGCTTGAAGGCAACCGGAATAGTTCGCCGAATCGATGATTTGGGACGTGTGGTAATTCCCAAAGAGATTCGCAGGACACTCAAGATCCGTGAAGGCGACCCTTTGGAAATTTTTGTCGACCGTGACGGCGAAGTGATCCTGAAAAAATATTCACCGATTGGTGAATTAGGCGATTTTGCCCAGGAATATGCCGATTCTCTGTATGAGGCCATCGGTCATATCGCTTTGATCGCCGACAGGGATACTATTATCGCCGTAGCCGGCGCGCCAAAAAAGGAATTTATGAACAAGCCGCTTTCTCCTGCTGTGGAGAAAGTGATGGAGACACGTAAAAGTGCGCTTATCAATAACACGGCTGATCATAAATTCTACAAAGAGGCGGAAGATGACGGGGCGGCCAAATTCACAGCAGAGGTAATCGCTCCCATTATCTCTGAGGGAGACCCCATCGGGGCCGTAATACTTGGCACCAGGGACAGGGATGTCAAAATGGGTGAGCTGGAAATCAAGCTGGTGGAAACTGCGGCCGGGTTCCTTGCCAAACAAATGGAACAGTAACCAGAGAGAGAGGAGCGGCACCGGCCGCTCTTCTGATTTTTCTGTCCTGCTGGTTATTTTGCCAGGCTGTGTTATAATAAAATGAGTTGTGGCCGGTTTGAGGGGAGGCGGAGGAATGACCCGGCAATCCTTTGTCAGGGGGGCTGCCATTTTAACTTTGGCGGGGATGTCGGTCCGCATAGTTGGGGCCTTCTTCCGAATAGTGCTGGCAATGCTTATCGGTGATGAGGGGGTGGGCCTGTTTCAGATGGCTTATCCCGTATACAGCACCCTACTGGCTGTTTCTACAGCCGGTATCCCTATTGCCATTTCCAAGCTGGTGGCTGAAAACCTGGCTGCGGGCGATTATCGCGGCGCCTCCCGTATCTTTCGTGTGGCCCTGTCTATTCTGACTGTTTCCGGCCTGGCTATCACAGGCGTCCTTTTTCTGGCTGCCGGCTTTTTTGCGCGCAACGTGGCGCAGGACCCCAGGGCTTACCTGCCCCTGGTGAGCATAGCCCCCGCCATTTTTCTGGTTACCGTTATGTCGGCGTACCGGGGCTTTTTCCAGGGACAGCAGCAAATGCTGCCCACCGCCCTTTCCCAGATCACTGAGCAGGTGGGAAGGGTGATAACAGCACTTTTGCTGGTGGTGGTGCTTGCCCCCCGTGGGCTTGAGTATGCCGCTGCTGGCGCCAGTTTTGGCGCCGTGGCCGGCGCTTTTGCCGGCCTGCTGGTGCTTCTTGTATTCTGGGGAAAACAGCGTACTGCTTTTTTAAAACGCCTGCGGGAAAGGCACGGTGAAGGCGGCCGGCCATTTTGGGCGATTATCGGTGATATCCTCAGGCTGGCGGTCCCCATTACCCTGGGGAGCCTGGTAATGCCGCTGATTACAATTGTGGATTTGTCCATTGTCCCGCAGCGGCTTCATGACGCCGGCTTTGATACCGGTAAAGCCACCGCTCTCTACGGCCAGTTAACCGGTATGGCCACCCCCCTGGTGCACATTCCCACCATTATTACCGTTGCTCTGGCCATCTCTCTCGTCCCCGCCATTTCCGAAGCCGTGGCCTTAAAAAGGACCCGTATCATCCGGGACAGATCTTTCCTGGCGGTGCGCCTGACTTTGCTTTTGGCGGTGCCTTCTGCCGCCGGGCTCTACCTGCTGGCGGAACCAATTACCGCCTTCCTGTTTGATAATCCTGAGGCCGGGGCGGTACTGGCCGCCATGGCTCCCGGCGTAATTTTCCTGACCCTTTATCAGACCACGTCCGGCATCCTGCAGGGGCTGGGGCACCCCGCCGAGCCGGTTAAAAGCCTTTTTTTAGGTGCCCTGGTCAAAACGGTGCTGACCTGGTTGCTAACAGCCAATATATTACTTCATACCAAGGGCGCTGCCTATGCCACAGTGGCAGGGTTCGGCTTGGCCGCCTTTTTAAATTTTTACCGGGTCTGCAGGTTGTCCGGTATGCCGCTGCGGCCGGTGGAAACGCTTCTGAAGCCGCTCATAGCCAGTGCCGCCATGGGGGTGGCTGTAATTTCCATTTACGGACGGCTCAGCCGCCTTTTCCTTTTGACAGGTCCGGCCAGGGCCAATGCGGCAGCGGTGCTGTCAGCCATTACCGCCGGTGTCATGGTTTACGGCGTGATGCTGTTTGTGCTGGGGGCGGTTACCCGCTCCGACCTGATGACCATTCCCCGGGTCGGCCCGGCTCTGGTCAGAGTGGCGGAAAAATTACATTTGCTGAGGGGATGAGATCGTGGGCACGATTTACCTGGTGGGCCTGGGCCCCGGAGACCCGCAGGCGCTGACGCTAAGGGCGCTTAATACCCTGAAAAGGACTAAACGGATTTATGTCCGCACCGGCAGGCATCCCGGCCTTAAAATACTGCACCGTCACGGGATAAAGTATAAAACCCTGGATTACTTTTATGAAAAATCAGGCAGCTTCGGTGAGACCTACAGGAAAATTGCCCTCTATGTAATGAATGCCTCTCTCCTGCACGGCGAAGTTGCCTACGTCGTTCCCGGCAGTCCCGGCCTGGGCGAAAAAACGGTGGAAATCATCCTGAATAAGGCTCCCTCGGCGGGGATCAAATGCTTTCAGCTGCCTTCGGTTTCCTTTGTCGAAGCGGTGGCAGCGGAACTGAAACTGCCGCACGAAAAGCTGGTGGTCCTGGACGCGCTGCAGCCGGACCGGTTGCTGGATTTCCCCGACCGTCATATCCTGATTATCCAGGCCTACAACAGGCAAATTGCCGCCCGGGCTAAACTGGTGCTAAACAGGCTGTATCCGGATAACCACCCTGTAACAGCAGTCAGGGGAGCCGGTTTGCGGTCCGGCAAAAAAGTTGCCCTGGTCCCTCTTTATAAAATGGACCGGCTTCCTTTCACCGACCACCTTACGACATTTTACCTGCCGCCGGCGGCCAGGTACGGCATGGCCGACCTGCTGCGGGTTATGGCCACACTCAGAGCTGAAGAGGGGTGCCCCTGGGACAGGGAGCAGGACCATCAGAGCTTAAAGCAGTACCTGCTGGAGGAAACTTATGAAGTGCTGGGAGCTATTGACGGAGGTAAGGCGAGGGAACTCTGCTCGGAATTGGGGGACCTTTTGCTGCAGATAGTGTTCCACTGCCAGATCGCCTTGGAAAATGGCGATTTCTCCTTCTTTGACACGGTGACGGCAATCACTGAAAAGCTCATTCGCCGCCACCCTCACGTTTTCGAATCACCGGCAGTCAAAACGGCAAAAGAGGTAACCGGCACGTGGCAATTAATCAAAAAAGCTGAAAAAAGGGACGGTACAGATTCGGTGTTTACCCTGGAGTACTGCCTGCCTGCGTTGTTGCGCGCCCAGAAACTGCAGCGGCAGGCTTCCGGTGCTGGTTTTGACTGGCCTGATGCTGCCGGTGCCTGGGACAAGCTGGAAGAAGAGTTAAAAGAGCTGAAAGATGCATATATCGGGCAGGAGCAGGCAAGAATAGAGGAAGAAATGGGAGATTTACTGTTTGCCGCAGTGAATGTGGCACGTTTCCTGAAAGTGGATGCGGAGCAGGCACTGTCGGGCGCCACGAGAAAGTTCTATGACCGGTTGCGTCATGTGGAAGAAAGAGCCAAAGCTGAAGGAGGAGGTATGGCAGGGTATTCTTTGTCGAAACTTGACGAATGGTGGGAAGATGCCAAGAATGCTGCACAAAAGGCAAAAAATCCTTTAAAATAGGCAGGAGTTAAGAAAAATTTAGCGAAATAGCTTTATTGTGTTTTGATACTAAATAATGGTAACAGGAGGGAAAACTGTGAACAAATCAGAACTCATCAGCGTTGTTGCAGAAAAAGCCGGACTGACAAAAAAAGACACGGAGAAAGTGGTTAACGCGGTATTCGACGGTATCAGTGAAGCATTGGCCAGAGGGGAAAGAGTTCAGGTTATCGGTTTTGGCACTTTCGATATTCGTTCCCGTAAGGCCCGTGAAGGCCGTAACCCGGCAACCGGCGCCACCATTCAGATCCCGGCGGTAAAAGTCCCGGTGTTCAAAGCGGGCAAAGCCCTCAAAGACAATATTAAGTAATCAGGTATTTTGGCGACATCAGGCCTTCCGGGGAGGCCTGAATTTTTTTTTGCTTCCCTCCGAATACTAACAATACCAGGTTAGGAGGGAATCAGATGGCTAAGTCCAGGTACATGTTGATTTTTTTGCTCATTCTGCTGCTGGTGACCCTGCCGGGGTGCCCGCGCCGCCGTCCGGAACTGGCCCCTGAGCCAAAGCTGAGACAATCGCGTGAGAGGCTTACACCGGTCCCGGAAATTCCCGCACCCATAAAGCGGGGCGCCAACCAGGAACCGGAGCTTCGCGTCTATGTGGCCGAAACCGGTACGATCAGAACCATGAAGTTTGAGGAATACCTGATGGGAGTGGTAGCGGCGGAGATGGATCCGGCCTGGCCTCAGGAGGCACTGGCCGCCCAGGCCATCGTCGCCCGCAGTTTTACCTTGCAGAAAATTGCTGAAAACGGCGGGGTTCCCGCCCGCAACGCCCACGCTTCCACTGACATAAAGGAGTTCCAGGCTTACGACGTTGGCCGTGTTAACGGTAATGTCCGGGAAGCGGTGGAGAGGACCCGCGGTGAAGTGGCGGTTTATGGCGGCGAGTTTATCAGGGGCTGGTTCCATGCCTATGCCGGCCCCAGGACGGCCCTGGCCCGGGAGGGGCTGGAGTTTCGCGGGCCGAACCCTCCCTATATAAAAATTGTGGACAGCCCGGCCGGGGAAGTTATACCGGAAGAAGAACGGGAATGGCAGGCCGCTTTTTCACTGGCACGGATCAGGAATGCCGCACGGCAAATTACCGGCCGCGATCCCGGGCCGGTGAAAAGGGTTGAGGTTGCCCGCTTTGGTCCTTCCGGACGGGTGACCGTTGTCCGTATCAATGATTTAGACGTTTCCGCCCCCCAGCTGCGCCTGGCTCTGGACAGCACAGTAATGCGCTCAACCTTTGTAAACAGCCTGCGTATTGAAGGCAACCGGCTGGTGATGCGGGGCAGTGGTTACGGCCACGGTGTGGGCATGTGCCAGTGGGGGGCCCGGGCTCTGGCGGAACAGGGGTACAGCCCCGAGGACATTGTAAGGTATTATTACAGCAATATAGCAATCGTAAAGATGTGGGAATAAGGGCGAAAGAGCGCCGCCGGCATGGAGCCGGCGGCGCTCTTTTTGTCATCATTCTGTTCCTTTTTTCATATCAATGAAAACAGGATCAACTTGTCCGGAAAAGGAGGAAAAGCCATGGAGCATATCTACGGCAAACAGGGACAACACCGTCTGGTAATAACCAACCGTGAATCTCTGGAAGTCACAGGGGTAGTACATGTGGACAGCTTTGACGATGAGGAAGTGGTGCTGGAAACAGACCAGGGGTTACTGGCGATCCGGGGCGAAGACCTGCACATTAAGAACCTTAATCTGGAAAAAGGAGAATTGGCCATAGAGGGACTGGTGCTGGAACTGGCCTATTCGGAGGATAGACGCCTGCGCGACCGCGGCAAAGGGTTTTTGGGCCGCCTCTTCAAATAGGATACCGGGTAAAAGAGAGTGAAGGAAGGCCTCTTTGTGTCAGACCAGGTTTACGCCTTTACCATAACGGTTGCCCTGGGCCTTTTGGCAGGGGTATTTTATGATTTCTTCAGGGTTATGCGCAGAATGCTGCGGCCGCCGCGCTGGCTGCTCTTCTGCCTGGACCTGGCCTTCTGGCTGGTAATGACGGTGGTTGTCTTTATTGTGCTCCTGGCGTCCGTTTCCGGCGAGGTCAGAGCTTATGTTTTGGTGGGTATGGGATTGGGAGGATGCTTTTATGTGCTGCTGTTCTCCCGCGCTGTATTCAGGCTGACGTACTTCCTGGTGCGCAAAACGGCCACAATCATATCTGCTTTGCTTGGACCCCCTGTCCGCCTGGCCCGGGTCCTCTGCGCCGGCAGCCTGCGACTGTACCAGCTGGCCAGGGGGGCCGGCAATAAAGGCAGGGCCGTTTGTCAAAAAATAAGTGCATTTAAGAGCATAAAAAGAAGGAATTGACCCTGGTGTCCCCGAAGATAACTTATTACCAATTTTTGAAGGTGTTTTGATGAAAAGCAAGCAGGCGGCAATGCGGGAAAAAGTGACATATCTGCCGGGAGTCAGCCGGCAAAAGCACAGGCGCCGCCCGCGCCTGGTCCTGTGCCTGGTTATACTGGCACTGGTCTACTCAGTGGCGCTCTTTGCGTCACAGCAGGTCCACCTGTCCCGCCTTCGCCGCGAGCTGGCCCGGATCGAGGCTCAGATAGCCCTGGTAAAGGAGCAAAACGAGGAAATGATCAGGGAGATTGAGCTGTTGCATACCACCGAATACCTGGAAAAAATGATCCGCCGGGAGCTGGGCATGGTGCGCCCGGGGGAAGTCCTCTTTTTTTTCCGTGGCACCGAACCGGCGGTTACCGGCCGCTAAGCCGGCGCCCAAACCCCGGTATCGCCTTGACAAAAACCCTAAACCCGTTATAATTTATTGTAGACAGGCATTAAGGAGGAATTTCTTTTTTATGTCTTTAGTGGTGGGAGCCATCGTGGAAGGGGTGGTCACCGGTATCACTCATTTCGGCGCCTTCGTCTTGCTTCAGAACGGGGAAACCGGCCTTGTTCACATTTCAGAGGTAGCAGATACCTATGTTAAGGACATTAATGAACATCTGCAAAAGAAGGACAAGGTAAGAGTGAAGATATTGTCCATTGACGGCAAGGGAAAGATCGGCCTTTCTATCAAGCAGGCGAATAGCAACGGCCGGACCGGCCACAGCAAGGCTTCCCGCATGTCATTCGAAGAAAAGATCAATAAGTTTTTAAAGGAAAGCGACGAGCGCCTTCAGGACCTGCGCCGTAATACCGAATCCAAGCGCGGCGGGCGCGGTTCGCCGTTCCAGCTGTAAAGTGGCATCCCCGGCGGGATGCTTTATTTTTTTAGCAAAAGGAGAAATCCGGGTGATACGCGCCGCCATCGATATCGGGACCAACTCGGTGCGCCTTCTGGTAGCCCAAACGGAAGGAGGCGCTTTTTTGCCTCTGGCCCGCCAGATGGTAACCACGCGCCTGGGGCGGGGACTGACAGGTTCCGGGCGGCTTTGTGACAGGGGCCGGGCTGCCACCGAAGCTGCTGTTCTCATGCTGCGTGACAGGGCCCTGGCCCTGGGGGCGTCTGAAATCAGGGTGGTGGGGACCAGCGCCCTGCGTGAGGCCAGAGACGGGCCCCACTTTGCCGCCCGCCTGTCCCGCAGCAGCGGACTGAAAGTTGAAGTGCTCCCGCCGGAAGAGGAGGCGCGGCTCAGTTACACCGGGGCCACCGGCACCCTGTCGTTGCCCGCAGACGCCCTGGTGTTTGACCTGGGCGGCGGGTCCTGCGAGCTGGTCTGGCCGCAAGGGGGTATGCTGCGGCTGGAAAGCCTGAAAATCGGGGCAGTCTATCTTACCGAGAATTTTTTTCCCACAGACCCGCCGGCGCCGGCGGACATAAAAAAAGCCCGGTACTTTGTGCGCGGGCTCCTGGAAAATCTCAGCCCGGGTCCAAAACCCCTGTGCGGCCTGGGCGGCACGGTTACCAATCTGGCGGCTATGGCACAGGGGTTGATCAGGTATGACCCTGGCCGGGTACATGGCTTTTGCCTCGGGCGGCCTGCGGTACATGAGCTCTTTGCGGCCATGGTTGCCCTACCGGTCGAAACCCGGCGCCGGCTGACCGGCATACAACCGGAGAGGGCTGACATTTTGCCTGCGGGAGCGCTGGTGGTGGCAGAAATAATGCGCTGTTGCCAAACGGATACAATAACGGTGTCGGAGGAGGATCTCCTGGCCGGCTGCCTTACTTCATCAGCATAAATTTGGCGCCCAGGGCCAGCAGGACAATTCCCACCGCTTTCAGCCAGGTAAAAGGGACTCTTTCCAGTCCAAACAGGCCAAACTGGTCAATGACCAGCGCTGTTCCCACCTGTCCCACAATAATGGCGGTGGTGGCTATAGCCACTCCCAGCCGCGGGATGCTGGCTACCACACCATAGATGATTATCACTCCAAGCAATCCGCCCAGGTACAGGTACCAGGGAGCCAGGGAAAGCCTGCCCAGGTTACCGCGGCCGAGGTGCAACACAAACAACGCCGGCACCAGTATCCCCAGCCCCACCACATGGACGATGAAAGTAGCCTCCAGCAGGCCGATGATTCTGCCAAGAACCGCATTGACGGAACCCTGTACCGCCATGGCGATTCCGGCCAAAAAAGCTGTAAACAGTGCAATTAACGGCATAAGGCGCCCCCTTCCCACGCCGATAGTTTATACTTACCGGCGGTGCTGTATACGAAAAGCAGTCAATGTGACTGCTTTTTTTGCATATCTATGATTGCTGGGGGGGATAAATTTGGTTACAGTTGCTTTGGTCGGCAACCCCAATGTGGGCAAAAGCGTATTGTTTTACCACCTTACCGGTAACTACGTGACAGTGGCCAATTACCCGGGGACAACTGTGGAGGTGGCAAGGGGAAGAACCAACATCGGGGGGTTTACGGTGGAAGTCTGCGACACCCCCGGGCTTTACAGTCTGTCCGTTATTACGGGCGAAGAGGCGGTAACCAGGCGCCTGCTGATGGCAAACCCGAAAGCAGTGGTGGTACATGTGGTTGACGCCAAAAACCTGCCAAGGATGCTCCCGCTTACCCTCGAGCTTCTGGCTTGCGGTTTTTGCACCGTGCTTGTTCTGAATATGGCGGACGAGGCAGCCAGGCTTGGCGTGGTAATCAAACGGGCTGAACTGTCGCGCCGCCTTGGCATTGCTGTCCTTGAAGCCGCTTTTGCCGAGGGGCGGGGGGTGACGGCACTTAAAAAAGAAATAGCACACCTGCTTGTGCAAAAGAACCCTCCCCCCCGCCTGCCCGCGCCGCCTCCCGGCATAAGCAGGGCGGCGGGCCTGCTGGGAGGTGAATATCCCCTGCCGGCCACCGTCACAGCCCGGCTTTACCTGGAAGGTGACAGCGAAATGACGGAGCTGGTGGAAAAGACGGAAGACAGCTCTGCTGTGGCCTTCTTGCGCCAGTTACGGGAACAGGCCGACCGCCCCCTGTACAGTTTTGCCCTGCAACGCAGGGAGATGGCGGAAAAGTTGCTGGAGGGGGTTTTCTTTCCCGGCCGGCACGCTCTGCCCGGGAAGCTGGACCGGGTCACCCTTGACCCGGTCTTTGGCTGGGCCGTGGCTGGTTTCGTCCTGTACGCCGGCCTGTACCTGGGGGTGGGCCGCCTGGGCGGGGGAATCCTTGTCGGCCTGCTGGACGAAGCTCTGTTTGGCGGAGTCTTAATTCCCCTGATCGAACGCTGGATGGCCGGCGCAATTCCCTGGCCCGCTCTCCGCCAGCTGCTGGCGGGGGAGTATGGCGTGCTGACGCTGGGGCTGCGGTATGCTTTTGCCGTGATTATGCCCATAGTAGGGACCTTTTTCCTGATGTTTTCAATTCTTGAAGACAGCGGCTACCTGCCAAGGATGGCCTGCCTGGCCGATAACACCATGAGCAGGCTGGGTTTAAACGGCCGCTCCGTTATCCCCCTCACCCTGGGTCTGGGCTGCGGAACCATGGCGGTGCTGGTAACAAGAACACTGGAGAGCAGGCGGGAGAGATTTATCGCCACTTTTTTACTGGCCCTGGCTGTACCCTGCTCGGCTCAGCTGGGCCTGACGCTGGCGGTGCTCTCAGCGGAGCCGCTGTTTCTTTCAGCCTGGGTTGCGGTAGTGGGAGCGTCATTTCTCTTTGCAGGCCGGTTACTTAACCTGCTGCTGCCCGGCGGGCGGCAACCTTTCTTTATGGAGCTGCCTCCTCTGCGCCTGCCCAGGTTCAATGCCATCTTTCAAAAGACTTATGCCCGCCTGGGGTGGTATCTGAAAGAGGTGACACCGGTTTTTGTCTTTGTCAGCCTGGTTCTGTGGATGCTGAATATAAGCGGGGTGCTGGGGGCCCTGATACTCAGCCTGGCTCCCGTGCTGGCCCGGATGGGCCTGCCGCGGGAAATGGCGCCGGTGTTCATTTTAGGGTTTTTCCGGCGCGACTACGGCGCTGCGGGCCTTTACGACCTTTACCAAAGCGGCGTCCTGGCCGGAGCGCAGCTTTTGGTGGCCGCCGTTGTTCTTACCCTGTTTTTGCCCTGCCTGGCTCAGCTGGTAATAATGCTTAAAGAGAGGGGAATTGCGGCCACCACCGTGACAGTGGCCGCCACCGCGGCGCTGGCCTTTGCCGCGGGGGTGCTTTTGCGCCTGGCGCTGGGGCTGCCGCAGTTTTAGGCTAAAAAAATGTCCCACAGAGGTGAGACCGTGCCAAAACTGTCTGACCTGCCTGCCGGCAGGAAGGGGAAAATTGTAGAGCTGGCCACACAGGACCGCAGGATTCTTTGCAAACTGGCTAATCTCGGCATAATCCACGGCACGCTTTTGCGGGTGGTGAGCCGCCGCCCGCTGCTTATACTGCAGTTTGGTTATACCAGGGTGGCCATTGACCCGGTTCTGGCTGCGCAGATCCAGGTGGAAATCATTGATTAAATTTATCGAAATATTTTATGGACAACCTCTCCTGAGCCGACATAATTTTGCTGCCATTTAAATTATAATTATCAAAAACGGGAGGGGAAGGCTCATGTCAGGGTTTACTGTTGTCAGGCCCTATCAACGTGCGGACAGGCACCCGCCGGGAGGCAGAAACCGCAGGAATAAAGCCGGAGCTATCCGCCTGTCTCCGGGACTGTTGGACACCAGGCTGCTGGTAGCCGCAGCCGCTCTCGTTTTGCTGGCGAGGCTGCAGCTTTTTGGAGAGTTATGCCCTTTCGGTTTTGCCTTCTGGGCGGCCGGCGGGCGTCAGGGAGCAAAAAGGGCAGTTGTTTTGGGCGGTGTGCTGGTACTGGTATCAGCGGCGGCCAGAGAACCGTTGGCTACCCTGAGTCTGCTTCTGGCCATGGCGCTGTTCTGGCTGTTTGCTGAAAGGCTGGCATGGCTCAAGTTTCCACTGCCGGTGCTGGCCGGCCTCTCTCTCCTGGCCGGGTCGCTGCCCCGGCTTTGGCTTGGCTTTTTTCATGTTTACGATGTTGTGCTGATGGGGCTGGAAACCGCCCTGGCCATGCTGGCAACGGCTATCTTTGGCCAGGTACTGGCTGCTTCTCCCGCCAAAGCTGCCGCCGGCGAAGACCTGGAGGGTGCGGCTGCCTGGGTTGTAACCCTGGGGCTGATACTGCTGGCCCTTGTCCAGGAAGGGAGGGTACTGGCGCAGCTGGCCGGAGCTCTGGCCAGGCTGCTTGTCCTGTGGGCTGCTTTTTGGCTGGGACCGGGCCTTGCCGCTGCCGCCGGCGCATTGCTCGGGTTTCTGCTGGGCATTCAGGGCGGCGGCCTGATGTGGCTGAGTATTTTGACCTTTGCCGGGCTTATGGCAGGACTGTTTCGCCCGTATGGGCGCCTGGCACAGGCCGTGGGCTTTTTTCTCGGTTCGGGTTCGCTGGCGCTTTATCTGGACGGCTGGCCGGCAGTCTGTACCGAGGCCCCGCTGGCCGGTGCCGCGGCCCTTATCTTCCTGGTTTGTCCGGTTTTGCCGCGGCGGTTCCGCCTGCTGGCCTCCATCTTCAGCCAGGAGCAGGGAGCGGAGGATATCAGGAAGCTGGCATCGACCCGGATCCGTGACTATGCGCACGTGTTCAGGGAACTGGCCGACGCTTTCCGGCAGGCGTCAGCAGGTTCGGGAAATGAACCGGCACTGGCAACCCTGGCGGGGGAGTTGGCCTCCCGTGTCTGCCGTGACTGTGTTTCATACCGTCGCTGCTGGGAAAAGGATAGCCGCCGGGCCTACAGCTCCATTTTGCAGATCCTGTCTGCCCCCTCCACGGTAAAGGGGGACAGGGAGGAACGCGCTATGGATTTTGCCAGAAAATACTGCCGCCGGAAAGAAGATTTCCTTTCTTCCCTGCGACTGATCAGGGAAATAGGCGAAATAAACGGCAGGTGGCAGCAAAAAATAGACAGCCTTAACGGGTTTGTCTCTGACCAGCTGCTGGGGCTTTCCCAGATACTGCTGGAGCTGGGCAGGGAAGTCAATTGCGGCAGGGGCGCGGGGCAGGCCGCGGTCAGGCCGCAGTTTCACGTGGAAATTGGCGTGGCGCAGGTTCCCGAAGGAGACGGGGAAGTCTGCGGAGATTATTACAGCTACCTGGAGTTAAGAGACGGCAGGCAGGCCTTTATCCTCAGCGATGGTATGGGTAACGGCAGTAAAGCGCGCCAGGAGAGCTCCTCCACCGTAGGGCTGGTGGAACAACTGCTTTTGGCAGGGTTTCACCGGGAACAGGTCATAAAAACAGTAAACACCATACTACAGCTCCGTTCCCGTGCAGAAAGCTTTGCCACCCTGGATGCGGTGCTGGTTGATACACAAAAGGGCGAAGCGGAATTTCTGAAAATCGGCGCCGCCCCCAGCTACCTGCGCCAGCGGGGAGAAGTGGCGGAGATCAAGTCCCCTTCCGTACCTCTTGGCATACTCAGTGAAGTTGAGCTCAAAGCCGTCTCAATGAACCTCGAAGACGGGGCCATCATCGTTATGGTGACAGATGGGGTTAATGACGCCCTTCCCCATGAGCCGGATTGGCTGAAGTCGCTGCTGGCGAGCACAGACCTGGAACACCCCCAGGTGTTGGCCGATGAAATTATCCGCCAGGCCAAGGCAAGAAGCGGAAAAAAGAGAACGCGGGACGACCTTACAGTTCTGGTCTGTCACATCCGGCGTCTCAGGCACAGAGTGCGGGATTGCCTCCAGGTTAACACTCCTGCTTCAAGCAATTAGAAATATTGGTGGCGCTGCCGCTCTTTCATCCCCCGTCGCGGGGATTTTATTTTTGCCAGGAAGGAATTTGCCAGGCAGCCTAGAAAAAAAATATAGCAGCGGGAGGCAAGAAATGAAAAGGAAGGTAATGGATACTATCAGGCGTCATGGCCTGCTGGCTCCCGGCGACAGGGTTTTGGTTGCTGTTTCCGGCGGGGCGGATTCCCTGTGCCTTTTGCACCTTCTGCACAGCTTGTCCGGAACGCTGGGCGTGTCCCTGCATGCCGTTTATGTCAACCACGGCCTCCGGCCGGAAGCCAGGCTGGAAGCACAATACGTAAAGAAATGGGCCTCCAAGCTGGGGCTGCCATTTTCTTCCTGCCGGGTTGATGTGAGAAAGTACAAAAAGAAACGGGGGTTGTCCGGCCAGGATGCCGCCAGGCGCTTGCGTTATGGTGTCCTGCGGCGTGTGGCCGTGAAAGCGGGGTGCAATTTAATCGCCACCGCCCATCACCGGGACGACCGCGTGGAAACACTGCTGCTTAGGCTTTTTGCCGGGAGCGGCATTGACGGCCTGGCGGGCTTCCCCGCCCGGCGTGAAATCCCCGGAGGGCTCACCCTGATCCGGCCCCTTTATGATTGCTGGCGCGGTGAGGTTGAATTATACTGCCGGGAGCACGGCCTGGCACCGGTTTTTGATCGTTCCAACCTTGACCAGTCTTACCTTCGCAACCGGATTAGGCTCCGCCTGCTACCCTTCCTGGAGCGGCAGCTCGGGCCGCACTTGCGCAGTGCCCTGGCCAAGACGGGGGACCTGCTGGCCACTGATGCCGGCCTGCTGGCACAGCTGACCGACCGTGCTTACCTTGAAGCGGTAACAAATGAAAGAGGCTGTCCCTGCCTGAACCTGTCGGCTTGGCACAGCCTCCCCGGGGCCCTTCAGGCCCGCCTGCTCAGAAAGCTGATGTGGGAGGCCGGCGTGGAGCGTCCGTCCAGGGCGCACGTCAACGCGGTGCTGGCCCTGGCCGTGGGCGCTTCTCCCTCCGCTTCCGTTTCCCTTCCCTCCGGAGTGACAGCCAGGAGAGAGTATAATTTTTTGCGCCTGACCAGGTACGAAGAAGGGGGAAAAAAAGCTCATTACAGCCACCCTCTGCATATCCCGGGAAGAACTCTTCTGCCCGGCGGCCAACGGGAAATACTGGCGGCGGTTTTGCCGGCCGGTGCCACCGGCTTTATAACCCCTGACCGCTTTGAAGCCTTTCTTGATTTTGACCTGCTGGATCTTCCTCTTGTCATCAGGTCGCGCCGCCCCGGTGACCGGGTCCGGCTGCTGGGAGCGCCGGGCAGCCGCAAGCTGAAAGACATTCTGATTGACAGGAAAATACCCCTGGCGGAAAGGCGCCTGTTGCCGGTAGTGGCCAGCGGCGACAACATTGCCTGGGTGGCCGGAGTGGGCATCGCCCACAATTTCCGGGTAACAACTGAAACCAGCCGCATCCTGCACCTGAAGATTGTAGACGCATCAAACCGGGAAACGGAGAAACGGGAAACGGAGAAAACAAATGTCAGCCAGCAAAAAACAAGTGAGTAAGGTTCTGATAAGTCCGGAGCACATCCAAAAAAGAGTAGCCGAACTGGGCGCCTCTTTAAGCGATGACTACAGGGGCAAAGATGTGCTGCTTATCTGCGTGCTGAAAGGCGCGGTCATCTTCCTCAGTGACCTGATGCGGCATCTTGACCTGTCTGTGGAGATAGACTTCATGGCTGTTTCTTCTTACGGCGCGTCCACCGAGTCATCCGGGGTGGTCAGGATATTGAAGGATCTGGAGTACAGTATCGAGGGAAGGCACTGCCTTATTGTGGAGGATATTATTGATACCGGGCTGACCCTTAAGTACCTGGAAGAGAATCTGCGTTCCCGTCAACCTGCTTCACTGAAAATAGTGACTCTGCTGGATAAGCCAAAGAGGCGGAAAGTTAAGATTGAGCCCGATTATTGCGGCTTTACCATCCCTGATGAGTTTGTGGTGGGCTACGGCCTTGACTATAACGAAAAATTCCGCGAGCTGCCGGGTATCAGCGTCCTTTCAGACAGATAACATTGCAGTCTCACTCAGAAACGGAGGTAAAAAGTATGTTTGGCAAAGTAATGCTGGCTACCGATTTTTCACAGTGCTCTGAACAGCTTTGGAACTGTCTTGCTGAATTAAAGGAACTGGGTGCCACGGAGTTGGTCCTTATGCACGCGGTGCCCCTGACACCGCCGGCACGCTTCGTAGACCAGGCGGAAGAAAGGCTAAATGCCAGGAAGGTGGAAGCGGAAGAGCTTGGATACCGGGCCAAGGTGGTGGTCCAGGTTGGGCAGGCGCCGCAGGAAATCAACAGTGTGGCGGCAAAAGAAGATGTGGACCTGATTCTGGTGGGGGCCAAGGGGGAAAACCGGATACGGGAAGTTTTTATCGGCAACACGGTGCGCGACCTGATACGCACGGCGAAAAAACCTGTTCTGGTGGAGAAGTACAAGGTTACCAGGGGGAACTGGGCCCCTGTCTGCGCGCGCAAATTTGACCGGGTTCTTTTGCCCGTGGACTTTTCGGAGGCATCCATGCGCGTTTTTTCACTTGTCAAAGACCGGTTGGCCGGGCGCGTAACCGAGGCGGTATTAATCCATGTGGTGGACAAAGGCCATACCGAAGAACTGCTGGAAGCTAACAGGGCGGAGGCCCTTGACCGGTTGAACGCCATGCGGCAGGTCCTGGAAGAGGCTGGGATCAAGACCGAAGTGCGCATCAAAGTAGGCATCCCTTCCCAGCATATTATCAATGCGGCCCGGGATGAGGCGGTAACCCTGGTAATGATCGCCACGCGCGGTGCCGGTAGCATCAAGGAGCTGCTGCTGGGCAGCACGGCGGAAAACGTGGTTCGTAAGTCTCCACGCCCGGTCCTGCTGTTTCCGGGCAGGCACCTTTAAAGCCGGCTTGTTTTGAAAAAAAAAACGGGTGCGGCGCGTGTTTTTTGAGATTATTCTAAATATTAACATTTTGCCTATATTATTTTGTTTATAGCAGGAAAGCACACGGGAATGGCGAATACTATTTAAGAGAAGTAAGGGAAAACACTAATATATGTGAATCTTATAACTATAAGAAGCCTCTCCTCCGTTGGCCAGTGCTATGTTAACTTCAATGTTGGAGCGTATTCCTGCACCCCGGGGCAGATAAAAAATTTCTGAGCTGTAAGGGGGGGTAAGGTTTATGGATAAAAAAATCCGGATTATAGTTGTTGATGACCACCCGATTCTGCGCCGGGGCCTGCAGATGATCCTGAAAGCCCAGGCGGATATGCAGGTGGTGGGAGAAGCCGGCTCTGTGGACGAGGCAATGGTGTTGGCCCGGGAGCTGAAACCGGATGTGGTTATTCTCGACCTTTCCCTGCCGGACCGCAGCGGCGTGGAGCTTATCAGTGACATCAGGGTCCAGTGTCCCGGGGCGAAGGTATTGGTTCTCACCATTCATGATGACGAATCATATATCAGGAAAGTGCTGTCCGAGGGCGGTAGTGGTTACCTGCTCAAAAACGCAGTGGATGAAGAGCTGGTGCTGGCGGTAAGGGCGGTGGCCCGGGGGGAAATGGTCCTGGACCCTTCGCTGACCAGGGAACTGCTGCTGGAATTGATGTGCGGCTCCCGCCCAAAACCGGCCAAGGCCGAAGAAGATCTCCTGAGTGACCGGCAAAGAGAAATTCTGGCCATGATAGCCCAGGGGTATACCGACCGGCAGATTTCTGAAAAAATCCATATCAGTATAAAAACTGTGGAGAGCCATAAAGCGCGTATTAAGGAAAAGCTCAATGTGGCCCACCGCTCGGAATTGGTCCAGTATGCCATGAAACACAAAATTGTTGTGTAGCTTATAAAAATATAGCCCGGGGAAAACCCTGACTTGTCACAGGTCAGGGCCTTTTTTTTGCAGTGATATGCCCTACATAAATAACCTATGGAATAAAGGTTTTCCTGATTTTATGTCGTGCTGATTCATTTATAATGAAACTGAAAACCTGGTGAAGTTTATCACTTAGATAACGGGGAGGAGTGTCGCGATTGAAATTGGCGCAGATTGAAGCTTTCTACTCTGTAATCCGGGCAGGCAGCATATCCCAGGCCGCCCGCCAGATGCACCTGACCCAACCGGCCCTGAGCCTCCAGATCAGGGATCTGGAGGAGTTCTTTAACGTTAAACTGCTGGAAAGGACAAACAAAGGGGTTAAGCCCACCGCGGCAGGCGGCTTGGTTTACTACTACGGGCAAAAGCTGATGACTATGAAGGAAATGCTTTGCAGTGAAATCGAAAAGCTGCAGCAGGGGGCGGAACGGCCGCTTCTGCTGGGCGCCAGCACCGTGGCCGGGGGATACGCCCTGCATGGCAGCCTGAGCCTTTTTCAGGAAAAGTACCCGGGCGTCAGAATCCGCCTGACGGTAATGAACTCGAGCCAGTTGGTGGAAATGCTGGTGGACGGCTGCCTTGATGTTGCCATCGTGGAAGGCCCGCTGCCGCTGCACCTGCTGCAGGGAGCCACCGAAATAGTCAGCCAGAAAATCGGCTCTGATAACCTGGTTGTGGTCACCGCCAGGGGTACGGGGCCCGACCGGGATACCATCGGTGCTGAAGAACTGAAAAAGCTTCCCATGATAATGAGGGAGCAGGGATCGGGCCTGCGCTTCGCCGCCGAAAATATGCTGCGGTCCGTTAACCTGAACCCGGAAGAAATGAATATTGTTATGGAACTAAACAGCATCGAAGCCATCAAGACCGCCCTGGTCCATGGCAACCGTTATGCCATTCTTTCCTGTCTTTCTGTGAAAAATGAGCTTGACTTCGGCTTGCTCAGGGCTTACCGGGTGGAAGGCTGGTCGGATGCCCTGCCTTTCACCATGCTCTACGTAAAAAGGTCGTTCCTTTCGTCCCCGGAAAAGTTCTTTATTGATTTCATGGCCAACGGGGTACAGCTTTCCGCCTGACACCAGGCCGGTATACTTTTTCCTGGGGAGGGTTGGTATGGATGAGCGTATAAAAATACTTATAGTAGACGATCATCCGATTCTGCGCAGGGGGCTTGTTACTGTAATCAGGGCGCAACGCGGCATGGAAGTGGTGGGAGAAGCCGGTACGGCAGAGGAAACAATAAGGCTGTGCCGGGAAACCGCGCCGGATCTGATTATCCTTGACCTGTCATTGCCGGACCGGGACGGGCTTGAGCTCATACGGGAAATAAAGAGTTTCTGTCCCGCCACCAGGATTTTGGTCCTCACCGTTCATGACGATGAATCGTATATCAGAAAAGCGCTGGCTGAGGGCGGAAACGGATATTTGCTTAAAAGGGCGGTGGATGTGGAACTTACTTTGGCCATCCGGGCTGTGGCGCGCGGCGAGATGGTCCTCGACCCTTCGCTGACCCGGGAATTGCTGCAGGGGGTACTCAGCCCTCCGCCTGGGCGCAGGAGAAGCGAAAAGAGCCGGGGCCGGCTCAGCAGCAGGCAAAAAGAAGTCCTGGATATGATAGCCAGGGGTTATACCGACAAGCAGATCGCGGAGCAGTTTCAAATCAGCGTGAAAACGGTGGAAAGCCATAAGGCCAGGCTTAAGGAAAAACTCAACGCCTCCCGCCGTTCCGAGCTGGTTCAGTATGCGCTGAAAAACGGCCTCGGCCCGCCCGGGTAGAGGTGCCGCTGATTATTGTCGGGGTTTTCCCCGACAATATACATGTGAGGGAAATAGATTCCCTTAAGGGTTTCCCTACCGGTATGTCCGCAAAAATAAAGGTTTCCCTGATTTCTTAACGCCTTCTTTCATGGGATAATAAATTTGTTTATTATGGCAATGTTCTATGCTCATAAAGCGGGTTTATGCAGGCAACCAGACAAAGGAGTGATAACATGCAAAACTACCCGCCCCCACAGGACCTGGTGGAAAGAGAAATTGACGCATATATTCGTGAAAACGAAAAAACCGCCGGGACTCTCCGCTTTTACTCCCGCGTTTACCAGCTGCAGAGGAAGTGGACGGACAAAATGCCGCCGGTTGCTACCAGGAAAGAACAGCCGGCAGAACGGCAGCTGTCAGAAGGCAGGCCGCTGCTGGCGGATAACGCCCTGGTAATTTCTGAGGCGCTTTTTAATGAAACCATGTCCGCGGTCGTTTCGCTGGCTGAAAATGAATCTCTGCCGTTGCCTGCCGGGGATTTAAAAGCGATTTGCCGCAGCATGCGGGCGGTGGAGTTTTTCAGCGATCCTGTCAACCTCAGTATGGATAAACTGTTTTTTTTCCTCTCGGAATACGCTGGCGCGGATGAATCTGTCCTGTCAACCCTGGCCTTCCTGGTCAGGACGGCGGTTAAGCCTTTTTATGTTGTGTATGCGCGGGAAGCCGGAGAAAAATTCAGCTTTAAAATATGGGACAGGGGCATCTGCCCTGTTTGCGGGCAGCTGCCGATGCTGGCAGTTCTCAGCGCAGAAAACGGCGCCCGCACTCTGGAATGTGGTCTCTGCCATACCCGCTGGGAATTTTACCGCCGGACCTGCCCCGCCTGCCATAACAGCGATCACGAGTCACTGAGCTTTTTTTATCTGCCCGAGAAGTCTCACCGCCGCGTATATGTTTGCCATAAGTGCCGGTTTTACGTTAAAACAACGGTTCTGAAAGATCTGGGCAGGCCCATTATACCTGACCTGGAAAATGCGGCAACGATGTACCTTGACTTTTTGGCCCACAAGGAGGGATACAGTCTGTTTGGGCCCGGCGACGGCACCCATTAAGCCAGGGGGTGCGTTTTTTAAAACCAAGGAGGTGAAACAATGGTAAAAACCTTTGAGCGAGGAGTCTTTCTGCCCCACTACAAGAAGTTCAGCGAAGATAAGCCCATTACCCGCCTTCCCCTGCCCAGGGAGCTGGTTATCCCGCTCCGCCAACATACAGGGGCACCTTGCCGTCCTCTGGTGGCGGCAGGCGATAAGGTTGAGGCGGGACAGAAAATCGGTGCCAGTGACGCTTTTGTCAGCGCCGCCGTCCATACCGGACTTTCGGGCGTGGTACGGGAAGTGGCAAAACGGCCGAACATCGCGGGGGAAATGGTTGACTGCGTCATTATTGATGTTGACCAGGGCCAGGAATTTCCGACATGGCCGGCCGAAGACTATGCCGGACTCCCGGTTGACGAAATCAAGGCCAGAATCAGAGAAGCCGGCATTGTGGGCATGGGCGGCGCGGCTTTCCCCACCCATGTCAAGCTCAGCCCGCCCCGTGAAATTGACCTGGTTGTTATTAACGGCTGTGAATGTGAACCCTTCCTGACCTGTGACCACCGCCTGATGCTGGAGAGGGCGGACGACCTGATCGAAGGCTCCCGCCTGATCAGCAAGGTGCTGGGCGGACCGAAAGTTATCTTCGGCGTTGAAACCAACAAACCCGACGCCATAGCTGTGCTGGAGCAGAAGCTGGTAAAGGAAAAAGACATGGAATTGGTCCAGCTCGATGTGAAATACCCGCAGGGAGCGGAAAAACAGCTCATTTACGCTGTCAGTGGCCGCAAGGTACCGCCCGGAAAGCTGCCCTTTGACGTGGGCGTGGTTGTCCAGAACGTGGCCACCGCTATTGCCGTCCTGGAAGCGGTACGCAACCGCAAGCCGCTGGTGGACAGAGTTCTGACCCTGACCGGTCCCGGTACTCCAAACCCCGGCAACTACCAGTTTTTTATCGGCACAACGATCTCCCATGTTATCGAAAGCACCGGCGGACTGCAGGATGATGTGGTCAAAGTGGTGGTGGGCGGCCCCATGACCGGATGGGCCCAGCTGGATTTGCAGGCTCCTTTGACCAAGGGCGCCGGCGGCATCCTGGCCCTGACCGGGGAAGTAACCCAGGTTACCGACTATATGGCCTGTGTGCGCTGCGGCAAGTGCGTGGACCACTGCCCCATGTTCCTCTACCCCAACTATATCGGGGTATACGGCGAGCTGGGACGTTACCAGCAGGCCGAACAATGGGGAGCCATGGACTGCTTCGAATGCGGGGTCTGTGTATATGTCTGCCCGTCACGGCGGCCCATAGTCAGCTTTGTGCGCCGTACCAAGAAAGCGGCGGCGGAGCGCCACCGGGCGGCCACCCGCCAGGCGCTGTAGCCCGGGTCTGAATAAGAGGAGGGATGTTTTTTGAATAAGGCGTTGAATCTGCAATTCTCAACGTCCCCGCACCTGCATTCGCAGGCCAACGTTTCCACCGCCATGCGGGACGTGATAATCGCCCTCATTCCCGTGTCCCTGGTCGCCACATACTTCTTTAAACTTAACGTGCCGTTTCTTATTTTTGTCTGTATCGCCTCAGCCATGCTGACCGAGGTGATCTTTCGCAAAATCATGAGAAAGCCCCTGTCGCTCCACGACGGCAGCGCCGTTCTTACCGGCCTGCTGGTAGCCCTTTGCTTCTCCGCTGCCACGCCCTGGTGGCTGGCAATGGTGGCCACCTTCATCGGCGTCGGCCTCGCCAAGGAACTGCTGGGAGGGCTTGGCTGGAACCGCTTTAACCCGGCTCTGTTCGGCAGGGTTTCGGTTATCCTGCTGGCGCCATGGATCACCTTCTTAAACAATGAGTTCTTCCATTGGCGCGTCAGTTTCCCGGGGATTGACACAGTCACCCAGGCCACCCCGCTGGCGTTGCTGCAGATGGGGCTCCCGCTGCCCAACATGGGAACTTTCTTCTTTGGTTACCCCGGCGGCGGTATCGCTGAGACTTCCTCTTTCGCCCTGCTTCTGGGTGGAGCCTATCTCCTTTACAAGAAGCACATCAGCTGGCACATCCCGGTATCAATGCTGGCCACCGTCTTTGTCGGTGTGGCGGTGCTGGGACAAAACCCGTTTTTTCACCTGATCAGCGGCGGTCTTTTGCTTGGCGCCTTCTTTATGGCCACCGACTGGGTGACCAGCCCCATCACCAAGAAAGGGCAGATTGTGTTTGGCGTCTGCATCGGCATCCTGGTGGTGATTTTCCGCATTATCCTGGCCCCCACCGAAGGCGTGGCCTTTGCCATCCTGATTATGAACGCTTTCGTTCCCGCCATCGACAACGCCACACGCAGGCTGAAATTCGGTGAAACCAGAACGCCGGTTCCCGCCCAGCAGGGTGTGCCCGTGCAGAAGACATCCTAAGGGGGTGAAAAACCAGATGAAAGTAACGCGTCGTAATTTCTTAAAACTGACCGGAGCGACTGCCGCTGCCTCTGCCTTCGCTGGCATCGGGCTGCAGGAGCAGGCTTTGGCCCAGGAGAGCATCCGGATAAATTATGCCAGGGAAGTCCCCACTATCTGCACTTTCTGCGGCGTGGGCTGCGGTGCCATCGCTTACGTCCAAAACGGCACTGTTATCAATATCGAGGGTGACCCCGACAACCCCATCAACGAGGGGAGCCTGTGCAGCAAGGGCAGCTCGCTCTACAACATCGCCTATGTGTACGACACCAAGGGGAAGCCGGTCCCAAACCCGGCCCGGCTGACCAAGCCGCTTTACCGGGCACCGGGAAGCGACCGCTGGGAAGAAAAAAGCTGGGATTGGGTAATTCCCGAAATTGCCGCCAGGATTAAAAAGACCAGGGATGAAAGTTTTGTGGCCACCGCCGGCGGCGTTACCGTAAACCGCTCTCCCGGCCTGGCCTGGATTGGCAGCGCTTTCTGCACCAACGAAGAAAACTACCTCTTTCAGAAGATGTGCCGTGCTCTGGGTATAATCGACCTGGACCACTGCGCCCGTCTCTGACACTCCTCCACGGTCGCCGGTCTCGGCGCCACGTTTGGCAGGGGTGTAATGACCAACCACTGGATTGACTACCAGCACTCCGATGTGTTCATGAACATCGGCGGCAATACCGCTGAAAACCACCCGATTTCCATGAAGTGGATTGAGAAAGCCAGGGCCACCAAAGGGGCGAAGCTGATAGTGGTGGACCCGCGGGTAAGCCGCACAGCGGCGGTGGCCGACCTGTACGTGCCCATCCGTCCCGGTACCAACGCCGCTTACCTGGGCGGCCTCATCCAGTACATCCTGGCTAATAACCTCTGGCATAAGGAGTACGTGGAGAACTACACCAACGCCACTTTTCTCATCAACGAAGGGTTCAGTTTCGACGATGCCACCGGCCTCTTCTCCGGTGTCCAGGACGACCCGGCCCGTAATGCCAAGAAGTACAATACGGCTACCTGGCAGTACCAGCGGGACGAGGAAGGCAATATCAGGAAAGACCCCACCATGGAGGACCCAAACTGCGTCTTCCAGATCATGAAGCGGTTCTATGCCAAGTATTCCCTGGACAATGTCAGCCGGATCACCGGTGCGCCCCGCAACCTGCTGGAGGAGTCCTACAAGCTCTATGCCTCCACCGGCCAGCCGGGTAAAGCAGGCAACATCCTCTACGCCATGGGCATCACCCAGTTTACCCACGGCGCGCAGGGGGTACGCGCTATCGCGGTACCGCAACTGCTGCTTGGCAACATCGGCATCCCCGGCGGCGGGGTAAACGCCCAGCGCGGCCAGTCCAACGTGCAGGGCGCCTGTGATGTGGGCATGCTTTATCACATCGTTACCGGCTACATGGCATGCCCGCAGCAGGGAGCCCATCCCACTCTGGAGGCGTACAACGCTGCCTCCCCGGGCGGCTACTGGGCCAACCGTCCCAAGTTTATGGCCAGCATGCTCACCGCCTGGTGGCCGGGCGTTCCCCTGGAGCAGGCCTACCAGTACCTGCCCAAGCTGGACGGCAAAGACCACTCCCACATGGGCATGTACAAGTACATGGGGGAAGGCATAGTCAAGGGCCTGATCGTCTTTGCCGACAACCCGGCGGTAAGCGGCCCTTCCGCCTCGGTCAAGCGCGGGTACCAGGCCAAGCTGGACTGGCTGGTATGCGTTGATGCTTTCGAAACGGAAACTGCCGCCTTCTGGAAAGACCCGGCCGCCAACCCCAGGGAAATAAAGACTGAAGTGTTCCTGTTGCCGGCCGCCATCGCTTACGAGCGGGAAGGCACCAAGACCAACAGCGGCCGCTGGATCCAGTGGCAGTACAAAGCACAGGATCCGCCGGGGCAGGCCAAATCCGACCTCTGGATTGTGGATAAACTTTTTAAAGCCGTCCGTGAGGAATACAAAAAAGGCGGCAAATTCCCCGACCCGATTATGAAAATGTACTGGGATTACGGCGAAGACCCTGACGCCAACCTGGTGGCCATGGAAATCAACGGCTACGACGCCACCAAGGGGCGCACTGCCCTGCTCACCACATTTGGCGCGCTGAAAGACGACGGCACCACCGCCTGCGGCAGCTGGATCTACGCCGGCTACTACAGCAATCCCGCCGATCCGGCCTGCAAGCGGCGCATCAGGGAAACTCAGGGCATCGGCAACCATCCCAACTGGTCCTGGGCTTGGCCCATCAACCGGCGTATTGTTTACAACCGCTGCTCCGCTGACCCGGCCGGCAACCCCTGGAACCCCAAGGTGCCGCTCTTCTGGTGGGACGGCTCCACCTGGCACCGCAACGACGTGCCTGATTTCAACGCCACCGTACCGCCGGAAGTTTCAGCCAAAAACGCTTTCATCATGACCGCGGAGGGGTGCGGCAGGCTCTTCACCACCGGGTTAAATGACGCACCGCTGCCCATTCACTACGAGCCGGCGGAAAGCCCGGTGCCAAACCTGCTCTATCCCAGGGCCACCTATAATCCGGTCAGCCAGCGTTGGTACAAAGACCACACCTGTGCCACCGGTGATCCCAAATATCCTTATGTTATCACCACTTACCGCATCTCCGAACACTACCAGTCCGGTGCCATGACCCGCAATATGCCGTGGCTGGTGGAGGCCATGCCGGAATTGTTCGTGGAGTTAAGCGAAGAGCTGGCGGCTGAGCTCAAAATCAAGAACGGCGAAGTGGTTACCATCGAGAGCTACCGGCTGCCAAAGGGCATTCAGGCCAAAGCCTGTGTAACCAAGCGACTCAAGCCGCTGGTGGTTGACGGCAAAACCACCCATATCGTAGGCATGCCATTCCACTGGGGATATATGGGGATGGCCAGAGGGGCTATCACCAATGACCTGGCTCCCTCGGTTGGTGACCCCAACACCACCATCCCCGAATACAAGGCCTTTCTCTGCAACATAAGGAAGGGGGTTTAGCAAATGCTGACTACCAAGCTTATCGACACCTCGAAGTGTATGGGTTGCCGTGGCTGCCAGGTGGCCTGCAAGCAGTGGAACCGCCTTCCCGCCGAGGAGACCGCCTTTACGGGATATTACGAGAACCCGGTACGCTACACGGCCAACACCTGGACCCGCATTGTTTTCCGCGAGCACGAGGATGCGGGGGGCAAATTAAAGTGGTATTTCTCCAAACAGGGCTGTATGCACTGCACCGAAGCGGCCTGTGAAAAGGTCTGCCCGGCCGGCGCCATCAGTCACAGTGCCACGGGGGCGGTGGTTATCAACCGCCGCAAGTGTATCGGTTGCAACTACTGCGTGGCCAGCTGCACTTTCCATGTCATGTCCTTCGACCAGAGAGAAAACGTTTCCGCCAAGTGCACCCTTTGCACCGACCGCCAGGCGGTGGGTCTTGCCCCGGCCTGTGCCAAGGCCTGCCCCACCGGCGCCATAAGCTTTGGCCTGCGCACCGATATGGTCAGCAGGGCGCACACCAGGGTCAGCGAACTGATCGCCAGGGGAGTTACCAAGGCCAACATTTACGGGCTGACCGAGCTGGACGGCACCAATGTCATGTTTGTGCTGCAGGATTCACCGTCTGCCTATGGCCTGCCCGAGCGGCCCCGGGTTCCGGTGGCGGCCTATGTCTGGAACGCCCTGTTCCGCCCGTTGCGCGTGGTTGTGGTCCTGGCCCTTGGCCTTGCGCTGTGGAACAACAAAAGGGAATCAGAAGCCGCCAAACCGGCTGAATAAGCAACTCTGCAGTCCTCTCTCTTATACGGGGACGGCCTGAGCGCCGGCCCCGGTTTTTTTATCTGTAATTTGTGTTAATTTGCGAAGCCATGTGTTATAATCAGAGTTGAAAGCCTGTCCTTTATGGCAAAAAAGCTTCCGCTCCGGAGAGGAAATGACCGGCGTGAACGACAAAGAGCTTACCGTATTCGAGCATCTGGAGGAGCTGCGCTATCGCCTCCTGGTCAGCCTGGGCGCAATACTGGCGGCTGCCTTGATATCTTTTATATATATCGACAGGATTCGGTGGTTTTTGGTCCGCCCCGCCGGTGAGCTGATATACCTGGGCATACCGGAAGCTTTTGCCGTTAACATGAAGCTGGCCCTGATTTCAGGACTTGTGTTGTCGTTGCCGGTAACTTTTTTTCAGGCCTGGCGTTTTATTTTGCCCGGCCTGTACCGCCACGAAAGGGGCGCCGTTTTGTTTATTTCCCTGTTCTCAGCGGCTTTTTTCTTTCTGGGCGCGTTGTTTGGCTTTTTTGTGGTTCTGCCTTTTACCATTCGCTTCTTTCTCGGTTTTGCCGGGGAACAGCTTAAACCGCTTTTCTCCTACAGCGCGTATGTTTCTTACAGCCTGAGTTTGCTGGTGGGCTTTGGGCTGGTTTTTGAGATGCCGGTCCTGGTCCTGATACTGGCCAGACTTGGCGTCATATCCGCCGGGTTCCTGGCCGGGCAGCGGAAATTTGCCGTTGTTATAGTCTTTATCCTGGCCGCCGTCTTCACCCCGCCGGATGTGGTCTCACAGTTCCTGATGGGAGTGCCGATGCTGCTGCTTTACGAGTTTTCCATTCTGCTGGCCAGAATCGCCGGCCGGCGGCACTCAGCAGAATCAGAATGACAAACAGCATAAACACAGCAAGGAGGTGAAACGCATGTTTGGACGCTTGGGAATGCAGGAGTTACTGATTATACTTGGCGTGGTGCTGATTGTGTTTGGTCCGAGAAAACTGCCTGAAATCGGCCGCTCTCTGGGCAAGGGCCTCAGGGAATTTAAACAGGCGACTACGGAGATCAAGGAAAGCATCAACGCTGCCGAGGAGGCAGGGGAGGTCAAAGAGGAGAAAGAAGCATAACCGCGCAAATCAAAACCGGGGCTTACGCCCCGGTCATGATAGCGGGCTTAAACGGGAAATGTTTATTTCTCGTTTTTTCTTAAAGTTACGGGAACAGGGAACGTATGGCGGCAAGGAGCTCTTCATCCGCCGCCTTCTTGCTGACCAGGCCGTCTCCGCCAAGGCGGGCTACCTCGTCTCGGTAAGAGCTGTCTCCCTGCATGGTCAGGACGAGCACCCTGGCTTTGCAGGTGCTTTCTTTCAGTTGACGCAGCACCTGGAATCCGCTCTCATCCGACAGCGAAAGGTCCAGCAAAATTACATCAGGACAGTAGCGGCTGCAAAGGGGTATGGCCTCCGCGCCCACTCCGGTGTCTGCCATCACCCGCATATCAGGCTGGGATTCTATCAGGAGCCTGAGGCCTCCGCGCACCCGCGGGTGGTCATCGACCAACACCACTTTGATCAGTTCTTTTGGCATTTGTATCGTCTCCTCTCCATGGCACCTTCAGTGTTATCACAGTTCCTTTGCGTGGGGCTGATTCTATGGAGAGCGTGCCACCCACAAGCGCCGCTCTTTCCTGCATACCAAAGAGGCCAAGCCCCGGCCGGTAAGAGTTTTCGCCCAGCACTTCTTCCACCAGGAAGCCCACCCCGTCGTCTTTTATCACGGCGGTAAGGAGGCTTCCGTCATAATCGACGGAGACGCTGACAGTTCTGGCCATGGCGTACTTGCGCACATTGGTAAGGGCTTCCTGCACGATGCGGTAAACGGCGGTTTCCAGGTAGAAGGGGAAGCGGCAGTGCTCAAGGCCGGTGCCGCTGTATTTTACCTGCCTCCCCATCCAATGCGAACATTTTTCCACATATCTGGCCAAAGCGGTGTGCAATCCCATGTCGTCAAGGACACTGGGTCTGAGGTCGCGGGCCAGCGCCGATACCTCGTCCAGGGTAAGGCCAAGAATTTCCCTCAGTTCCGCGGTCACGGTCCTTATCTGCTCCAGGTCTTCAGAGTCGCTGAGAACCTTTAGCCCCAGTTTCATCGCGGTCAGCAGCTGGCCGGTTTCGTCATGAAGTTCACGGGCAATGCGCTTGCGCTCATTTTCCTGGGCGTCTATCAACCGTTCCACCAGCTGAATAAGCATCTTTTCCTTGTGTGCCAGCTCGGACTGGGCAATGCGGCTTTCTTCGCGGTACTGCTCCAGCTTTGCTGCCATCATGTTAAAAGCCCCGGCCAGCTGTCCCACTTCATCCCTGGTCCAGGCAGGCACCCGTACACCAAAATTGCCGTCGGCAATAGCTCTGGTCCCTGTTATCAGGTGCCGGAGCGGTACCACAATCAGACTGGCAAAGCTGTAGGCAACGCCTATGGCCAGCAGGAAAGCCGTGGCTATGGTAATGTTAAGTTCAACCAGCATCTGCCTGGTGAAATGCCTAAGCCCTTCTTCTCCCATGCCAAGCCGCACCGTGCCTCCCGTTTCGCCCAGTATGGGTACGGCGATATCATGCACCACCCCTGCTTCGGACTGAAATGAAGCCAGCCGGTAACGGTCGCCCGAAAAGACATTATTGAATTTTTGCAGGTTAAGCGGTACCTGCTGGCCCGGAAAAGAGTGCACCAGCACCTCTCCGTACCTGTCCTGGACAAAAATATAGACGATGTCTTCATTGTTCTCCAGTGTGTCCTGTATCAGCCGGTAAAGGTCATACAGATTGTAGGTGAGGACTGAATCCACGCTGCGGGCGGCAACATCCCGGGCGATGGACACCCCCCGCATTGCCAGCTGTTGCTTCATAATATTAACGGCAATGGCATCAGCACGCCAGGTAATCCAGCCTCCCGCCAACAATACAAGCAAAGTAACCATCCAGATAATCTTTGCCCTGACTCCCAGCCCGGTCCGGTAGCGGTGGAGGTCGCCGGCTGCCAAAGCTGCCTTTTTCATGGCGCCTTACCGACCGCCTCAGCCATGGCCCTGATTTCGTCGTATGCTACCTGCAGGTGGGGGATAAACCGCCTGACAGAAAGGCCGGCAAGTATATTTCTCCCTTGCTCGTTTTCGTGCATGGTCAACAGTACATGGCGGAGCTGTTCCCTGACTTCAGGGTCAATGCTTCTGCTCACCACCAGCGGGTTGGAGGAAAAGGGGCGGGAGCGATGAATGACTGAGATATGTTGCAAAACATCCGGTGAATGTTCGGCCAGATAATCGTAAACCAGGCTGTTCACCGCCGCGCCGTCCACCAGCCGGCCGGCCACAGCCCGGATGGAATTGTCGCTGCCGGAGGTGTAGATAAAGCTGCTGAAAAATGTCTCCGGTTTCTCGCCCACAGCGCTGAGAAGGTACAACGGGTATAGGGTGCCCGTGGTGGAAAGAGGGTCAGTGAAGGCAAAAGATTTCCCGCGCAGTCCCTCAAAAGTTATGGTGCCGCTGTCCTTGCGGGTGATGATGTATGAGCTGCAGGGGGCATCGTCGGCATTGACGGGCGCCACAAACAGCTCCATGCCGCCGTCGCTTCCAAGCAAAACGTAACAGTAAGTGGAGATAAAGGCGGCATGCACGTTGCCGGAGGCAATCAGGTCATTTATCTCAGTGTAAGAGTTTTTCAAAACCATTTGTATCTTGATATCAAGACGCTGCTGCAGGTAATCCATGAGGGGCGCATAATAAGAAGCAATAAACTGCGGAGAACCCATCCCGGCAATGCCCAGGCGCAGCATTTCCTGCCGCTTTGTTTCCCTTTCCGCCGGTTCCGGGTTAAAGCCGGACTCCAGGGAGATAAAAGGCAACCCGGACCGGCCGGCACAGGCGGGCAGGGCTGCCAACAGCAAAACCAGGCACATTATGCCAAGCCTTTTCCCAAGCATGGTTTCCCTCCGGTTTCCTTAAATAAAATTATAGGTATTTATTATTTTTAAATCCCCATTGTTAATTATATCACCAGCGCCACATTGAGACAATACGGCTGACGGAAAGTGCCACCGGGCGTCTGCAGGGGGTAATCAGAATGTTTTCCAGACGGGAAGCGCTGGCTGCGCTGAAAAAGATAAACCCGCTCCCGGGAAGCGAAGAGGTGGCGCTAGCTGACGCCGCCGGCAGGGTCCTGGCGGAGGATGTTATGGCCGCCTGTGATTTGCCACCGTTCCCCGCTTCTCTTTTTGACGGGTATGCCTGCCGGTCTGCTGACACGGCACGGGCCTCCGGCTTTTCACCTGTATCGCTTAAGGTGGTGGCCCGTATCGGGGCGGGCGGCAGTTACCGGGGGCTCCTGGCTCCCGGTGAGGCGGTGAGGGTGATGACGGGAGCCCCGCTTCCCGCCGGAGCCGATACGGTGGTCCCGTTTGAGGCGGTGACGGTGGAAGGGACACTGGTTACGATTCGGCAACAGCTAAAGCAGGGATGGAACATTGCCGCGGCAGGCAGCGATTTTGCCGCCGGAGAACGGCTGCTGGCCGCCGGCTCACTGCTTACGCCCGGCCATCTTGGGTTGCTTGCCGCCTCTGGCCGGGCGGCGGTTAAAGTCAAACCCCGCCCACGCCTGTCCGTCCTTTCCTGTGGCTCAGAACTGGCGCAGCCCGGCGGGTCACTTCCCCCCGGCCAGATTTATGAAAGCAACAGTATCATGATATCCGCTCTTGCTGCCGCCTGTGGCGCTGATGTTATCTGGCGCGGCAGCGCCCCGGACTGCCCGCGACGGCTTGCCGGCAAGATAACGGGTGCCCTTGCGGCGTCCGACGTGGTGGTTACCTCCGGGGGAGTTTCCGGCGGAGACTATGACCATACCGCTGAGGTTGTCCTGTCCCTGGGCGCAGAAAAAATATTTCACAGGGTCGCACTGGCGCCCGGTGGGCAGGCGTTGGCGGCAGTCCTGGGCAATAAGCCGGTTTTTTGCCTTACCGGCAAACCCACCGGCGCCTTTGTTTCCTTCCACCTGTTTGTCAGGCCCGCCCTCTTTCGCCTGCAGGGGCGTCCCGGCCCGGACCATGATCCGCGCCAAGCCATGGTAACAGAAGAAGTGGTCAACAACAGGGGGGTTGAACTCTGCCTGCCGGCAACCGTTTGCGGGGAAAACGGCCAATGGCTGGCAGCGCCCCTGTCCCGGGGCAAAGGTATTTTATCCCTGGGTGCGGCCAATGCGCTGATTATACTCCCCCCCGGCCCTGTCCGCGTGGCAGCGGGCAGCCTGGTGACGGTGCTGCAGCTGTAGTACAGGCGTGACGACCGTGATGAACAGTGGTACAATATAACTGAGGGCGAGGAGTGAGGTTGTTGCAGACAAATGGCTTATCCTGTGTTATCCTGGCCGGCGGCCGCAGCTCCCGCATGGGAGAAAACAAACTGTTGCTGCCCCTGGGGGAAAGCACCGTTATCGGCAGCCTGCTGGACAGGTTGCGCGGCCTGTTCGCCGAGTATATAATTGTCACCAATCAACCGGCACATTTTGAGCATCTGCCGGTCCGGCTGGCCGGTGACTTGATTGACTGTGGAGTTAAAAGCTCGCTGGCAGGGCTGCACGGAGGGCTTTCCGCCGCTACCCGTCCCTACAGCTTTGTTGCCGCCGGGGATATGCCCTTTGTTTCTCCGGCACTGGTACGGTACCTTTGCTCACTGCGTCGGGGCTATGACGTGGTCATCCCCCGCCAGGACGGCCACCTCCAGCCGCTGTGCGCGGTTTACCATAAGAATTGCCTGCCCCATATCGAGAAGCTGTTGCTTGCCGGGTGCTATAAAATAGCCAATTTTCTGGACCGGGTACGGGTTCGTGAGGTGGAGGCGGCGGTGTTGCAGAGCGTTGACCCTGAACTGATTTCTTTCTTTAACCTGAACACACCTGAGGAATACCGCCTGGCCCGGGAGATACTGGCGGGTACCCGGGTGCCGGGGAGGTATAAAAAGTAGTGTCCATTCCCATCGTCTCAGTGGTAGGCAAATCGGACAGCGGCAAAACCACGCTTATTTGCGGCCTTATTCCCGAACTGAAAAAGCGGGGTTACCGGGTAGCCACCATTAAACATGACATCCATGGCTTCGATATGGACAGGCCCGGCAAAGACACCTGGAAACACAGCGAGGCCGGAGCCGATATAGTGGTTATTTCTTCTCCCGGCAAGGTGGCCATGATCGAAAAAGTGGCAGCGGAGTTGACCCTGGATCAGGTAATAGCCAGAATAGAGGGCGTTGATATCATCATTTCAGAGGGTTACAAACGTAACAACAAGCCAAAGCTGGAGGTTTTCCGCTCCTCTGTGCATGATGCGCCCCTTTGCGGCGCCGGCGACAACCTGTTTGCCCTGGCCAGCGATGTCAAACCGGACATTGGCGTCCCTGTCTTTGACCTGAATGATTACTCCGGAATAGCTGACCTGATCGTGGAACTGTTTCTGTCCGGAGCGCCACCTGCCGGTTTACCGCCTGCGGGCCCCCGGTGTCAAAATGAGCGTTGAGGTGAAAAAATTGCGTGAAGTTGCCAGCCGGCTCAAAGCTGATTTCTTTAAAGCCATAGGCCACCCCACCAGGATACAGATACTGGAGTATCTCCGTGACGGGGAGCGCTGTGTCTGTGAAATCATCGCCGAGCTGGAACTTGAACAGTCCAATGTTTCACAGCACCTGGGGCTTTTGAAAAAACAGGACCTGGTAATAGCGCGCAAAGACGGTGCCAGGATGATGTACCGCCTGAAAGATAAGGGTGTGCTTGATATTATAGACGCCGTGGCGGAAATCCTTGACCGCCGGCTGGATGAGACCAGGGAAGCGCTGCACTTTATCCGTTCTGGCAAATTTAGCCGGGAGCCGGGAATCTGCGCCCGGGAGCCGGAATAAGACTCTGGTTTTATAAAAGGTGTATTACGGCGGGACGTGTCCCGTTGCAGCTGTTTCAGAATGAAACAGCTTTTGTTTCAGACACCTGAAAAAAATAAAATAATCGGCCGTCTTCAACATGGTTCGCTATTGACATATTGGTATACTTCTTGCAACATTAAATCAGTGAAACATTAATATCCTGAAGGAGGCAGACATATGGGTGTATATGCGGGGAAAATACTGAGGGTTAACCTGACAACCGGAGCCGTTGCCACCGAACCGCTGCCGGCGGAAAAAGCAAAATTGTTCCTGGGAGGCCGTGGCCTGGCGGGCAGGATGCTGGCTGAGGAAATTCCGGCTGGTATCGATCCCCTGGGACCGGAAAACAAAATCTTTTTTGCCACCGGCCCCCTGACCGGCAGCGCCGCCCCCACCGGAGGCCGCTACATGGTGGTAACCAAGTCGCCCCTGAACAATGTAATAGCTTCTTCCAACTCCGGCGGCTTCTGGGGCGCAGAACTCAAATTCGCCGGTTACGACATGGTGGTGGTGGAAGGAAAAGCAAAAGAACCGGTCTATATTTATGTTAAGGATGATACGGTGGAAATCCGTCCTGCCGCCAGATTCTGGGGCATGCAGACCAACGAAACGGTGGACGCCCTGCTGGCCGAAGTGGGCGACAACCGGGCCAGGGTGCTTAACATCGGTCCCGCCGGAGAGAAACTGTCTCTGATCGCCGCGGTGATGAACGACCGCTGGCGTGCCGCCGGCCGCTCCGGCGTCGGTGCCGTCATGGGCTCAAAAAACCTGAAGGCCATCGTGGTCAGGGGCAGCGGTAAGGTAGAAGCCGCCAACCCCGAAAAGTACAAAGAGGTAACCGGCGCCGCCCTGAAAAAAATCAGGGAGAACGGGGTAACCGGCGAGGGGCTGCCGGCCTACGGCACGGCTATCCTGGTTAACATCATCAACGAAAACGGTATTTATCCCACCCGCAATTTCCAGGAAGGGGTATTTGCCGGCGCTGAGGCCACTTCCGGGGAGACGCTGGCCGAGAAGTACCTGAAAAAGAAAGACCCCTGTTTCCGTTGTCCCATCGCCTGCGGCCGCTACTGTGAAGTGGACGGCGAAGAAGGGGGAGGCCCGGAGTATGAAACCATCTGGGCTTTCGGTGCCGATTGCGGCGTTTCCGACCTGCCCAGTATCATCAAAGCCAACAACGTCTGCAACGAGATGGGCCTTGACACCATCTCCGCCGGAGCCACCATTGCCGCAGCCATGGAACTTTACCAGCGCGGGCTGATCAAACCGGAAGAATTGGACGGGCCGGAGCTGGTCTGGGGCAGCGGTGAAGCCATTATTGAGTGGACCAGGAAGATGGGCCGGGCTGAAGGGTTTGGTGCCAGGCTGGCCCTGGGTTCAGCCCGCCTGTGTGAACTATACGGCGCGCCGGAGCTGTCCATGACCGTCAAGAAACTGGAACTGCCGGCCTATGACCCGCGCGGAGTCATGGGGCATGGCCTGCAGTACGCCACCGCCAACCGTGGCGGCTGCCATGTGCGCGGTTACCTGATTTCACCGGAAATCCTGGGCTCGCCCCAGGCACTTGACCGGTTTGCCCTGGAAGGAAAGGCCGAATGGGCAAAAATATTCCAGGACCTTACCTCGGTGATTGACAGCCTGGGCGTCTGCCTCTTCACTTCCTTTCCCCTTGGCGCCCAGGACTATGCCGACCTTTATAACGCCGCCACCGGCGAGTCGCTGACCGCCGAAGAGCTGCTGGCCTGCGGCGAACGCATCTTTAATAACGAGCGCCTGTTCAACCTGCAGGAGGGCTACTCGGCCGCCGATGACACCCTGCCCAGGCGGCTGCTGGCCGAACCGATGCCTGAAGGTCCCACCAAGGGGCATGTCCACCTGCTGGATAAGCTGCTGCCCGAGTACTACAGGCTCAGGGGCTGGGATGCTGACGGGGTGCCTACCGCGGAGAAAAAGCAGGCTCTGGGGCTGTAAGGTTTGCCAAAAAAGAGGGCTTGCCCCTGTGGGGAAGCCCTCTTACCTTTACAGCAGCCGAAACATTTGCCCGGTGGCAGCAGGCTGCCATTGTCTATACCGGGCAGGTGTGTTACTATGTTTATAAGAGAGATATCTGGCCAAAATGACAGCTGTCTTAAAAGTGAATCTCCTGTCTTATGCTGTGGTATGAGGTGAAACGATGAAAATTACGGTTAAACTCTTTGCCACCCTGCGCACCGGCCGCTTTAAGGCCGAAAGCAGGGAATACGCCCCGGGGACCACCGTGGCCGGGGTGGCCCGGGAACTGAATATCCCGCGGGAAGAACTGGCCCTGATCCTGATCAACGGCCGTTCTGCCGAACCGGACAGCGAGCTGAGTGATGGGGACACGCTTTCCCTCTTTCCCCCGGTGGGAGGCGGCTGAAATGGACCTGGCCGGTTACCTGCAAAGGCACGCTGAAGGGGGCTTTTTGCCCTGGGAAGTCCAGTCCGGGGCCGCGGCCAGGTTTGGCCTGTCCGCCGCTCAGGTGGAGGAAGTGGCCCTGGCCCTTGGGCTTTTGCCTGCCCGTTACCGGAGAAACCAGAAAACCATCTCCACCGCGGCTCAGCTGGCACTGTTGAGAAGCAGGGTAACCGTTATCGGTTGCGGGGGGCTCGGCGGCTTTGTCATCGAAGAGCTGGCCAGGCTGGGTGTGGGCGAGATAAGGGCGGTTGACTATGATGTTTTCGAAGAACACAACCTCAACCGTCAGCTTTTGGCCACCATTGACTCACTGGGGCGCTCCAAGGCGCAGGAGGCGGTGGCCCGCGCCCGTTTAACCAACCCGGCGGTCAGCGTTGTTCCGGTTATGGCTAAATTTACCGCTGCCAATAGCCAAGACATACTGGAGGGCGCCAGCGTGGCGGTAGATGCCCTGGACAACATTCCGGTACGCCTGGAACTGGAGCAAGCCTGCTCCGCACTGGGAATCCCCCTGGTGCATGGCGCCATCTGCGGCTGGTTCGGCCAGATTGCCACGGTGTTTCCGGGCGATAACACACTGCAGAAAATTTACGGCGCCTGTCCCTCCGAAAAGGGCATGGAGACCGAACTGGGCAACCCTTCTTTTACCCCTGCGGTGGTGGCCAGCCTCCAGGCGGCCGAAGCCTGTAAAGTGATTCTGGGCCAGGGCAACCTCCTGCGGCACAGGATGCTTTTTATCAACCTCCTGGCCATGGAAATGGAGGAAGTATCCTTATGAGCGAATACTGGCAGCGCTTTGTCTCCGGCGACGACCGGGTAGCGGAAATCCGCCCCGGTATACGGTCTTCCTGGCTGCGCTGCCGCCAGCGACAAATCAGCCCGGAGCGAATTGTTAACGACAGCATTTTGACCGCCCCTGCCCTGCGTGAGCGTCTCCGGGAGCGCGGGGAGCTGGTACGGGCGGGAAAACCGGTGCTGCCTGACGTCTTCCGCTGCCTGGAGGGCAGAAATTTCGTTGTTCTGCTCTGCGACGAAGAAGGTTATATCCTGGAGTCCCTGGGGGATGCGCCCTTTATCAGCCGGGCACGCCAGGTGCACCTTTGCGCCGGCGCCAACTGGAGTGAGGAAGTGAAAGGTACCAACGCCATCGGCACGGTGCTGGTGGAGCAGCAACCGGTAAAAGTGCTGGGCTGGGAGCATTACGTGCGGGAAAATCACTTCCTCAACTGCTGGGCGGCCCCCATCAGGGACGCCTCCGGGCGGATTGCGGGGGTGCTTGACATTTCGGGGGAAGCAGGAGGCGAAGGCCGCATCTGGGACCTGGTTTATTTGGGAGCGAGGCTGGTGGAGCAAAATCTCCTGCTCTTGTCGCTGGAACGTGATTGCCTGCTGTCAAGGAGGGCTTTCGAACTGGCTTCCGGGCTGCTGCGGGAAGGGTTCATCACCGTTGACGCCGGAGGGATACTGACATCTGTCAACCAGGCCGGCGCCCGCCTGCTGGGGCGGCGGCGGGAGGAAGCGGTGGGCCGTCATGTGTCCGAAGTTCTGAGCTCCCGCTCTTTTGTGCCGGGCAAATCACCCGGGTCCGGCACCGAAATGGACGGTGGGCTGGTGTCAAAGCTATGCCAGGTGACGGATCCGGACGGCTTCACCTTGGGCATGGTGGGGATACTCCGCCAGGCGCCCCCGGCGGGAAAGGACGTTCCCGCCTGGGTAGGGAGCAGCGAAATCACCCAAAACATCTGCCGCCGTGCCGAAAAAGCGGCCAGGACCAATTCCACCGTGCTGGTAACGGGAGAAAGCGGTACCGGCAAGGAAATAGTGGCCAGGCTGATCCACCAGGCTGGTGACCGCTGCCGGGGACCGTTTGTGGCGGTAAACTGCGCCGCCATCCCTGACTCACTGATCGAGAGCGAGCTATTCGGCTATGCCGAGGGGGCCTTTACCGGCGCCAAGCGCGGCGGCCAGCCGGGCAAATTCGAAACGGCGGCCGGGGGCACTATTTTTCTCGATGAAATAGGGGACATGCCGCTGGCGGTACAGGCTTCCCTTTTGCGCGTGCTGCAGGAGCGGGAAGTCTGCCGCATCGGCGACACCAAGGCCCGCAAGGTGGATGTGCGCGTGGTGGCCGCCACCAACAAGGATCTTGCCGCCCTGATCGCCAAGGGCGCTTTCCGGCCGGACCTGTACTACCGCCTGAAGGTGGTTACCATTGACGTACCCCCTCTGCGGCAAAGAACGGAAGATATTTTTGACTTGGTGCCTTACTTTGTGGACAAAGCCACCCGCTCCATGGGCCGGCCTCCGCTGGGTGTGGCCAAAGAGGTGTTTGACTGCCTGCTTGCCTACCCCTGGCCCGGCAATGTGCGGGAACTGGAAAACTGCATCGAAAGCATGGTGGCAATGTGCGAGGGAGGCGAGCTGTCGCTTTCAGACCTGCCGGATGAAATAAGATACTGTGCCCGGGGCGCCGCCGGCGGTGAAAGCATCCTGGAGCGGCAGGCCAGGCAGGCCATTCTGCGCGCCCTGTGGGAGACAGGCGGACGTATCGCGCCTGCCGCCAGGCTGCTTGGCATGGGGCGGTCCACACTGTACAGAAAACTGGCGGAACTGGGAATAAACGAAACCGGACGGAGGTAACAGGCGTGGCCAGATTGCTTGACCCGGCAGGACGAAAAATTGAATACCTGCGCTTATCCGTAGTAGACAGCTGCAACCTGCGCTGTTTTTACTGCCGCCCCGGTGACAGCTGTGAGCCCCGCCGGGCCAGAGCTATACTGGACAGGGAAACCCTGGCGCGCGTGGTGGCTGCGGCCGCAACCCTTGGCATCCGCAAGGTGCGCCTGACGGGAGGCGAACCGCTGCTGCGCCCTGATATTGTAGATCTGACGCGGGATATCGCCGTCATTCCCGGCATCGAAGACCTCAGCCTGACCACCAACGGCAGCAAGCTGGCCGGGTTGGCCGCACCGCTGGCCGCGGCGGGCCTAAAAAGAGTGAATATTTCCCTTGATTCCCTGGACGGAAAAAATTTCAGCCAAATTACCCGCGGCGGCCGGCTGCGGGCCACACTGGACGGCATCAGGGCCGCCTATAGCGCCGGGTTGCTGCCGGTTAAAATCAACATGGTGGTCATGAAAGGCATAAATGACCATGAAATTGAAAATTTTGCCCGCCTGACCATGGAGAAGGATATCCACGTCCGCTTTATTGAATATATGCCTATGCTGGGCCAGGAGGACCCCTGGCGGGAGCACTTCCTGCCCAGCAGCGAAATTATGGCCCGTTGTGCCGCGCTTGCACCGTTGGTGCCGGTACCCGACACGGACTTCCACGGTCCGGCGCGCAATTTCCGCTACGCCGGAGCCACCGGCCGGCTCGGTTTCATCACCCCGGTGAGCAGGCATTTCTGCCGGCAGTGCAACCGCCTGCGTCTTACCAGCGACGGGAAGCTCCGGCCCTGCCTGTTTTCCGACGTGGAAGTAGACCTGTTGCCGGCCATAAAAAACAGAGAAGACCTGGCGCCTTACTTTTACGAGGCAGTCAGAGCCAAACCCGCAGCCTCCGACCGGAGCCCGGCGTCCAGGGGCTCAGAGCTGGGGCCCCGCGGCATGGTGGAAATAGGCGGCTGACGGGCAGCGGGGAGGGATAATAATGGCAAAAATCGTTGCCGTGTCTGTGAGCGGCAAAAAAGGGACGCGTAAGACCAATGTAAGTGAAGCCTTCCTGGAGGTGGAAAGCGGCCTGGCCGGCGACGCCCATGCCGGCTCCTGGCACCGGCAGGTCAGCCTGCTGGCGCAGGAGAGCATTGAAAAAATGCGTATGCTTGGCCTTGATGTGAAGGCCGGTGATTTTGCTGAGAACATTACTACGCAGGGAATCGACCTGCTGTCTCTTCCCATAGGAGCCAGGCTGAAGACAGGAGACACAGCCGTCCTGGAGGTTACCCAGATCGGCAAAACCTGCCACGAGCGCTGTGCTATCTACTACCAGGCCGGCGACTGCGTGATGCCCAGAGAGGGTATCTTTGCCAGGGTTTTGACAGCAGGGAAAGTAAGCCCCGGTGATGAAATTACCATTTTGGAATAACTTTTTGACACATTATTCGCGGGGCAACCGGAGCGCAACAAACGCCGGGCAGATGACCCCCCAAATACGGGAGAAGTGGCATAATGAAAAGAGCTGTAATCGTTTTCTCCGTTATGGCGTCATTGCTGTTGCCTGGCGGCTGCGGCGGCCCGAAAAAAGATGCTGTTTTGGATTACAGTTATCCGGAATTTGACGCCTCCTCCTTTACCCAATCCAACCAATGCCAGTACTGTCACTATGAAATATTCACGCAGTGGCAGTGGTCTGCCCACTCCCTGTCGCACCGGAACAGCTTCTACCTGTCGGAACGTGCCCAAAACGAAAGCGGCGGCAATAAGAAATTTAGCACCTTCTGTGATTACTGCCATACACCGGTTGCCGCCTTGGCCGGTCTTAGCCCGGCCGACCCGGCGTTGTCCGGGCCGGCCACCGAGGGGATCGGCTGTGATTTCTGCCACGTGGTAACCGGTTCAGCCGGTCCCGGCAACGCCCGTTACCACCTCAGCCCGGGCAGGGTTAAATATGGCCCCTTTGAAGATCCGCTGCCCACTCCCTTTCACGACAGCCGGTACGCTGAAATATTCAAAAAGGCGGACTACTGCGGCATCTGCCACCAGGCAAACCACCCGCAAAACAACCTGCCCCTTTCCTCCACCTACCGGGAATGGAAAGAAAGTTCTCTGGCCAACAGAAGAATAGAGTGCCAGGACTGCCACATGACACCGGGACCGGGTGTTGCCAGACCAAACCCCGGTGTGGCCGCCACCGGTGCCCCGAAAAAAAGGGAACATGTTTCCACCCACTTCTTTACCGGCAGCAACGTCTACCTGGCGGAGCAGGCGGGCAAAGCCGCCCAGGCCAGCTTGGCCCGGGAGCAGCTCAGGGCGGCGGCGGAACTGTTCCTGTCGCTCCCTGAATATTTCCTCCCTTATCAGCCGGTGCAAATCAGCGTGCGCGTACGCAACAGCGGTGCCGGTCACTACCTGCCCACCGGCTTCACCATGTTCAAGGAAATGTGGCTCGAGGTCACGGTAACCGACCATCAGGGACGGAAAATCTACGAGAGCGGGACACTTGACAGCGAAGGCCGCCTGAAGCAGGGTTCAGTGGTTTATACCACAGTACTAGGAGATTCTGCCGGCAGCCCGACCCTAAACATCCGGGAAGCAACATCCGTCCTTTCCGACAGGCGCATTCCACCCCAGCAATATCTGGATGAATATTTCGAGATACCCCAGGCCCCGGACCGCGGGCCGCTGAACGTACAGGTCCGCCTGCTCTACCGCGGGATATCCGCCCCCTTCGCCGCCCGTCTTCCCGGTGTTTCCCTGCCCGACATTCCCGTGGTGGAGATGGCCGCAATCACCGGCCGGATTGAACTGAAATAACCGCAAGACAATCCAGCTGCCGGCGCCAAAGCTGCCGCCGGCAGTTTTGGCGCCGGTGCAAAGGCTTGTAGCTTCTGTGATTATATGTTACAATCACACAATGAGGCTCTTTGCGCCGGCAGGAGAGGAGGCGTTTTTTTGAACAGATTTGTGCGGCAGGCAACATTTTACATGTTGATCCTGCTGATTGCCGTGATCATTATACAGTATTTCGGTAAATCACCCGACACCCCGCGGCAGCTTGCCTGGAATGAATACATCACCATGGTGGAAACAGGCCAGGTCAGGGATGCCCTCATCGTGGGCCGAGATGTTACCGGCCAGCTTAAAGACGGCACCAAATACAAAGTTTATAACCTGAAGGGAGATCAGCTGGGTGACTGGTTGGTCCAAAACAAGGTCCAGGTGGAAGGAAAACCGGTGCCTGAACCTCCCTGGTGGTCAAATCTCCTGACTTTCCTGATACCTTTTGCCATCCTCATCGTAATTTTCTTTTTCTTCATACAGCAGGGCCAGGGCGGCGGCAGCCGTGTCATGAATTTCGGTAAGTCCCGCGCCCGCCTCCACGACGGCACCCGCAAAAAGGTCACCTTTAACGAAGTGGCCGGTGCCGACGAAGAGAAAGCCGAGCTGGTGGAAATTGTGGAATTCCTCAAAGACCCGCGCCGCTTTGTTGAGCTGGGCGCCCGCATTCCCAAAGGCGTCCTGCTGGTCGGCCCTCCCGGCACCGGCAAAACCCTGCTGGCCCGCGCTGTAGCCGGCGAAGCCGGCGTGCCTTTTTTCAGCATATCCGGTTCCGACTTCGTGGAGATGTTCGTAGGCGTGGGTGCCTCCCGGGTCCGCGACCTTTTTGAAAACGCCAAGAAAAACGCTCCCTGCATCGTTTTTATTGACGAAATCGACGCCGTGGGCCGCCAGCGCGGCGCCGGCCTTGGTGGAGGTCACGACGAACGGGAACAGACTCTAAACCAGCTCCTTGTCGAAATGGACGGTTTTGACGCCCACGAAGGCATCATCCTCATCGCCGCCACCAACCGCCCCGACATCCTCGACCCGGCGCTTTTGCGCCCGGGCCGCTTTGACCGCCAGGTCACTGTCAACTACCCCGACGTCAGGGGCCGCGAGGAAATCTTAAAAGTCCACGCCCGCAACAAGCCGTTCTCCCCAGACGTGGATATGAGCGTCATCGCCCGCCGCACCCCCGGTTTTACCGGTGCCGACCTGGAGAACGTCATTAACGAAGGGGCCCTGCTCGCCGGCCGCAAAAACAAAAAGAAAATCGGCATGGAAGAGCTGGAGGAAGCCATCGACCGGGTCATCGCGGGAACCGAGAAAAAAAGCCGGATAATCAGCGATTTTGAAAAAAGAATTGTGGCCTTCCACGAAGCGGGCCACGCTCTGGTCGGCTATCTCTTGCCCCATACCGACCCGGTCCACAAGGTATCCATCATTCCCCGTGGCCGCTCCGGCGGCTACACCCTGATGCTGCCAGAGCAGGACCGCTACTATATGACCAAGTCCGAGCTCCTGGACCGCGTTACCACCCTTCTTGCCGGCCGCGTCGCCGAAAAAGTGGTCTTAAACGAGATATCCACCGGTGCCCAGAACGACCTGGAGCGCGCCACATCAATCGTCCGCCAGATGATTATGGAATACGGCATGAGCGAGCAGCTGGGCCCCATCACTCTGGGCCGCCGCCAGCACGAGCAGGTTTTTCTCGGCCGCGACCTGGCCCGTGACCGTGACTTCTCCGAAGAGATCGCCCGTGCCATCGACAAGGAAATCCGCTCCACCATCGACGATTGCTACAAGAAGGCGGAGGAAATGATCATTGAAAACCGCGCTAAGCTGGACCTTCTGGCCAATGCCCTAATTGAGCAGGAAACCCTCGACGCCGGGGAAATCGCCGCCCTGATGGAAGGCAGGTCACTTAAAGAGCTCCATCAGTCCCGCACCAAAAAGGAGGCTGCAGAAGCCGGCGGAGAGGCCGCGCCTGCCTCCCGCTCCTCCGTTAAAACCACCGCTGCCCGTAAGGAAACGGTCAGGGTTATGATAAACAAGAAAAAACTTGAAGAAGAATCGTAGCGTTTTATCCCAGCCTTCCGCGGTCATGCTCTGTATCTGCCGATACAGGGCATAAACCCGGTTTTTTTTGGCACCAAAGAGAGCCTCCGGCTCTCTTTTTTGGATGTTTTGACAAAAGATGCAGAAAATATGCCATGGGCGGGGCGCCGGGATGGCGTCTAAATTTGGGAAAAAAGGCGCAAATAACAAAAATTTATGGAGGTCCCGGCAGGAAATAATAGCGGTGCGTAGAAAACTATCAATTGGCTTTTTAGCAAGGTGCTGCCAAAAAATTTTTTGTTAAGGAGGGAAAAATTTAATGGTACTTGACCCGACCAAGTACGCCGACTGGCAAATTGCCGAAGAGGCAGAGTCCAGGATGAAGACTGTTTACCAGCTGGGCGAAGAGCTGGGACTGGAGAAGGAGGAACTTCTCCCTTACGGCCATTATGTGGCTAAAGTTGACTACAACAAGGTGCTGAAGCGCCTGGAAGGCCGTCCCGATGGCAAATACATCGATGTGACGGCCATTACGCCGACTCCGCTGGGGGAAGGGAAATCCACCTCGACCATGGGCCTGACCCAGGGGCTGGGCAAGAGGGGCAAGAATGTCATCGCTACTATCCGGCAGCCGTCCGGCGGGCCCACTATGAACGTGAAGGGTTCGGCGGCTGGTGGGGGGCTGGCGCAGTGCATTCCGCTCACCCCCTTCTCGCTGGGGTTGACCGGGGATATCAATGCCATTATGAACGCCCATAACCTGGCCATGGTGGCGCTGACCGCACGGCTGCAGCACGAGTTCAACTCCTCCGATGCTTTCCTGGAGCGGAGCGGGTTGAAGAGGCTGAATATCGACCCGCGGAACGTGGAAATGAAGTGGATCATCGACTTCTGCGCCCAGGCGCTCCGGAATATAATTATCGGCTTGGGCGGCCGGAAAGACGGCTTTTTGATGGAATCCGGCTTTGCTATTGCCGTTTCATCGGAGGTTATGGCGATCTTGTCGGTGGCCAAAGATCTGAAAGACATGCGGGAACGCATGGGTAAAATCGTGGTGGCGTATGACAAAAAAGGTGCGCCGGTGACCACGGAAGATCTGGGTGTGGCCGGGGCCATGACCGCCTGGATGGTGGAAGCGATTAACCCGAACCTGATGCAGACCCTGGAAGGCCAGCCCACGTTTGTGCACGCCGGCCCCTTTGCCAATATCGCCATTGGGCAGTCTTCGATCATTGCGGACAGGATTGCGCTGAAGCTGGGTGATTACGTGGTGACCGAGTCCGGTTTCGCCGCGGATATCGGCTTTGAGAAGTTCTGGAACCTGAAGTGCCGCATGTCCGGTCTGGTGCCGAACTGTGCGGTGGTGGTGGCGACCATCCGTGCCCTGAAGGCTCACGGCGGCGCTCCGCTGCCGTTGCCCGGCCAGCCGCTGGATCCGGCTTACAGCACTGAGCATGTGGAGTGGGTGGAAAAAGGTACCGCCAACCTGATTCACCATATCAACACCGTGAAGAAGGCGGGTATCAACCCGGTTGTCTGCATAAACTCTTTCTATACCGATACCAAGAACGAGATTAACGCGGTCCGCCGCCTGGCAGAAGCGGCCGGCGCCCGGGTGGCTGTGTCCGAGCACTGGCTGCGGGGCGGAGAAGGAGCCCTTGATTTTGCCGATGCGGTTATCGAAGCCTGCAACGAGCCCAATAACTTCAGGTTCCTCTATGAGCTGGAGACTCCGCTGCGCCAGCGTATTGAGCTGATCGCCAGGGAAGTGTACGGCGCCGACGGCGTGGAGTATACTCCGGACGCGCTGGAGAAGGCCATCCGCATGGAGAAGGATCCCGAGCTCCAGAAGCTTGGCACCTGCATGGTGAAGACCCACCTGTCCCTTACCGACAACCCGATGCTGAAAGGAGTACCCACCGGCTGGAAGCTGCGGGTGCGCGACATCCTGACCTACAAGGGCGCCGGTTTCGTGGTGCCGGTGGCAGGCGCTATTTCGCTGATGCCCGGTACTGCCGCCAACCCGGCTTTCCGCAGGGTGGACGTGGACGTGGAGACCGGCAAGGTAAAGGGCCTGTTCTAAAAAAAAACTGGATTTTTCAGACCTTTTGTTGTACAATTAACCTGACAGCTGAATATTGCGGTTCCTTCACATGGTATGTACCGGGCCCGCGGTATGCGGGCCCGGACAGGTATTGTGCAGAGTAGGTGATATGCGTCAAGTGCTAAGGGATGGGAAGTCGCCCTTAGACGAAAGGGTCATCCTGCGATATATCACCGCGTCCGCTGCCGCACAGAAGAGCAAGGAAAACCTCCTTTCTCTCGGGTGGGGCACTCTGCCATCCTCGGGAGAAAGGAGGTGTTTTTTGTGAAGTTAAATACCAGGCAAGTAACCCATGCTGCGCTCCTGGTGGCGCTTAGCATCGTCTTCACCCGCCTTGTGGCGGTCATCATGATCGGCGACTTTATCCGCCTGTCTTTTGGCACTATCCCCATCTACATGGCGGGCATACTGTTTGGGCCGGTCGTGGGAGGGCTGGTCGGCGGCCTGGCTGACGGCATTGGCTTTTTTGTCAATTCCTTTGGTGGGGTATTTGTCCCGCACATTTTTCTGGCTTCCATTATGCGCGGGATAATTCCGGCCCTTGTCATCAGGGCTTTCGGTGAAAGTGGCAAAAACTGGGCGCTTAAGGTTACAGCGGCCATCATAGCCACCGAGCTGGTCAGCGGTGTACTGCTGACGACCCTGGGTGTGTCCTGGCTGAACCAGCTGCCGTTCCATGTCAACCTGCTGCGCCGCCTGCCCGTGATGCCGGTGCAGATTGTTGTTTACAGCACACTCACCTACATGTTTACGGCAAGGCTGCGTTACTATGTGGCGGCATACCAGGCGGGAAAATAAAAAGGATTGCTCCAGGCGGCTTACGGGCCGCCTTCTTATTGTTGTTTAAGTAAGCGTTGCCGGCGGGCGTTGACAGCGAAGGCGACAATATTTACAATGGTATTGTCAACCGTACAGCACAGAAGGGTTTACGGAGGTCATATGAAAGAGACGCTGCTGGCTGTTCTAAAAAGCAACCGGGGTAGCTATGTTTCCGGAGAGGAGTTAAGCCGGAGGCTCGGCGTGTCGCGCACCGCGGTGTGGAAGCATGTAAAGGCGCTGCGCGCGGAGGGCTATGGCATTGAATCGTCCCCCCGGCTTGGCTACCGCCTGGTGGCGGCGACGGATTTGCTCCTGCCGGCGGAGATACTGGATGGTTTGCTGTCAGCTCGCCTGGGCAGGCGCGTTGTGTACCTGGATGATACCGTTTCCACCAACCGCGTGGCCCGTGAGCTGGCGGCGGCGGGAGAGCCGGAGGGGACGCTGGTGCTGGCGGAGACGCAGACCGGCGGGAGAGGCAGGCTTGGCCGCAACTGGAGCTCGCCCGCGGGAGGAATCTGGCTTTCCCTGATATTGCGGCCCGAGCTTCCGCCGCACCGGCTGCAGCTGCTGACCCTCACAGCCGCGGTGGCGGCAGCGGAGGCGTGTGAGGATACCGCCGGTGTCAGCCCCGGGATAAAATGGCCCAACGATCTGCTGTGCGCTGGGAGGAAACTGGCAGGCATACTCACCGAGGGGGCGGCGGAGGCGGACAGGTTGGATTACCTGGTGCTGGGAGTGGGTGTCAACGCCAACCTGCAGGAGGAGGATTTCCCCACGGAGCTTAGGGGCCAGGCAACTTCACTGCTGCTGGAAAGCGGCCAGCGGGTGGACCGGGCGGCCTGGGTAAGGAAGTTTCTTTTAAGCCTGGAAGGGTACCTCCCTGCTAAGGAGGTGGTCCGGGAAGAATGGCGGCGCCGCGCGGTGACGCTGGGAAAACGGGTAACTGTGAAAATGACCGGGCGGACCGTGGAGGGCACTGCCCTTGACTTGGATGAAACAGGCGCCCTGCTTGTCAGGACGGAAAACGGGGTAGAAGCGGTGCTGGCCGGTGACGTTACCCTCAAGTCGGATATTAAGGAGGAGTAGCCAATGCTTCTGGCAGTGGATGTGGGCAATACCAATATAGTGCTTGGCGTTTATGAAGGGGACAACCTGAAGCTCTCCTGGCGTATCTCCACCAACCGCCAGCAGACGGGAGACGAGTACGGCGTTATTTTAAAGAATCTTTTTAGCCAAGCGGGGCTGGACGGCAATTGCCTGACCGGTATCATCATCTCTTCGGTGGTGCCGCCCCTGATGCTGTCCCTGGAAGAAATGGCGCTGCGCTATTTTAATATCGAGCCCATGGTGGTGGGGCCCGGCATTAAGACCGGACTGAATATTATCATGGATAACCCGAGAGAAGTGGGTGCCGACCGTATTGTTAACGCCGTGGCCGGTTTTGAGCTTTACGGCGGGCCGTTGATCATCGTGGATTTCGGTACCGCCACCACTTTCGACGCCATTTCGGAGCGGGGTGACTACCTGGGCGGGGCAATCGCACCGGGTATCAGCATTTCCACCGAAGCGCTCTTTCAGAGGGCGGCCAAACTGCCGCGGGTGGAACTGGTGAAACCGAAGCGGGTTATCGGGCGGGATACCATCACCAGTATGCAGTCCGGTATAATCTACGGCTTTGTCGGACAGGTGGACGGAATTGTACGGCGGATGTGCCGGGAGTTTGACAAATCGCCCAGGGTTATCGCCACCGGCGGCCTGGCCAGGCTGATAGCCAACGAATCGGAAACCCTGGAGATTGTAAACCCGATGCTTACGCTGGAAGGGTTAAGGATTATCTACCAGCGTAACATTATTAAATAAATTCTCTAATAAAAGAGGATAATTGTATTATTTGGCGAATATTACCTGCATAGCTTTCAGTGAATGGAGGGCAGGGTGTGCCTTACAAGGTTTGTACTTATTGCGGCAAAACTTCTTATTCTGCCGCCGATTCGCCTACGGTAAAGTGGTTATGTCCTTACTGCGAAAAGGATATATCCAACGTGCCGGGGCAGACATCACCGCCGGAAAAAAATCAAAATCAAAAACCCTGAACGCAGGATCCCGGATCCTGTGTTTTTTTAAGGGAAATGATTTATGGGTGTAAAAATTTATTGTAGACAAAAAAGAAGGAATCAGGGCTAAAAGAGAGAAGTTTTCCTTTCAAGGCGGAGTGACACAGCATCGCTTCTATATGCTAGAATAGTAATTCCCTTGGCATTACAAAAGAAGGGAAATGTAGCAAAAAGTCCTGAGTTTGTCAGTTGCAGCCTAAATTGAAATTAGACACCCTTGATTTTATTGACTTTTTGGCTCGTCAAACTCACTTTTGGCCAAAAATGTAGGGACAATTTATTTTTGCAAGGCGCTTGTATGTTATGGTAATAGCA
>DYEY01000025.1 GCA_020725465.1 Dethiobacter sp.
AATAGCACAGTAAAAATGGTACAATATGCATAGGAAGTACCGCTTATTGAAAGGGGCTGTTCCTATGCACCTGAAGGTCGTGAAAGCCGGAAAATATGAGTACGTTCGCCTGGTAGAGGCATTCCGCGAGGGCAAAAAAGTAAGCCAAAAAATTATCCTTAACCTGGGCCGAAAAGACATGATCGAGGGGAACCCGTCCTTTCAACGATTGGCCAAAAGGCTCCTTGAAATCTCCGGCGGTGCTGACGCCAAAACGAAGGTTCAGGAGACTTCTGAGGGCGAGCTGCGCAACTACGGGTATGTCGTTTATCGCAAGCTTTGGCAGCTATTTGGACTGAATGATTTCTTTACTCTTTTAAAGGAAAGACATGTCAAGCTACAACTTGATTTAAACGCCGTCACTTTTCTTATGGTGGTCCAACATTTGCTCCGGCCACAGAGCAAGAGGGCAACTTATGCACGACGCGATTTGTATCTTGGCATCCCTGAAATGGATTTGAATCATCTGTACCGCAGCCTTGATTTGCTGGCTGAAAGCAAAGAGGCTATTGAAAGTTACATTTTCGAAAGGAACCGGACGTTGTTCAACATGAGCGTGGATGTGGTCTTCTATGATGTAACTACATTTCACTTTGAAAGTGTCCGGGAAGACGGATTCCGTGACTTTGGGTTCAGCAAAGCCAATAAAATTAACGAAGTGCAGATCGTTATGGGGATGCTGATTGACTCTGAAGGCCGGCCTGTCGGATATGAACTGTTTCCCGGCAATACCCTGGACAGCAAGACGCTGGAAAAATCTCTGGACAAACTCAAAGAGCGCTTCGATATCGGCAAGGTCATTATTGTGGCCGATAAAGGCTTAAACAGCAAGTTAAACCTGGGCGCTATCAAAGCAAGAGGATATGAATACATTGTGGCCAGTCGTTTAAAGAAAATGTCCAAACGTGTACTGGAACAGGTATTTGACCCGGATGGCTACATGCCGATGACGCCTACTTTTATGTCTCAGAAGAACCAAGATCAGCCGGTCAAATTTCGCTACAAAATCATCAAGCACGTCAACAGCTACAAGGATAACGAAGGGAAATTTACACAGCTGGCTGAAAATTTGGTCATAACGTACTCGGAGAAGAGAGCCCTTAAAGACAGGGTGGACCGGAAGCGGCTGGTTGACAAAGCATTAATGTTGTTGGCAGAACCCGCAAAAATTAAGGCAAGCAGTAAAAAAGGCGGAAAGCGGTTTATTCTTCATAAAAGTGAAAACGACCAGTACAGTCTTAATGAAGAAGCCATTATCTCCGACGAGCGTTTTGACGGCTATTACGCCATCCAGACCAGCTTACAGGACCTAAGCGCGGAGGCGGTGCTGGAAGCCTACCATACTCTATGGAAAATAGAAGAGTCATTTAGGATCATGAAAAGCAACCTGGAGGTCCGGCCGATATTCCACTGGACGGAACAGCGAATCAAAGGTCATTTTGTTGTCTGCTTTCTCGCTTTTCTTCTCGAACGCACGCTGGAGTTTAAGCTCAAGAAAAACGATACACCACTTAGCCCCTTACAGATCCGGGAAGCAATAAACTCTTTGCTGTTCACTGAAGTCGAGATACAAGGGGAACCCTACCTGATAAAGATGAAGCCTACTGCGGGCGCCACTAAAATATTGCGTTTGCTGCGGATAGCCCCGCCGAAAAACCTTTTGCCGCTGGCGGATGCCACCGATTTCACGTGGTGAGGCACGGCCGTAGGTACAAAATGTACATCCTCATGCCCGAAAAGCCATTATTTTCGGGTTTTATGAAGGATGAACTGACAAACTCAGGAACTTATATTACACCATCCCATCTACGCCTTCCTCCATAAAAGTCTTATGCCATGCGGGTTTAGTCGCATGGCATCTTTATTTACCTAAAAATATGATGGAGATTCGTCACTGTTCTTTTTATTCATATACACCCCAACGTGCGTCAGATTGAGTTCTGAGGCTCTTACAGGCTATATACATCCTCAAAGTAACAATGCTTGCAATTGTATTTGCAGGCATACCGGGTACCGATGCAGGAACCTCCCAACCGCTTTGCAGCTGATTCCTTTGGCAGTACTTTTGTTTGTTTTCTTGCACCTGTTCTCCCTGTAAGTTTCTTTTGATATGTTTTATTGGCTATCTGAGGAGCCATTTTATCTCCCATCCTTTACCGGTTTATAATGGTGACAACCGCTTAAACTCAAGTGGTTATTGGCCTTACGAAAAATTACACTGAAATACTTTGCTGTTATGTACCGGTTGAAAAGTTGGACAGGCGGGGGGCGTGGCCCCAGAGGCGCTCCAGGTTATAGAACCGGCGTTCTTCGGGTTGGAAAATGTGAATTACAACCGATCCGTAGTCAAGCAAGACCCAGAGGCCTTCCTGATACCCTTCCTTGTGCAGGAGGGGATAGCCGGCCGCTTTCAGATTCTCCATGATGTTATCGGCAATGGCCTGAACCTGCAGTTTGTTGGCGCCTTCTGTAATCAGGAAGTAGTCTGCTATCAGTGAGACCCGTCCGATATCAAGGATTACTGTATCCCGTGCTTTCTTCTCCTCAGCCAGAGTCTCCGACAGCTTTACCAGTCTTCCCGCATCGTTGGCCAATCGGATTCCTCCTCATTCTTTGGGATAATTCTTTCCGATTATGACTGTTACCATTACATCGGAGCCCGCAATTTCTTCTTTACGCATATCAGCGCCGGGAATAACAGCGGCTACTTCCCGGGCACCATCAACGAGAGACACCCGGCTTATCACCATGGATACAGGGTAGTCGTAGTGGTCCGCATTGCCAACCCTGACCACAGTGAAGCCCTCTGCCTGGAGGATGGATGCTACCAGAGTAGCCATGCCTTTGACACCGCATCCGTTTAGCACCTCGACGGTTATTTCAGCCCGGGGAAGAGAAGATATATCATCGTCAAGCCAGGAAACAATGACCGGCAGTTGCTTTTCATTTGCCTTCCAGAAACTCCCCTCTGGCAAAATCTGTTCGGAACCGGGGAGGAGAAGGACTTTTGTCGTCTCACTGTAACTGAATTTTTTTAGAGAATCCAGAGACATGAGGAGCTTGCGCCAGCTCAGATTGGTGGATATCAGGGGGGTGGCCGCGTGCAGTGTCTTTAGTTTCTGCAGCCAGTTCCCCTCCGTAATCCGGGCTGCCAGCGCTGCCAGGACAAGCCTGCGACGCTCCAGGCGCTCAGAAGAGGTTAGGCCGTCAGCATAGATAAGGTCCAGAACATCGCCGCCGCTACCCAACATAATATGGGCGGGGAGTTTGACTCCGCCCACCCTGTCCACCGTTTTTGGCAGCTCGTCTTCATCTATTTCGAGGTAATAATGTATGTTAATGCCAAGGAGATCGGCAACCGAGCGGGTAAAACCGGACTTCCCCGCCAGCTCGTAAGCCCGGTCAAGCGTGACGGGACCATAATCGGGCAATTCCACCAGTGTTCCAAAAGGAATGTGAATAACCCGGAAATTTTGTTTGCCGGGATGATAAGCAATGAGAGCTATTTCCACCACCGCGGGGCTGCTTTTACCGGCAACTGCGTAGGCCAAATAGTGTTCACGTTCACCATCGGCCACGGCCGGCAGTGTTTTGGCCCAGGCGGAAGTGTCCTGGATGGCGCTCAGAACATTGACAAAACGCATGCTTATAAGGACGGTAACCAGGAAGCCACAGAGCACAAGCAGGAAAAAAAGGCGGCCCTTGTTTACCCTCCGGCGCTTTGTTTTTATATAGTAGAGCTGTCCGTAGCCCATCCTTCGTCCCCCTAATCGGGAATGTCAACCAGCCAGTTCCAGAAAGCGACGGTCATGGGATGGATAGCCTGTTTCCTGCTGACAGTATAGGTTATGGTCTGCGCAGCAGCAGCGAGCAAACCGGCATGAAAATTTTTTTCTGCTGCAAGACGGATGTTTTCAACCCCCTGGTAGTCCCTGCCCGGCTCTATTTTATCGGCCAGGTATATTACCCGGGCTGTAAGCGGCATTTGGGGAGCGCCAAGGGTGTGGTGCCTGATTGCTGCCAGTATATCTTTGTTTGTTACACCAAGATGTTTGGCCAGGGCCGCGCCTACGGGAGCATGCAACAATACCGGGTGGCGATGGGAGAACTTGTCAACCTCGATGTTATGCGTTCTGGCCAAAGCAAGCAGATCATTCGGAGGCAGGTGGCGGGCACAGTCATGGAGCCAACCGGCCAGTTCGGCCTGATTTGGGTCACACCCAGTGCCGCCAGCCAGGGCCCGGGCTGTCCGGGCAACCCCGGCACTGTGGGAGAATAAATCAGGAGGCAGCGTTTCTTTCAGATATTTCAGAATTTCATCGGACAGCATTGTTTCACCCGTTATTACTTTCGACAGGTTGGTTTGCTTTTCCTGCATCCCTCTAATGCAAAAAAGGCAACACTGCTGTTGCCTTATTCTTCCGGACGGGGTTTGGCCTCATTTACCACCAGCTTCCTTCCGCCCATTTCCTTGCCGTTAACCTGTTCAACCACCTGCTCCGCATCCTCGTCTGCCACTTCTATGAATCCATATCCTTTGGAGCGACCGGTGGCGCGCTCAGTAATTATTCTGGCACTGATAATCTGCCCGAAGTCGCTGAAGAAGGCTTTTAGTTCATCTTCACTGGCTGACCAAGGAATATTCCCCACGTAGATAGTTTTCGGCACGTCCGACTTCACCTCGCTTTTTGCAACTAATGTTAGTATCTGAAGAAGCGGAGGTTTTATACCTGAGTGCCAGCGGGACGGTAAAGCCTATTTTTTATGATATATTCAGTAACCGACTCGGGAGTCAGGTATTTTATGGTTTTGCCTTCGGCCACACGCTGCCTGATCAGGGTGGAGGAGATAGCTACAGCCGGTATCTCCAGTATATGTATGTTGCACAGGGCCTGTGGGCAGACGGCGCCAATGGTGTCTTCCAGCTTGCTCAGGGAGTACCCTGGCCTGGTCACGGCGATAAACGAGCAAATAGAAAGAAGTTCGCGGTAATCCTTCCAGGTAATTATCTCCAGGATGGCATCAGCGCCTGTAATAAAGAACAGGTTGACGTTACTGCCAAAATAGTTATGAAAATAACGGACTGTATCAATGGTATAGGTGGGAGTGCCCGGCGGCTGGTCAATCTCAACCCGGGAGACAGTGAAATGGGGGTTGGTAATGGTGGCAAGCATAGTCATCAGGTAGCGGTGCTCTGCATCGCTTACCGTCCTGTTTTCCTTATGAGGCGGGTTGCCCGAGGGCACGAAAATAACGTGATCCAGGTTATGTCTCAGGCGGACTTCCTCGGCAGTCACCAGGTGACCAAGATGTATCGGGTCAAAAGTGCCGCCCATCAGGCCTATGGCCAGTTCTTTTCCTGTCCCCCCCGGCAAATACAGTGTCATACCTTTCCCCCCGTTTTACTCTTCCTCGCCCTGCCAGAAAGTAAACTCTATGTCATGTATCCTAACCGTGTCGCCATTTTTGGCGCCGGAAGCTTTTAAAGTTTCTTCGTGGCCAGCCTGCCTGAAAATACGCTGAAAGCGCTTAACCGCTTCCCTGTTTTCAAAATCTGTCATGGCCACCAGTTTTTCCACTTTTTCACCGTGAACCACGAATGCCCCGTCTTCCCGTGAAACGGTAATCCGGTCTTCCGCCTCCGGCCGCAGTGTTACCCGGCTTTCCTCCTCCTGGCTGAAAGGTGAGGCGGGCAGTTCCGCAAGCATAACCGCCGCCCGATACATCAGCTCTTTTACCCCTTTGCCGGTAACAGCGGATATGGGGAAAACATTGCTTTCCCCCAGCTCTTTGATCAGTGTGGCCACTCCCCCGGCGGCACCCGGCAGGTCTGTTTTATTCGCCGCCACCAGTTGGGGAAGATGGGCCAGCCGTGCGTCGTAGAGCCTTAGTTCTTCGTTTATCTGCCTGTAATCGTCCAGAGGTGATCTACCCTCAACACCGGCTGCGTCCACCACATGAATCAGCAACCGTGTTCGTTCAACATGGCGCAAAAACTCATGACCGAGTCCCACACCCTGGTGCGCTCCCCCGATCAGGCCCGGCAGGTCGGCTATAACAAATGATTCGGTCCCTTCCAGGTGAACCACTCCCAGATTAGGGGCGAGCGTGGTAAAGGGGTAATCGGCTATTTTGGGCCGGGCCGCGGAAACCCGGGAAAGCAGTGTAGACTTGCCCGCGTTGGGGAAACCGATCAGTCCCACGTCGGCAATCAGCTTTAGCTCCAACACTATCCAGCGTTCTTCGCCGGGCTCACCCTTCTCGGCAAATTTGGGAGCTTTATTGGCGGAACCGGCAAAGCGTGAGTTGCCCCGGCCACCCCGGCCGCCCCGTGCAACGATAAAAGTTTGCCCATCCTCAGTCAGATCGGCCATTAACCGGCCTGTTTGGGCATCGCGCACCTGTGTGCCCGGCGGGACCTTAACCACCAGGTCATCGGCGCTGCGCCCATGCCTGTTGCTGCCTTCGCCGTGTGCACCACGGCCGGCACGCAGGTGTTGCTGGTAGCGGAAGTCGAGCAGCGTTCTGAGTCCGGGGTCCACCTGCAGCACCACATCGCCACCCCGGCCGCCGTCACCGCCGTCCGGGCCACCCAGGGGCACATATTTCTCGCGGCGGAAAGCGACAGCGCCATTTCCGCCGTCGCCGCCCTTTACATAAATTTTGGCACGGTCAACAAACAATTTTGACTAACCCCCTGCAGCTGCTGTCTTATCTTTCTTCAGGCAGCCTGACCTTATCCAGAAACAATGTCAGGCGGTTTTCCCCAAAGTCAATCTCCGTGTCCAGATCACTGTGTTTATCACTGCTAAGCCTACCAAGAACGCTGTGCTGAAGCTGGTTTAGCTGCAGACTGAGACAGGGCCTGTCTTCTGCTTTCACGCTTACCGTAATTTCACAGGGGCCATGGTTCTTAACCATGCTGCAGAAGGTATCAAGCCAGCGGGCCAGAGCCGTCAATGCTTCCTCCGGCAACTGGAATAACTTCCCGCGCACCTGAAGAGAAAGGATAAAGTCGGGATCCGACCATAAATAATCATAAATGATAAGGGAGAGCCTGGGGTCGCCGCAACCGGCAAGACGCCCCAGTTGTTGTATTTCCTCTCCTGATTTGCGGATGAAGTCCATGAGCCGTTCTGTTTTGCCTAGCTGGACCAGACCGCCGATCACCTGCAGGCAGTTCAGGAACTCGTGGCGGTAAATGCTGAGGAGTTTAAGAGAGGCCTCGTATATTTCCACAATACCGTCTCTCCCGGAAATTATTGCATCAGGTGGGAGTATTCGACTTAATACGTGCTAATCCTGCGCATTGGTTAAAATTAAGATTTATTCACAGATAAAAAAAGAGTGCCCCAGGCACTCTTTTTTTTTGCTGCATTAAATGGCAGCCCCTCTCGGGTAGACACTGACCTGTTTCCTGTCACGGCCTTTTCTTTCAAAGGACACGGTTCCATCAACTTTGGCGAACAGGGTATCATCATTGCCCCTGCCCACATTGACACCAGGATGTATCTTGGTTCCCCGCTGCCTGACCAGAATGCTGCCGGCGGAGACTTCCTGTCCGTCAGCCCTCTTTACACCCAAATACTTGGGATTGCTGTCGCGTCCGTTGCGTGAACTGCCAACACCTTTTTTGTGTGCCATGCAGGCTCACCTCCTGTCATTTAAAAAAAGATTAAATTTGAATCGACTCAATCATCACCCTGGTGTAAGGCTGACGGTGGCCCTGTTTGCGCCGGTAGTTTTTCTTTGACTTGTACTTGAAGACAATGATTTTCCTGCCTTTACCGTGGTCAAGGACCTTGCCGCGAACCAAGGCGCCCTCTATATAGGGCTGGCCCACCTGGAGCCTGTTCTCTTTTTTTACAGCCAGGACGCGGTCGAAATCGACCGGCGAACCGACTTCGGCCGGCAGCAGTTCAACGTTGACGATGGAACCTTCTTCCACACGGTACTGCTTGCCACCGGTTTCAATAATGGCGTACATGAAAGCTTTTCACCTTCCTATCAAGACTCACCGGCAGAGGTACCATTCCGGTTTAAAACCTCTGTCCGAGCGGTTACGACGAGGTCGCCTAGTTATTGTAGCACACGCCGGTATTGCTTGTCAATTGGCATGAATTTTGAGGGTGTAGTTTCAAATTATGTGCCAATAAAAGGAAAAAGCTAGGCTGCATTTAAAATTCTCTCAACATCCTTCCAGCGTCCACTGGCATTCTTTGCCCGCAATGTTGCAACAGACTGACCGGATTTGACGTTCCACCGCAT
>DYEY01000026.1 GCA_020725465.1 Dethiobacter sp.
CTTCATCGGGCCAGTCCCTCCGCCACTCTCGATAAGAGTTTCCTTAAAGGCTTTTGAATGCCTATATATCCAATATGATAACTGTGAAATTATTTTTTGTCAAAGCTTTTTTTCGGCAGCAATTTCTGAATATTTGTGCAAAAAAAGGCTGGCGCTGCCCAATCATTTTTGCTAAAATTGATGTATTCAATATTTGACTAATGGCAGGGGCGCGCCTTAAAAAGCCTTCCCCGGGAGCGGGGAAAGCCCCTTCCTGAAAGGAAATCGGGCAGAGCCGTGTTCAAAACAGAAAAAGCGGAAAATGTCACTGTGTTTACCATGTGCCGCACCTTGCTGGGCCGGCCGCTGCGGCGCTCCTGCGCCTTTCTGGTGGACGGCCTGCTGATTGAGACAGGTTCTCCGGCTGGTGCGCCGGAGCTGTTGGCTGCCCTGAGAGGCAGCCCGGTGGACAAGGCGGCGGTCTCCCACCTGCACGAAGACCACGCCGGCGGTATTGCCGCCCTGGCAGCGGCGGGGGTCCCTGTGCTTGCCCCCCCGGAGGCACTGGACTACCTGGCAGCGCCGCCCCGGCTGCCTTTCTACCGCCGCCTTGCTTTCGGCCCGCAGCAGCCGGCCCAGGCAAACGGGCTGGGGGAGGCGTTGGAGACCGGTTTGTACCGTTTCCGGGTACTGCCCACCCCCGGTCACACCCCGGATCACCGTGTCTTTTTTGAACCGGCCCAGGGCTGGCTGTTCAGCGGCGACCTGTTTGTCTCAGAACGGCTGCACTACCTGTACCGCAAAGAGGACCTGGGAGTTCTGCTTTCTTCCCTGGACCAGGTGCTTTGCCTGGATTTTGACGCCATTTTCTGTACGCACCGCGGGTATGTGCCGCAGGGCAAAAAGCGGCTGGCGGCCAAACGCCACAACCTGCTGCTACTGTTGTCCGAAGCGTTAAGGTTGCAGCGCAAAGGGCTCTCCCCGTCACAGATCACGTCCAGGCTGCTTGGACCCCCCGGCTTTGCTTCCATAATATCGCTGGGTGAGTTTTCCAAAGGAAACCTGACAAGGGCGCTGCTGGCCTTGGCAGCGGATAACCCCGAAATTGTCCGGAGGCTCTAAAAAACCCGGTTTTCGCACGTCAGCCGGCAGCAATCAAGGGCAGGCCCGCCGCACGGCGGGCTTTTTAGATTTGCAATAATATGCTTGTGCCGGAGGTAACTTTTAATTATAATAGAAAGAAATTCTTTCGGCAAACAGACTGGAGGCTGCTATGAACAAACGGGTGTATAACTTTTATCCGGGGCCGGCTACCCTGCCTCTGCCGGTGCTGGAGCTGGCCGGACGTGAACTTTTGAACTATGCCGGCAGCGGAATGTCGGTGATGGAAATGTCGCATCGCAGCAAACAAATCGAAAGCCTGGTACATGAAACGGAGTCACGGTTGCTGGACCTGCTTGGCGCCGGCAAAGATTATCGCGCTCTTTTTTTGCAGGGAGGCGCCAGCCTGCAGTTTGCCATGGTACCTTACAACCTGCTGGCGGAAGGCGGGTCGGCGGACTACATAGTCACCGGCAGCTTTGCGGAAAAAGCCTGGGAGGAAGCAAAAAGGGTCGGCAGGGCCAGGCTGGCTGCCAGCACCGCCGGCGACAACTACAGCCGGCTGCCAAAGCCGGAAGAAATCAACCTGGACCCCGGCGCCTCCTATGTCCACATCACCACCAACAATACCATTTACGGAACTCAGTGGCACTGGTACCCGGAAACAGGCAACGTGCCTCTGGTGGCGGACATGTCCAGCGACATTCTTTCCCGTCCCCTGGAGGTGTCACGGTTTGCCCTGATTTATGCCGGTGCCCAGAAAAACCTGGGACCGTCCGGCGTTACTGTGGTAATCATCAGGAAGGAACTGCTGGAGAAGTCCCCGGGACATTTGCCGGTCATTTTGCGTTATGATACCCACGCCAAAAACGACTCGCTGTATAACACCCCGTCTACTTTCGGCATATACATTATTAACCTGGTGCTGAAGTGGATTGAAGGTTGTGGCGGCCTTAAAGCGCTTTCGGAACAAAACAGCACCAAGGCCAGCCTTATCTACGATGCCATTGACGACAGCGGTGGCTTTTACCGTGGTCATGCCGCCGCGGACTGCCGGTCCCTGATGAATATCACCTTCCGCCTGCCCGGCGCGGAACTGGAGGAGAAGTTCCTGTCGGAAGCAGAAAGGCTGTCCCTGGTTGGCCTGAAGGGCCACCGCTCGGTGGGAGGCATCCGCGCCTCCATCTATAACGCCATGAGCAGGGAGGGGTGCGAAGCCCTGGCGGGCTTTATGCATGATTTCCGCCGCCGCAACGGTTAAAAGAATTTTTATTAAGAAAGGATGGGAAGAATGTTATCCAGAAAAGCCCTCTCCATCAGCCCTTCCCCTACCCTGGCCATCGACGCCCTGGCCAAAAAACTGAAAGCGGAGGGGGTGGATGTCATCGGGTTCGGCGCCGGCGAACCGGATTTCGACACCCCCGTCCATATCAGAGAGGCGGCGGTGCGCGCCCTGGAGGAAGGCTATACCCGCTACACCCCGGCCTCGGGGCTCCCGGAACTGCAGCAGGCCATTTGTAAAAAACTGCTGGCAGACAACGGGTTGACCTATACCCCCGCCCAGATTGTGGTCAGCAACGGCGCCAAGCACTCCCTGACCAACGTGTTCGCCGCCCTGCTTAACCCCGGGGACGAGGTAATAATACCGGCCCCTTTCTGGGTAAGCTACCCGGAAATAGTCAGGCTGAACGACGGCGTGCCGGTAATAGTGGAGACCAGCCGGCAAAGCCGTTTTAAAGTCACCGTTGACCAGCTGGCCGCGGCCCTTACCCCCCGCACCCGCGCCATAATAATAAACAGCCCAAGTAATCCCACCGGCCAGATCTACACCCGGGACGAGCTGGCGGCCATCGCCGGCTTCGCTGTAGCCAACGGGCTTTACGTGATATCCGACGAAATTTACGAAAAATTGATTTACGGCTCAGAAGAACACGTCAGTATCGCCGCGCTGGGCAGGGAAATTTACCACCTTACGGTGGTGGTAAACGGTGTCTCCAAGACCTATGCCATGACAGGCTGGCGCATCGGCTACACCGCCTCCTCTCCGGAAATTGCCAGGGTCATGGGCAACGTCCAGAGCCACGCCACCTCTAACCCCAATGCCATGGCGCAGAAAGCAGCTGTAGCCGCGCTGGAGGGGCCCCAGGACTGCGTGGAGGCAATGAAGAAAGCCTTCGCAATAAGGCGGGACTACATGGTGGAACAGATTAATGCCATCCCGGGGCTTTCCTGCGTGGAACCGGCTGGGGCATTCTATGTGTTCATGGATGTAAGCGGCACCTTCGGCCGGCACTACCGCGGCCGGCTCATCGGTTCCAGTGACGAATTCGCCGCCCTTTTCCTCGAGAACGAAAAGGTGGCGGTTGTACCGGGCACCGGCTTTGGCGCCCCCGATTATGTCCGCCTTTCCTATGCCCTGTCCCTGCCCCAGATCGAAAAAGGCTTAAGTCGCCTGAAAAACTTTGCCGGGGAAATCAGATAAAAATTATTTCCCGGGCAATAATCTACAAAAACCGGGGGCTGCCTATACAGTCCCCGGTTTTTGCCGATGTTGGCGCCAGGTTATGTCGCTTTTGCGGGCAATCTGGCCGGGTTTACCGCCATAAACGTGAAGCAGCGCTACAGGGCAGGGTCCGGCGTCACCTCCTGCCTGTCCACTGTTTCCAGGCAGGCCGCCACCAGGCTTTCCACCTCAAGCCCGGCCTCCGCCTTCTCCACTTCGTCCGGCCGGGGGCGGATGGCCGGGAAATCGGGCAGAAATACGGTGCAGCAGTCCTCATAGGGGCGGATTGATGTTTCGAAAGATCCGATGCGCCTGGCCAGGGTGACGATTTCTTCTTTGTCAAAGCCTATGAGCGGGCGCAGCACCGGCATATTGGTAACGCTTTCAATGACGGCCAGGCTTTCCATGGTCTGGCTGGCCACCTGCCCCAGGTTTTCCCCGGTAAACAGGGCTAGCGCCCGCCGCTTTGCCGCCAGGCGCTCCGCCACCCGGAACATCATCCGCCGCATCAGAGTTACCTGCAGCCTGTCCGGGCACTTCAGGCGCAGCTCCTTCTGGATTTCGGTAAAACGGGCGGTGTGCAGCATAATTCTCCCGCCGTAGCCGGCCAGTACCCGGCAGAGGTCCACCACTTTTTCCCGGGCCCGGGCACTGGTGAAGGGAGGGCTGTGAAAATGGAGGGCTTCCAGCGTTACACCGCGTTTTAAGGCCAGGTACCCGGCTACCGGGCTGTCGATGCCGCCGGAAATCAGCAGCAGTCCCCGGCCGGAGACACCGACCGGGAGCCCGCCGGGACCCGGCAGTGACCCGGCAGAGATATAAGCTTCTCTGTCCCTGATCTCCACTGCCAGCCGGTGCAGCGGAGCGTGCACATCCACCTTCAGGTGCGGCAGGTGGGCGAGCAGATAAGCTCCCACCTCCCGGCTCACTTCCGGCGACTTAACAGGGAAGCGTTTGTTAGCCCGTTTGGTTTCCACTTTAAAGCTTTCACCGGGGCGGGCTGTTTTGGCCAGTTCCCGCAGAGCGGTTTCTTTTATGTCTGCCAGCGACAGGCCGGACACAGCCACCGGGCTGAACGATACCAGGCCGAACACCTTCTGCAGGCGCTCCAGCACAACCGGCATCTGCTCCGGCGGCGCCTCCACAAAATTGCGGCCGTGCCCCTGCAGGACCCGGCAATTCTCCAGGCCCCACAGCGCTTTTTTGATATTGCCGGCAAGGACGTTTTCAAAATAACGGCGGTTCCTGCCTTTTAGGCCCACTTCTCCGTAACGCAAAAGCAGCAGCTGCTTCATTTTTTCCTCCCGGCAAGCAGGCGGAAATCCGATACCGCCCGCCTCAGTTTTTCCAGGGTAAAGTCTATTTCCGCCTCCGTATTGTAAACAGAAAAACTGAAACGCAGTGTTGCTGCAATCTCTCCGGCAGTGCGCCCCATGGCCAGCAGCACGTGGCTGGGGTCGGCCCGGCGGGAATGACAGGCGGAGCCGGTGGAGATGAAGATTCCTTCCCCGGCCAGGGCATGAACCAGCACCTCTCCCCTGACGCCGGGTATGGTGATACTGAGAATGTGGGGAGCGCCGGGGGCGGGACCGTTTTGGACAGATCCGCCGATGGTATTAAGGATGCCATCCGCCAGGCGCTGCTTCAGGCTTGCCATATGGCGCATTTTTTCTTCCCGGCCGGCAAAGGCCTGGCGTGCCGCTTCGGCAAAACCGGCGATACCGGCGGTATTCTCGGTCCCCGGCCGCAGTCCCCTCTCCTGGTCACCGCCGTGGAGCAGGGGCTCCAGGGCGGTGCCGTCGCGGCAGTACAGGGCGCCGGCTCCTTTGGGGCCGTGGATTTTGTGCGCCGAAAAAGACACCAGGTCCGCCTGCCAGCGTGCCGGCAGGACGTCCAGTTTGCCAAAGGACTGGACCGCATCCACGTGGTAGATTATATCCGGACGGAAGGCTTTGACCAGGCGGCCGATTTCCTCCACCGGCTGGATGGTGCCCACTTCATTGTTGACGTGCATAATGCTGACCAGGATGGTGTCCCCGGAGAGCGCCGGCGGCAATGCAGCCGGGTCTATCCTGCCGGTGGTGTCCACGTCCAGGTATGTGACGCGAAAACCCTCCTGCTCCAGCCTGCGGCAGGCGTAAAGCACCGACGGGTGTTCCACCCTGCTGGTAATCAGGTGCCGACCCCGGCGGCGGTTTCGCCTGGCGCCGCCTATAACCGCCAGGTTGTTGGCCTCCGTACCGCCCGAGGTAAACACCAGCTCATTCTCTTTTACCTCCAGCCGGGAGGCAAGCGCCCGTCTGGCGTCAGCCAGCATTTTTTCCGCCTCTGTCCCCCTGGCATGGAGCGAAGAGGGGTTGCCGTAATTTTCGGTAAGGGCCCGCGCCATTACCGCGGCCACTGCGGGCGAAACGGGGGTGGTGGCGCTGTTGTCGAGGTAGATATCCCTGGCCATTTTTCCTCCGGAAAACCTGCAGGCTGTTTGCACAGCCTGCATTTTATTTTTAATTTATTTTACCATACTTTGCGCAAAACTAAATCAGCCGGGCTCTAATTCCGGCCCCGGAGGCGCAAATATGCCAAAACATTGGCCTCCACCTGTCCGCTGTCCAGAGCAGGCACCGTGCTCCCGCCTTTGCCGGGCAGCCCTTCCCGGTAGAAGCGTTCCGGGTAACGGTAATCGGCCGCGGTTTCCCCTTCCCGGCGGTTGAACTCCCGCTGCATCTCCCAGACAGCGGCGGCGGCGGCCAGAACCGACTCTTCGTCGTACTGCCGTCCCGTAACCGCCCGCAGCACCCGGGCATAAAAGTCCGGGCCCAAAGACCTCAGCACCGGGGGCCTGATGCAAAGACCGACACAGTTAATAATGGTAATGAGGTCCTCGGCATAGCGGGTCATGGCGGGCAGGTCCACCGCGCCGGGCGGATCACCAAAGATCTCCCGCTTCAGACGCACCGGCATATCCAGCTTTTCAATATGAGCCGCGTCCACTCCCAGGGGCTCGGTGCGGAAGTCCACCATTCCCTGCAGCACCGCTTCTACCGGAGACCGGGCACGCAGGCTGTCTCCTCCCCTGGTGCTGGTAAGGTAACCAAAAGTAAAGGTATCGCACTTGGCCCGGGGGTCCTTGACCGGGATTTCCACCCCTTTAACGTGCATGGCAAACCGTTCCGAACCGGGCAGGCGGCGGGAGGCGCGCAGCACCCCCTCCGCCAGCAGGTCACCGATCCCCTCCCGGTTGGCAATCAGCAACAGCAGCCGGGAGATGGCGGCGAAGTCACCGAAAGCCAGCGCAAAACCTATTTCCCGTTCAGTAATCAGGCCGTTTTCAAAAGCTTCGGTCAAAAACGCCACGCAGCCGGCGGCGGAAACCACATCCAGGCCGTAATGGTTGCAGATATCCACGCAGCGAAAAATTTCCGGGATGGATTTAAGCTCCAGCTTGGCGCCAAATTCCATAACAAAAGTTACTTCCAGCCCCCGGGTGGCAAGGCCCAACCAGGGACCTTCCTCTCTGACCCGGGACCAGTGAGCGCAGGCAATGGGACAGGCAAAGCAGGCCACGTCCCGTTCTTTGTACCTGGTTTCGAAAATTTTACGGCCGCGGGTCTGTTCCCAGTCCGGGTAGGAACCCACGGTAAAGTTGCGGCCGGGCAGAGCGCCGGTGGCATCAAAAGGATCGGCCACCACCATACTGCCGTAGCGCTTCATAAACCCGAAACTGGGCTCAGCCTTAACCCGGGCGAAAGCTTCCTTCCTTAATTTTAAAAATTCCTGCCTGTGGGCCACCTCCAGGCCGCCGTCGCCCCGTACCGCCACCGCCTTCAGGTTTTTGCTGCCCATGACGGCGCCAAGACCGGTACGGCCGAACGAGGCAAAGTAATCGTTTTGAATCGAGGCAAAGCGGACCAGATTTTCTCCGGCCGGCCCGATGGCCAGCACGCGGTATTCGTGGCCAAGTTTGGCCCTGATGCGGTCGGTGGTTTCCCAGACGGTAAGCCCCCACAGGTCACCGGCCTCCAGCAGGCGGCCCTGCCCTTCTTCCACCACCAGCAGCGCCGGGGCAGGCGCCCGGCCGAAAAAGGCCAGGTATTCGACGCCGGCGTAGCGCAGGTACGGGCCGAAAGAGCCGCCGCTGCTGGCCGTGCCGAAACGCCCCGACAACGGCGACTTGGCGGTGGCTTCGGTCCGGCAGGCGGTGGGCAGCATGGTGCCCACCAGCGGCCCCACTCCGAAGAGAAGCACGTTATCCGGCCCCAGCGGGTCAGCACCCGCCGGCACCAGGTCACTGAGCAGGGCGGTGTTAACCCCGACGCCCCCCAGGTACCGCTCTTCCCACCCGGTTACATCTTCCTTTTCAATCACGCCGCCGGTCAGGTCCACTTTCAGCAGTACAGCCATTTCTAAGCCCCCTCTGCGCTGGCGGCCAGTGGCGCTGCCTTGGCCTGCAGGGCGCCGCTCTCGCAGAATTCCACACAAACCAGGCAGCGCCTGCATTTTTCCCGGTCGATAAATATACGGCAGGCAAATTCCTTCTCGTCCACCTCAACCCTGACATAAGAGGCCCCCGGCCGGTGCACCCTGTGGTTGGCAAAGGAGCAGGCCAGCATGCAAAGACGGCAGCCGGTACACCTGGAGGCGTCGGCAGTAAGTTCCGCCCTGTCAGCCATTGTTTTACCTCCTTTGGCTTCTTTGTCAGTAATATTATGCCTCTCAGACGGACGCCGCCAGGTTAAAGGCGTCGTGCATGGCCTCCAGAGCTTTGCGGGGGCGGCAGGCGTCACCCAGCAGGTACAGTCCGGCCATCTTTCCTTCCAGCTGGCAAAAGAGGGCGTCATCAGCCGCCGACCCTGTTGCCAGCACTACGGTATCAGCGGCGAGGAAGATCTCTTCCCCATCCTTTAGCGCTGTTATACCCTCAGGCGTTATGGCGGTAACGGTGGTTTTGTCATGGGTGGTCACCCCGGAGCGCCTGAGGTCGGCCAGAAGCGTCCAACGGGTGGAAATACCCACATCCCGGCCCAGGCCCTGCGCCATTTCCACCAGCGTCACTTCTTTATGTCCCCGGGCCGCCAGCCGGGCCAGGGTTTCCGGCTTTTCCGCCCCGGTTTGCAGCAAAAAGAAGAGGGAGTCGGCGTCCAGGGCGCCCTGTCTCGCCAGGTAGAGGGCGGTCTCCACGCCCACCGCGCCGCCGCCCACCACTACCACCTTCCGGCCGGTTACGGCGCGGCCGGCCAGTATGTCCCGGGCCTGTACCACGTTTGCCCCGTCAACGCCGGGCAGATCAGGCTTTACAGCTAAAGAGCCGGTGGCTATGATGCAGGCATCAAAATCTGCCGCTAAGATTTCGGCGGCGGTTGCCTCTTTGTTCAGGCAGACCGTAACGCAAAGCCTCTCCGCTTCCCCGGCCAGGTAGGTGATCAGGTGGCGAAAATCGCCCCGTCCCGGCGGCACCAGGGCCAGGTTAAGCTGGCCGCCAAGCCTGTCGCTCTTTTCCCAAAGCGTTACCCTGTGGCCGCGCAGGGCAGCCACCCTGGCCGCCTCCAGCCCGGCGGGACCGCCACCCACCACCAGGACTTTTTTGGGGACAGACACAGGGGTAAGGACCGTTTCCTCTTCCCGCCCCACTTGGGGGTTTACCAGGCAGGTAACCGGTTGCAGGCTGAACACATGGTCCATGCAGCCCTGGTTGCAGCCGATACATTTACGGATTTCAGCAATCCTGCCCCCTTTGGCCTTGGCGGGCAGCCCGGGGTCGGCAATGAGGGCGCGGGCCATACCGATGAAATCGGCGCTGCCTTCGGCCAGGAGGCGCTCGGCCAGCAGGGGGTCATTGATGCGGTTACAGGCTATAACGGGAATATTAACTGCCATTTTGATGTTGCGGGCCAGGTAGGAGAAGGCGCCTGGCGGAACCGACATGGTTGTTTGCGGCACATGGGTTTCGTGCCAGCCGCCGGTAACGTTCAGGCAGTCCGCCCCGGCCGCCTCCAGAGCACGGCAAAAGATAACCGCCTCGTCGTTGGTATTGCCGCCGGGCATAAAATCGTTGCCGGCCACCCTGACCAGGACAGGAAACCCGGCACCGGCAGCCTCTTTTATTTTTTCTACCACTTCCAGGCCGAAGCGCATGCGGTTTTCCATAGTACCGCCGTATTCATCGCTGCGCTGGTTGGTAAGGGGGGAGAGAAACTGGCTGATCAGATAGCCGGCGCTGGCCAGGACTTCCACCGCATCGAACCCGGCTTCTTTGAGGAGCAGGGCGGCCCGCACAAAGGAGGCCTGAATCTCCCTGATTTCTACCACTGTCAGTTCCCGCGGCGTCTCCCTGGTCAGCCGGGACGGCACCGCGGACGGTGCAACCGCCTGCCTGCCGGTGACAGCTGAGTAAGTGTAACGTCCGGCCTGGTAGAGCTGGGCCGCTATTTTTACCCCTTCAGCCTTAACAGCCGCCGCCAGCTCCGACAGGCCCGGCAAAAACCGCGGGTGGTCCACCCTGATCATAAGCGGAGCCGGGCCCAGGTCGTCAACGGCGCAGCCGCCAATGATAATGAGCCCGGGGCCGCCCCGGGCCCTTTCCCGGAAATAATTAATGATCCTGGCGTTAACAGCGCCGTCCGGGCTGTAGTTTAAGTGCAGGGCGGGCATAACGATCCGGTTTTGGACCGTCATGCCGCCGATCTGACCGGGGGTAAAAAGCACTTTAAACAACGGGCTCACCCCTTTTTTTACCGGTAGTTGATATCGATGAAGTTGCCGCTGCCGGTGTACATGCCGTCAAAGATATCTTTGTATTTTTCAAAAATAAAGCGGCGGCGCGTCTTTAAGGTGGGGGTCAGCTCCTTCGCTTCCAGGGTAAACTCGTCTTCCTTCAGGTAAACCTTTTTAACCTGTTCGAAGGTGGGGTGCTTGCGCAAATCTTTGGCCACCCTTTGCGCGTACAGCTCTTTTACGTCCGGCAGGTCCAGCAGTTCCCGCCTGCTGTTATAGCGCAGGCCCTTCTCCCTGGCAAACGGTTCCAGCGCCTCATAATTGGGAACCAGCATGGCCACCAGGTAGTTCTTCTTGTCGCCCTGGATCACCGCCTGCTGGATGTAACGGTCGCTGACCAGGAGCCCTTCCAGCGGTTGCGGCGCCACATTTTTGCCGCCGGAAGTGACGATGATATCCTTTTTGCGGTCTGTGATATACAGGAAGCCGTCCTTATCCAGGTAGCCAATATCGCCGGTTTTCAGCCATTCGCCGTCAAACAGCTCCGCAGTGGCCTCCGGGTTGTTGAAGTAACCCAAACAGTTTTGCGGGCCTTTGCTCAGGATTTCGCCGTCCTCGGCGATGCGCACTTCGCCGCCGGGAATGACCTGGCCCACCGAACCGTAGCGGATGTCTTCCAGGGTGTTGAAAGAGATGATGGGAGAGGTCTCGGTAAGGCCATAGCCCTCCAGCACCCTTACCCCCATGCCGTTGAAGAACTCGGCCAGTTCCCTGCCCAGCGGCGCGCCCCCGGAGATGCAGAATACCAGCCGCCCGCCGAAACGGTCCCTGATTTTTTTCAGTACCAGCCTGTCGGCTATCTTGTATTTCAGTTTAAACAGCCCGGCAGGTTTTTTCTTTTCCGCCAGCAGCCGGGCGTTCTCCCTGCCTACGTTTCTGGCCCAGTAAAATATATTCTTTTTTATTTTACTGCCGGAGTTAACCGTTTCCATAATCCGGTCGTAAACCCTTTCGTAAACCCTGGGCACCGAAACCATAAAATGAGGACGCACTTCCAGCAGGTTTTCGGGCAATGTAGACAGATCCTCGGCATAGGCAATGGTGGAGCCGACACAGAGCGGCATATAGTAACCCGCGGTACGCTCCAGTACGTGGCTGAGCGGAAGGAAAGACAGGCTTACATAATGGTCATAGACCGGTACCCTTTCCAGGCCTCCCCGCACATTGGAGAGAAAATTGTCGTGGGTAAGCATGACCCCTTTGGGGTTGCCGGTAGTGCCGGAGGTATAAAGGACGGAGGCCAGGTCGGTCTTTTGCACCTGCCGCCAGCGCTCATCAAACACTCCGGGATTTTTGGCGGCAAAGGCACGGCCCAGGGCCATAACCTCCTGCATTTCCATCACCTGGCCCGGCAGGCCTGAAAGGCCCGCCAAGGCCTTTTCCCTGCTGCCGTCCGGAATGATGACGGTTTTGAGGCCCGGCATGTTATTCCACACCTCGGCCACCTCTTTGAGCAGCAGCGGAGAGCCGGCGATAAGTATGGCTGAACCGGAATCGTTGATAATATGAGCGATTTGAGCCGCTTTTACGGTGGGATAAATGGGCACGTTCACCGCCGCGGCGTGCAAAATGGCAAGGTCTGATACCGCCCAGTTGGCTTGAGTGGTCATCATTAAAGCCACCCTGTCTTTGGGTTCCACTCCCAGGGAAACCAGGCCCAGCGAGAGCTCCTGCACCTGTTGCGCCACCTGGTTCCAGCTCCTGGGCTTGTACATGCCTCCCAGCTTTTCCATAAGGAAGACCCGGTCGCCGTACTTTTTGTATTGGACCTGAAAGACTGAGCAAATTGACTGTGTCATTTCCACCGGCCATTCCCTTTTTGACATTTTCTCTCCTCCTGTTTAAAGTTTTGACTTGCAGGGCAACAATCTTCTGAATGTTTCCCCTTAACATATTTATCATAATAAAAAGTTAATAATGTCAAGTTCGACAATTTTTTATAATCTCCTCTTGCCAAAATAAAATTTATGGACAAAAAACCCCGGGTATCGGGACGATGTGCCCCGGTGCCTGTTACAATAACTGTCTTAAAGGCAACCTGCCCGTTTTAAGTCCTCTATTACCGTCCGGTCGGTGGGAAAAGCAAGTTCAGGCACTTTACCGTAAGGGAAGAAAGCAGCCTCCCACAGGTCGTCTCCGGCCTTCAATCTGCCTCCGGTGACACGGCCGAAAAACCAGATCCCCACCGTCTGCCGTTCCCGGTCATGGCAATTGGAATGGACCGCACAGATGCCGGTGATTGCCACCTCCAGGCCGGTTTCCTCTTTAAACTCCCTGATCGCGGCCTCCCGTACCTCTTCGTCCCATTCCACATAGCCGCAGGGTATGCACCAGCGGCCGTGGTAGCTGCCTTTTCTCCTGCCCAGCAATATTTTTTTGTCTGCAATTACCACCACCGCCACCCCCACCGCCGGGTTACGGTAATGGATATAGCCGCAGGCTCCGCAGGCCGGGCGGGTTTTAACGCCGCTTTCCAGCTTATGGCCACAGCGTGGACAGTAATTAAACTCCAACAGCTTTAACACACTCCCTGTGGCTTTTTAAGATTTCAATATGCCGGCAGCTGATTCCTTGTTATCAGGGCCAGGATAATTTTTTTCCCCAGCGAATTTTTTGGAAACAAAAAGCGGCCTGCCAACGTCTAATGGAGAAAACAATTAAAATGAGGGGTGTCTGCAATGAGGGGCGTTTTGTCGGCCACAGCAATCTGCCTGATGGTGGCAGGGCTATTGGTGTTTTCGCGTACAGCCGGTACGCCGGTTTACCGTGCCGATGGCAACCTGCCGGTGGTAGGATCCTACGCCAATCTTAAACTGATTCTGGAGCAATGGCAGGGTTTGGGCATGTCTGTTTTGGGCCTGGGTACAGGCCGGGCTGTGGCTGAAAAGGCCATGCCGGCGACGGCTGACCGGGCGCTGAAAGCAGCGGACACCGGCTATTCCGCCACCAACGTCCAGGTCCAGGGCGTGGATGAAGCGGACGTGGTCAAAACTGACGGCAAATATATTTACCAGGTTAACAACAACCGGGTGGTAATCACCCTGGCCTATCCCGCCGAAGCGATGCAAGTGGCTGAGATACTCCTCTTTGAGGGGAACTTCAGCCCGCAGGAACTATATGCAGACCACCGGCACCTGGTGGTCATCGGCCATACTTACAGCGAAATCAGGCCTCTGCCGGAACCGGCCGGCGGCCGTATCAGCATCATGCCGCCTTTTCGGGGCATGGGCCTGGTCAAAGCCCTGGTGTACGACATCACTGACAAAGACAATATTTTTAAGCTGCGTGAGCTGGAGCTGGAGGGGCACTACATTTCCTCCCGCAAAATCGGCAGTTCCCTGTACATGGTTGCCAACAGGTACGTCGACATTTACCACATCATGAACGAGCAAGCCGAAGCCACCGCCCCGGTTTACCGGGATACGGCGGCGGGTGAGGACTATACCCGGGTACGTTACGATGAAATCCGCTACTTCCCCAACTCCCCCGAGCCCAACTACCTGCTGCAGGCCGGCATCGACCTGGACCGGGGTGCCATGGAGGTACAGACCTACCTTGGCGCCGGCAATAACGTCTACGCCTCCCTTGACAGCCTTTACGTAGCGGTAACCCAGTTTGAAGCAGGCAGCAATTTAATCCGGGCCGAGGAACCGCCGCAGCCTTTTACCGGCATCTACCGGTTTAACCTTGACAGGGGCCGGGTCTCATACGCCGCCCAGGGCCGGGTGCCGGGAGTGATTCTGAACCAGTTTTCCATGGATGAGCACCGCGGGTTCTTCCGGATAGCCACCACCAGCGGTGACATGTGGCGCGCTGACCAGTTTACCTCCCGGAACAACGTCTACATTCTTGACCGAAACCTGAACCCGGCCGGACAGCTGGAGGGACTGGCGCCGGGAGAGCGGATTTACTCAGCCCGCTTCATGGGCGATCGCGGTTATATGGTAACCTTCCGCACAGTGGACCCGCTGTTTGTTATCGACCTGAAAGACCCCTACCATCCCCGGGTCCTGGGAGAACTGAAAATTCCCGGCTACAGCGACTATCTCCACCCCTACGACGAAAACCACCTGATCGGCTTTGGCAAGGAGGCGGTGGAGGCCAAGGTTAAAAACTGGGACGGCCGGGTACAGGATATGGCTTTTTACCTGGGCATGAAGGTTTCTCTCTTCGACGTGACCGACGTGGCCAATCCCGTTGAGCGCTTTAAGGTAAACATCGGTGACCGCGGCACCGAGTCCGAGCTTCTTTACAACCACAAGGCCCTGCTTTTTGACAGGGGAAAAGGCCTGCTGGCCTTCCCCGTCACTGTAATGGAAGTGCGGGGGCCGCTGTACGACGCCCAGGGCTTCCCGAACTACGGCGAATTCGCCTTCCAGGGCCTTTACGTTTTTCACCTTAATGCCAGGGACGGCTTCACCCTGCGCGGCCGCATCACACACCTGGAAGAAGACGGGCCATCCTACCGCTGGCAATCCGGCGACAACCTGATTTTCCGCTCACTCTATATCGGCGATACGCTTTATGCGCTCTCCGGAAGCAGGATATCAGCCCATCGCCTTTCCGACCTTACCATGATAAACACCCTGGAGCTGTTCCGGTAACGTTTTATATATATACACCGTTTCGCTGATTTTTCCCGGCCCCCTGCGGGGCTTTTATTTTTCTGCCGGCACCCACAGGGTTACACCGCCGGCATATTTTCTTGTCACCAGTCCGGCGGCGGCCAACTCACCCAAGGCGCCTCCCACCACCACCAGGGGGCTCATAAAGGTGCCGCAGGCGCTCAGCTTGTTCTTTTCCAGGTAAATTGCCATAATACGGTCAAATTCCGCCGGGTGCTCGGCACGCAGCGCCTCAGCCAGGTGGGCAGTGGTCTGGCCGCTGCCGCCGGTCAGCAGTTTAAGCAGCAGTTGGTGCAAACGGGATAGTTCAGTCATGCGGCATTACCCTGCCTTCCAAAGGCAGCCGCTCCGGCGCCTACCCCCAGGCGGTGGCGGTCTGCAGCCAGGTGCGGCTTTACTTAAATTAACCGCTGTTCAGGCCAAGGATTGACCTGAGCACCGCCTCCATGTCCTCTTTGCGGCAGACCGTGCGGTGGCGTACCGGTTTTTGGCCCAGCTCGCGGACCGCCCGGGGCACCCTGCCACCGGCCAGTACGGCGATTTTTTCCGCCAGGGCCAGGGGGTCCCGGTCATCACCGCCGGCGCCGATGCTGGCCAAAACATCTGCGGGGAATTTATAAGGGCTGGCGGTGGAAACGATAACCGTTTTGCTGTGGTCACCGGTCTGGCGGCGGTAGTGACGCCAGACCGAGAAAGCGACGGCGGTATGGGGGTCCATAACATAGCGGCCGGACTCAAACACATCTTTTATCGCCAGGGCCGTCTCCGCTTCGGTGGCGAAGCCGCTGCTGAAAGCGTCCAGGCCCTCCCGCAGCGACTCCGGTACCCGGTAGCGGCCGCTTGCCGACAGGGACCGCATGAGGTTGGCTGTCTGCGCGGCATCGCCGCCACCGGCGTGGTAGAGGAGACGCTCCAGGTTGCTTGATACCAGGATATCCATGGACGGGGACATGGTGGTGAAAAATTCCCTGTTTTGGTCGTAAATGCCGGTGGCAAAGAAATCAAAGAGCACCTTGTTGGAGTTGGAGGCGCAGATAAGCTTCCTGACAGGCAATCCCATACAACGGGCATAATAGCCGGCCAGTATATTGCCGAAATTGCCGGTGGGCACGGCAAAATTTACTTCTTCGCCCGGCCTGGCCTCTCCTGACGCCAGCAGGCGGCCGTAAGCGTAAAAATAGTAGGTCACCTGGGGTATTAGCCTGCCGATGTTGATGGAGTTGGCAGAAGAAAACATCTGCCTGCGCGCTGCCATGGCAGCGGCAAGCGCCTTGTCGGCCAACATTTTTTTAACACCGGCCTGGGCATCGTCAAAATTGCCGACAATGCCGATGACGTGGGTGTTTTCCCCTTCCTGGGTGGTCATCTGCCTTTTCTGAATGGAACTGACACCGTGTTCGGGGAAGTAAACCACTACCCTGGTGCCGGCCACCCCGGCGAAGCCCTCCAGGGCCGCCTTGCCCGTATCGCCGGAGGTGGCGGTAAGGATCACTATCTCCCTGTCCTCGCCGCATTTTTGGGCAGCGGTTACCAGCAGGTGAGGCAGTATGGTCAGGGCCATATCCTTAAAAGCCAGGGTGGGGCCGTGAAACAGTTCCAGAAACCAGGCGCCCGACCGGTTAACCAGCGGGGCCACCTCCGGGTCAGCAAATTTGTCGCCGTAGGCGGCCTGTACCGCCCGCTGCAATTCTTCGTCGCTATAATCGGTTAAAAACAGGCGCATGACACGCAGCGCCGTTTGGGCGTATGACATGGCGGGCAGCTCGGTGAGCGCAAAGTCCGCCCGGGGTATCTCCACCGGCACATACAGGCCGCCGTCTCCGGCCAGGCCGTTTAAAACAGCACGGGCGGAGGTGGCCGGAGTTTCTTCCCCCCTGGTGCTTTTATACAAGAGCTGGTTCATTTTATGGCCTCTCTTTGCAGGAAATAGTCCATCAGCCGGTGGCCTTCTTCCATAAAAAGGCCGGTCCGGGCGGCGCTCTCTTCGTCAAAGGCACGGTCCGGGTGTATTTCCCGGGCGCCGCTTTGGCTGAGGACAAAGGGAACGGGGTCACAGCTGTGGGTACGCAGGGAAAGCGGCGTGGCGTGGTCGGGCAGGACCATCAGGCGGTAGTCAAACCTTTCTCTTTCCAGCTCTTTGACCAGGAAAGACAAAAGTTCCCGGTCAATCAGTTCGATGGCCAACACTTTTTTGGCTGCATCGCCCTGGTGGGCGCACTCGTCGGGAGCCTCCACGTGGACAAAGACAAAGTCCGCGCCCCGGCGCAGCGCCGCCACGGCGGCGGCGGCTTTCCCCCGGTAATTGGTGTCCAGCCTGCCGGTGGCCCCTTCCACCCTCAGCACTTCCAGCCCGGCACAGACGCCGATGCCCCGCACCAGGTCCACGGCGGAGATAACCGCCCCCCGCAGTCCGTATTTTTCAGCAAAAGAAGGAAGTAACGGTTTTTTCCCTTCGCCCCAGATCCAGATGGCGTTGGCCGGGCGCAGCCCCCGTGCCGTTCTTTTTTTATTGATTTCATGCCCGGCCAGGAAGCCGGCGCTTTCCTGCATCATCCGGCGCAAAGTGCCCGCAGCGGCACCCCGCGGCAGAAATTCTCCCACTTTTCGGCCCAAAATGTCGTGGGGAGGGGTGAGCTGCCAGTCCTGCGGGCCTTTTTTCCAGACCAGAAGGTGCCGGAAGCTGACCCCGCAGTAAAACTGCAACGCTTTATCGCCCAGCCGCTGCCTCACTTCGTCCATAAGGGCGGCCGCTTCGGCGGAGGTGATTTCACCTGCGCTGTGGTCCAGCATCACTTTTTCCCCGTATGGCTCATCCCCGGACAGGGTTACCAGGTTGCAGCGGAAGGCCATATCTCCCTCTTCCAGCTCCACCCCCATGCTGGCAGCCTCAAACGGTGACCGTCCGCTGTAATAAAGCCGGGGGTCGTAACCCAGCACAGACAGGTTGGCCGTGTCACTGCCGGGGGCCATCCCCGGCGGCACCGTCCTGGCCAGGCCCAGCTCTCCCTGCCGGGCCAGTCTGTCCATAACCGGTGTGGCGGCGGCCTGCAGCGGCGTCCTGCCGTAAAGCGCCGGCACCGGGTAGTCAGACATGCCGTCCCCCAGCACCACTATATATTTCATTGCCGTCCCTCCTCCTGCCTCCATTCCAAGCCGAGCAGGAAAGCCCTGGTGTTTAGCTCTTTTATACTGCCCTGAAACAGTGTGTCCAGAGCCGCCAGAAAATGTTCCCGGCAAAGCGGCAGCAATCCGCTGCCGGCCAGGGCGCCCACCAGCACCGTATTGGCGGCAAGCAGGCTCCCGGCCCGGGCTGCCAGCTCTGAGGCCGGTATTACCGTGGTGCGGGCCGACAATCCCGCTGCCGCCTTAACCATTTCAGCCACGTCAGGGTAAGCGGCGGCGCCGGACAGGCAGGCCAGGGGATAGTTGGGCCGGTCGTTCATGATTACCTGCGTGTCAACGCCGGCATAGCTGCCCAGGACGCGCAGGGTCTCCAAAGGTTCCAGGCCGGCCACCAGGTGGGCGGCGCCCAGAGGGATGAGCGGCCCGTAAGCTTTGCTTCGCGAAATTCTGACATGGCTCATCACCGAGCCGCCGCGCTGGGAGACACCGAAGGTCTCCCCCACCGCCACCCGGCAACCCGCCTCCACCGCCGCGGTGGCCAGCAGCTTAGAAGCCAGCACGTTGCCCTGTCCTCCCACGCCGGTAACGATAATATTGAGCGGTTCCCTGAAATCAGGTGCCAACGCCTTCCCTCCTTTTCACCACTATGGCCTGGCGCGGGCAGAGGGCGGCGCAGACGCCACAGCCGCTGCAAACCGCCTCGTCGATGCGGGCACGGCCTGCCGTTTCATCCCAGATGTTGGCGGGGCAGCCAAACACCCGGCTGCAGAAACGGGCGCAGCCGCAGGCATCCCCCAGGCACTTTTCCGGGTCCACGCTGACCGTATCTTTTTCCCGGCCTTTGACTGCCACCAGGGCGCAGGCCCGGCGCAACAACAGTACCCGTGGTCCCGGCAGCCGCATTTCGTCGCAGACCAGCACAGCGGTTTTCTCAACGTCGTAGGGATCGGCAACTGAACAGGGCAACCCCATTCCCCGGATCAATTCCTCCGGCAAAACCGTGTCTCCCGCCTCTCCCATGGCGGTGGTGAGCCGCCCCGGGTGGGGCTGGTGCCCGGTCATGGCGGTAGTTTCGTTATCAAGGAGGATACAAAGGAAGTTGCTGCGATGAAAGCGGGCGTTGACCAGAGCCGGCAGTGCGGCATGATAAAACGTGGAGTCACCCAAAACGCAGATTACCGGGCGGTCAAAACCGAAGCGTCTTAACTGGCTGAGCCCGCCGGCAATGCCCACCCCGGAACCCATGGAGTGGACGGTCTGCAGGAGATGGTAGCCGGTCCCGGCCATACCCAGGGTATAGCAGCCAATATCTCCGATGACTACGCCGCCCCGCCCATCCAGTTCCAGTGCGGCCTTGACGGCCCAGAAAGACGCCCGGTGCGGGCACCCGGCGCAGAGGGCAAATTCCCTTACCGGCATTTCCTGACCTAGGCTTTGGGCGACCGCGGCCACCACCGGGCGAGAGTAGGGTAGTCCCAGCGCCCCGGCCAGCGCCTCCTTTAAAATATCCACATCCAGTTCGCCGGCGCCGGGGCCAAAAGAACCGGCCACATGGCCGCTCCTCTTGCCATAGAAGGAAAGATGCAAAAGCCCTTCCGCCGCGGCCAGGGCCATTACCCCGTCTTCGATGAACGGTTCCACCTCCTCCGCGAATATCACCCGCTTCACCCCGCGCAGGTGCGCAAGCAGCAGCGAAGCCGGCAGCGGCCAGGTGGTGCCCAGCTTCAATATGCCTACCCGGTCTTCCTGTTCCAGCAGCTCCCGTGCTTCCCGGGCGTAAAAAACGGCGGGACCGGAGGCTATAATCAGGGTATCAGACTGCCCGGGGCCGCTGTAGGCATTGAACAAAGAAGCGGCGAAATGCTCCGCTGCCCTGGCCATTTTCTGCTCCAGGAGGGCGTGCAGCCGGGCAGAAAAGGTGATAACCCGGTCTTCGCGGCCGAAAACCGGCCTCCGTTCCACCGGGGGGATGGCCCCCAGCGTGACATCGCCGCTGGCATGGCAGACCCGGGTGACACAGCGCACCACCACCGGCAGCGCCAAAAACTCCGAGAGGCTGAAGGCTTCCCTGGTCATATCCCTGGCTTCCGCCACCGAGGACGGTTCCAGCACCGGGAGGTGGACAGCCTTGCAGATAGTTCTGGTATCTTCTTCGCGGATACTGGAGTGGGCCGCGGGGTCATCCCCCACCAGCACCACCAGGCCGCCGCGGCAACCGGACAAAGCCAGGGCACCGGCAAAGTCCAGCGCCACGTTGAGGCCGTCCGCCTTCATTACCACCAGGGACCTGAGCCCGGCAAAAGAAGCGGCGGCAGCTCCCTCCATGGCCACCTTTTCGTTTACCGACCACTCTACGTAGTGGCCGCAGGCAGCGGCCGCCAGCGCCAGCACCCCGGGGATTTCCGCGGTGGGCGAACCGGGATAGGAGGCTACATAGGAAACTCCGGCTTCCATGGCGCCGCGGGCGATGGCCTCATTGCCGGTGAGGGCGACTTTTTTACCTGCCTGTGCCATTACCGTCACCGGACGCACCTCCCTGCTGCCGCAGCACGGCAGCCTCATATTCAAAATCCAAAGCGAGGCCGGACAACTCCCGGTCGCCCGCCAGTACGCGCTGCTTTTTGCCCAGGGCAGCCCGCCGCAAAAGCGGCAGCCTTTCCGGCGGGTAAGGCCTGATTTCCAGGACGCCCCGCTCCAGAGCCAGTGCCAGCAGTTTCTCTCCCAAAACGGTTCGCACCACCAGGGTATTCCAGTCAGGGTCATATTCGGTGGAGCCGACGGATAGGTCCGCCCACTCCGCCGTGCTGTCAAAACAATGGTGGCAACCCGGCCGGACCAGGGGCTTAAGCTCCGCCAGCGGCCAGCGCTGCTCCCCGGCGGCGGTCACCACCACCAGCTCCTCAGGCGGGATATCGCTTCTTACCACCCACTCCGCCTTGGCCTCACAGGACAGAAACCCATAAAACTCAGGGGCAAAGGCAAAAAAGCAAAACAGCCCCAGGTATAACGCCACCGGCGGCACGGTGCTTTCATAGCCCGGCACCGTTGTTTCGGCCATTTTGCGGGCTGCGGCTACCTGGCAGGGCCGGCCCACCAGGCCAAGGCCGGTTAAACCCTGTTTTTGCCCCCTGTTTACCGCTGCCAACGTGGGCACGGCGGTAAATTTGGAGCCGGCGCCGGCCAGGACCTCTTCCCGGGTAACAGCCAGAACCGGCTTCGGAGCCAGGGCATCACCGCCGGTTACCGCCACCGCGGGGACCAGTCCCGCCTCCAGCGCCAGGGCGGCCAGCGCCGTGGCGGTGCCGCCGTACTGGGCGCCCGGCGCTTTGCTCACCGCCCGGGAAAAGTAAATGGCAGAGAAACAGCCAAGGGCATGGTCTTCTCTGAGGCGTCCGAAAACCGACAGGTCCATCTGCTTGGGGTCAAGGCCGCTCCGTGGACAGACGTGCCAGCAGGCGCCGTCTGCCAGGCCGCAAGGGTGGAGCGCCGCCACCCGGTCCCGGTAGGCCCCAAGATAAGGACACAGGTTGACACACATACCGCAGGCTGTGCAAAGGCCCCGGTCCAGAATTTTTTGGCGCAGGCTTTCCTGGCCGGTCATGGGATCCCCTCTTTTCTGGCAGGCCGCTGTTTTACTACCATTTCGACAAATATGGCCATTTACCTTTTTGTGCGTTAAATTTGGCCTGTACGACACAGGTCCGGGCAAAAGGCTTTTGCTTAATCACTGTACAGCCAGCGGTAGGTGTGGTAGGAATTCCGGACCCTGGTTATGTACTCCCTGGTCTCAAAGAAGGCGATGGCGGTGGGAAACCCGGCCTGGCCTGCGCCAAGAGGCGTGCGGCTCCATTTTTGCGCGTTGCCGGGCCCGCCGTTGTAAGCAGCCAGGGCTCTGTCCAAATCACCGCCGAACATATCCAGCATTGCCTTCAGGTAAAAAGCGCCAAAGCGGATATTAAGCCCCGGTTCCAACAGGTCAGAGTCCCTGATGCTGACTTGCAGGCGGCCGGCGATATCCCGCCCGGTGGCCGGCATTACCTGCATCAGCCCCAGAGCCCCGGCTCCTGACACCGCCGCGGGGCGGAAGCGGCTTTCTTCTCTCATCACCGCCCAGACAAGGTAAGGGTCAAGCCCAAATTCGGCGGCCGCCGCCTGCACTTCGCCCGCGAAGGGAAGGAGGTAAGCCAGCCGGTAGGCCCTGAGCGTTGGCTCCTGCTGCAGGGCACGGGTGCCCCAGCGCACCGCCTGGTGGTACTCTGCTTTCTCCAGGTACCACCCGCCCAGCGCCAGCATGGCCCCGGTCTCCATGGCAGCGGTGCCGATGGCCAGCTCAACGGCTACCAGGTCCGCCCTGCCGGCAGCCTGCAGTGCCTCCACGCGCAACAAAAAGTCCGGGGTTTCCACAGGGGAGTCAGCAGCCACCGCAAACAAAGGTTCCCTGCCCAGGCGCACCGCCCAGGCCGGCTGTGCCGTCAAAACCGGCAGCACCGCTTCGGCCTGCTCTCCCCGACCTTCCAGCAGGGTGTAGACGCGGTAGGCGGCGTCATCGCGGTAAGGGCCGGGTTCGCCGGCCAGGGCCAGGTATACCGGCAGCGCCGCCTCAACGTACCCCAGGTCTTCATAAAGCCTGGCGCCGCGCCAGCGGGACGCCGCTTCGCTGCTGCCGGCAAAAGCTTCCGCCGCTTTCAGTTTTTGGCCTTGCTTTTCCAGTAGCAACCCCAACCTGTAGGATCCCGCCGGCCCCAGGGACCGGTAGATGCTCTTTGCTTCTTTCTCCCGGCCGGCACCTTCCAGGGAACGGGCGTACCACCAGGTAAATTCTGAGTTTAACTCGCCCTCATTCCGGGCCAGCTCAAACCAGGTGACCGCCTGCCTGTACTGGCCAAGGCCCGCCAGGGCCCGCGCGTACAGCCCGGCTACCGGTTCCGCCGTGCCAGCTTCCAGGGCTGCCTGCAGGTAGCGGCGCGTCGCCTGCCAGTGACCACCCTTTACCAGGGTTTCCGCAATTACCCGGGGGCTTACTTCCAGCGCCTCCAAAGCCAACAGGGCGCCTTCGTCCGGTAAAAGCAGCAGGTATTCGCTTATGGCTTCATCCCTTTGCCCTTGCTGCTCCAGGTGCCGCGCCAGGGCGCTTCTGATCCCGGGGGAATCGTAAAGGCTGAGCGCGCGCCGGTACCAGGGCGCCGCCTCCCGGCCCCGGGCATCCCGGCGGGCGGCCAGCAGCAGGGCGGCTTCATAACCCAGGGCATCTTCCCGCGCTGCCAACTCCTCCAGCCGTTCTTCCCCCGCCTCCGCCAGCTTCAGGCCGTCCAGAATATCAAGCAGGGAAAAAACCTCGTCGTAGGCATCTTCACTGAAGCCCCCCTCGTCTGACACATAGGGAGGGCTTGGCGGTACAGGTGGCCTTTGGCGCACCAAGCAGCCGGCGGGGAGGGCCGCCGACAGAAAGATTGACAGCACCGCTAATATTCCCGGCAGTTTACTTAGCTTCATCAGGGCGGCTTCCTTTCCTTTGCTACTCTGACAAGTTCTACGTGTCTTGCCAAAATCCTTGCCCGGCTTGCCTGACACATTATGTTATTGTTAAAATAAAGCACCCGGGCTGCTGTCCGCCGTCCGGGTGCATCTTTTTTAACTTTTTCGTTTGCCGTGGCTAAGAGCCTGCCGCAGGGCATCTGCGGTAATGCGGCGGTGCGACGTATGCCATACGCAGCGGCCGTCTTCTATCAAAAGGACCTGGGGTGATTCGTGGCGCACCCCGGTCCTGGCGGCAACGGCGTCAGATACCTGGCGCGCCGCCTGGACCACTACCCGGCAGACATCCACTCCCGCTGACTGGGCCAGTGCCAAAAACTCGTCCACTTCCCGGTGGGCATTTCTGCTTACCGGTCAGGTGGCGCTGTGCTTGAAAATAAGAACCGGTCTGTGCTTAGAAGCCGAAAGGACATTTTCCAACTGGGGCAACTCTTCAATAACAATAAGTTTTGTCATGCTCTCCTCCCCTTCCTGTTGGCTAAAAAGTAAAGTCTCCTGCTTTCATAACGGCAATTTCTGTGCCGTCAGCGGTTATACCGGTTACCGACATATCCCCGGAGCCGATCATAAAATCTTCATGCACCAGGGAATCGTTGACTCCCGCCTGCAGCAACTCGTCTTTGTTCATAGCTTCCCCACCCTTCAGGGCTACCGGGTAGGCCTTGCCCAGAGCAAGGTGGCTTGCGGCATTTTCGTCAAACAGCGTATTATAAAAGAGCAGTTTCTGGTCAGAAACGGGGGAGTTGTGCGGTACCAGCGCCACCTCCCCCAGGTAGCGGGAACCCTCATCGGTTTCAATCAGCCTTTTCAGCACTTCATAACCCTGGGCGGCGCTGAAATCTGTGACCCGGCCGTCACAGAAGGTAAGCGAGAAGCCGTCAATCAGGTTCCCGTTGTAATGCAGCGGCCGTGAACTGACCACCCTGCCGTTGGCGCCGTTTTTTTTCGGCAGGGTAAAGACCTCTTCGGTGGGCAGGTTGGGAATGAACTCCACCCCTCCCTGGGTAAAGCCGGAACCACCCAGCCAGATATGATCTGCCGGCAGTTCCACCTTAAGGTCGGTACCCAGCCCGTTTTTAAACACAAGGTACCTGAACCGCCTGTCATTGAGAAACTCCCTTCTTTTCCTGAAGTTTTCCTTTTGCCTGGACCATGCCGCCACCGGATCTTCCCCATCCGCCCTCACCGCTTTAAAAATGGCCTGCCACAGTTTGTCCACAGCTTTGTCCGGCTCCCCGCCAAAGACTTTGCGGGCCCAGGAGACGGTGGGCACCGCTACCACGCACCAGGCATTGCTATTGCCCATCAGCCTTTCCCTGTATTCCTCCAGCGCGCTGCTGGCGGCTTTATGGGCTCTTACCAGCCTGCCCGGTTCCACTTCTTTCATAAGCTCGGGATCAGCGGCGGCAATGGTGACAAAGGCCGCACCCTGTTTCAGGTTAGACAGGTACAGCTCTTTCTGCCACGACGGATACTCGTCAAAAACTTCCTCCGGGGCATGCAGGAACCTGATCTTCGCTAAAAGCTCGTCCCGCCAGCTCACAGCCACGTCCCTGGCGCCTTCCCTGTAAGCCATCTCCGCCAGCCGGCGGGTAAAAGATGCGCTTTCGATAGGAGATGTAATCACCAGGGGCTGCCCCGGCTGCAGGTTTATGCCGGTTTTTACAATCAGCCGGGCGTATTGTTCCAGATGAATTTCGTTCACAACATAAAACCCCCTGTTTTTGGACTGGCCTGAACATTTATCGTTGCGGTATCATAAGTTTACGTGTTTTTGCCGGTACAGGCAATACCTTTGTCACTTAAACTGCTTGCGGTCCCTGTGGAGGTGTTTTGACGGGGGATATTTTTTCTCCCTGGGGCCTGCAGCCGGTTCAAAGCCCCGGCGCGGGCCAGGTCGCTTTGATCTAAGCGGTGCTTCTTCGGTAAGCTGAACCGGCGTGGTGTCCGGCTCCTTAACCAGAAGCTTAATGGCAGCCGACAGCAGGGAAAGGGAGTCGCTGACTTCCAGCAACCCCTGGGCCGCCTCCCGGTACCGGGCGGTGTCTCCTTCTTTAGCGGTCTGTGCCAGCCTTTCCACTACCAGGCGCTTTTGCTCTTCCATGGCCGCATCGATGCCGGGAACCGGCTGGCGAATCATCCTTCTTTTTATTACGTGCTCAATCAGCCTCAGGTGATTGAATTCCCGGGGCGTAACAAAAGTAATGGCTTTACCGGGATTGCCCGCCCTGCCGGTCCGGCCGATACGGTGGACATATCCCTCCGGGTCCTGCGGGATATCAAAGTTATAGACATGGGTTACTCCGCTGATATCAAGGCCGCGCGCCGCCACATCGGTGGCAACCAGGATTTCCGTGCCGCCCTCTTTGAACCGGCGCATCACGCTGTCCCGCCTGGCCTGCGTCAGGTCGCCGTGGATGGCTTCGGCAGAGTAGCCGCGCTTGTTCAGGGCTTCAAAAAGTTCATCCACCCGTCGCTTGGTCCTGCCGAACACTATGGATAGCTCCGGCGATTCTATATCCAGCAGGCGGCAAAGCACGTCAAACTTGTCTTTCTCGTTTACTTCCAGGTAGTATTGCCCGGTGTTTGGCGCTGTAACTTCTTTTGCTTTGACGCTGATATACTGTGGGTTATTCATAAAACGCTGTGCCAGGCTCTGAACCGGCCCTGGCATGGTGGCAGAAAAGAGGAGCATCTGCCTGTCCGCAGGTACTTCCTTCAGGATGTGCTCTATGTCGTCGATAAAGCCCATGCCCAGCATTTCATCAGCTTCATCCAGGACCACCATCATTACTTCCTGCAGCCGGATGGTTTTTCTTCTCATGTGGTCCATTAACCGGCCCGGGGTGCCCACTATTATGCGGGGACGATTCCTGAGAGCCCGGACTTGCCGCTCCATATCCTGCCCACCGTAAATCGGCAAAGCTCTGATTCCCTTAAACTGTCCGATGCGATTAAGTTCCTCAGCCACCTGAACTGCCAGTTCCCTGGTCGGTGTGATAACCAGGCCGCTGACAGGGCCATAATTTGCCGTGATTTTTTCGGCCATGGGAATGCCAAAGGCCGCGGTTTTTCCCGTCCCGGTCTGTGCCTGCCCGATAATGTCACGCCCGGACAGGGCGGAGGGGATAGCCTGCTCCTGAATCGGCGTCATTTCTTCAAAACCCATATTTCTGATGGCCCGTATAACCTCTTCGCTCAGGCCGATTTCATCAAATCTCCTCATTCTTTAACCGTCCTTTTTGGTTTTTCACAAATTATTAAGGGCATTTCCCGAGGAAATGCCCCTTTTTGCAGTCTGATTATTCGTTTAGACACGAACAACGTTGGCAGCCTGCAGGCCCCTTTCGCCCTGAACCACATCAAATTCAACCGTCTGGCCCTCTTCCAGAGTTTTAAAGCCCTGGCCCTGAATAGCGGAGAAGTGAACGAATACGTCGTTGCCTTCTTCGCTTTCAATAAACCCGAACCCTTTCTCGGCATTGAACCACTTTACTTTACCTTGCACTTTCCAAAGTCCTCCTCGTAATGATTTAAATCCAAAAGACGCATTTCAAAAACCTGTTCCAGGGCAGGCTCATGATAATCTTTTGACACGTCTTCCACATTACCATATTGAGCCTCAAAATGCAAGCAATTCAAGCCTGACACAAAAAGTTTTTCTCAGGATCCGCGGGGTTACGCAGCCGGTCTGATGTTTTTATTATTTTTGCACAAAATATTTATACTTATGCCAGCCAAACTTTACCTCCGGGTAAGAAAAGCCGGTTTTTGGACAAGCTAAAAAGGGAGGTGAATGCAGTGACAGTAAACGCGGAGCTCAGCGTGGAAGGCAGAAACAAAGACTTTGGCGCTGTTGTCCAAAAAAAACTGCAGGGTATGGACGGTGTTACCGGTATCAATATCGACCTGGAGGCACAGAAAGTGATTGTTACTTTCGATGAAGGTAAAGCCCGGCTGGTGGACATCAAGCAGGCCATTATGGAAGAAGGGTACGCCGTAACCGAACTGTAGTCAGGCCTGCTCCCGGGATTTCCGGGTCTTTGCTTCACAGCCCGCGGCGGCCAGCCCGTTATGTACAACAGGGGTCCTGTACAACCGCGGGCAATTACTTCAGGGATGAGATGGTTAAAATGACAATCAGCATCGACCGGTTCAGGGAAGCAGGGGCACGCCTGAAAGGCATTATCAACGAAACCGGGCTGATTTACAGCGCGACGTTCAGTTCCGGGTCCGGCAATGAAATTTATCTGAAGCCGGAAAACCTGCAGCTGACCGGGTCTTTTAAAATACGGGGCGCCTACAATAAAATCAGTAAGCTGCCACTGCCGGAAAGACGGCAGGGGCTGATTACTTCATCGGCGGGCAACCACGCCCAGGGCACCGCTTTCGCCGCCTGCAAACTGGGCGTGACCGCCACCATAGTAATGCCCGCCTCGGCGCCACCGATCAAAATTGAAGCCACCAAAAGTTACGGCGCCGCGGTTGTTTTGGCCGGTGACTGCTTTGACGATGCCCACAGGGTAGCTTGCAGGCTGCAGCAGGAGCACGGATATATTTTCATACATCCTTTTAACGACCTGGATGTGATAGAAGGGCAGGGCACTATTGCCCTGGAAATACTAAAGGATTTGCCACAAGCCCACTGTATAGTGGCCCCGGTGGGCGGCGGCGGCCTTATCAGCGGAGTGGCACTGGCTGCCAAAGCCTTAAAGCCCGGCATAAAGGTCATCGGAGTGGTGCCGGAAGGGGCAAGGGCCATGAAGCTGTCCGTGGAAACCAACCAGCCGGTCTGCCTGCAGGAAGTAAATACCATTGCCGACGGGGTGGCGGTGAAAAGCCCGGGCGATATAACTTTCCCCATTATCCGTGATTATGTAGACGAATTCGTTTCGGTTACCGATTTTGAAATAATGGATGCTTTTCTTTTGCTTCTGGACAGGCACAAACTGGTGGGCGAGAGCGCCGGCGTCCTGTCCCTGGCCGCCCTGAAAAAAATTGCTGAAAAAAACAAAAAAATTGTCTGTATCATCAGCGGCGGCAATATCGATATGCTGGCCATATCCTCCATGATTACCCGCGGCCTGCTTTCACGCGGCCGGATATTCAGCTTTTCAGTGGACCTGCCGGACCGGCCCGGTGAACTTTTAAAAATAATAGAAATACTGGCCAGGGAAAAGGCTAATATTGTAAAGCTGGACCACAACCGGTTCAAAAAATTTAACCGTTTTACTGATGTTTTGCTGGAGATTACGGTAGAAACCAACGGCTTCAACCATATCAGCCTGATCACCGGTGAGCTGGAAAAAGCAGGTTACATAATCAGAGTAACTGGTTAGATTTATTTGCTTTAACTGATAGCCTGCCTGCGGGGCGGGTTTTATCTTTTGCCTTATCCGGGCCTGAGCACGGTAAATTATAACACGGCAACGCTGTTTTTTTTTAAATTCCCCGTTTCCTGTTAGATGGGTAACAGCCCTCTATTTATGGTACGGTTCACCCCGGATAATCTTAAATGCCCGGTAAACCTGCTCCAGGAGCATGAGGCGAAAGAGCTGGTGAGGGAAGGTGAGGGGAGAAAAGGAGAGGACCAGGTGGGCGCGTTCCAGCAGGCGGGGTGAGAGGCCCAGGCTGCCGCCGATAAGAAATGTTATATCGCTCTGGCCAGAGGCGCCAAGATTTTCAAGATATGCGGCCAGCTCCGGGGAAGAAAACATTTTGCCCCGGGGGGCCAGGGCTACCAGGTGGGTGCCGGGCTTTATGTAAGCCTCCAGGCGCCCTGCTTCTTTTTCCAATAAGACCGTTTCCCCGGTTGGGGATATTTTTGCCGGCGGCTTTTCCTCCGCCACTTCCAGGAGGGTAAGCCGGACATAGGGGGAAAGCCTTTTTTGATACTCTGCAATACCCAAAGCCAGATATTTTTCCCTTATTTTGCCCACAGCCAGAACCTGTATGTGCATGTGCCTGCCCGCCTCTACACGATCAAAAAGAGGGGCAGACGCACACAGAAGTCGCAGTGCGGTGGCGCCGACCACCCGGTAAAACTAACTTCGCTTAAGCGGTACAGGTCGGGCGCGGCCTCATAGATTTCCACGAACTCATCGATAGCGCACTCCAGGTGATCAGCACAGACAACGTACACCAGGAAAACTCCTTTCTACTGCCGGGAGCTTTTAGGCAGGACACTCATGACCAGCGGCACTATGCCGGTCAGGTCCTGGGGCGGTGAAATCTCACGGTGGAGCGCACCGGCAACCAGCAGGGGGACCGGGTTCCTGGTGTGGGTGCGGGAATTAAGGTCCTCCAGGTTGCCGTGGTCACTGGTGAGCAAAAGCAGGGTGGCCTTCAGGTCAAGATGCAAAAAGATGCTGCCGAGAAACCGGTCCAGCACCTCCACCGCCTCCGCTGCCTGCTCCCGGTTGCGGGAGTGGCCGATGATGTCGGTAAGAAAGTGCTCAAAAAGAAGGAAGTCATAGTCAGCAGCCACGGCGGCTAACCGTTCCCCGGCGGTTTCGGGGGAAACAGGAGGGATGTCATGCCCGAGAGAGGGCAGGATGCGGTTGGTTATGTCGAAATAGACGGCCTTTCCCGCCGCCATGTCGGCGAAGGTGCGAAAAGGCAGGCCGGCATAAAGATTCAGCATGGTGGAGGCAGAAAAACTGCCTGCTTCCGGATTTGTTAATGCAAAAAATTCCGGGCGGTAACTGTTGAGAAAGGTGGCGCTGTACCCGGCGGAAACTATTTTTTTTAGCATGCCCTCCTCAGCCAGAATTTTCCGCAGCAGCTGGTTGGGAAACCCGTTGATGTGCCTGCCGGCGGCTTTCGCCGCGTTGACACCGGTGAACAGGGTGGTCTGACCAGTAGCGCTTTGCGGGCAACCCGGTACACCCAGCGTGGCGTCTAAAGCAAACAGGCTGGCCAGGCGGCCGCGGCGGCCGGCCGCTTCCAGCGTCAGTGAATGGCCGTCCAGGATGCTGTTAATATGAGGTGTGGGCGTGGTGGAAAGAGGGTTGTCAGGACCGGCAGGGGCCAACCCCAGCCCGTCTACGAAAATGAAAACTACCTTCATGGTCCCTCCGGGCTTTTGGTCCTATCATACCACAACCAAAATGGCAAAAAAAGAGAAGCGGCAGATTGGTCCGCCGCTTTTTCAAAAATCAGTTTAATTGCCTGAAACCCCTAATCGAGGCTGGCGGGGAGTTCGGCCAGTTTTACAACAACGGTGATTTCCTGGCGGCCGCGGTAAATGGTGACCCGGATTTCGTCGCCCACGTTTCTCCTGAAAATTTCCCGCCGCAGGTCGCTGAAGGTGGCAATTTTTTTGCCGTCCATGGCGACGATAACGTCTCCCTGCCTGATACCGGCGCGGTGTGCAGGGCCTTCGCGGACAACATCCTGGACGATGACGCCGTAGTTTATGTGGTCGGGAAGCTGCAGCTCACGGGCCGTATCCCGGTCCACATCGCCGCCTCCGTAAATGCCCATCCAGGGGCGGATAACCCGCCCGTGCAGGATCAGGTCGTTTATAATGCTTTTTACCGTGTTGGCGGGGATGGCGAACCCCATGCCCTCTACGCCGGTAACTTTAATTTTGGCCGTATTGATGCCGATAACTTCGCCCCTGAGGTTGACCAGCGCGCCGCCGCTGTTGCCGTCGTTGATGGCGGCGTCGGTCTGGATGAAGGTAAAGATGTGCTCATTGATATTCATCACCCGTTCTTTGGCGCTTATAACCCCCACGGTGACAGTCTGGGAGAACGCCAGCCCCAGCGGGTTGCCGATAGCAATGGCTATCTCGCCTACTTTAAGTTGGTCGGAATCGCCAAGGCGTGCCACCGGCAGCCCTTTTTTTTCAATTTTAATAACCGCCAGGTCGTTGTTTGGATCGGCACCGACCAGGCTGGCCGGGTATTCCTCCCCGTTGCTAAGGGTGACACTCAGTTCCGATGCCCTGTCAATGACATGGTTGTTGGTGACTATATAGCCGCCCGGGTCGATAATAACGCCTGAGCCGGTGGCAATCTCCCTGAGTGAGCGGCGGCCAAACAGGTCGGTGACCGTTGCTTTGCTGGTAATGCCCACCACTGTGGGCAGGACCTGCTCGGCAGCCCTTATCACCGCGGTGTTCTGATGCTCCGGCAGGTCTTCCCGGGTGATGGGTATGGGTGCCTGGAGGCCGGGCAAGGGATCGGCGGCGGGCGCCTGGAGGCCGGGAACCACGTATTGTATTATGACAAAGGCTACCAGAGACCCTCCCAGCACAGCTCCCAGCAAGGCGGAGAGCAAAATGCCGGCAAGGCTGTTTTTTTTGGGCCTGTGCGAAAAGCCTTCAAAGAAGTCCATTTCTGAAGCACCCCCTTGATAATAAATATAACAGGGGATTGTGACAAAATTATGAAAAAATGATTTTTCGCGAAAAATTATTTACATAATACTTCGCCGGCATACCAGTGGAAACCCCGGCGACATCACCAAAACTGCCGCCGGCCAGCAGGCAGGTTTCAATCATTGTTGCCTCCGGTCAGGTGGCATTGTTCATTGAAGGCAAGCAACCGGCGGCAACCGTCCCGGTCTTCCAGTACAGCAACGGCGGCGGGGGCAAAAACAAACGGCCAGGGGCCGTTAAAATCGAGCCCGAGGAACTGGACCACCAGGGCGTTAAGGTAGCGGCCGTGCCCGATCAGCGCCACCGTCCCCCGGCCGCCGCCAAGGAGGATCTCCAGTCCTTCCTGCAGCCGGCTACGGAAGATTTCCGGCTCTTCCTGCCCGGGGATGGGGCAGGCGCGCAGGTCACGGCGCAGCCGGAGGTATAGCTCCGGGTAATGACGCTCAACTTCCGGCCAGCTCATTCCCTCCAGCACGCCAAAGGAATACTCACGAAAGACCGGCAGGGCAACCGGGCGCAGGCCGAGCAGCCCGGCCAGAGGCGCCGCCGAGGCAATGCTGCGGCCCAGGTCGCTGGTATAAAGGCAGTGGGGACGGTAGCGGGCAAGACAGGCGGCCAGTTTTTGCGCCTGCTGTCTGCCGCGCTCACTGAGCGGAAAATCCAGCTGCCCCTGGAAACGGTTTTGAGCGTTGGCGACAGTTTCCGCATGCCTGGCCAGGATGATCTGCATGTGTTACCCCTCAATTTCCCTGATGTCAGCACCCAGGACTTTAAATTTTTCACAGATTTTTTCATAGCCCCGGTGGATATGTTCAACCTGGCTGATCTCGGTCTCGCCTTCCGCCAGCAGACCGGCTACGATAAAGGAGGCTCCGGCTCTGAGGTCGGTGGCGGCCACCGGGGCGCCGGTGAGCTGGACGGGCCCTTCCACCAGGGCGGTGCGCCCTTCCACTTTGATGCGCGCTCCCATCCGTTTCAGCTCATCGACGTGGCGGAAGCGTCCCTCGAACACGTTTTCGGTAATGATGCTGCAGCCCCTGGCTTTGGTGAGCAACACCATAATCAGCGACTGCAGGTCGGTGGGGAAACCCGGGTATGGGAAAGTCTTTACGTCCACCGCCTGGGGTGGGCACTGGCCAACCACCCGAATCTGGTCATCGGCCACCTCCACCGTGATCCCCATTTCCCTGAGCTTGGCAATGACAGGGTCCAGGTGCTTGGGGATTACATCACAAAGCAGCACATCACCGCCGGTGGCGGCGGCAGCTATCATATAAGTGCCGGCCTCAATGCGGTCGGGGATTACGGTGTGAGTCATCCCTCCCAGCTCTTCCACGCCGGTTATTTTGATCACATCGGTGCCGGCCCCCCGTATGTTTGCGCCCATGGCGTTTAGAAAGTTGGCGGTGTCGACGATTTCCGGCTCTTTGGCGGCGTTTTCAATTACGGTCCGCCCCCGGGCGCGGACAGCGGCCAGCATAATGTTGATGGTGGCGCCAACACTGACCACATCCAGGTAGATATCGGCCCCGGTAAGCCGGGGTGCTTCCACCTTGATCAGGCCGTGCTCAACTTCAACCCTGGCGCCCAGTGCAGTCAGGCCTTTAATATGCTGGTCGATGGGACGGGGACCGAGATCGCAGCCGCCGGGTGCCGGCACCACGGCTTTGCCGCAGCGGCCCGCCAGGGCGCCCAGCAGGTAGTAAGAAGCCCTCAGCTTTTTAACCAGTTCGTAAGTGGCATGCCAGCCGCTGAGCCCGCCGGCATCGATATCAAGGGTGCCGTTGTGCCAGGAAGCCTCCACCCCCAGGGAGCGCAGTATCTCAGTAAGGATATGGATATCCTGTATGTCGGGCAGGTTATCTATTCTGACCGGAGCGGAGCTCAATATGGCCGCCGGAATAATGGCCACGGCGGCATTTTTGGCGCCGCTTATTTTAACTTTGCCGTTCAGGGGCCCATTGTTGCCGTTAATATGGAGCTTTCGCATTCAGTAGCCTCCCGGGGGTCGAATATTGCCACGGTTTATGTTCGTCTCAAATCACTGATTTCCTGTATTGTTACAGAAATTTTATGAATTACTCCGCTTCTCCGCTGAAGGCGTTGACATAAAAGGCCGTACCATCGGAGGCGGCAAAGCGCCAGACCGGGGCGATCTCCCAACGCTCGGCATCGTAGTCTTGGCTGTAGTAACCGAGGGAGATATCGACAATTTTCTTGGCCTGAAAGTTGCCTGCCTGCTCTATCAGGGTTTGTACCGCCACCGCCGGGGAAATTACCTGTATTTCCCTGCCGCTGAAACCCAGCGGCAACACCCGGTAAATGATCACCTCCCCCAATCCTTCCGGGCCGACCACCACGTCGGCATAGCTGTTAAAAAGGGGAAAGCCCCGGTAGGTGTAGAGGTAACGGTAGATAAGGGCATTAGGGCGGGTCAGGGTCATATCAAATTTCAGGCTGTCCTCCAGCACCCCCCTCTCCCGCAGAAACCGGTCCGCCAGCAACCGTCCGTCTTCCGGGGGGACCGGGGAACCGGCCGGCTGGACACGTAAAGTAATGATGCCGCCGGCGTTTATCTCCAGCTGTTCCTGTCCCCTGACGAAACGCTCTGACCCCGGCCCTCCGCTCACTCTCTGCGCGTCACCGTCCGGCCAGAACCTGGCAATCCAGCTCTCTGCATCCGCCGGCGGGCGGGAGACATGCAGCAGGGAAAGGCTTGGGGTCTGCCTGGGGATGGGGGCCTGCAATTCAAAGCCGGCCCCCTGCAGGGCATTTTTGGCCTGTTCAGCTTCTTCCGCCGTCAGCCCGCCCCTTACCCTCAGGTACTGGGGGCTTTGCCACAGGCGCAGGCAAAGAAAGACGTTAAGCGCCAGAAATGCTATTATCAATATGGTTTTGGCCCGTGATAAATCCATGACAACCAAACCTCCCGCTACAGCCAGGCCAGAAAGGTTCCCGTAAAGCCGTGCAGCACAGCGGTCCGGCCGTCATCAAAACGGAGCGCCCAGGCCGGGGTCGCCACAGCAGGGTAAGTCGCCGGGTCCCGCAGGTAATAAACCGGGGTCAGTGCCTGCAGTTCCGGTTTTTTCCCTTCCTCCGGCCACAGCCGGGCAGCGACAGACAGCACTTCGGTGGGATCCATAAGCGGCCTGGCATATTCGGTCTCTTCCCCCAGTAGCCGCAGCTGGCGGTTATAATAAATTACCCCCCGGTCGGTAAAACGGAGAGATACCGGCGGCCGCGGCGCCAGAACAGGGTAACCGTGCTGGGCGGACAGAAATCTGACCGTATAACTGTCCCATTGCCGGCGCAGGTAGGCAGGGCTTTCTTCGCGGCGGAGAGAATCAATATACAGGGTTTCTGTCCAGCCGCCAAGCAGCTGCAGGAACTGAGCGGTGCGCCTGAGCGCGTTTGCCGGCTTAATGGCCTGTGAGCCGGGCTCACTGTGAGGAGAGGTAAACTCCACCTCGCCGTAATCAAACACCCTTAGCCCTTTTTGTCCGTCGGTATAAATACGGGCGCCGTCTCTTTCCTCAATGAGGCGGACCAGGGCCGTATCCACAAAGATACTGCGGACCAGCTTCTCCAGAGGCAGCTGCTCTTTGGCCGCCAGCCGCGGCGCCATCCGGGGGGACACCAGCGGAAGCAGCAGGTCCTCACTTACCGGCAGCCTGAAACTTTGCTCCCGGCAGTCAACGTAAGCCGGCAGGCCGGACATTTTCCCGGCCAGGGCCTCCACTGGTCCCGGCTGAGACCACAGCCGTGACTTCCACCAGCTGCCACCCGCCTCGCGCAACCAGAGATGTTCCGGGTCCGCGGCATGCCAGACCAGTCGGTCCATTTCCTGGTTCTCCATCCTCTGGGCACCATACGCCGCCGGCGGCACCGGGGCGGGAAAGCGGGCGTCAAGCAGCAGCCCTTCCTCTTCCAGGGGCGGCACGCCGGCTTTTTCAGCCGGTCCGGCCGCCAGCAAAAGGTGAAGAACCGGCCCCCAGGCCTCCTGGTATTGACTGTTCCAGGGCAAAAGCAGGCGCCAGGTATTTTCCTCCAGGCGCAGCCGGAGCTCGGGTAACACCTGCTCCGCCGGCGGCTTCAGTTCCCCAAAAGTAAGCTGCTCGTAAGCCGGCGGTTTTGCCGTTTCCAGCGTGGGCTGCCCAAACAGCACCCTGGCAGTGAGGACAAAGCTGGTGAGAATCAGGGCCAGCAGGGTAAAATCCTTGGTCCGTTCATTCACCGGGGGCGCCCTCCTTCCGGCTGTCTTGGTCGGGCAAAGTAACAACCACTTCCGTCCCTTGCTCCGGTTCGCTGTAAATAACAATGGTACCGCCGTGCGCTTCCACTATCTCCCTGGCGATGGAAAGCCCCAGGCCCGTACCGCCAAAGTCACGGGAGCGGGCCTTGTCGACCCGGTAAAAGCGTTCAAATACCCGGTTCAGATCTTCCCTGGGTATCCCCATGCCGTTATCAGTCACCCGTATAACCACCGCGTCACGGTTCTTCTCCAGCAGCACCCGGATTAAGCCGTCGCGTCCGGTATACTTGTAAGCGTTATGTATGATGTTCAAAAGGACCTGCTTCAGTTTATCCCGGTCAAAGACGGCAAAAACCCTGCGGGGGGGCAACAGAAGTTCCATTTTTTTGCCCTCGTCATGGTACTTTACCTTCAGCTCGCCCACCACTTCTTCCAGCAGCTGGTCCAACCGCTGGCGTTCCCGGCGCCAGCTGACCTGCCGGAAATCAAGCTGGGAGAGGACCAGCAGGTCCTTTACCAGGCGGACCATGCGTTCAGTTTCTTTCTCCATGGTGCCAAGGAAACTATACGCCACCTCCGGCTGGCGCAGTGCCCCGTCCAGCAAAGCTTCGGTGTAGCTTTTGAGCGTGGTAAGGGGGGTGCGCAGCTCGTGGGAGACGTTGGCCACAAACTCCTGCTGCAGGCGTATCATCTGCCTTTCCCGGGTAACATCGTGCAGGACCGCCAGCACGCCGGAAAACCTGGTGCCCTCCGGCGCATCCGGGGTGAGAAAGGGGACAAAGTGTGCCTGAATGAGGCTTTTTCCCGCCTCAACAACGATCTCTCTCCCCCGGTGGTCGCCCGATTCCAAAAGGGCTGCAATATCCACCTTACCGGTGAGCAGGTCAGCCACTTCCTGGCCCGGCTCTCCCTCGCCGGATACGCCAAGCAGCCGCTTGGCCGCCGGATTGACGTGCAAAAGCTGCCCTTCCCGGCTGATGGCCACGATACCGTCGGTCATGTTGTTGAGTATGGCTTCCATTTTGCCTTTTTCCGCGGATATTTCTCTCAGAGTTTCTTCCAGCTGGCAGGAAAGGTAATTGAACATCTCCCCCAGGTGGCCGATTTCGTCCTTTGAGTGGACGGCAATACGCTGCCGGTAATCACCAAGGGCGATTTTTTCCGCCTTGGAGGTTATCTCCCTGATGGGCCGGCTGATGGTATTGGCCAAGGCAAAACCGAGGAGGATGGTGACCGCCAGCACCACCAGCGCCCCGGTCAGAAAGATGTACTGGATTTCCCTTAATGTTTCGTATATGGGCTCCAGTGAACCAATGAGGTAAACCACACCCAACATCCTGCCCCCGGAGCGGACCGGCAAGGCCAGGTATTTGAGCCGCTCCCTGGTTTCGGGGTCCAGCCGCATTTCCTCGCTGCGGGTGCCGGTCAGAGCCCGGATGGTCTCATCCTGCACAATACGCTGGCCGCGCAGCGCTTCTCCCTGGCGGGAGGAAGAAATAACGCGGCCGAATGCGTCCAGAACCATAATTTCGGTGGTTCCGGCATAGCGTGAATATTCGCGCACCAGGCTGTCTATGGAAGAACCGTCGTCACCGGCCACGAGGTAGCGCTCCAGAAAGTTGGCCAGCAGCAGCCCCTGCGATTCCAGGCTGTCAGTATAGGTTTTCAGGTAGTAACGCTCCAGCGACTGGGTGAGCAGCACCGCAAACAGCTGCATGGCAAAAAGGATAAGCAGCGAATAAACAAGGACTATTTTCAGCTGCATGCCCTTAAACATGGGCCTGTCTCCTGATAAAGTAGCCCACGCCCCGCTTGGTTTTAATCAGTTTCGGCTGGCTTGGGTCATCTTCTATTTTTTCGCGCAGGCGCCGGATGGTAACGTCCACAGTACGTTCATCGCCAAAGAAATCATAGCCCCAGACTTCCTCCAGCAGCTTTTCCCGCCTGATTACATAACCGGCGTTGCGCATCAGGTAAACCAGAAGCAGGTACTCCCGGTAGGTGAGGTCGATGGATGCGCCGTTTCTGTAAACTTCCATGCGGCCGGTATCCACTACCAGGTCCTGGCAGGCCAGAGTTTCCCCCGTTTCTTTGCTCCCGCTCTGAGCACGGCGCAGCTGCGCCCTGACCCGGGCCACCACTTCACGGGAGGAAAACGGCTTGGTAACGTAATCATCGGCGCCCAGCTCCAGCCCCAGCACCTTGTCCAGCTCGGTATCCTTGGCGGTGAGCATGATAATGGGCACATTGCTGGAGGCACGGATTTCACGGCAAACCGCAAAACCGTCTTTTTTGGGCAGCATCACGTCGAGCAGCACCAGGGCGGGCTGTTCGCGGCGCAGCAGCTGCAGAGCCTCGTCCCCATCATAGGCCACCGACACCAGGTAACCCTCCTGCTCCAGGGTGTAGCGCAGTATTTCGGCAATCGGTTTTTCATCGTCTACCACCAGGATTTTTTTGCCTTTCATAATGCACCCCATGCCCTTTTACCGCTTTATTCTGTGTTTGCGCTGCTATTTCCTGCCGGAGGGCAAAAACCAGCGGCTATCAGCCAGGCAGTACAGCTCCCATTGTTGCCAGAGACCTGATTGGTCAAGCCCGTACACTTTCTTCAGCGCCCAGTCAAACGGCACCCCTTCGCCCAGGCCGTCAATCAGCCGGTTCAGGCCGTCCATACCCTGCAGCGCTTCCAGGTAAGTGACCAGGCTGAGTGACTGCCGGTAGGCCCGCGCCTGGGTATCCGGCCGGTTAAGGGCACGGTCAAGGGCTTTGGGTGTAAAAGTACCCGCTGCAAGGGAACTGTCTTCCTCAAGCCATTGGTACCCATTGATTTTATATTCGGTCAGCTGGGCAAGTCCTTCACTGAACCAGTACGGGTAATTGCCTCCGGTGCGCAGGTCCAGGACATAATGGGTGTATTCGTGAACAAGGGGGCCCTCTGCCGCAAAGACGGCAACCCTGTCCCGGACCGGCAGCCAGTGCCAGGCCCGCGGCGATAATACCTTTATGGTATGGGCCAGGTAAACCCCCAGCGCTCCCCCTCCCTCACCCCAGCCAAAGGCTTTTTTCATGGTGGACTGGTCTGGAACAATGATCAGCCAGGGCTTGTCAGCCGGCATGGCGTGGGGCAGCAACCGGGCCACTTTGGCCGCTGCCAGGTCAGCCTCCTCCGCCACCCTGCCAGCCAGGGCACGGTCGGCAGGCGAATACCGGACAAGGAAGCGCGCACTTTCCAGCCCGGGCCACTCCCGGTAGTGGCTGCGCAGGTTGCCGCCGCTGTTAAAGTTGGCCGCACCGGAAAAACCGTATCCGGAGGCCAGCAACAGGAGCGTTACCGCCAAAACGACGTGAGTTTTTTTATCTGTAAGCCTTTTCCCCATCTCCGGTCCCCCCTGTCTCCATGATAACAGGTGAAAGCGGAGTTTTCACTGGCAATTAGCGGCAGTGCCCGCCGGTCACGGCATAAAAAGAAGAATACGTGGCAGGCCACGTATTTGAAAAGATATATATAAGAGGGGGTCAAACTTAAGTCTATTTTACACGGATAATATTACATGCATATTACAGCAGAATTATTTTTAGGTGACAAAAGCGGCCCTGTCGGACAGGGCCGCCCTTTATTCAGCAACGGCTAAGGAGAGAAAAAATTCAGCGGGTTCAGGTGGCTGCCGTTGCGCAGGACCTCAAAATGCAGGTGGGGGCCGGTGGAGTTACCGGTGCTGCCCACCCGGGCTATCTGCTGGCCCTTTTGTACCTTCTGGCCCACGGAAACCAGGGTGGCCAGGTTGTGAGCATACCTGGTAACATAACCGTTGCCGTGGTCTATTGACACCATGATACCATAGGAGCCTGCCCAGCCTGAGTAGGTCACTACCCCTGCATCCGCCGCCAGTACCGCGGTACCGGCAGCAGAGCCGATATCGATGCCGTAGTGGAAGCCGCGTCCCCGCGGCCCGTAGCGTGATGTGATCCTGCCGCCTCCGGCTACAGGCCACATAAACCGGCCTGTCCCTGTAACGGGCGCCACAGCCGTGCCCCGGGCCACTACCTGGGTTCTTGGCTCCTCGATTACCGTTTCGCTCAGAACCTCGCGGCCGGTTTCCCTTCCGCTTTCACGGTAAATACGGTAAACAACTTCCTTGCGGCCGGTTTTGCCGGGCGTAATGACGCGGGTGGTGCCCTGGTACATCTTGCTGTCGTTCTGGTAAGTGGTTGTAAACGGGATAGGCTCCATGAGCGTTACGTCTTCCGTTACCGAGACATGGACGATGGGCTCTGCCACCACCAGTTCCAGCTGCTCGCCTACACGGAGGCGGTCGGTATTCTGAAGGTGGGGGTTGGCCGCCCTGATTTGCTCCACAGTCATGTTGTTGTTGCGGGCGATGGTCCAGAGGCTGTCACCGCGGGAAACCAGGTAAGTTTCCCTCCTGTCGGTGCCGCGACGCAGAATCTCGGCGGCAGCACCGGCACTGTACAGCCGGCCGGGGTCCACCGTTGTCCAGACCGCCTCCACCCTTTCGTTTAACACCACTTCCCTGACCACCGCGTTCTCCCTGCCGCTGAGGGAAGCGTTTTTCAGCTCCGCCACAACTTTTTCGTAATCCTGCAGGGTTCCCACTGCCAGCACTGGCTGGTCATTGACCACAATTTCGTAGGCGTACACATCAAAAGTAATGCCGCGGCGGAGCTTGTCCTTAACCTCCCAGTCCCTGGCAACCGCTTTGGGACGGCGTTCTTTTTCCACCCGTATTTCCTGGGCCATGCGCACCTCAAGGCCGGTATCCCTGGCTTCTTTTTCGTGCAACCTGGCCACAAACCGCAGTATTTCCTCCCGGTCAGTGACAAACCCCACTTCTTCCTCGTCCAGGTAGACAACGTATGTAAACGAACGGGCATACACCTGCAGGCCAAAAACAACAGCCAGAACCGCCACCAGGATAATCACGGCGGCAAAGCGCACACCCCTGTTACGGAGATACCCGGAGAAATCTAAGGGACGACCTTGTTTTTCAGCGACAACTTCACCAGACAATTCCTTCCCTGCCATAAAACACCTCGCTACCTGACGGCCAAACAGCCGGCTTTTTCAGATGCAGACCATAGATTCGACACGTTGTTTGGGTAATCCTGCCGGCATATAAAAAATTATTAACATTTCTTAATCATTTCATAACATCCGCACCGTTGCGCGCGGGTTTTCCGTATTCTCCGCCCGGGCCCGATAACCGGGAAACAAAAACGAGGCCTTTGGAGCCTCGTATCTGACTGGTTAAAAAATATTCTCCAGCAATTTGGTTTGCCGCCGGCCGGGACCCACCGAAACAATGGCAATTTTCATGCCCGTAAGCGCTGCAATCCGCTCTACGTAATTTTTGGCGGCAGGGGGAAAGTCGGCAAAATCTTCGATAACGGACAGGTCTTCTTCCCAACCGGTCATTTCCTCAAAGACCGGCCGGCAGCCGGACAGGACATGGAGACTGGCGGGCATATGCGCCAACAGTGTGCCGTTATAATCGTATGATGTGCAGATTTTTACCGTTTTTAATCCGGTCAGCACATCGAGCAGCGTCAGGGCCAGGTGGCTCATGCCGTTGACACGGCAGGCGTAGCGGAGAACAACCGTGTCAAGCCAGCCGATACGCCTGGGCCTACCGGTGGTGGTGCCGTACTCCCGGCCCACTTCCCGGATGCGGTCTGCCGTTTCGCCGCTGATCTCGGAGGGGAACGGGCCGTCACCGACTCTGGTGGTATAGGCCTTCACCACGCCCATAACCCGGTCGATGCGGGTGGGCCCGATGCCGGTGCCGGTAGAGGCCCCCCCGGCGGTAGGAGACGATGATGTTACGTATGGGTACGTGCCGTGGTCGATATCAAGCATCGTCCCCTGGGCGCCTTCAAACAGGATCTTTTTGCCCGCCCGGACCGCCTCGTCCAGGAGCAGGCCGGTGTCTGCAATAAAGGGGCGGATTATGTCGGCGTAGCGGCTGTACTCCGCCACCACTGCAGCGGCGTCCAGGCCGGGTGCCCGGTAGACTCCCTCCAGGAGCAGGTTTTTTTCGGCCACCAGCGCGCTGATTTTCGTTTCCAGCTCTTTTTCATCCAGCAGGTCGGCCACCCTCAACCCCCGCCTGGTTATTTTATCCATATAGGTGGGGCCGATACCCCGCAGGGTGGTGCCAATTTTTGCGCTGCCGCGGCTTTTTTCCTCCAGCTCATCGAGGAGGCGGTGGTAAGGCATCACCAGATGGGCGCGGTCGCTGATGCGCAGCTTTGATAAGTCTACGCCTCGTTCCTGCAGCGCCTCCATCTCACGCAGCAACGACGGCAGGTCCAACACAACCCCGTTGCCGATGATACAGCTTTTACCGGGATAAAGGATCCCCGACGGCACCAGGTGCAGCTTAAAAACTGCACCGGCCACGTTGAGGGTGTGGCCGGCATTGGTGCCGCCCTGGTAGCGGACCACCACATCGGCCTTTTCTGCCAGAAAATCTGTTATTTTGCCTTTACCTTCGTCTCCCCACTGAGAACCGACCAATACCAGCGTTGACATGTCTATCCCCACTTTCGGTTTTTCCGGTGCGGGCCAAAATTTCCCCGGCTGCCAGAATGCCGGCCGCAGAAGCCTGGGCCAGCCCGCGGGTAATCCCCGCCCCGTCACCCACGGCAAAAAGATTTTCTATTCCTGTTTCCATCCGTTCGCTTACCGCCAGGCGTGAGGAATAGAACTTAACTTCCACCCCGTAAAGGAGGGTATGCCGGGAATTAATACCGGGGGCAATTTTATCCAGTGCTTCCAGCATTTCCAGTATTGCCAACAGGTGGCGGTACGGGAGCACCAGGCTGAGGTCGCCGGGGGTGGCTTCCTGCAGAGTGGGAGTCACCATGCCGCGCTTTATCCGCTCCGACGTGGAGCGGCGCCCGTCCAGCAGGTCTCCCAGTCGCTGGACCAGCACACCGCCGCCCAGCATATTGGCCAGCTGCGCCACATTTTTGCCGTAACGGATGGGCTCCCTGAAGGGCTCGGTAAACGACTTGCTCACCAGCAGGGCAAAATTGGTGTTATCGGTCTTTTTCTCGGCGTAACTGTGGCCGTTTACGGTAATCAGACCGCTGTTGTTTTCAATCACCACTTCACCGTGGGGGTTCATACAGAAGGTGCGCACCCGGTCGTCAAAGGAGCGGGAATAATATATCAGCTTGGATTCGTATACCGTCCCGGTAATACTCTCAAGGACCGAAGCGGGCACCTCCACCCTGACGCCGATGTCCACCGGATTGGTGGCAGCGGCCAATCCCAGGCGGTCAGCTTCAGCAGCGAACCATTCGGCGCCTTCCCGCCCCGGCCCGCAGATTACATAGCCTGCCCTGATTTCCCTGCCCCGGGCGTATACGCCGCGAACCCTGCCGCCTTCACAGAGGATTTTCTCCACCGGCAGGTTGGTCGCCACCTCAACCCTCCCTCCCAGGTAAGATCTGATGCGGGAGACTATTTCCAGACATTTTTCCGTTCCCAGGTGCCTGATACGGGCGGGAATCAGAGAAAGGCCGGCGGCGGTGGCCAGTTTTTTCAGTTCCCGCACCGCCGGTCCGTCCTCACCAAAGACCTCTTCGGTGGCGCCGAACCTCCTGTAGATGTCGTCCACATACCAAATGAGCTCCTCCAGCGGCGCGCGGCCGATAATTTCGTGGAGGTAGCCACCGAAGTCGGCGGTCAGGGTCAGTTTGCCGTCGGAAAAAGCGCCGGCGCCACCCACGCCACAAACCACAGAGCAGGGGCTGCAGTGGCGGCAGGCGATCTTATCCGCTTTCATGGGGCAGCGGCGGCCATCAATGTCATTGCCTTTCTCTATGAGCAGTACTTCCAGGCCTGACCCGGACAGTTCCAGCGCGGCAAAAAGGCCGGCGGGCCCTGCCCCTACAATAACCACATCATACTTATCCATACCTGCCTCCAAAGGTGCCTGTGCCTATAAAAATAACCCAAACAGAATTTCTAAAATTCCATCCGGGTCAACCATGAGCCTTCCACACCCTTATAAATATTATTAAATTTCACCGTCAGTCAGTATAGCAGAGACCGGTCTTTTTGTCAAGCCGGGCGCGCCGGGCGCTGCTCTTTGCGGGTGGTGCTGAGGAACTTGTTGTATTTCTCCTGGAAGTAAAGGTATACCGAACCCACCGGACCGTTTCTCTGCTTGGCGATGATAATCTCCGTCTCGTAGCGGTTTTCAGCTTCTTTATTATAGTACCCTTCGCGGTAAATAAACGCCACCAGGTCCGCGTTGGCTTCGATGCCGCCGGATTCCAGCAGGTCGCTCAACACCGGGCGCTTTTTATCCCGTTGCTCCACGGCGCGGGAAAGCTGGGAAAGCGCTACCACCGGCACATTCAGTTCCTTGGCCAGGGCTTTCAGGGAACGGGAAATGCCCGAAATCTCCTGTTGGCGGTTTTCACTTCTCTCGTTGCTCCTCATCAGTTGCAGGTAGTCAACAAAGACCGCGGCCAGGCCGTGTTCGGCCTTCAGCCTCCTGGCTTTGGCCCTCATTTCCATCACTGAGATGGCGGCGGTATCGTCAATAAAAAGGGGGGCTTCCGACAGCGGTCCGGCGGCACGGACCAGCTTGGGGTAGTCTTCATCCCTGAGATAACCGCTTCTCAGTTTCTGGGCATCTATTTCGGCCTGGGAACAAAGCAGCCTCTGCACCAGCTGCTCTTTGGACATCTCCAGAGAGAAGATGGCCACCGGTTGCTTTTCATTCACCGCCATATGCTGCGCCATGTTCAGCGCCAAAGTGGTCTTACCCATGCTGGGCCGGGCGGCGATAATGACCAGGTCTGAGTTTTGCAGGCCGCAGGTGATTTGGTCCAGATCGTGAAACCCGGTGGACAGGCCGGTCACCCCACCGCCCTTGCTGGTCCAGAGTTTCTCTATCCGTTCAAAGGTGTCTTTCAGGACGTCTTTTACCCGTGCAAACCCCTGCTGGTTGGTGCGCCTGGCCACTTCAAATATGGTCTGTTCCGCTTCGTCCAGGATCTCGTCGGCATCGCCGGCGGCTTCAAAAGCCCGGGCGGCAATGCGGGCCGAGGCGCTGATCAGGGAGCGCAGCAGCGCTTTCTCGCGGACGATACGGGCATAATAGCCGACGTTGGCCGCGGTGGGCACCATGTTGGCAAGGGCGGTCAGGTAAGCCAGGCCCCCGGTAAGCTCCAGCTGGTTGTGCTGGCGCAGCTCTTCCACCAGGGTGATCAGGTCCACCGGCTCCCCCCTGTCGGTCAGGGCTAACATGGCCTGGAATATTTTCTGGTGGGCGTCGCGGTAAAAATCGGACGGCCTTAAATGTTCGGCCGCGGCCAGTATTCCCTCCCGGTCAATTAACATGGCGCCCAGCACCGATTGCTCGGCCTCCAGGCTCTGGGGGGGTATTCTTTCAGTATTCTCAGGCATACAAGCTCCTCTCTCCCTAAAAAAATCAGGCACTCTCCCACTCGCTGAAACAATGCGGCAGGGCTTCTTTCACGGTAGCAACAGGCACCACCAGCGGCCCTCCGGGCAGGCTTGGAATATCCCCCCTGTTTTCCGCAGGCACCAAAACCCTGGGTATGCCGGAAAGGCGGACTCCGTAGATTTTTTCCGCAATACCTCCCACGGGGCGCACTTTACCCTGCAGTGAGACTTCACCGGTAACCGCCACATCCTGGGCCACCGGCCAACCCTTAACGGCGCTAAGCAGGGCAACTGTAACCGCCAGGCCGGCGGAAGGCCCGTCGATCCTGCCTCCGCCGATGACGTTGACATGCAGGTCATAGTCGTGTATGTTTTCGCCGGTAAGGCTCCTCAGCACTGCCGCCGCGTTAAAAACCGAGTCCCGGGCCATGCTGCCCGCTGTCTCGTTAAAGCGCAGGGTACCCTTACCCGCCTCGCGGGCGGGAAAAGCCACCGCTTCTATTTCCAGCACGTCTCCCAGGTACCCGCTTACACCAAGACCGAACACCCGGCCCACTTCACGGCCGGAGACGTTTTTCTTCAGCGTGCTTTGGGAGAAACGTCCGGCGCGCAGGGCGTCGGTTACCACCTCCGCGGTGATGACCGCCGGGCCAGCATCGCCGTTTTGCCAGCGGCGGTAAAGCGCCAGGCCAAATGCGTCGGCCAGAATGTTAACCGCCTGGCGCCCTTCGGTGGTATACTGGCTGATTAATTCCGGCACCTCCTGGTCCAGGCACACCTGCAGCTTCTGTGCCGCCGCAGTAACAATGGCTCTGATGTCGGACGGGGTCAGCGGTTCGAAAAAAACCGCGGTGCAGCGGGAGCGCAGGGCAGGGTTTATATCCGAGGGAGAGCGGGTGGTGGCGCCGATCAGTACAAAATCAGCCGGGGCTCCCTCATCAAACATTTTTTTGATATATTTGGGCACCTGGCTGTCGGAAGGGTCGTAATAGGCGGAATCAAACTGCACTTTTTTGTCTTCCAGGACTTTGAGCAGCTTGCTTTGCAGGTGCAGGTCCATTTCCCCGATTTCATCGATAAAAAGTATGCCGCCGTGGGCCTCGGTCACCAGGCCCGGTTTCGGTTCGGGTACACCGCCGTCAATCAGGTCTCTTTTGGCGCCCTGGTAAATAGGGTCATGCACCGATCCCAGGAGGGGATTGGTGGTTTCCCGCGGGTCCCAGCGCAACGTGGTGCCGTCCACCTCCACAAAAGGAGCGTCCGCCAGGAAGGCGCTCTCCGGCAGTCTTTTGGCAGCCTCCAGTGCCAGCCTGGCAGCGGTGGTCTTGCCCACGCCGGGAGGGCCGTAAATAATCATGTGCTGGGGATAGGGGGAAGCCAACTTGGACAAAAGAGCTTCGATGGCGGCCGACTGGCCCACCACTTCACTCAGCGTCCCCGGCCGCAGCACTTCCAGTGCTGTACGGTTTAACTTCTGGTGCTTCATTTTTTCAAGCAGCGCGTACTTTTTCAGGGTCTGAGGGTTTTCCGGACCGCTTTGCTCTTTAAGCAGCTGCTTCTTTAAATCCATAACATATTCTTCGTACTTTTCCTGCAGGCGTTCCGCCGTCTTTCTTTCCAGCGAATCCTCCACCGCGCGCCTGGCCATCTGCTCCGCCAACTCGTCATACAGGGCCTGCAGCGCAGCGGGAATCTGTTCCGGAGACGGCGGCGCCGCCAGGGACGGGTTCTCAAAGACCACGCGCTGCAGTCCCAGCAACCGGTTTTCCGGTTTGCGGGAACGCAAAAGACTCAGCGCTTCCAGCTTGCCCGCTTTCAGCACCAGCCTTTCCGGGCCCAGCAAATTGGAGAGCAGGTTGTACAGGGCGTTGATTTCGCGCCGGACCTGATCTTGGCCGGAAAATTTGTTTATATCCGGCAGTGTTTTATGGGTCAGACTTTTTTTCATGTTGCACCTCTTTAAAAGATTAGGTCTTGACAATTACCTGGAGGGTGGCCGCCACGTTCTGGTGCAGGCGCACGCGTACCCGGTAAGACCCCAGGCTTTTCAGCGGCTCTTCCAGCTCAATCCTGCGCCTGTCCACCGTTACCTTCTTTTTTTGCAGTTCCCGGGCTATATCGCTGCTGGTGACTGAACCAAAAAGGCGCCCGCCTTCTCCGGCACGGGCCACAATTTCAAGCACCATCCCGTCCAGTTGCTTGGCGGTTTTCTCCGCCTCCGCCAGAACTTTGGCCAACCGGTCCTCTTTCTTTTTTTCATCGTGTTGGTGGCGCTTTAAATTGGCCGGCGTTGCCTCCACCGCCAGACCCCGCGGCAGGAGGAAGTTGCGGGCATATCCCTCCGCCACTTCTTTAATTTCACCTTTCCTGCCAAGCTCTTTCACATCCTGCAGCAGAATCACTTTCACTCTCAAAACCTCCCTAAAGCATCAGGCCGGATACACCAGGCCAGGTAATTTTCTGCGCCCGCACCCTGATTTCCTGCCCCCGGACGTCTCCGGCCGGCTTGTAATTTTTTTACGTGATGGGAGAAAAAGAGAGCACCCGGTAAAACAGGGTGCTCTCCCGCTCTTGCTTAAATGCAGTTATTCCGCCGTGTACGGCAGAAGAGCAATATTGCGCGCGCGCTTGATAGCCACGGTTAACTGGCGCTGGTGCTTGGCGCAGTTGCCGGAGATGCGGCGGGGCAGAATTTTGCCGCGCTCCGTAATAAAACGGGCCAGTTTGTTGGTGGCTTTATAGTCGATGGACTCGACTTTGTCAACGCAGAAATTGCAGACTTTACGACGCCTGCGGCCGCGTTCCTTGCGCATAACCTGGTCCTCCTTTAAGGCAAACTTTAAAAGGGAACGTCATCTTCGCCAATCAGCGGGTCGTCAAAGGGAGGCGGGCTGTCAGGCGGCCGCCGGTCCCGGGAACTCTCCAGGAACTGGACGCTGTCCGCCACCACTTCAGCCACGGTGCGGCGCTGGCCCTCACGGTCCTCGTAGCTGCGAATCTGCAACCGGCCGTCAACACCGACCAGGCTTCCCTTAACCAGGTACCTGGCGCAGTTTTCGGCCTGCTGGCGCCACACTACCACTGGGACAAAGTCAGCCTCCCGCTGGCCTCCCTGCTGCCGGAAGGGCCTGTTGACGGCCAGGGTAAAAGAGGCCACCGCCACACCGTTGGCCGGCGTGTACCGCAGCTCCGGGTCCCTGGTCAGGCGACCGACCAGCACAATGCGGTTCAGCATGGTTCAACACCCGCCTTATTCGTCTTCTTTAATGATGAGGTAACGGATCACGTCGTCTGAAATCCGGAAGTTGCGCTCCAGCTCGTCGGTGGCGGCGGGGGCACCGTTGTAATTGATCAACACATAGTACCCTTCGCGCAACTTCTTAACCTCATAGGCCAGCCGGCGTCTACCCATGCGATGGATGTTGGTTACTTCCGCCTGTTGGCCTTCCAGGATTCCCTTAAACTTCTCAACCAGGGAATCATACTGCTCGTCCGACAGGTCAGGCTTCATAATAAACATCGTTTCGTACCTGGACACGGCCTAATCACCTCCTCCCTGTGGACTTGTGGCCCCCGCCTGAAAACGGGAGCAGGGAAGTACGGATTATATAGTACCACATTCAGCCCGGCTTGACAAGCCGACAAAAGCCCGGACGGCAGGCCTGTCCGGGCGAGCGGTGGCAGGGTTCCCTGCCTTCTGCCGCGGTGAGCTGCAAGCTGGTTACGCTGACCCCGGCTGTGTGGCAGCCGGCAGTATTTCCCGCACACTCTTCTCGAACCTGGCTCGGGGCAGCATGACGCTGCGCCCGCACCGGGCGCATTTTATCCGGAAATCCATGCCAATCCGGATAATTTCCCACACATCACTGCCGCAGGGGTGCTGTTTTTTCATGCGTACCCTCTGGCCCAGGGAGAATTCAGCCATCTGCCAAGTCCTCCTTTTTCTCCTGCCGGCTGTAGATAACGCGCCGGGGGTAGGGAATTTCAATCCCGTGAGCCTCCAGCTCTTTTTTTACGGCACGTCTCAGGTCACGCTCCACTTTCCACTGTGTCATGGGTACTGTACGGGCGATAATCCTCACCACCACCCCGGAGTCCTCAAGGTCAATCACCCCCAGGACCACCGGCCCCTCCACCACTTCCGGCCTTTCTTCCCTGAAGCGCCGGGAGAGGTCTTCCAGAACAGCCAGCACCTGGTCGATGTCTTCTTCATAGGCCACGCTCACATCCACCTGCGCGCGCATGCTGCCCCGGGTCCGGTTGGTGACGGCTTCTATTTTTCCGTTGGGGATAATATGAAGTTCACCGCTGAAATCGCGGATTTTAGTGATGCGAAGGCCCAGTTCCTCCACTGTTCCGGTAAAATTGCCCACGGTGATGTAGTCACCCACCGAAAACTGGTCTTCCAATACTATAAAGAAACCGGCAATAACATCACGCACCAGGCTCTGGGCACCAAAGCCCACCGCCAGCCCGATAACCCCGGCGCCGGCCAGTATGGGGCCCATTTCCACGATGGCGAGTTCGGTCAGTATAAGCACCGCCGCGGCAGCATAGATTACATAGCGCCAGACGGAGTACAGCAGCGCCGCCAAAGTCTTGGCTTTACTGCCCGGCAGGGGAGATGCGGCATCTGTGTCCCGGTTAAACAGCCGCTGGATTACACTGTAACCAAAACGCAAAGCAAGGCGGGCTAAAAGAAAAATTATCAGGACCTTTAAAAACCTGGCACCCCAGAGAAATGTTAAGTCAAATATCAGGTCTTCCACAGCCAGTCCGGGGAGATTAAGTTGGGTCAGTAATTGCTGCATGCCATCACCCTGCTTTGCGAAACCTTACCTGCCTTTGGCCTGCTCGTCCAACTTCGCCGTTATTTCCCTGAAAACCTCCTCTATATCGCGGGCGCCGTCCACCGTCAGCAGGATACCCCTCTGCCCGTAATACTCAATTAAGGGGGTGGTCTGGCTGCGGTAGACAGCCAGTCGCTGCCTGACGGTGTCTACGGTGTCATCGGTGCGCTGGTAAAGCTCTCCCCCGCATTTATCGCAAACATTGCGAACCGTGGGCGGATGGAACTTAATATGGTAACCTGAGCCACACGACCGGCAGATGCGGCGTCCTGTCAGGCGGGCCACCAGTTCTTCTTCCTGCACATCTACATTGACAACCCCGTCCAGGGTGGTCATCATGTCGGCGGAGAGCACCTCGTCCAGCGCTGCAGCCTGCGCCACGGTGCGGGGAAACCCGTCCAGCAGGAACCCCTGCCCACAGTCAACGGCCTGCAGGCGCTCACGCACTATCCCCACCACCACTTCATCCGGCACCAGTTCTCCGCGGTCCATATATTCCTTGGCTTTAAGGCCCATTTCTGTCCCTTCCCTGACGGCGGCGCGAAAAATATCTCCGGTGGAAATATGCGGAAAGCCGTATCTTTTTACCAGCTTTTCTGCCTGGGTCCCCTTACCCGCACCCGGCGGTCCCATCAGAACAACGCGCACTGTTCTCCCTCCCCAGCGATATACTTGTTACCACAGCAAAACCTGATGCCTGTAGTGATATAGAAAACGCAGTATATATTCTTTGCCTTTTACACAAATTCCTTCCGGTTAAGACAGTATTTCTTGCCCGCCGCTGTTTTCTCTTTACTTTTTGGCCCCATATATAAGGAAACCTTATACAGAGAAACTACGATACCCCTGATGGGTAACGCGGCCCGGTCACCGTATTCCCGGGATAACTGTCCTGCTGAACATAAGAAGGTAAGAATCCTGCAGGGCCTGTAGGAGAAACCCTGACCAGGGCAGAAGGCACAGCGCAGCCGCAGCCAGGCATAAAAACAGCGCAAGCATAATGCCGGATAAGGCTCCCACCATGAGCGCGGGCAGGCTGCGGCCTGGCGGGGCAGCCTGCCCGCGCTTCCTGCCGGCAAAGCTGTTTTGAACCAGAGACACGGCTGACAAACCAAGCAAAAACAACGCTGTCAGCGACAGTGCCCAGACCAAAAGCCCGGCCGCCTGGTTTACCGGTTCGACCTGCGCTGTCACGGGCAGGGCTGAGCCGGGCGCCAGGCGGAGGCGCGCCTCCTGCAGCAACCTATGCAGGTCGCCTGTACCGGACAAAACGGCAACTTCTCCCCGGCTGGTCAGGTATGCGGTGAGGACAGACTCGGCACGCCACTCCCGGTTTACGTACAAAATAAGTGAACTGTTCAACAGCACCGCCCACAGCAGCGCCAGCAAATGGCCCACCAGGCGAAAAGCCGCCCTGCGCAAGCCTCCCAGATAACCGCCCACCGCACTCCAGAGCACGGCGGACAACACAGCCAGGTCAACCCATGACACGGAGAACACCACCGTTTAACGTGGCACAGCACGGTAATATCAGATGTTTCGGAGCACATAATTACCGTACCGGTACCATATACTAACTTATAGTATTCTCTCCGGAGGTCGGCTATGTCTGTTTACAGGCAGGAAACAGGCGGTAATACGTCTTTTCGTCTTGATTCCGGGGACCCGCTTGCTGCTCAGAAAATGAGGCACATGTTGCGGGCACTGCTGTCCGGTCTGTACCAACCTTATATCCACCAGTTAATCGTTCTCTGTATAGGCACTGACCGCTCCACGGGCGATGCCCTGGGTCCATTGGCGGGAACCAGGCTCCAGCGCCTGCAACCCCCCCGCGCTTTGGTCTTTGGCACTCTGGAGGAACCGGTACATGCCGTTAACCTGACCGAGACTTTGGCAACTATTAATAAGCTTTACAGTTTTCCCCTGATCATAGCGGTGGACGCCTGCCTGGGCCGGGCGGAGAGCGTTGGCAGCATAGACCTGGGATTGGGGTCGCTGCGCCCGGGTGCCGGGGTAAGCAAGTCCCTTCCCAGTGTGGGAAACATATACATCAGCGGCATTGTCAATGTGGGAGGTTTTCTGGAATATTACGTCCTGCAGAATACCCGGCTTTCTTTGGTGGTAAAGCTTTCCGAAGTAATTGCCCGGGGGATTTACCTGGGATTGCAGGAATTATCCGGCCCTACCATCCAGGGAAAAAGCCTTAACCTGAAAACATGAAGATGGGGCCATACGGCCCCGCTGATTTTTTTAATGCAATATCTTTTTTTCCAGCTCACGCCAGACCGCCTCCGGCGTCTTGCCGCTGGCATTAATAACCGGCGCGTCCAGCGCCATTTTCTCAACGCCCATCATGTCAGCGTCGCCGCCGCTGATTACCGCCGCGTCGACCCGTGCCCCCGCTTTCATGTCCACCACATGGTATCCCTTTTCCCGCAGGTATTCCCGGACAGGCCACAGCCCCTCCTCAACGGCAATGGTCCTTTCCACGGTCACGACCTCCTTTCACCGGTTATTGTGGGCAAGAGGAAGCCGGTTTATTCCGCGGGCACCCTTACTTTAAGGGCTCCCCGCTCCATGATTACCGTCACCGGGGTGCGGCCGTCCATTTCCCCGTCCGCCTGAATGGCGGTTGTTAAATCACTGAATATTTCCACCCTGGTCGCCCTTAATACCCTGACCCCTGGATGTGTCACGTGCAGCCCCCTGTAAACTTTGGGGAAGATTTTGAGAAATTCCCATTTGGAGATGCTTGCCACCACAACCACGTCCGCCATGCCGTCCTGGCAGTCAGCATCCGGTGCCACTTTCATGCCGCCCCCGTAGTAGCGGCCGTTGGCTACCGCCACCAACCAGGTATCAGCGCTTATTTCCTCCCCGTCCAGGACCAGGCGGGTTTTCCTTGGCCGGAAGACCGCCAGCTGGCAGAACAGGGCCAGCACATAGCCAGCCGTGCCCCAAAACCGCTTAAAACGGCGGTTGGCCAGCAGGGCGACCTCAGCGTCAAGCCCCGTCCCCAGAACATTGAGAAAGCACCCCCTCTTAAACCGCCCCAGGTCTATGGCAGCGGTGCTTCCCCCAAGCAATACCCGGCAGGCCTGAATGGGGTCCGCCGGGATAGCCAGGGAACGGGCAAAGTCATTGCCGGTTCCGGCCGGTATAATGCCCATGACGGCTTCCGTCCCAGCCAGTGCGCCGGCCAGGCGGGAGAGCGTGCCGTCACCACCCACCGCAGCCACAATGGTGCCGGCACGGCGCGCGGCCTCTCTTCCCAGGCGCTCCACGTCGTCGGCATCCCGGCTGAAAGCAAAGTCAAAACTTATTTTCTGCTCCTCCAGGTAAGCCCGCAACTTTTCCCAGACCCGTGGCGCTTTTTTGTTATTGGCGTTAGGGTTGACAATAAAGAAGAGCCCGGTCATTTTTTGGGCTCTTGCTGGCGCATGGCGCAGGCACCCAGGAATACGGCGCCGTCTGCAACCTGCAGAGACTGGACCTGCACATCACCCTGCACTGTGCCCGTAACCAAAATATTCAGGCACCCGGAGGCGGTGACGTTACCTTTAATGTATCCCGAAACCTCTATGTTTCGACCGTTTACGGAGGCTTCCAGCATGGCACTTTCACCTACCACTATATCGCCGTCTGACACCACCTCTCCCTGTACCCTGCCGTCAATGCGCAAGGCACCGCTTCCCTGCAGCTTCCCGTTGATAACGGTATCTTTACCGATAACGGTCATTATTTTCCCTGAAATTTTGCCTGATTCCCTGCGCTTAAACCCCATCTGCCTGATCCTCCCGGTTGAGGTATTTTAGTGGGTCCACCGGTGTGCCACGCTCGTGTATTTCAAAGTGGAGGTGAGGACCGGTGGAGTAACCGGTGCTGCCCACTTCGCCAATCACCTGCCCTTTGACCACCAAATGTCCGGCTTTAACCGCGATACGGCGCAGGTGGGCATATAAAGTGGTATGCTCTCCGTGATCTATGATTATCAGGTTACCCCAGCCTGGACGGTAGCGGGCTTCTTTTACAGCGCCGTCCGCAGCCGCTTTAACCGGGGTGCCGGACGGGGCACCGATATCAATGCCGTGGTGAAACTCCCGGCGCAGAGAATGGGGCGCCCGGCGCCAGCCAAAAGGAGAGGTGACCCGGCCCAAGACCGGCCAGATATCGGGGGTGGCGGCCAGCTTGGCCCGGTATTTTTCTGCTTCCGACCGGAGGGCTGTCAGTTCCTCCTCTCTTCTTGGCAGAACCTGCTGCAGGTAATTAATGGCATCGTCAATGGACCGGCCCGTCCGGGTTCCGGACCGGCTTTGCAACTTCAGCCGGGGTTCATCCGCCCCGGCCGGCTCCCCCGCCACTATTTCCCTGACTTCCCGGCCCAGCTCGTCAAGGAGGGTTACCTGCTCCAGCAGCACCTCAATCTCATTCTCCAGGTGGACCAACCTAACCCGGTGTGCGGCGTTTTCCGCGTCAACCCCCGACAGGCGGGCTACCTCTGCAGCCAGCTCGCTGTGTGAATGGTACAGCCAGGTTATGCCACCGGCCAAGAGCATCAGCAGCAACAAAAAAACACCTGCAGCCCTGGCGCTTATCTGCAGGCCCACCGGAGAACTTTTACCCCTTGATATAATAAGGACAGTGTAGACCCGCTTCGCCATGATACCACCTCATGCTTCGAAGTTGCCCGCACCGCCTGTTCTCCTCAGGGAGAAAGACGAAACGATTCCGCAGCGCGCCTGATCGCCTCCTGCTCCTCAGTGCTTAACTGATAAGAAGACTGGCCGCCCGAGACCGGCTTGGCGTAGGTCCTGGACTCTTCCCTGCCGTAAATACTGCTTAGCACCACACCGTTTCTGCGGGCGTCAAGGAGGGCTACGGCAAATGAGAGGTCGCTGCCGGTATTCTGAAAAGCATTAAACCGGACGATACCCACCCCGCGGATGGCGGTATCAAGGGTTCCGGCTATGGCCCTGAGGCTGGCTTGGTTGTCGGCCGCTAACCCCTCAATTCTCCGCTGTTCTTTTAGTATGTCCGAGAGCATGGTCTCCAGGCTAACGCCGCCGCTCCCGCGCATAAACTCCCGGTAACGTCTGGACAGGGAGGAAACCTTCCAAAACAGGACAACAATGAGGACAAAGGCCAGGGCAAGCATCCCCAGCACCAGGTACAGGAAAAGCTCCAAATCCATGCCGCCTCCAAAGGGAGGCAAAGCTGCTAATTCGACACGCAACACCCGATTCCTCCCATCCCCCCAAAAAAATTTTAAACGCCTGAAAAAAACGTCCAGACCATTGCCACCGGGATGGCAGGGAGCATGTTTGCCACTTTAAGCTCTTTCAGCTGCAACAGATTGAGGCCAATGGCAAAAATAAGCAGCCCTCCCACCGCGGAAGATTCGGCAATGACAGCCTCATCCAGAAATGGCCTGAGCGCACCGGCCGCCATGGCTATGGAGCCCTGATACGCCACAACCGGCAACGCAGACAAGCTTACCCCCGGGCCCATGGCTGCACCCAGGGCAACCGCTGTCACCCCGTCCAGCACAGACTTTGCATACAAAATCTGGTGTCTGCCCAGCAGGCCGCTCTCCAGCGCCCCGGTCACGGCCATTGCTCCCACGCCGTAAAGCAGGGTGGCAAACACAAAGGCGCTGGCGAGACCGGAGCCGCTTCGCGCCGCCCTCTTCTCCACCCAAAGCCCGGCGCGTCGCAGCAGGGCGTCTATGCCCAGAGCTTCGCCCAGCAGGCCACCCAACACCAGGCTTAATATCAGGACAAGCAGGTTCCGGTAGCCCAGCGCCATTTGTATGCCGATCAGCGTTACCGCCAGAGCTATACCCTGCATCACCACAGCTTTGTAGCCGGGAGGTATCCGGTTGCCCAGAAGCACCCCCAGCATCCCGCCGGCCGCAATGGCCGCACCGTTAATCACGGTCCCCAGCAGGCTGTTCATGGTTGTCAGCATATACTGCTCCCCTTGTGGTCATTGATGATGTTTCACGTGAAACCACAGCGCTGTTTCACGTGAAACGGCAAAACATCTCGTAAAGACGCTCCAGCTCTTCCTGGTCAAAAAAGTGTATTTCCAGGCGGCCGGAGCCGCGGGGGCTTGTGCGGATTTTTACCTCCGCACCACAGATTTCCCGCAGCTTTTCTTCCATGTCAGCCAGGTACCGGTCGTTTTGGCGCGGTTTTTCTTTTTTCTTGCCGTGGGCCGGTCCCATTCTTCCCGCCAGCTTTTCTGTTTCGCGTACCGACAGTCCCTGTTCCAACACCTGTCGGGCGGCCACCGGCTGTTTTTCCAGCGGCAGGGCCAAAATAGCCCGGGCGTGTCCCTCTGACAGGCGGCCTGCCGCCACCTCCCGGCGCACCTCTGCATTCAGGGCAAGCAGGCGCAACGTGTTGGCTACTGCCGGCCGGCTCTTGCCCAGGCGCTTGGCCAGCTGCTCCTGGGTATAGCCAAACTCCTCCTGCAGGCGCTGGTAAGCCTCTGCTTCTTCCATCGGGTTCAGGTCTTCTCTCTGCAGGTTCTCAATCAGCGCGATTTCCATCATATCTCTGGAACTGAAAGGCCTTACAATTACCGGTACCCGCTCCAGCCCGGCCAGCCTGGCCGCTCTTAAGCGCCGTTCGCCGGCAACCAGTTCATACCCGTTGCCGGCTCGCCGTACAATAAGCGGCTGCAAAACGCCGTGCTCTTTTACAGAGCTGACCAGCTCCCGCATTTTTTCTTCGTCAAAGACTTTGCGGGGCTGATAGGGATTGGGACCGATGTCTTTTACATCAATTTCCTCCGCATCGGAAAGCGGGGTGTCATCAATGTCCGGGATAAGCGCCTGCAGGCCCTTACCCAGCCGCTTTTGTGTCATTTTCCATCACTTCCTTGGCCAGTTCCTGGTAAACTTCCGCGCCTTTGGAACGGGCATCATAAAATATTATGGGTTGGCCGTGGCTGGGCGCCTCGCTCAGGCGCACATTGCGCGGAATAACGGCTTTAAACACCTTGTCGCCGAAATGTTCTCTCACTTCTTCGGCAACCTGGGTGGAAAGGTTGGTGCGGGAGTCGAACATGGTGAGAAGGACTCCTTCAAAACGCAAATTGCTGTTCAGATGTTTCTGTACCAGCTGAACCGTTTTGTTAAGCTGGCTCAATCCCTCCAGCGCATAGTACTCGCACTGGATGGGGATCAGTACCGTGTCGGCGGCGGTAAGCGCGTTTATGGTGAGAAGGCCCAGGGAAGGCGGGCAATCTATGATAACGTAGTCATATTCGCTCCTTATCCCGTCCAGTATACGGCGTAGCCGGACTTCCCGCGACAGGGTCGGGACCAGTTCAATCTCTGCTCCCGCCAGCTGTATGGTGGCAGGCACCACGTCCACCCCAGGGTATTCCGTCCTCTGGATAATATTCTTAAGCGGCATCTCATTGATAAGCGCATCGTAAATGCATACCTTAACCCGTCTTTTTTCCAGCCCGATACCGCTGGTGGCATTGCCCTGCGGATCAATATCCAGGAGCAGTACCCGCTTCCCTTCCTGCGCCAGGCAAGCGCTCAGATTAACGGCGGTAGTCGTTTTACCGACCCCGCCTTTCTGGTTGGCCACTGCTATGATTCTTGCCATCCTGACCACCTCGTTTTTCTGCCTTCACCTAATAATTCGTTGCTGCCCTTCCTGTTCCTGCCGCAGCCCTGTAATTTTGTAGAAATCAGGTGTAACAGGCAGATTTCTGGCGGCCCTTGTCGTCATTTCCCGCTTTTCATTTCCTGTTTTTGGGCAGCCGGATGCGAACCTCAAAATAGTCGGCTTCCTCGGTCTCGGTTACCTCCGGCGCCAGTCCGGCCTTTTCCATAATCCCCACAGCCTGCCGGACCGTATTGACAAAAATACGGATATCTCTGATGACAACTTTTTTCTTCTCCCTCTTTTCTTCTTTTTTACGGAGTATTTCGTCAACGCGCTTTTCCGCTTGCTTTACCGTCAGTCCCAGGTTACGAATTTCATGGAAAACCCTGATCTGGCTTTTTTCGTCTGCCAGCCGCAGCAGAGCCCTGGCGTGCCTTTCCGACAGATCCCCCTCCATCAGCTGCGCCTTTAGCTGGTCCGGCAGACGCAGCAGTCTCAATTTATTGGCAATGGTAGACTGTGATTTGCCAATTCTCTGCGCCAGCACTTCCTGTGTCAGGCCAAACTCTGTAAGCAGCCGCGCAAAACCCTGAGCTTCCTCCAGGAAATGCAGGTTTTCCCTCTGCAGGTTTTCAATCAAAGCAATGGTAGCCATGGCGTTGTCGTTTAAATCCCTGATAACGGCCGGGATGCTTGTCCAGCCCAGGCTTCTGCAGGCCAGGCAGCGCCTCTCACCTGCCACCAGCTGGTAGAAACCGTCTTTTTTGCGCAGGATGACCGGTTGTAACAACCCGTACGTTTTAATAGACTGCGCCAGCTCGTCAATTTTATTTTCATCAAAATGTTTTCTGGGCTGAAAAGGGTTGGCTTGTATCTTTTCAAGCGGCACAGGCTGAATCTCTTCTCTTTTATAGTCAGCCGCATCCAGCCGCAGCAGCTTGCTCCAGGCGTCACTCATCCTCATCTACCCCCACGAAACAGTTTTAAAATATTTTCGACACGTCACAGGAATATCCTGCCATAGCAATATTGCCGTCAAAAAAATAACGGCGCCGGAATTTGTTCCGGCGCCGGCTTCCATTTCTTTAGCTCTGCCGCCCCAGCGGGCGCTTTTTGGGCACACCAACCCGCCGCGGGTACCTGGCGGGAGTGGGGCCTGTCTTTCTGAAAATCAGAAGTGCTCTCTCTCCTGTTACCTCTGGCAGCATATACCGGTGTATCTCTTCCGTTTTGGCGCCAAGCTCGGCCAGGGCCAGCCCGGCCTGCTCCAGCTCTCCGGCATACCCCGTTCCTTTATAAGCGGCGAAAAAGCCTCCGGTGGCAACAAAAGGAAGGCAAAGTTCCAATAAAATGTCCAGCCGCGCCAGGGCGCGGGAGACAACCAGCAAATATTTTTCCCTGTATTCCTCCTGCCGGCCCAGCTCCTCGGCCCTGCCGGTAACCACCTTTACGCCGCAAAGTCCGAGGCTTTGCACGGTTTCCCGCAGGAAATCGGTTTTCTTCCGCACCGATTCCAGGAGGGTCAACTCCAGGGCGGGACGTGCCAGTTTAAGCGGGATACCCGGCACCCCCGCCCCGCTTCCCACGTCAAGCACCGGTACCGGGGGGTTGTCCCGCCAACGCAACAATTCAAGGGCATCCAGAAAGTGCCTGATATAGACTTCACGCCTTGATGTTATCCTGGTCAGGTTGGCCCTTTGGTTACCCCTCCCCAGCAGTTCCAAATAATCATCGAAATTTTTGCCCGCTTCTTCCGGCAAGGAGACGCCGCGCTCCCTGGCCAGCGCCATAAACTCCTCACCCATTGCCTTTTGACCTGCGCCTTTCCTTTTCAAGGTACAAAAGCAGAATGCTGATATCGGCGGGAGATACCCCGGAAATCCTGCCGGCCTGCCCAACCGAGAGCGGGCGGATCCGGGACAGCTTTTCCGCAGCTTCACGGGAAAGCCCGTCCAGGAGGTGATAGGGAAAATCCGATGGTATTTCTCTTTTCTCTCCTTTTTGGAACCTTTCAACCTGCTGGAGCTGTTTCTCGATATATCCCTCATACTTGATCTGTATTTCGGCCTGTTCGTATATCGCCCTCTCCGGCAAAACAAAGCCGGCAAGCCTGGCAATATCACGGTAGCTCAGTTCCGGCCGCCGCAGCAGCTGGGCGGCGGCGGTGGGAGCTACCAGCGGCCTGCTTTCCTTTTGTTCCAGGTACTTGTTCACGCTGTCGGTGGGAGGAACAACAGTCTTCCGCAGCCTTTCCACCTCTTCTTCTACCGCCCGCTTCTTCTCTTCAAACCGGCGGTAGCGGTCGTCGTCAACCAGCCCCACCCGGTAACCCAGCGGCGTCAGCCGCCATTGGGCGTTATCATGCCGGAGCAACAGGCGGTATTCGGCGCGTGAGGTCATTATCCGGTAAGGCTCATTGGTTCCTTTGGTTACCAGGTCATCAATAAGTACCCCTATATACCCCTGGGAGCGGTCAATAATAAGCGGCGGTTTACCCTTAACCTGTAAAGCGGCGTTCAGTCCGGCCACCAGTCCCTGCGCTGCCGCTTCCTCATACCCGGAGGAACCGTTAATCTGCCCGGCCGAGAACAGCCCGTCCACCAGCTTGGTTTCCAGTGTCAGTTTAAGCTGTAGCGGGTCCAGGCAGTCATATTCGATGGCATACCCGGGCCGCATTATCCTGGCATTTTCCAGGCCGGGAATGGTCTGCAGCATGGCCACCTGCACGTCCTCCGGCAGGCTGGTTGACATACCCTGAACATAAAACTCCGCGGTATCCCGGCCTTCCGGTTCCAGAAAAACCTGGTGACCCACCCGCTCGCTGAAACGTACAACTTTGTCTTCAATAGATGGACAGTAGCGCGGTCCCACTCCTTTTATCTCACCGGAAAAAAGGGGTGACCGGTGCAGGTTTTCTCTGATCACCCGGTGGGTGTTTTCATTGGTGTGCGTCAGCCAGCAAGGCACCTGCTCCGGGACTGCAGGCTCCCCTTCGAAGGAAAAGGACAGCGGCCCTGCGTCTCCGGGCTGAATCAGAGTTCTGCCAAAGTCAATGGAATCGCGGTGGATACGGGGCGGCGTCCCGGTTTTAAAGCGCGGCAGCAAAAACCCCAGTTTTCGCAGTGAACCGGACAGCCTGGTGCTGGCTGCCTGCCCGTTTGGCCCACCCTGGTAACTGTGCTGCCCGATAATTATCCTGCCTTTCAGGTAGGTCCCCGTTGTAATAACCACCGCAGTTGCAGCATAAAAGGCACCGGTGTGGGTCCGGACCCCTTTTACTCTGCCGCCCTTTACCCTTATCTCTTCCACCATTGCCTGCCGCAGGTGCAAATTGGGCTCATTTTCCAGAACCCGGCGCATCTCTTTCTGATAAAGCCACTTGTCGGCCTGGGCGCGCAGGGCACGGACTGCCGGTCCTTTGGCCGTATTGAGGAGCCGTATCTGGATAAGTGTCCGGTCGATCACCTTGGCCATCTGACCGCCCAGCGCGTCCACTTCCCGCACCAGGTGGCCTTTGGCCGGGCCACCAATGGCCGGGTTACAGGGCATCATGGCCACCGCATCCAAATTGATGGTAAGCAGCAGTGTCCGGCAGCCCAGGCGCGCTGACGCCAGAGCCGCTTCACAACCGGCGTGTCCGGCGCCGATTACCACCACATCGTATTCTCCTGCCTGGTACGCCACAGTCTCACCTGCTTTACTTGCTACTTGCCTATACAGAAAGTCCTGAATATTTCCTCCACCACGTCAGCCCTGGCCGTTTCCCCGGTTATTTCTCCCAGGGCGTCTGCTGCTTCGTACAGGTCAATGGCCAGCACATCCAGGTCCATTCCGGCCATGAGCGCTTCCTGGGCCGCCGCCAGCGACACTCCCGCCCGGCGCAAAGCTTCTTTGTGCCTGACAGAAGTTACCATTACCGGCTCTTCCGGCATTACTCTCCCGCTAAAAACCTGAGACTTTATAGCTTCCGTAAGTTCAGACAGCCCTTCTCCTTTATGCAAAGAAGTAAAAACCAGGGGGTAACCGGCAACCGCGTCTGCCAGTTCCGCCTTGTCCCGGTCGGGGTGGGTAAGGAGGTCGGTTTTGTTGGCAATGACAATAACCGGTTTTTTGCCGGCGGCCTGCAGTATCTGTGCATCGCCGCCGGTCAGGCCTTTTTTGGCATCAATAACCAGAAGAACCAGGTCGGCGGCTTTAATGGCCTCCAGTGAACGCTCCACCCCGATCTTTTCCACCTGGCTGCGCGTCTTCCTGATACCGGCGGTATCCAGTACTGCCAGCGTCACCCCGCCGATATTCAGGCTTTCTTCGATAACATCCCTGGTGGTGCCGGGGATGGAGGTTACAATGGCGCGCTGTTCCTGTAAAAGAGCGTTCAGCAGGGAACTCTTGCCAACGTTGGGGCGGCCCGCTATGGCGGTACGCAACCCTTCCCGTATTATCCTCCCCTGGTCAGCGGTGGCCAGCAAAGCATTGACCGCGGTCAAGGCACCTTCGATTTCCCTCACCGACCTTTCCCTTGCCAGCTCTTCCACGTCCTGATGCTCAGGAAAGTCTACGGAGGCTTCGATGTGGGCCAGCACCGACAGCACCGTCCCCCGTATCTCCCTGAGGCGAAGGGACAGCCCGCCTTTCAGCTGGGCCAGGCCAACCCTGGCACCCGCTTCTGTTTTAGCCCTGATAACCTGTATAACAGCCTCCGCCTGAGCCAGGTCTATGCGGCCGTTTATAAAGGCGCGCTGAGTAAACTCTCCCGGTTCCGCCAGGCGGGCGCCGGCAGCCAGGCAAAGCTGCAGTGTCCTGGCCAGGGGTACTATGCCGCCATGACAGTTTAACTCCACCATATCTTCCCTGGTATAGGTTTTGGGCGCCGCCATGAAAGACGCCAGGGCTTCATCCACCTCCTCCCCGTCCTGAGGGCTAACGATATGCCCGTAGTAGAGGCGGTGGCTGACCGGCTCCCTAACCTTGCCGGCAAAGCGGAAAAGCTTCATCCCTATCTTCCTGGCATTTCCACCGCTTAGGCGGACAATACCGATGCCCCCCTCTCCTGGTGGCGTGGAAATGGCCGCGATAGTATCATCTTTCATCCTGTCTCCGCCCTTTTAAAAAACCGCCGGCCCGTTCAGGGCGACGGTTTGTTATGCCGCTTTTATTTTGGCGCAATAACTACTTTCCGGTACGGTTCCTCGCCCTGACTGTAGGTAGCGACCGCCGGGTTCCCCTGCAAAGCAGTATGAATTATCCGTCTTTCCTGGGGACTCATGGGTTCCAGCACCACTTCTCTCCCGCCAAGGGCGACTCTTTTGGCAATTCTCTCCGCCAGCTCCCGCAAGGTCTGCTCCCTTTTGCGCCTGTAATCCTCCACATCCAGTATTACGCGCCGGTTGTCGTCAGGAAAGTTTTTATGATATACAACGTTTAACAGGTACTGCAAAGCGTTAAGGGTTTGTCCCCTTTTACCGATGATAACACCCATCCGGGGCCCGCTTACATCCAATAACAGGTTTTCTTTATCTTCGGTAACCTTAACGTCGCCCCTCAGGCCCATTCTTTCAATTATGCCCTTCAGAAAACGGGACATAAAATTTTCCGGTTTTTTCTTCTCGCTGACTCTCACCAGAGCCTGCCTGCCACCAATAAGGCCAAACAACCCGGTTGCCGGTTCGCTCAACACCTCTATCTGGGCATCCGTCTCGTCCAGGCCCAGCTGCTCCAGCCCCTTTTGCACCGCCTCCTGAATGGTTTTGCCGCTAATTTCAAGCGACTTCATCTTTTTACGCTCCCTTCGCCGCCGGCTTGTTCAGCAAGTAGTGATGCCCGATGGACAACAGGTTGCCCACCACCCAGTAAAGCACCAGTCCCGCCTGAAAGCGGATACTGAAAACCAGGAGCATTACCGGCATTACATATAGCATGGCCTGCTGCGATTTGTCAGTCATCATCAGCTTCTGCTGCAGGAAAGTCGTCGCTCCGGCCAGGACGGGCAGGATATAGGTGGGATCAGGCAAAGTCATATTCAGAAAAAGAAACTGTGTGTTGACAATCCCGGCCGCTTCCAGCCTGGAAGGATCCTGCAGCAGCTGAAAAATCGCAATCAGTATGGGAAACTGCACAATCAGCGGCAGGCAACCCGCTGCCGGATTGACTTTGTGTTTCTTCCACAGCTCCATTGTTTCCTCGTTTAGTTTATTCTTATCATTTTTATATTTTTCCTGCAGTTTTTTTATTTCCGGCTGCAGTTCCTGCATCGCTTTGGCCGATGCCATCTGTTTGTTGGTCAGAGGCAAAGTTACTATCCTGGTCAGAATGGTGAGCAGTATAATGGCTACGCCGTAGTTACCCGTAAGGTTATAAAAGAAAGTCAGTATGATATTTAAGAAATCCGCTATGGCCGAGATCATGGCCTGGCCTCCTTTTTCTTTTATACTGGGTCGTAACCGCCCGGATGAAAGGGGTGGCAGCGCAAAATCCTGCCTGCCGTCAAAAGCAGTCCCCTCCAGGCCCCGTATTTTTCTGTCGCCTGCAGAGCATACAGCGAACAGGTCGGTTCAAAGCGGCATGAAGACTTCTTCAGCGGAGAGATATTTTTCCGGTAAAACTTTATTAAAAAAAGCATGAGCATTTTCATGGGCCTTCGTCCCTGCCTGTTTTCATTATAAACAGGCCGCCCCTTTGCAAAATACGCTTCATCTCGGCGGCGGCCTGCACAAAATTAAAGCCTGCAGACGGGAGGCGGGCGACAAAAACCAGGTCATAGCCTTGTTTAACGTCAGGGTAATACCTGAAGGCTTCTTTCATTAATCTTTTAATCCGGTTTCTCGTAACCGCATTTCCAATTTTTTTGGAGGTAACATAGCCGGTGCGGTTAATACCAAGCCCGTTGGCGGCAAAATAAAGGACATAACCGCGGGTTGCCACCTGCTCACCTTTTTCAAAAACCGCCCTGAACTCTCTTGTTCGCGCCAGGCGGTGTTTACTGCTTTTATTCATGGAATCAGGCTGACAACCTCTTTCTGCCTTTGGCGCGTCTCCTCTTTAAAACCAGCCTTCCCGCTCCTGTAGACATCCTGCAAAGAAAACCGTGTATCCTTCTCCTCTTCCTTGCCTTTGGCTGGTAAGTCCTTTTCATAGTCCCTTCACACCTCCTGTCCGTCACCCTTATCCTTACCCATATCAAACCGATTATAACTTTTTAGAATACCTGTGTCAAGCTCTGCCACCGCTTACAACTTCAGCAATTTCCGTGCTTTTGCCCCTGTCCAGGCATATGGCTATTGCAGTAATCGCCAGATTTTGTTAAGATAAACTGAAGGAAGCGCATAATAAGTTTCGACATATTTAATTTGCTAAAAGCGGCCGTAACCACGGTTTGTATTTTTTTTCCACATGTTTTTTCCACATCCCTTGTGGAAAACCCCGCGGTTTTGTGGAAAACCTTTATTTTCCCCAATTTATTCTTATTCTTTTCTGTGAATTACAGGAATAAGGAGGTGTGGGTATGGACCAGGAACTGCTGGATATCTGGCAGGCTACCCTAAGCGAGGTGGAAAAACAGGTAAGCAAACCCAGTTTCGAGACTTGGCTAAAAACAACCAGGCCTGTCTCTCTTAATAACGGCACTCTGGTCATTAGCGTTCCCAATGATTTTACCAAGGATTGGCTGCAAAACCACTACGCTCAGCTTATTGTAAAAGCTCTCCGTGATGTTTCAGACAATGCCTGCTCCGTTCATTTCATCACACCCCGGCTGAATCAGGATGAGACTGAAGAAGAGAGCATAATTGATTTACCGGTGCCACGCCCCAATGGCAACCATGTCTTGCGCCTCTCATCCTCCTGGCTTAATCCCAAATATACCTTTGATACTTTTGTCATTGGCGGCAGCAACCGTTTTGCCCATGCCGCCTCTCTTGCCGTTTCCGAAGCTCCGGCCCGTGCTTACAACCCTCTCTTTATCTACGGAGGGGTGGGACTTGGCAAAACCCACCTGATGCACGCCATCGGCCACTATGTGATCGAGCATACCCCGTCTTACCGGGTCGTCTACATATCCTCCGAAAAATTCACCAACGAATTTATCAACGCTATCCGTGACAACAAAACTGTTGACTTCCGCAACAAATACCGCAGCGTTGATGTCCTGTTGGTGGACGATATTCAGTTTTTGGCCGGCAAAGAGCAGACACAGGAAGAATTTTTCCATACTTTTAACGCTTTGCACGAAAATAACAAACAAATCATAATTTCCAGCGACAGGCCTCCCAAAGAAATACCCACCCTGGAGGACAGGCTCCGCTCCCGTTTTGAGTGGGGTTTAATCACTGACATTCAGATACCGGATCTGGAGACCAGAGTGGCTATACTTCGCAAAAAAGCCGTTATTGAAAACATCTCTGTCAGCAATGACGTTCTCCTCTACATTGCAGACAAAATCGTCAACAACATTCGCGAGCTGGAGGGCGCTTTTATCCGGGTCATAGCTTATTCATCCCTCACCAACCGCCGCGTTTCCGTTCCCCTGGCGGAGGAGGCCTTAAAGGACATTATTTCCCGCCAGGGAAAAAGGAAACTCATTACCATCGAAAACATCATAAAAGAGACTGCCGGCTATTTTGCCCTGAAGCCGGAAGATCTCAAAGCCAAAAAGAGAACCCGCAATGTTGCTTTTCCCAGGCATATCGCCATGTACCTGGCAAGAGAACTCACCGATGCCAGTTTACCCAAAATTGGCAGCGAGTTCGGCGGCCGTGATCATACCACGGTTATGCATGCCCACAAAAAGATATGTGAAGATATTGCCGCCGACAGCGGCGTGAAAGCTGTAATCGAACAGATAATCGAAAAAATTAACAACTGTGAATAACCTGTTAATAACTTTCCTGATAACCGGTTAACATTTTACCGTTAAACATCCCATCCTGTTGATATGTGAAAAGTGTTGCTTTGCCAAACCGGTTTATCCACTATTATATAAACAGAAGAAAACGGTGTATCCGTTGCCGCTCCCGCCCTTTTCCACATCTTTAACAGCACATATTAATACTGCTGCTATTTTAATATATTATTCCTTCCGGTTATCTTTCACCACAACGAAATTAACAAAAAGGGGGAAGTCAAATGCGCCTGTCTGTTCCTCGTTCCGTTCTGGCGGACCACCTGCAGGTTGTAAGCAGGGCAATTCCGTCCAGGAGCACTGTCCCTGTCCTGGAAGGAGTGCTGTTTGAAAGCGACGGGAACCGGATGACACTGGCCGCCACCAACCTTGAGATAGGAATCAGCACCTCTTTTGCGGTTTCCCATACGGAAACAGGCAAGGTGGTACTTCCGGCCAAAGTTGTGGACATAATTAAAAGACTTCCCGGAGAATCAGTGCAGATAAATGTTGACACCGCCAACTACCATACCGATATAAAAAGCGGTCAGGCTGACTTTCAGCTGTACGGCACCAGCGGCGATGAGTTTCCCGCAGTTAAGGCGCGGGAAGATGAAACGCCGGTCTGTACATTTACCATAAAAATTGAAGAACTGAGAAGAATGCTCAGGCAGACTTTGTTTTCTGTATCCTATGAAGAAGGGAAGGGAGCTTTCAACGGTGTCTTCTTTTCCCTGAAAGAAGAAAAAATTTCCCTTTCCTCCTCAGATACCTTCCGTCTTGCCACCACCTCCGGCGCCGTGCAAAACAAAAACGGAAAAGATGCGGACTTTTTGATACCCGGGCGTATCCTGCAGGAAGTCAACAGGATTTTTGACGATGAGGACGATGTAATTACAGCGGCTTTGTATGGTGGCCGGTTTTTCCTGTCTTGTGGAGGTAAGGAGGCCGGTTTCCGCCTGCTTGATGATAATTTTCCAAATGTAAGCAGGGTTATCCCGTCTGACTTTTACGCACGGGCTTCCGTGGACGCAATTTCTTTGCAACGTGCCCTGGAAAGAGCGGTTTTGTTGTCGGATGGGATAAATCAGGTTGTTCGCCTGGCGGTTGAACAGGATATGCTGACCATCAGGGCAGCTTCCAAATATGGACGCATACAGGAAAAACTTCCTTTATCCATGGAAGGGGAGAAGCTGGAAATTTCACTTAATGCCAGATTTATGCTGGATATGCTTAAAAATTGTGAGGGGGAAGCGTGCAGTCTGGATTTTGTCGGGCATAATAAACCGTGTGTGATGAGAGACCCGCTCCATCCTCAGTTTCTTTACATGGTGCTTCCCGTTAAAACCTGAAAAGGGAGACAACTGATTTGAGGATTGATTCCCTGTCTTTAAAAAATTGGCGCAATTACAGCCGTCTGCAGCTGGGTTTTGACCGTAATCTCAATATTATTGCAGGCGCCAATGGCCAGGGTAAAACAAACCTGCTGGAGGCAATCTCTTATCTGGCCAACGGCCGTTCTTTCCGGACCAGAAATGAAGATGAGCTGGTGCGTTTTGGTGAAATTAACCTTTCCGCCGCTGCCACTGTCAAAAACCGCAGGGGGGAATATAAGGTCAGCATTAGTTTCAGCGCCCCGTCCCGCAGCAAAGAAATAAGTGTAAACGGTGTGGCGGTGGCAAGGAGTGTCTTTCTTGGCAACTTTAACACTGTTCTTTTTACTCCCGGGGACCTGTTGATGGTAAAGGGACCGCCACAACTGCGGCGGCGTTTTGTTGATGAAGAGATAATAAAACTCTTTCCTGTTTACGAACAGCAGCTGGGGATGTACCACCAGGTTTTACGCCAGCGCAATTTTCTTTTAAAGAACATACGCTTTAATAAAGATAAGTGGTCGGAGCTGTCAGGATGGGACGAGCAGCTGGCGCGGCTTGGCGCATCTATCATGGTAAGGCGGCGCGCGACAATTCACAGGCTGGGCCTGCTGGCCCGCCTGGCTCACCGCCGGCTTTCCGGCGGGACAGAGGAACTGGACCTGGGCTACCTGTCCTCTTTACCGGTCAGGGAAGATGCTGGGGAAGAGGAAACAGGAAACGCCATGCTTTTGGCCCTCAGGAAGAGCAAAGAAGAAGAACTGCGCCTGGGGCAGACTCTGGTCGGTCCTCACCGCGATGACCTGGCGCTGAGAATCAATGGCAAAGAGGCCCGTATTTTTGCATCTCAGGGGCAGCTAAGGACGCTTGTGCTGGCACTTAAACTGGCGGAACTGGAACTTCTGCGGGCGGAGACAGGGGAGTACCCGGTACTTTTGTTTGATGATGTTTTTTCGGAGCTTGACGGCAGGAGGAGACAAATGTTGCTTTTGGCGCTGGAGGGAAAAGTGCAGACTTTTGTTTCCGGCACTGAACCGGAAAAAATCGGGCGGTATAACGGGACATGTTCTTTTTTCACAGTGGAAGGAGGAGAGGTGATCCCCACTGAACCAGCTGTCTGATATCCTGGAAAAAACATTGCGTTCGCTTCCCGGTGCCCAAAAAATCAAAGAGCAAATGATTATTGAGGCCTGGCCCCTGGTTGTGGGTGAGGAAATTGCCAAAAAGACCGAACCTCTTTTTATGGGGAGCGGACTTCTTTTGGTACGGGTAACAGATCCTTTGTGGGCCCAGCACATCTCCCTGCAGAAAAGAAAGATTATAAATGCCTTAAACCGGAGGGCAGGGACCAGGGTACTGAAAGACCTACGTTTTCAGACGGGACCGGTGGCATCCACCGCTTTAGCCGCTCCTCTGCCTGAAAAAAGCCGGCCCTGGCTGGAAATAAAACTTACCGAAGAAGAAACGGCTGCGGTAGAGGAGGCGCTGCGACAGTCGCCCCTCGTTCCGGAGTTAAAAGACGCTCTGCACAGGGCGCTGCTCAGTCAGAAAAGATGGCTGAAATGGCACCAAACACAGGGTTAGGAACCATGTTTCGGCCGGGCCCGGATAAAATAAGCGCAAGGGAGGTTTTGGGATTGTTTTTACATATCGGTGGTTCCCGGGTGGTTGCCGCCAGGGACCTGGTGGGAATATTTGACATAAGAATTAAGGAGAAGCAGTGCAACCGCGAGTTTTTACAGACAGCGAAAAAAGAGTACGCGGAAAAAGGCGAAGTTAATAAGTCATTTGTGGTAACTAAACAAATGGTCAGCTTCTCTCCCATTGCGCCCGGAACTTTAAAGAAGAGGTTCCAGTCCAACGCATTTGACAAAGACTAGGCCGGTGGTACGGACAGACGGGGGGTTTTGGGTTGGCAACGGATAAAAACAGCGGCAACAACGGCAATAACCATTATGATGAGACACAGATACAGGTATTGGAAGGACTGGAGGCTGTCAGGCGCCGTCCCGGCATGTATATCGGCACCACCGGCCCCCGGGGCCTCCACCACCTTGTTTTTGAAGTGGTTGACAACAGCATTGACGAAGCGCTGGCCGGTTTTTGCCAAAATATAACTGTGCTGATCGGTGAGGACAACCGGGTTACCGTCATCGATGACGGCCGTGGAATACCGGTGGGAGAGCATCCCCAGCTGAAAAGGCCGGCGGTGGAAGTTGTGCTGACAGTGCTTCATGCCGGCGGCAAGTTTGGTGGGGAAGGGTATAAAGTGTCGGGAGGCCTGCACGGGGTAGGCGTTTCGGTGGTCAACGCCCTTTCCCTGTGGCTGGAGGTGGAAGTTCAGCGGGACGGCCAGGTTTATCATCAACGTTTTGAGCGGGGAAAGCCGGTAACCGACCTTAAAGTTAAGGGCAAGGCCAGGAAAACAGGAACCACTGTTACTTTTATGCCTGACCCGGAGATATTTGAAGAAGTGGACTTCCAGTATGACATCATCTCCGCCCGCCTGCGGGAGTTGGCTTTCCTGAATAAGGGCATCAGAATTACCCTGGTGGACCAAAGACAAAACCCGGAAGTGAGGGAGACCTTTAAATACGACGGGGGCATTAAATCATTTGTTGAATTCCTGAACAAAAACAAGGAACCCCTGCACAAAAAAGTCATATACATCGAACAGGAAAAAGAGGAAAGATGCAGCGTGGAAATAGCACTGCAGTACCATGACGGGTACAACGACTTAATTTGTTCATTTGCCAACAATATCCGCACCCATGAAGGCGGCACCCACGAATTGGGATTTAAGACCTCACTGACCCGCCTGCTTAATGACTACGCCCGCAAACTGAACCTGCTGAAAGAAAATGAGAGCAACATCAGCGGCGAGGATATCAGGGAAGGTCTTACAGCGGTTATCAGCGTCAAGCTGCTGGAACCTCAGTTTGAGGGTCAGACCAAGACCAAGCTTGGCAACAGCGAGATACGCGGCATAGTGGAGTCTTTTCTTTATGAAGAGCTGGGAGCTTTTTTTGAGCAAAACCCGCCGGTGGCCAGGAGAATAATCGAAAAAGCCATCAGCGCCGCCCGGGCCCGTGAAGCGGCGCGCAAAGCCAGGGAGCTGGCCAGGCGTAAAAGCACGCTGGAGGTAACTTCGCTGCCCGGAAAACTGGCGGATTGCGTAAGCAGAGACCCTGCTGTCAGCGAACTCTACCTGGTGGAGGGCGATTCAGCCGGCGGCTCGGCCAAACAGGGGCGCGAGCGGCGCTTTCAGGCGATTCTTCCTCTGCGCGGCAAAATAATCAATGTGGAAAAAGCCCGTCTGGACAAGATCCTGGCCAATGAAGAAATCAGGACCATAATTACCGCTCTGGGGACGGGAATAGGAGAAGACTTTGAGTTAAACCGTGCCCGTTACCATAAAATTATTATAATGACTGACGCGGATGTTGACGGTTCACACATACGGACACTGCTTTTGACTTTTTTCTACCGCTACATGCAGAAACTGATTGAAGCGGGTTATATCTATATTGCGCAGCCCCCGCTCTACCTGGTTAAGAAACAGCAAAAAGAGCACTACCTGTACTCTGACGCCCAGCTGGACAAACTGCTGAAGGAGATAGGAAGGCAGGGAATTTCTCTGCAACGGTATAAGGGCTTGGGTGAAATGAACCCGGAGCAGCTTTGGTCCACCACCATGGATCCGGAAAAAAGAACGATTTTAAAAGTCACCATGGAAGACGCCATCCGCGCCGATGAAATTTTCACCATACTTATGGGCGACAAAGTTGAACCGCGCCGGGAGTTTATTGAGAAAAACGCCCTGGATGTGCGCAACCTGGACATTTAAAGGAAGTGACGCAATGGACTACACCCACGGCAAAGTGATGCCAGTTCCTATCCACGAAGAAGTTAAGCATTCCTTTTTGGACTATGCCATGAGTGTCATTGTCAGCCGGGCCCTTCCTGATGTGCGGGACGGGCTGAAGCCGGTACATCGCCGGATCCTGTATGCCATGTATGAGCTGGGCATGTGGCCGGATAAACCGCACAAAAAATCGGCCCGAATCGTGGGTGAAGTGCTGGGTAAATACCATCCCCACGGCGACATGGCTGTATATGAGGCCATGGTGAGGATGGCGCAGGACTTTTCCAGCCGCTACCCGCTGGTGGACGGGCACGGCAATTTCGGCTCAGTGGATGGCGACCCGCCCGCAGCCATGCGTTACACCGAGGTGCGCATGGCAAAAATAACCACCGAAATGCTCCAGGACATCCAGAAGGAAACGGTGGATTTCCGACCCAATTTTGATGATACCCTGGAAGAACCGGTAGTGCTGCCTTCCCGGTTCCCCAACCTGCTCCTAAACGGTTCCGCCGGCATTGCCGTGGGCATGGCCACCAATATACCTCCCCATAACCTGCGGGAGATTGTTGACGCCCTTTTCCTGCTCATAGAAGACCCGGAAGCGGAAGACAAGGAAATTATGCGCCGTGTTAAAGGACCGGATTTCCCCACCGGCGGCCTTATCCTTGGCCGCGAAGGTATCCGCAGCGCGTACCGGACCGGCCGGGGCATTATTAAAATCAGGGCCCTGACCCAAATTGAACGCCTGGAGAACAACCGGCAGCGGATCGTGGTAACAGAGTTGCCCTTCCAGGTTAACAAGGCCAAGACCATAGAAAAAATAGCGGAGCTGGTCCGGGATAAAAAGGTGGAGGGCATAACAGAACTGCGGGATGAGTCCGACCGCAACGGCCTGCGCATAGTTCTGGAATTAAGAAAAGAAGCCAACCCCCAGGTTATCCTGAACAAGCTTTTTAAGTTTACCCAACTGCAGCAGACCTTTGGTATCATTATGCTGGCACTGGCCGATAACAGGCCCCGGGTATTCAGTCTGAAGGAAATGCTGGTGCATTACCTGCTGCACCAAAAAGAAGTGATTGTGCGGCGAACCACCTATGACCTGCGCAAAGCGGAAGAGCGCGCCCACGTGGTGGAGGGCCTGCTGGTAGCCCTGCGCAACCTGGACGCGGTCATTAAGCTTATTCGCTCCTCCCGTACCACTGAAGAGGCACGAGCCGGCCTTATGAACAAATTCAGCCTGACGGAAATACAGGCCCAGGCTATTCTTGATATGCGCCTGCAAAGACTGGTAGGTCTGGAGCAACAGAAACTGGAAGAGGAATACCTGGAGCTGATAAAAAAAATAAGTTATTTCCAGCAGGTACTGGCCAATGAACGCCTGGTTTACCAGATTATCAGAGAAGAGCTTCAGGTTATCCGCGAAAAATTCGGAGATGCCAGGCGGACACAGATTGTGGCACACGAAGAAGACTTCTCAGTGGAAGATCTGATAGCCGAAGAAGACATGGTGGTAACTCTTACCCACAAAGGATACATCAAGCGGCTGCCGGTCACCACATACCGCGTCCAGCGCCGCGGCGGCAGGGGGGTGACCGCCATTCAGACCCGGGCTGACGATTTTGTGGAACACCTTTTTATTGCCTCTACCCACAACTATCTTTGCTGCTTTACCAACCGGGGGAGGGTCTACCGGCTGAAAGTGTATGACATCCCTGAAGCGGGCAGGCAGTCGCGGGGGACTGCCATCGTCAACCTGCTGGCTGTGGAGCCGGGCGAGCTGGTTACCACCGTAATACCGGTCAAAGACTTCCAGGAAGGCAAGTTTTTGTTCATGGCCACCAGGCATGGTTTTGTCAAGAAAACTCCCCTGGAGGAGTTTGACAACCCGCGCAAAGGCGGCCTGATCGCTCTCAGCCTGGAAGAAAAAGATGAACTGATTGATGTGCGATTAACCGACGGCAGCCACGAGGTCATACTGGTTACCGGCAAAGGGCTGTCTATCCGTTTCCCGGAGGAAGACGTACGGCCTATGGGGCGCTCCGCGCGCGGCGTCCGGGGGATGGCTTTAGGCAAAGGAGACGCGGTAATTGCCCTGGAGACTCTCCCTGCCCACGCTGCGGACGCCGATTTGCTGGTGGTGACGGAGCTGGGTTATGGCAAACGCACCGGCTTAGACGAATACAGGGTCCAGCAACGCGGTGGTAAAGGTGTTTATACGGTGAAGATAACGGAACGGATAGGAGCGCTGACCGGGGTAAAAGTGGTGAGGTCCGGTGACGAGGTGCTGATTATAACGGCCCGGGGCGTAATGATTCGGCAGGATGTAAACAATATTTCCCGGCTGAGGCGGCAAAGCCAGGGGGTTACCCTGATTCGCGTCGCTGAAGGAGACCGGGTGGTGGGGCTGGCCCGGGTACTGCCGGAAGAACAGGATTAGACAGGCGGGAGGGAAAAATGCCAAAAAGAAGGAGGAGGAGCCGGTTTTGGCGTAAGCTGCTGGCGACGGTGACAGCAGCTCTTACAGTCCTCGTAGTGGTTCATTTTTCTCTGCGCCGGGAACACCCTGTTTATCCGGTGCCTGCCCGCAGCGTGGATGTGGTGGTAATCGGCGGCGGTCTGGCCGGGCCGGCGGCGGCGGTCTTTGCCGCCGGGGCCGGAGCGGACGTCTTCTATTTGGACGTTTCAGGCCCGGGAGGGAGCGGCTTTCCGGCCTTCAGCCCCTCTTTCTGGGCGGCCGGCACCTCTTATCAACAGGAAGCCGGGCTTGATTACAGCCCGGAGGACATGGCGCTGCAGGTTATGGGCACAGGCGAAATGCCACTGGAGACGGCACTCAGGCTCAGCCTGGTCTCGGCGGAAAGCCTGTCCTGGCTGGAAGGGAAAACTGGGGTGGCATTTTCCCGCCTGGCGGAACCCCAAACGAATCCCGGGCTGCACCTGCCGTCTGCAGGCAGGGCGGAAAGATTCGTTCCGGCCGCCTTATCCGGGCAGATGGACCTGCTGCTGGCCGGAGCGACCAGGGATCTTTGGCCGCAGGCGCTGGTCTTTGACCGGGGCCGTGTCACCGGTGTGCTGGTGCGTGACCGTGCCGGCAATGAGGAAACTGTTTTCTGCCGGGCGGTTATTGTGGCTGACGGTGGCATCGGCGGCAATCCCGGCCAGGTCGCGGCCAGGGGCGGTCCCGCGGGGCTGTCGGCGCGGCCGGACGGCGGGCACATGGGTACCGGAATTGAGCTGGCCGCCGGGGCGGGAGCACTGGTTACAGGGCTGGGCACATTTTTGCCCCTTGCTGTCCTGCTGCCGGAAGGAAGGCGCTTTAACCCCGGTTTGTTGGAGGCGGCCATCTACCTCGACTCCCGGGGTAATGTGGTTGCTGTGACAGGAAACCTGCCGGAGGTGGTGCTGAGCTCAGGGGGCCGCCTTTTCGCCGTAAGCGGTGGCGGTACGGAGGAGGAGATTGATTTTTTGTATTTTGCAGACATCCACCAGCTGTCGCTGGGACTGGCTCTGCCACCTGAATTGCTTGCAGAAGCATTACAGGGGATGGAAGCTCCTTACCGGGTGGCAGTAATCGGAGTCGTGTCCGTAACCACCGGCGGAATAGTTGTGGATGAAAATTTTCGTGTCCTGTCAAAAACAGGGCCTTTGACTGGATTGTTTGCCGCCGGTGAAGCGGTGGCCGGCCTGCCCGGTGCCGGAGCGGCGGATTTTGCCTTTGCCGCCGAGATTATATCGGCACGCCTGGCGGCTGCTCAGGCCGTCCTTTTTGCCCGGCGGTAACTGAAAAGACGAAAAACTGGTGTTGTTATTTTTTCGGGAAAATGCTACATTAATTAATACATTATTTTTCCGCCATGGTCCCGGGTGTTCACCCGCCAGACGGAATGTTCCTGTAATATATAAAGAAACGGGCGGCGGGACCGGAGGTAGCAGGGAGGATTTTACGATGTCAGAAAAAAGACCTGTTAAAATCACAGACACCACTTTTCGCGACGCCCATCAATCACTGATGGCCACCCGCATGAAGACGGTTCATATGCTTGAAGTGGCCGAACTGATGGACAATATCGGTTTCCACTCCATGGAGGTCTGGGGCGGGGCCACTTTTGACAGCTGTATGCGGTTCCTTGATGAAGATCCCTGGCAGAGGCTGCGCCTGCTTAGGAAAACAATCAAAAAAACAAAATTACAGATGCTGCTGCGCGGGCAGAACCTGGTGGGGTACCGCCATTACGCCGACGACGTGGTGGACGCTTTTGTGAGCCGGGCGGTGGCTGCGGGCATAGATATTATCCGTATCTTTGACGCTTTGAACGACCCGCGCAACATGGCCAGGGCCATGGCGGCGGCGCGCCGGGAAGGAGCCCACGTTCAGGCCACCATCAGCTATACCCTGTCACCGTACCACAACCTGGACCTCTTTGAGACCAACGCGCGCCGCTTGGTGGAGATGGGCGCCGATTCCATAGCCATCAAGGACATGGCCGGGCTGATTTCCCCTTTTGATGCCTTTGAGCTGGTGTCCAGGCTGAAAAAGGTCGGCGTTCCTGTCCAGCTGCATTCCCATTACACCAGCGGCATGGCCTCCATGTCATATCTGAAGGCAATTGAAGCCGGAGTGGACGTGGTGGACACAGCCTGCGCCCCCCTGGCCATGGGCACCTCGCAACCACCCACGGAAAGCCTGGTGGCGGCGCTGCGGGGCACGCCCTATGACACCGGTCTCGACCTGGAAATGATAACCAAAGCCAGCGAGTTTTTTAAGGGCATTAAAAAACTTTATTATATTCCACCGGAGGCAACCGGGGGTGTGGATACCGATGTGCTGGTTTACCAGATACCGGGCGGCATGATTTCCAACCTGGCTTCGCAGTTAGCCCAGCAAAAAGCCGCCCACCTGCTGCCGGAAGTGCTGAGAGAGGTGCCGCGGGTGCGGGCCGACCTGGGGTACCCCCCCCTGGTTACCCCCACCTCGCAAATAGTGGGCAGCCAGGCGGTGGTAAACGTCCTCCTGGGAGAACGCTACAAGATGATATCCACAGAAGTGAAAAACTATGTGCGCGGGTTGTACGGGCGGCCCACCACCGCGGTCAGCGACGAACTGAAACAGAAGGTGCTGGGCGGCGAAGCCCCGGTGGAGGTGCGGCCGGCCGACCTGCTGCCGCCCCAGATGGAAGCAGCCAGGGCGGAAATAGGGGATTTGGCTGAGAGTGAAGAGGATGTGATTTCCTATGCTCTCTTCCCTCAGGTGGCGGAAAGCTTCTTCCGGCGCCGCAGGGGGCTGGAACCGCCCATCCCCGAAGAAGACAAATGCGGGTTCCCTGCCGCAGCCAAACCGGCGGCCTGCCGGGAAGCCGACCTGAGCTTTATTTATACCGTGGACAGCGGCCTTCTCCTTGCTGATGAAGAAGACCCGGAGCAGGCGGCTTATCCTGCCGGATAGAAAAAAATCAACCCCGGATTGGCGGGGTTGATTTTTTTGCTTGTTAAACCGCAACGGTCCAGCCGAACTCATCGCTGATTTTGCCGTACTGGATGCCGGTTATTGTGTCATAAAGCCGGCGGGAACACTGGCCCATTTGGTTGTTGTTAACATTAATGGTTATTCCCTTCCAGCAAAGCTCTCCCACCGGTGAAATAACGGCAGCGGTGCCGGTGGCAAAAACTTCTTCCAGCTTGCCGGCAGCGTGGGCATCGTATACTTCCTGAATGGTAAATCTTTTTTCTGCTACTTTTATACCCCAGTGCCTGAGCAGATGAATGACCGAATCTCTGGTAACACCAGGCAAAATGGTGCCGGTGAGGGGTGGGGTAAGAACCTCTCCGTCTATTTTGAAGAAAGCGTTGGAGGTGCCTATTTCCTCCACATATTTTCTTTCCACGCCGTCCAGCCACAACACCTGGGTGAATCCCTTTTTCCCCGCTTCTTCCTGTGCTTTGATGCTGGCGGCATAATTGCCCCCAACCTTGGCGAAACCGGTTCCGCCCACCACCGCTCTTACGTACTTATCCTCCACGTATATCCTGGTGGGGGTGATGCCGCCTTTATAATAATCGCCCACCGGTGACAGGATTATGTAAAATTTGAAAGTTTTGGAGGGACGCAGCCCTATATAAGGGTCGGTGGCAATTATAAAAGGCCTGATATAAAGCGAAGTTCCTTCCGCTTCAGGTACCCAGTCCCGATCCACCCGCACCAGTTGTTTAATGGCCTCCACCATCAGTTTTTCATCGATGAGGGGGATGCACATCCTTTCGTTGGAAATATTGGCCCGCTCGGCATTTTTTTCCGGACGGAACAAAAGGATGCGGCCATCTTTTGCCTTATAGGCCTTTAATCCTTCAAACATCATCTGCGCATAATGTAATACTATGGTGGAAGGTTCCAACATCAACGGGCCGTAAGGCACTATTTTGCCGTCATGCCAGCCTCTTTCCGGATCATAGGTCATTTCAAACATATGGTCGGTAAAGGTCATCCCGAAGACAAGATTGTTTTGATCCGGTTTCTGCTTGGGCCGGGATGTTTTTGTAACCGGAAAACTGAATTCCACACCAAGTCATCCTTTCCCAAAGAGCCTTTTTCTGAAGATTCTTGTGATTATTCTACACATTCATGCCAATTCCTTTGCGCGGCCAAAAATTTTTCAGGAATTTTCGCCCTTAACCGGAGCGGCGGCGCCAACTGTTTGTTGACAGGGGACTGCCCGTGGTTTATAATTAAATCCAATATTTTCGAAAAAAGCAATGCAGGGGAAATTAAGCCCGGAGCTTTTTTGCAGAGAGCCGGCGGCGCTGTGAGCCGGTAAAAAGCCGGGCCCAAGATCACCCCGGAGCTGCCTGGCTGAAATAACAGTAAGCCCGGCCGGAGCTGACCGTTACCGGCAGGTTCACAGCCAAAAGTCCGTGCGTTTATGACGGAGAATAAGGGTGGTACCGCGGAGGACAGACCTTTCGCCCCTTACATCGTTTGATGGGCGGAAGGTTTTTTGTATACACGGGAACAGGGAGAGGAGAAGATTTATGAACAGCGAAAAAATGAAGAAAGGCCTGGAACGGGCCCCCCACCGTTCTCTCCTGAAAGCAATGGGTTGGGTAGAAGAAGAGCTGGACCGGCCCCTGATCGGCGTTGTAAACGCCGCCAGTGATTTTGTGCCAGGCCACAAGCACCTGCACCAAATTGGCGCCGCTGTCAAAGAAGGAATCCGGATGTCAGGCGGAGTGCCCCTGGAGTTTTTTACCATTGGCATCTGCGATGGGCTGGCCATGAACCATGACGGCATGCGTTACTCGCTGGCCAGCCGGGAACTTATCGCCGACTCGGTGGAAGCGATGGTGCGGGCACATCCCCTGGACGGACTGGTGTTTATTCCCAACTGTGATAAAATTGTTCCCGGTATGCTCATGGCGGCGGCCAGGCTTGACCTGCCGGCGGTGTTTGTCAGCGGCGGGCCAATGCTGGCGGGCCGTTTTCGCGGCGAGGCTGTGGACCTGAGCAGTGTTTTTGAGGGCGTGGGCAAAGTCCGGGCCGGCCTTATGGGGGAAAGGGACCTGGAGGAGCTGGAGGATTGTGCCTGCCCGGGCTGTGGCTCCTGCGCCGGTATGTTTACCGCCAACTCCATGAACTGTATGACGGAAGCCATCGGCATGGGGCTGCCGGGTAACGGGACCATCCCCGCCGTGGCGGCGGCGCGGGTGCGCCTGGCCAAAAAAGCCGGCATCCAGGTGATGAAAGCCATCGCAGCCGGTTTGCGGCCGAGCCGTATTATGACTGCACAGGCCTTTGGCAATGCCCTGGCGGTGGATATGGCGCTGGGGTGCTCCACCAATACCATTTTACACCTGCCGGCCATCGCCCGCGAGGCCGGGGTGGCTGTCAGTCTTGAACTGGTGGAGGAAATCAGCCGCCGCACACCGCAAATCTGCAAGCTGTCCCCGGCCGGGGCCCACCGCATTGAGGATCTGGATGCCGCCGGCGGTGTCCAGGCGGTGATGAAACGCCTGCACGAAAAAGGATTGCTGGACACTGACTGCCTTACGGTGAGCGGCCTCACGGTGGGCGAACAACTGGCCAAGGCACAGGTGCTTGACGGAGAAGTTATCAGGGACCTCTCCTCACCATACAGCGCCAGCGGCGGCATCGCGGTGCTTCACGGCAACCTGGCGCCGGAGGGAGCGGTGGTCAAGCAGGGCGCGGTGGCGCCGGAAATGATGAAAAAAACCGGTCCGGCCCGGGTCTTTGACTCCGAGGAAGAGGCAGTGGAGGCCATTATGGGGCGCCGGATCCGTCCCGGTGATGTTATCGTCATCCGCTACGAAGGTCCAAAAGGGGGCCCCGGCATGCGTGAAATGCTCACACCCACTTCCGCCCTGGCGGGCATGCAGCTGGACAAAGAGGTGGCGCTGGTTACCGACGGACGTTTCTCCGGCGCTACCAGGGGGGCGGCCATCGGTCACGTTTCTCCCGAGGCGGCGGAAGGCGGCCTGATAGGGCTGGTCTGCGACGGAGACATTATCTCCATAGATATTCCCGGCCGGAAACTGGAACTGATCCTTGATAAGGCAGAAATTGAAAGGCGCAAGGCCTCCTGGCAACCGCTGGTTAAAAGGGTGCCCCGCGGCTACCTGACCCGTTATGCCGCCCGGGTCACCTCAGCCGGTACCGGCGCCGTGCTGCGGGACGGGGAGGATAAAAAGTGAAAATCAACGGAGCGCAGATGGTTATCGAGGCACTGAAAAAGGAGCAGGTCGATACTGTTTTTGGCTATCCCGGGGGAGCGGTCCTCAACCTCTACGACCAGCTGTATGATGCGGACATCAGGCATATAATGTCACGGCACGAACAGGGAGCGGTGCACGCCGCTGACGGCTATGCCCGTGCCACCGGCCGCCCCGGCGTGGTTTTTGCCACCTCCGGGCCGGGCGCCACCAATCTGGTGACCGGCATTGCCACCGCCCACATGGACTCGGTGCCGCTGGTAATATTTACCGGGCAGGTAGCGATACCTCACATCGGGACAGACGGTTTTCAGGAGGCGGACATTACCGGTATTACGCTTCCGGTAACCAAGCACAATTACCTGGTTACCGATCTGGCAGATCTTCCCGGCACCATCAGGGAGGCCTTCTACCTGGCCACAACCGGACGTTTTGGCCCGGTCCTGATCGATTTGCCAAAGGACATCCAGGCCGCCACGGGGGAGTTCAGGTACCCGAAAACCGTGTCTTTACCGGGATATAATCCCGTCTACCAGGGACATCCGGGACAGATCGCCCGGGCAGCCAAAGCCATCGCTCAGTCCAAAAAACCGGTCATATATGCCGGCGGCGGCGTGGTATGGTCCGGGGCTGAACAGGAGCTTTTAATGCTGGCTGAAAAAACTGGCATCCCCGTTGCCACTACCCTGATGGGACTGACCGGGTTCCCCGGCACCCACCCGCTGTCGCTTGGCATGCTGGGCATGCACGGTACTTACTGGGCCAATATGGCCATCTGCGAAGCAGACCTGATCCTGGCCGTCGGCGCCCGCTTTGACGACCGGGTTACGGGAAAACTCAGCAATTTTGCCGCTCTGGCCAAGATTATTCATATAGACATAGATCCGGCTGAAATCGGAAAACTTGTGGATGTAAGCATTCCCATCGTCGGCGATGTCAGGCGGGTGCTGGCCGAACTTATTAAAAAGACCGAACCGTGCCATACGTCCCACTGGCTTGACCGTATCAATGAATGGCGGGCCGAGGCGCCGCTTTGCTACCACCAGGAAGAAGACGGTGAAATCTGCCCGCAGTTTGTCATTGAGCAGATATACAGGGAAACGGGCGGTAGTGCTCTCATCAGCACCGAAGTGGGGCAGCACCAGATGTGGACAGCCCAGTACTACCGTTTCACCAGGCCCCGTTCCCTGGCTTCTTCCGGGGGGCTTGGCACCATGGGCTACGGCTTTCCCGCCAGTATCGGCATGCAGGTGGGACGCCCCGGAGAGCTGGTGTTCTGCATTGCCGGAGACGGCAGTTTCCAGATGAATATCCAGGAAATGGCCACCCTTTCTACCTACAACCTGCCGGTAAAAGTGGCTGTTATCAACAACCAGTACCTGGGCATGGTGCGGCAGTGGCAGGAAATGTTTTTCCGCCGGCGCTATTCTTCGGTGGACCTGAAGCAGGTGCCTGACTTTGTTAAGGTGGCTGAAGCCTACGGTGTCCTCGGCCTGCGCGCTGAAAAACCGTCTGAAGTAATCCCCGCCATCCGCAGGGCCATCGCCGAGCCGGGGCCGGTAGTCATCGATTTCAGGGTTAAAGCGGAGGAAAACGTTTTCCCCATGGTGCCGCCCAACAGCCCAATCAGTGAAATGGTAAGGGGGAACGGGTGAAAATGAGATACGTGTTGGCGGTGCTGGTGGAAAACAAACCGGGTGTGCTGGTCCGGGTAGCGGGGCTGCTGTCGCGGCGCAAGTTTAATATTGAAAGCGTGGCGGCCGGCAAGACCGGCGACCCTGGAATAACCCGCATAACCATAGAAGTGGAAGCGGATGAAAAAACGCTGGAGCAGGTGATAAAGCAGCTGAACAAACTGGTGAACGTACTTAAAATCTCTAACCTCACATCAGAGCCGGCGGTGATCCGGGACCTGCTCCTGATCAAGGTGAGGGCCGATGCCAGCAACCGCAATGAAATCAGCCAGATTGTGGAGACTTTCCGGGCAAAGACCATCGATTTTTCGCCCCAGTCCATGATTATCGAAGTAACCGGCAACGAAGAAAAAATGGAGGCATTGATGCTTTTGCTTTCGGGTTATGGTATTCTGGAAATTGCCCGCACAGGTAAAGTGGCCCTGCTGCGGGGCAGCAAAACATTAATCAACAATGGGGAGGCCAGGGAAAATGGCAAAAATGTACTATGACAGTGACGCGAATCCCGAGTTTCTGAAAAACAGGAAGGTGGCGGTGCTGGGCTTTGGCAGCCAGGGACATGCCCAGTCACAGAACCTGAAAGATTCCGGTGTGGACGTGGTGGTAGGTCTGCGCCGGGGCAGCCGCCGCTGGGCGGAGGCTGAAGCGGCCGGCCTGAAGGTGATGACGGTGGCGGAGGCTGCCAGGGAGGCCAGCATTATCCAGATACTGCTGCCGGACGAAACACAGCGGCGGGTTTACGAGGAAGAAGTGAAGCCCTACCTGAATGAAGGGGATGCCCTGGTGTTTTCCCACGGCTTTAATATCCATTTCGGCCAGATTGTGCCGCCGGCCAACGTGGACGTATTTATGGTGGCGCCCAAGAGCCCGGGACACCTGCTGCGCCGTACCTACCTGGAAGGAGGCGGCGTGCCGGGGCTGCTCGCCGTTCACCAGGACTATACCGGCAGCGCCTACGGCCTGGCGCTGGCATATGCCAGTGGCATCGGCTGCACCCGTGCCGGAGTCATCGAGACCACTTTTAAGGAAGAAACCGAAACCGATCTTTTCGGGGAGCAGGCCGTTCTTTGCGGCGGCGTGTCAGAACTGATAAAAGCCGGGTTTTATACTCTGGTGGAAGCCGGGTACCAGCCGGAAATAGCCTATTTTGAATGCCTGCACGAGATGAAGCTGATTGTGGACCTGATGTACCAGGGCGGGCTTTCCTATATGCGCTATTCCATTTCCGACACCGCCCAGTACGGCGATTTTTCCCGGGGCAAGCGTGTAATTACCGAGGAGACGCGCCGGGAAATGAAAAAGATTCTGGGCGAGGTCCAGGACGGCACCTTCGCCAGGGAATGGATACTGGAAAACCAGGCCAACCGGCCGGTATTTAAGGCAGTGGACAAAAGCGAGAAAGACCAGCTCCTGGAGCGGGTAGGCAGGGAGCTGCGCCGCATGATGACCTGGATTGACGCCAAAGAAGATTTTTAGTCAGACAGGAGAGAATACCGTGGGAATGACAATGGCGGAAAAGATCCTGGCGCGCCATGCCGGCCGTGACCGTGTGTGTCCCGGGGACCTGGTAAATGCCCGGGTGGACATGGTGCTGGGCAATGACATCACGGCGCCGGTGGCTATACAGGAATTCAGGAAAATCGGGGTGGAAAAGGTGTTTGACCGGGACCGCATCGCCCTGGTCCCCGACCACTTTACACCCAACAAGGATATCAGGTCAGCGGAGCAAAGCAAGCTGATGCGCCAGTTTGCGCAAGAACAGCAGATAACGTACTACTTCGAAGTGGGGCGAATGGGAATCGAACATGCCCTGCTGCCCGAAGAAGGGCTGGCGCTGCCCGGAGAAATTATTATCGGTGCCGACTCCCATACCTGTACTTACGGCGCTTTGGGTGCCCTGGCCACCGGCGTGGGCAGCACCGACATGGCGGCGGCCATGGCCCTGGGGGAAGCATGGTTTAAGGTGCCTCCCACCTTGCATTTTGTTTTCAACGGCCAATTAAGGCCATGGGTCAGCGGCAAGGACCTGATCCTGTATCTTATTGGCCAAATCGGTGTGGATGGCGCCCGTTACTGCTCCATGGAATTTTCCGGGACCGCCATCAGTGCCCTGTCTGTGGACAGCCGCCTGGCTATGTGCAATATGGCTATTGAAGCCGGCGCCAAATGCGGATTGATTGCGCCGGACCAGGTAACCCTGGACTATGTCACCCCGCGGGCCAAACGCCCCTTTGAGCCGGTCCTGCCTGACAGAGATGCGGTTTACCAGGCGGAAACTGTTTTTGACGTCTCCCAGATTGAACCCCAGGTGGCTTTCCCTCACCTGCCCGAGAACACCCGCGGCGTCAGTGAAGCCGGCGAGGTCAGGCTGGACCAGGTGGTGATCGGTTCCTGTACCAACGGGCGGTTGGAGGACCTGAGAACGGCAGCCCGCATTCTTAAAGGCAAAAAGACCCACCCGCAGGTGCGCCTTATAATTATTCCGGGCACACAGAATATTTACCGCCAGGCCATGCGCGAGGGCCTTATTGATGTCTTCCTGGAGGCGGAAGCGGTGGTAAGCACCCCCACCTGCGGTCCCTGCCTGGGCGGCCATATGGGCATCCTGGCGGCGGGAGAGAAGGCGCTGGCCACCACCAACAGAAACTTCGTGGGCCGGATGGGACACCCTCAGAGCGAGGTATACCTGTCCAACCCTGCAGTGGCTGCCGCTTCGGCGGTGACAGGAAAGATTTCGGCTCCGGAGGAGGTGCTTTAACCATGCGGGGAAGGGCATTTAAATTCGGCAACGATATCGACACCGATGCCATTATTCCGGCACGCTACCTTAACACCACGGACCCGCTGGAGCTGGCCGCCCATGTCATGGAAGACGCTGACCCGCTGTTTGCGGGAAAAGTCAGAAAAGGTGACATAATTGTCGCCCTTAAAAACTTCGGTTGCGGCTCTTCCCGCGAACACGCCCCCATAGCCATCAAGGCCGCAGGCATCTCCTGCGTCATAGCCCATTCCTTTGCCCGCATCTTTTACCGCAACGCCATCAATATCGGGCTGCCCATCCTGGAGAGCCCGGAGGCGGCGGAGAACATAAGTGAGGGAGACGAAGTGAGCGTGGACCTTGCCGCCGGCCGCATCGAGAACCTGACCACGGGCAGGGTCTTTCAGGCCGCACCCTTCCCTGACTTCATGCGCGAAATTATGGACAGGGGCGGTTTGATCGAATACGTCAGGTGGCGCCTGTCCGCTTCTTAAAGCACAGCCGGCGCCTGCCGGGTAACCGGGGCGCAGCGTTCAACAGAAGAAAAACCCAAGCTGGGGGCGCGGGGCTGCGCCCCCAGCGGCACATAAAAGGCTGACTCCGGAGAAATATTATCATCCTGGAAGGATTTTTCCTGCGCCGGGTCGAAGTAGTCCCTGAATTTGCGCATTTGTTTGCTTGCTCAACTGTAGAAGGAGGATGCACATGAAGGTATACCCCACTGAAAAAATCCGCAATATCGCCGTGGTTGCCCACGGCGGGGCGGGCAAGACTTCTCTGTGCGAGGCCATGCTGTACACGGCGGGCGCCATCACCCGCCTGGGCAAAGTAGAAGCCGGTACCACCACCACCGACTTTGACCCAGAAGAGATAAAGCGCCAGATTACCATCAACACTTCCCTGGCCCCGGTGGAATGGGCGGGAGTAAAAGTTAACCTGCTTGATACGCCTGGCTATTTTGATTTTATCGGTGATGTGGCCGGAGCCCTCAGGGTGGCTGACGCCGCCATAGTCTGTGTTTCTGCGGTGGCCGGCGTTGAGGTGGGCACGGAAAAAGTCTGGGGTTACGCCAATGATAACAACCTGCGGCGCCTGGTATTCATCAACAAGATGGACCGGGAGAACGCCAACTTTGACCGGGTGCTGGAGCAGCTGAGGCAATTTTTCGGGCTGAACGTGGTGCCGGTACAGATTCCCATTGGCGCCGAAGCAGCTTTTAAAGGTGTAGTGGACCTGATAAAAATGAAAGCATTCCTTTTTGGTGAGGACGGTAAAAAAATCACAGAGAGCGACATTCCGGCTGAGCTGGCCGCCCAGGTGGAGAGCTACCGCGAGAAACTGATGGAAGTGGTGGCGGAAAGCGATGACGAGCTGCTTTTAAAATACCTGGACGGGGAGCCGCTCAGTGACGACGAAATGAACACCGGACTGCGCAAGGGTGCCCTGGCCGGCAAGATTGTGCCGGTGCTTTGCGGTTCGGCCACCCAAAACAAGGGCATTCAGCCGCTTTTGGACATGGTGGTGACCGCCATGCCCTCCCCTGCCGACACCGGGGCGGTAACCGGGGCAAAAGCCGACAGCGGCCAGGAGGTATCCGTGCCGGTTAAAGCCGATGGTCCGGTGTCAGCGCTGGTTTTCAAAACTTTCGCCGATCCGTTTGTGGGCAAAATTTCTTATTTCAAGGTGTTGTCAGGGACGCTGAGAGGCGACAGCCAGCTACATAACGCCAATAAAGACCGCAGCGAGCGGCTGGGGCAGCTGTTCACCATGCTGGGTAAAAACCAGATCAACTTAGACCAGGTGCCGGCCGGGGATATCGCCGCTGTGGCCAAGCTGCAGGTTACCGCCACCGGGGACACCCTCTGTGACAAGGCGGTTAACGTGATTTTCCCGCCTATTAATTTCCCCGAGCCGGTTATAACCTACGCGGTGGAACCGAAGAAACAGGGGGAAGAGGACAAAGTGGCGGCCGGGCTGACCCGCTTCCTGGAGGAAGACCCCACTTTCCGCATGGAAAGGAACACCGAGATCAAGCAGACACTGATATCCGGCATGGGAGAGCTGCACCTGGAGTTTATCACCAGCAAACTGGCGAAAAAATTCGGGGTGGAAGTTGAGCTGACCGCCCCCAAAATCCCCTACAAGGAGACCATTCGCGGAACAGCCAAGGTGGAGGGCAAGCACAAGAAACAGTCCGGCGGCCGCGGCCAGTACGGCCACGTCTGGATTGAGTTTGCTCCCCTCCCTCCCGGTGAATACTTCCTTTTTGAAGACAAGATTTTTGGCGGCGCGGTGCCCAAACAGTATATCCCCGCCGTGGAGAAGGGGTTGCGCGAAGCCATGGAAAGCGGCGTGCTGGCCGGTTACCCCGTGGTTGATATCAGGGCCAGCCTCTACGACGGTTCCTTTCATACCGTGGACTCGTCGGAAATGGCCTTTAAAATAGCCGCCCACCTGGCCTTTAAAAAAGGCATGGAGCAAGCCAGGCCGGTCCTGCTGGAACCGGTGATGTTTGTGGAAGTAACCGTGCCGGAGCAGTTTATGGGAGATATCATGGGAGACATGAACAGCCGCCGGGGGCGGATCCTGGGCATGGAACCGGCGGATGGTTTCCAGAAAATCAAAGCCAATGTGCCTATGGCGGAGATGCTCAAATACTCCATCGACCTGCGGTCCATGACCCAGGGCAGGGGGTCGTTTACCATGAAGTTTGACCGCTACGAAGAAGTGCCTGCCCACATCGCCGACCAGATTGTTGCCGCCGCCAGGGCTGCCAGGAAAGAAGAATAATGAGGCAGAGGAGCAAGCGCAGGCTTGCTCCTCTTGGCATACCCCGTTTTTGGTACATGTTTGGCACCGGGAGGCATAGACTGATAAGAGCATTACCAAGGAGGATAAAGTATGGACCGGAAGCGTGTGGCGGTACTGTTTGGCGGGCGCTCCGGAGAGCACGAGGTTTCACTGCGCTCGGCGGACTCCATAATGGAAGGACTGCGCCGGCACGGGGGGTTTGAGGTGCTGCCGGTAGGGATTACACCGGCCGGGGCCTGGTATCTGGGGGACGACGTGCTGCCGGCCCTGCGGGCAGGAGAAGAGCCTGAGACAGGGTTGCCGGTGACGGTAATAGCCGACCCGGGTCGGCGCGGCCTTTACGTGCTGGCCGGGGACAGAGCGGGCGAGAATATCCGGGTTGACGTGGTTTTTCCGGTGCTGCACGGCCCTTACGGGGAGGACGGTACCGTCCAGGGCCTGCTGGAGCTGGCGCGCCTCCCCTATGTGGGAGCCGGTGTGCTTGGCTCGGCGGCCGGCATGGATAAGATTGTGATGAAGGCGGTGCTGAAGGATGGCGGGGTACCGGTGGGTCCCTACCTCTGGTTCCTGGTGTCGGACTGGGAGGAGGGGAGCGAGCGCATCAGGACGGAAGTAGCCCTGAAGCTCGGGTATCCCTGCTTTGTCAAGCCGGCCAACCTGGGCTCCAGCGTGGGGATCACCAAGGTATACCTGGAAAAGGACCTGGACAGGGCCGTCAGGGAGGCTGCCCGCTATGACCGGCGCCTACTGGTGGAAAAATACCTGCCCGGCCGCGAGATCGAAGTGAGCGTGCTTGGCAATGACCGGCCCCGCGCCTCGGTACCGGGTGAAATCAGGCCCTGCAACGACTTCTATGATTACCATGCCAAGTATATAGACGACCGTTCCCAAATCATAATACCGGCTGACCTGCCCGCGCCGGTTGCCGGCAGGGTGCGGGAGCTGGCGGTAAAAACCTTCACCCTGCTGGACTGCGCGGGCCTTGGCCGGGTCGATTTCTTTGTCGATGACAAAACAGGCCAGGTATGGGTTAACGAGATAAACACCATCCCTGGTTTCACTTCCATAAGCATGTATCCCAAAATGTGGGAGGCCAGCGGGCTGCCTTTTACGGCACTGCTGGAAACTTTAATCGACCTGGCTCTGGAACGGCATGCCGCAAGGGAAGCGCTGGAGACAGTCTACCGGCCGTAACAGCCAAAGCGCCCGGGGGCGCTTTTTTTGCGGAAACCGGGGGCCAGCCTGGCGTAGGTGCTTGTCCTTTTGTGTAAAGTATAGTACAATCAAATACTGACAATATTTTGGTAGTTCTGAGGCAGACGGAAAGGGGTAACGATCATGACAGAACAGGGAACATTCAGGGTAAAAGCAGGGTTGGCCCAAATGCAAAAGGGTGGGGTCATCATGGATGTCACCACACCGGAACAGGCGAAAATAGCCGAGGAAGCCGGCGCCGTGGCAGTTATGGCGCTGGAGAGAGTTCCCGCTGATATTCGCGCCGCCGGAGGCGTGGCCCGGATGGCGGATCCCGAAGTGATACTCCGTATCATGGACGCAGTAACCATACCGGTAATGGCCAAGGCGCGCATCGGGCACTTTGTGGAGGCCCAGATCCTGGAGGCGCTGGGTGTTGACTATATTGACGAAAGCGAAGTGCTGACGCCGGCGGACGAAGACTTCCATATTGACAAACACCGCTTTACAGTTCCCTTTGTCTGCGGCGCGAGGAACCTGGGCGAAGCGCTGCGCCGGATCGGGGAAGGGGCTGCCATGATCAGGACCAAAGGCGAGCCCGGCACGGGTAACGTGGTGGAAGCGGTAAGGCATATTCGTACAGTTAATAGCGAAATCAGGAAGCTTGCCAATACCCCGGATGACGAGCTGATGACCTTTGCCAAAAACATTGCTGCTCCATACGAGCTGGTGCGCGAGGTAAAAAAGCTGGGGCGCCTGCCGGTGGTTAACTTTGCTGCCGGTGGTATCGCCACCCCGGCCGATGCCGCCCTGATGATGCAGCTGGGCTGTGACGGCATCTTTGTGGGTTCAGGCATATTTAAATCACGGGACCCAAAGGCGCGGGCCAAGGCCATCGTGGAGGCGACGCTTCACTATAACGACCCCAAGGTGCTGGCCGATGTCTCCCGCGGACTGGGTGAGGCCATGCCTGGCCTGGAGATAGCTTCTATCCGCCGTGAAGAGCGGATGCAGGAACGGGGATGGTGAAATGAAAATCGGCGTGCTTAATATCCAGGGCGCGGTCAGCGAGCACGCCGACATGCTCCGGCGTTGCGGCGCTGAAGTCGCGCTGATCAAGCGCCCCGAGCAGTTGGCAGACCTCAACGGCCTTATTATCCCCGGCGGAGAGAGCACCACTATTGGCAAACTGGTTGAACGGTTCGGGCTGGGCCCTGCCATAAAAGACATGGCGGCCGCCGGCAAGCCAATCTTCGGCACATGTGCCGGGCTGATCCTGCTTTCCGGGAAGGTCGCCGGGTCGGAGCAGTTTTTGCTCGGGCTGATGGATGTCACTGTGGCCAGAAACGCCTTCGGACGGCAGCGGGAAAGTTTTGAAACAGACCTGGACATCCCGGTCCTGGGGGCTCATCCTTTCCGCGCGGTCTTTATCCGGGCCCCATTAATCCTTGGGCTGGGGGAAGGGGTGGAGGTGCTGTGCCGCCATAACGGCCGGGTGGTGGCGGCCAGGCAGGGCAACCTGCTGGCAACCTCCTTCCATCCTGAGCTGACCGACGATGAACGGATGCACCGCTACTTCCTGGCCATGGCAAAAGAACAATAATAAAATTAAAGAGAAGGGGATGACCCTTCTTTTTTATCAGGGCAGGGAACCAGGAGAATAGCGGCTGCTGTTGAACTATACCCTAAGAACCGGAAAAAGACGTGCGACAGGGTGGTTAAAATGAAAGAAAAAACCATTTTCAACCTGATGAGTGATGAAGCCCGGATCCCCTACGGCGCGGGTACGCACCGCTTTACACCGCAGGACGGCGGAGCTGACCTGGCTGACCTGGCTGCCCGCACCGCCGCCTGCTCCCGCTGCCGGCTGCGCCGGACGGCAAGCGGCGTTGTGTTTGGGGAAGGCTGTGCCACCGCGGACCTGATGCTGGTGGGTGAAGGGCCGGGGGCTGAGGAAGACCGGCAGGGAAGACCATTTGTGGGCGCAGCCGGCCAGCTTTTGGACAAGATCCTGGAGGCGGCAGAGATTGCCCGCAGGGAAGTTTACATCACCAACGTGGTAAAATGCCGCCCCCCGGGCAACCGGCTGCCCGCCCGGGATGAGGTGGAGGCCTGCCTGCCCCACCTGTGGCAGCAGATATCCCTGATCAGACCCAAATTAATTGTCTGCCTGGGGTCACTGGCCACCCAGGCGCTGGTAGACCCCAAGGCCAGGATTTCCCAGGTGCGCGGGACCTGGTTTGAGCGTGAAAGCATCCGTATTATGCCCACGTTTCATCCGGCCGCCCTGCTCCGGGACCCGTCCCGCAAACGGCCGGTCTGGGAAGACATGAAAAAGGTGCGCGACGCGTACCGGGAAACGAGAAAACTGTGGGGGGAAAAGTAAATGTCACGCATCCTGGTGGTAGACGATGAGAAGACCATTGTAAAGGGGCTCAAATTCAGCCTGGAAAAAGAGGGGTTTGATGTCTGCGTGGCTTACAGCGGCGAAGAAGCACTGAAAGAAGCTGCGGTAAGCAAACCGGACCTGATTATTCTCGACCTGATGCTGCCGGAAGTGGACGGGTTTGAGGTCTGCCGCCGCCTGCGTAAGAATTCTGATGTGCCCATTATCATGCTGACGGCCCGGGGAGAGGATATAGACAAAATCCTGGGGCTGGAACTGGGCGCCGACGACTATGTCACCAAGCCGTTTAATCCCAGGGAGCTGGTGGCCAGGGTTAAAGCCATCCTGAGACGCTCCCAGGCACCCGCGCTGGACCCGGCCAGCATGCAGGTGATCAGGCTGCAGAATTTGCAAATTGACCTGTTCCAGCATAAGGTGAGGGTGCACGACAAAGAAGTGGATCTTACCAGCAAAGAGTTCGCGCTGCTCAGCCTGCTTGCCAGCAACCCGGGGCGGGTTTTCAGCCGCGAGCAGCTCCTGGAACATGTCTGGGGCTATGAGTATTACGGCGACGCGCGCACGGTGGATGTTCATATCCGGCACCTGCGGGAAAAAATCGAAACGGACCCAGGCTCTCCACAGTTAATCCTCACCGTCTGGGGAACGGGCTATAAATTCCGGGAGGGCAAAAATGCTTAACAGCCTGCGCACCAGGTTGACCATATCGTATTTTCTGTTAATCCTGGCGGTAATGCTCCTGACTTCTTATTTTTTGCTGGACAACCTGGAGCATTATTACCTGACTTACCAGTATGAAGTGCTGTCCAGGTCGGCCAGGCTGGTGGCTGATTTTTCAGTCCCATATATGCAAGGGACACCGGATGTGGTAACCATATCCAAGCTGGCGGAAGACTTTGCCCGCCAGATTGCCTCAAGGGTTATTGTAACCGACCGCCGCCTGAGGGTGATCGGCGAATCGGAACGGGTGGGCGGCTTGGTTGGCTCAATCCTGGATAGAGAAGAGACCGCCGCTGCTCTGGAAGGGAATATCGGCCAAAGCGTCCAGTTTTCAGAGCAGTCACAACAGTGGGTTATGCAGGTGGCGGTACCGGTTTTTGACGGCGACAACATCCTGGGGACGGTATTCATATCGTCATCCCTGGCGGCAATATACCGGGTGTTGGGTGATATCCGGCGTTTCCTGCAGACAGCAACAGTGTTGGCCCTGGTTTTGGCCGGCCTGCTGGGGGCTATGTTCGCCCACCGCATCACTGTGCCTATCAAAACCCTAACGCTGGCTACCCAGAAGATGGCACGCGGTGACCTGACCCAGCGGGTGAGGGTTGACTCCAAGGACGAGATTGGGCTGCTGGCAGGACAGTTCAATATAATGGCCAGCCGTGTTCAGGAAATGACACGGCAGCTGCGGGAGTTTGTGGCCAACGCCTCCCACGAATTGCGTACTCCTCTTACCTCCATGAATATCATGGTGAAGACCCTAAAGGATTACGATCTGGACAAAAAAGAGAGAGAAGAGTTTCTGAACGATATGGACCGAGAGCTGGAGAGAATGATTCACCTGGTGGAAAGCCTGCTGGACCTCACACGGCTGGACAGGTTGGCGGCGGAAGATACCATGCAGGTGTCCAACCTGGAGCCACTGGTAAGCGGAACTCTGGAATTGCTGGCAAAACGGGCTGAACAGAAAGGAATCAGGCTCACCTGCGCTCTGCCGGACAAAAGCGTGACGGCCCTGGTGGTGCCCCATCAGATAAAACAGGTTGTTTTCAACCTGGTAGACAATGCCATAAAATATACGCCTCCGGGCGGGCAGGTAAAGGTTGAATTGCGCCGGGAACCCTCAGAACTGGTCCTGACCGTCTCCGACACCGGAGTCGGTATTCCGCCCGAAGCCAGGGAAAAGGTCTTTGAACGATTTTACCGTGTGGACAAAGCCCGTTCCCGCGAGCAGGGCGGCACCGGCCTGGGACTGGCTATTGTCCGGGAAATAATCCGGCACCACGGCGGCAGGGTCTGGGTGGAAGAACCTCCGGAGGGTCCGGGCAGCATCTTTATTGTCACTCTGCCGCTGGCGCCGGACACAGAGTGAAGGTTTTAAGAAAACTTAACGGGTCCATAAACGGAACACAATATTTTCGGTCTACAATAAGGGAAAGACCGTGAAGAGGTGCCAAGATGCACGGCCCTGACAGAGAATTAAAACAAAAGATTATAATAATCACCGGAATGTTTCTGGTTTTTGGCTTTTTGTTTGCCGGCTGCGGCAAGCCGAAGGCTCCTGTGCGCGGACGGCCCGTGGAGCCGCTGGTTCCGGGCGAGGAAACAGGAGAGGCGCAGGCGCTGAAGGGTAGCTTTAATATAAAAAGGTCTGACGTTCAGATAACCGGCCTCTCTGTTGCTTCCGACGGTTCGTTGGTGGCGGTAGGGTCCGGTGCCCGCACCGTTTATCTGCTGGAAAGGGACGGCAAGCTGCGCTGGGAAAAGCAGCTTAACTCGTTGCCGCTGCAGACCTACCTGGAGCCGTCAGGCAGTTTTATGGCGGTAGGCACCGCAGGCGGCCGGCTCCTGGTGCTTAACCCTGACCAGAGCATACGGCTGGAAAGAAGATTCGGTCACCCGGTAGGGTTGGTAGACTTTTCCGCTGACGGGGAAGCCATGCTGGCCGGGTTATACCCCGAAGACGCCACGGCGCCGGACAAACTGGTTGTAATGGACAGGCACGGACGCCAGTTATGGGAAAGAGAGTTTGATGTTTTACTGGATGCCAGGGTTGCCGGCCCGGCCAGCAATGTTTTTATCAATTGGCAGGATAGCGCTGTGAGCTACCTTGGCGTATTCGATACCGGAGGCAAGGAATACTGGCGGGTGCCAGACAGGAATCTGCTCGCGGTTTCAGGAGACGGGCGCTGGCTGGCCACTTCCTATGACAGGCAGGTCTTTCTTTACAGCATAAGCGGCGAGCAGGAGTGGTACTATACCACAGCCGGCCAGGTGCGCCGTCTGATTTTTTCAGAGAACGGGCTTTATATCGCCGTGCTGGTCCGCGACGAGGCCACCAACAAAGAGGAACTGATTTTTCTTGGCCAAAGCGGCGAACGCCTGTGGAGCACGCGCCTCCCCGATGAATCAGAGCTGTTGGTATCCCAGGACGGCCGCCGTGTAATAGTGGCTTCCTGGCGGCATTACAGGGACGATGCCACCCAAATCCTGGTATATAACCAGAGAGGCCAGGAAGTAAACACCCTGGAGGTGGCGGGCAGGGTACAGCGGCTTGCCCTGCAGGCGGACACCCTGGTTCTGGGCCTGGAGGATGGAAACATTTTCTTTTTGAGTTTGTTGCAGCCGGCACAGGCTAAGCCGGCCAATGTCCTGGAACAACCGGAAAAGCCAAGCCCGCTGGCCTTCTACCGCCCGGTGAGCTTTACCCGGGAAAAGGACGAAACGCTGCTGGTTCTTTTCTTCTATGACCAAAATGCGCAGGTCCTGATACCCGTCACCCGCCGTACCAGGCTGACCCAGTCTGTGCTGCGGGCCGGCATTGAAGAGCTGATACGGGGGCCGATACAGGGCAGCCATCTGAACCGCACCATTCCCAAGGACGCGGAAATCAGCGTTACTCTCAATGACGGAACCGTTGCCATTGATTTGCCGGTGGCGCTGGACGAAGCCGGCGGCACCACTTTTCTTTCCGGTGTGCTTAATTCCCTCCTGCTGACAGTGAGCCAGTTCCCAACGGTGGAAGAGGTCCGCTTTACCGTAGGAGGCAAAGAAAAAGACACTTTCGGCGCAGAGGGGCTATTGATAAATGAGGGGTTTGCGCCCCGCCGCTTTAGCCGGCCGCATAACGGCCGGAGCAATTACCTGTATTTGCCATACCGTTCCGGGGAGCGTTACTACCTGCTGCCTGTGGAACGGGATTTTTTGTCGCTTACCGGGCGTACACCAATGGAAGCGGTGGTGCACCAGGTATTGTCGGAAGCCCGGGACCTCTTCCCGGAAAATTTAACCTTCAGGGGAGCCGCTATCCGCGAAGGAACGGTTTTCCTCGACTTTAACGCCGACCTTGCTTTGCTGGCCACCTCCACCGACCCGGCAGCGGTGGCCAGGGCGGTACTGCTGCGGGACGCCATCGCCCTCAGTCTGGCGGAAAACCTTCCCTATACACATTTTAAGTTTCTGGCCGATTCGGAAGAGATAAAAGTGCCGCCGGACTTCCCTGTTTTGGAACTGACCGTCTCGCGGCCGTACTATATTAACCAGGAGGAGTAGGTCAATATGAGAAAACTGGTGGCATTGCTGGCAGTTCTTATGCTTCTGGCCGGCTGCGTTCCAAGGCTGACACCGCCCCCCTCCGGGCAAAACTTACCGCCCTTAACGTCACCTGCGCCGCCTGCGCCGCCACGGCCGCCTGAGCCCATCTGGATTACCATTTACCTGGCCCAGGGTGAACAGCTGGTTCCGGTCACCGTGCGCCGGGAGGCCCCTGCCCCCGCTTCTCCTGTCGGAGAAGCGCTGGAAGCGCTGCTGGAGTGGAATTATCCTGAATGGGCGGTATCACCGCTGCCGCTGACCACTGAAATACTGGGGGTGCGGACAGAAGATAAAACGGCTGTGGTGGATTTCGGCCGGCAGACACTGAGCGGTTTTGCCGGGGGGACCCTGGGCGAAGCGCTGCTGTTAAAAAGCCTGGTGCTGACACTGACCTCCATTCCCGGAATTGAGAATGTGCGGATACTGGTGGAAGGACAGGCAGCAGAGGCGGCATTCGGGCATATTGACACCTCCGCGCCGTTGGAGCGGCCGTCCCATATCAACTGCGAGGCTGAAGGCGGGGAAAGCGGCGAAAACACGGTGACACTGTGGTTTGTGGACCAGCACGCCATGTTCAGTGTTCCGGTCAGCCGCTCTCTGCCAGGTCCGGCAGACTGGAGGGTTGCACTGGAGGAATTATTTAAGGGGCCAGCTCCCGGCAGCCTGCTGCTGTCGCCGCTACCTCCGGGAACTACGGTGCTTGACGCCCAACTTAAAGACGGCACCTGTACCGTGAACCTTTCGGCGGAATTTGTCAACAACTATGGTGGGGGCTCGGCGCTGGAGCGGCTGGTAATCCAGTCCCTGGTGCTTACCCTGACCGAATTTAAGGAGGTGGAGCGGGTACAGCTCCTGGTGGAGGGAGAAAAAGGGGATTCTTTTCTTGGGCATATCGGCACCTATGAACCTTTTACCAGGGAACCGCCCAACAGGTTTTTCTGAAACGTCCGAAACGGAGGGCCGCTTGCCAGCAGGCGGCCTTCTTGTTATAATATTGGCAAAATGCAAGGAACGAGGTCCCGGATCAATGCAGCAGTTTAAAGAAGAAATCGGCCGCCTGCTCTCCGTTCACGCCGGCCTTGACGAAGCGCAGGTATTCGCTGATCTTGAAGTTCCGCCCTCACCTGAGCTTGGCGACTTTGCCTTTCCCTGCTTTAAACTGGCAAAATCATTCCGGATGGCGCCACCGCGGATAGCTGCCGACCTGGCACAAAAAATCCCGCCGGGGAGTTTTTTTGAGCGGGTGGAGGCCAAAGGCCCCTACCTTAATTTTTTCTGTAACCGCGGCTTGCTGGCGGCGCTTGCGATACGTGCCGTGCTGACGGAAAAGGAAAATTACGGCCGCCGGGAATCGGGCCGCGGCCGGACCGTTGTAATTGACTATTCCTCTCCCAATATCGCCAAGCCCTTTGGCATCGGGCACCTTCGTTCCACCATAATCGGTCAGGCTCTTTACAGGATATTCAGCGCTCTTGGCTATCACTGCGTGGGAATAAATCACCTGGGGGACTGGGGTACGCAGTTTGGCAAGATGATAGCGGCTTACCTGCGCTGGGGGGAAGAAGCCAGTTTGTCTGCCGACCCCATCCGGCATCTTTATGACCTTTATGTAAGGTTTCACAGCGAGGCCGAAACCGATCAGGCGCTGGAGGACGAAGGACGGGCCTGGTTTAAAAAACTGGAGGACGGTGACGAGACGGCGCGGTCGCTCTGGCAGCGCTTCCGTGACCTTAGCCTCCTTGATTTCCGGCGTGTTTATAAAATGCTGGGCGTGGAATTCGACGCGTACCAGGGAGAGAGTTTTTATAACGAAATGCTGGATGATACCATCCGCCTCATAGAGGAAGCCGGCCTGGCCCGCCTCTCCGAAGGCGCCTTAATCGTGGACCTGGAAGATGAAGGGCTGCCACCCTGCCTGCTGCGCAAGCAGGACGGCGCCACTCTGTATGCCACCCGTGACCTGTGCGCCGCCATCTGGCGCCAGCACACGTACCGTTTTGACCTGGCGCTGTACGTGGTAGGCGCTGACCAGGCGCTCCATTTCCGCCAGCTTTTTGCCGTGCTGAAAAAATTGGGCTACTCCTGGGCGGAAAACTGCCACCACGTGCCTTTTGGCCTGATTCGCTTCAGGGATGGCAAAATGTCAACCCGTCAGGGCAAGCTTGTTTTCCTGGAGGATGTGCTTAACAGGGCGGTGGAGCTGGCCGGCGCCATTATCAGTGAAAAAAACCCCGGTCTTTCCGACAAAGAAACGGTGGCCCGGCAGGTGGGAACAGGCGCGATTATTTTCGGCGACCTGTACAATGATAGGGTCAAGGATATCGAGTTTGACTGGGACAAGGTGCTGGACTTTTCCGGGGAGACAGCGCCCTACATCCAGTATTCCCATGCCCGCATCTGCAGCATCTTGCGTAAAGCCGGAAAGTTTGACGGGGGTGACCCCTCGCTGCTTTTGCTGGAGGAGGAACAGGCGGTGGCAAGGACGCTGACCCGTTTTCCCGAGGCCATCGAACGTGCAGCGGAGACTTACCGTCCTTCGGTGGTGGCTCGCTACCTGGTGGACCTGGCCCGGGAGTTTAACCGCTTCTATCACCAGTGTCCGGTACTCCAGGCACAGGAAGACGTAAAAAAAGCCCGCCTACTGCTGATTGACGCTGTAAGGCAGGTTCTGGTCAACGGTCTCTGCCTGCTTGGCATTGCAGCCCCGGAAGAAATGTAGTTGACGTGCCCCACAACTTTAGATATAATCGTTTTACGGCGAAGGGGCTCGCCCGGGGAAAACCCGAACCGCAATAAAATGCTGATAGCTCCTACCACAACAGGTAGGAGCTATTCACGTTTTTTTACTGGTAGGGAGGTGGTGACGTGCTGCTTAGCCTGACGGTGATTCTTTTTTTAGGCTTGGCAGGACAAAAAATTTTTGCTGCTGCCAGGCTGCCCGGCCTGGTAGGGTTGGTCCTGACCGGCATCCTGGTAGGGCCGCACTTTTTTAACCTGTTGGAACCCGGACTACTGCAGCTTTCCCCGGATATAAGAGTGCTTGCCCTTATCATCATCCTGCTGCGCGCAGGCCTCGGCCTTAATTTGCAGGTACTGAGGCGAATCGGGTTTACCGCGCTGAAACTAAGCGTACTGCCCGCTGTTTTTGAGGGTTTCGCTGTGGCAGCTTTATTTTGGTACCTGTTTCGGTCTTCCTGGCTGGAAGGCGCCATTCTCGGCTTTATCCTGGCCGCAGTTTCTCCCGCGGTAATAGTCCCCTTCATGTTGGAACTGCGTGAGCGGGGATTGGGCGCGAACAAAGAAATACCGGCTATGATACTGGCCAGCGCCGCCGTTGATGACGTGTTTGCCATAACTATGTTTTCGGTCTTCCTGGGGCTGGCGGTGGGAACAGGCCAGGCTGTGATTAAACTGGCCTGGGTGCCAGTGGAAATTGCCGGCGGCGTTGCGCTTGGCTTGTTGGCAGGGGCTGTGCTGGTCTGCCTGTTTAACAGAGCGGAACTTAAGCCGGCAGAGGAACTGCTGGCCCTGATTGGCTCCGCCACCATGGTAACCTTACTGGGAACGGCCTTCCACCTGTCAGGATTGCTGGCCGTAATGAGCCTTGGCTTTATCTTGCTGGAGAAAGCCGGTGTCCGGGCCTTCCGCCTGGAGCAGGGCCTTAATCATCTATGGCTGGCGGCCCAACTGTTCCTGTTCATTTTAATCGGTGCTGCCGTAAACGTCCCGGTGGCGTGGGAAGCGGGGCTGACCGGCTTTCTGATCATCGCCTGCGGGCTCTGTTTTCGCTCTCTTGGCGTATTGCTTTCAACCTGGCGCTCAGGACTGGATTTTCGCGAGCAGCTGTTTTGCTGTGTGGCCAATTTTCCCAAGGCCACCGTGCAGGCCGCTATCGGTGGTTTGCCTTTGGCCATGGGATTGCCGGCGGGAGAAGTTATTCTGGCGGTAGCGGTGCTCTCCATCATTGTAACTGCCCCGCTTGGCGCCATTGGCTTAAAATGGCTGGCACCCCGCCTTCTTAAAGACGCTGCAAAGGAGGATTGATATGAAGGTAAGGGATGTAATGACCAGGGATGTGATAACTGTCAGCGAGAATACTACCCTGCTGGAAGCGGCCAAAATAATGGCAACCCGCAATATAAGCGGGCTGCCGGTTTTAACTGAGGAGGGGGTGCTGGCCGGGATAGTGAGCGAGTCCGACGTTATACGGTTAAAAAGACGGCTGCATATGCCGGACTACATTCAATTGCTGGAAAACCTGATTAATGATGCCCATCCCGAAGATTTTGCCTCAGAGGTCGCCCGCGTCCTTTCTCTGCCGGTACGGGAGTTCATGACCAAAAGACCGGTAACCGTGAAAGAGGAAACCAGCGTGGCCGAAGCGGCACGCCTGATGTCCGAACACGGGTTCAACCGGCTGCCGGTCTTGCACAACCGTAAACTGACAGGCATTGTCACCCGCCGCGACCTGCTTTGGGCCATGGTTAAAATAAGCCAAGACCTGACGAAATAAAGGTGACACCAAAGATAATGAAAAGCAGGGAGCTGGCGATTTTCACCGTCTGCCGCGGCAGGCGGGCGAGGAAACGGGAGCCAAGATATGCCGCCAGCGCATGGTTCACTGCCTGGCCGGCCATGGCGCCCAGGAAAACGGCGACCGGCGCCCCGTAGGAAGCGGTGAGGGCGATGGCGGCCAGCTGCGTTTTGTCTCCCAGCTCCGCCAGAAAGACCAGGGTGAAAGTCTGAACGGCCACCCCCCGACCGGGGGATTGGACCTCACGGTCCGCTTCCGTGCGCTTCAGGGCCATCCAGAAGCCCATGGACAGAAAAAAAAGACCGCTGGCCACCAGAGCCGTTTCCCGCGGCAAGAGTCCTGCCAGAAAGTCACCCAGTATCACGGCCAGGGCGGTAATCGCCGCCAGTGCTGCAAGAGCCCCCGCCAGCACCTGGCGGGGAGGAAAGCGGCTTGACAGTGTCAGAGTTACCAGCTGGGTTTTGTCACCGAGCTCTGCCAGCAGTACTGCTGCAAAAGCAATAAAGAAAACCGTCATTTTTTAAATCACTCCGTTTATCCCGCTGCCACTATTATACCCCTGCCGCGCCTTTTAGTGTTGCTTTTTTTTGCTGCTTTGGGGTATACTATTTATAACTTAAGAGGTAAATGCCAGGGAAGGGCCAAAGTACCCCGTACCGCTATTTTCAGAGAGCCGGTGGTCGCTGCGAACCGGCAGGCAAACGGGAGAATTCCGGCCTGGAGGCGGGTGGGGGAAATTTAGTATCCTGCCCCGCGGGGGAGCGTTACAGCCAAAGAGAGGGCCGGGGGACCGGCCAATTAGGGTGGCACCGCGACAAAGTCGTCCCTGCAGGGGCGCTTTTTTATTTATATGTACAGGGAGGATTGCTGATGCTGGATTTAAAATTTGTCCGTGAAAACCTGGAGATGGTGAGGGAGGCGGCCGCCCGCAAAGGAGAAGAGGCGGATATCAACCGTTTCACAGCGGTGGATGAGCAGCGGCGCCGGCTGCTAAGCGAAGTTGAGCGCCTGAAAAACAGGCGCAACGTGGTGTCGGAACAGGTGGCCGCCATGAAAAAAAGCGGCGAAGACGCCACAGCCGTGATTGAAGAAATGAGGGCGGTGTCGGCGCGGATCAAGGAAATGGACAGCGAAATCCGCGGTATTGAGGAAGAGCTGCAGAATATCCTGCTCACACTGCCCAATATCCCGCTGCCGGGAGTACCGGTTGGCCAAAACGAAGCAGATAATGTGCCTGTCCGTTTTTTTGGCGAGCCTCCCCGTTTTGACTTTGAACCAAAAGCGCACTGGGATATTGCCGCCGGCCTTGATATCATAGACTTTGAGCGGGCGGGCAAGGTAACCGGCGCCCGGTTTGCCTTCTACAAGGGCTGGGGAGCGCGGCTGGAGCGTGCGCTTATCAACTTTATGCTGGACCTGCACGTAAACGAGCACGGTTATACCGAAATATTCCCGCCATTTTTGGTACACAGGAACAGCATGACAGGTACCGGGCAGCTGCCGAAATTCGAGGAAGACGCTTTTCGTGTGGCAGGGACGGAATACTTTCTGATTCCCACCGCCGAAGTGCCTGTAACCAACCTGCACCGTGAAGAAATAATGCCGGAGGAGGCTCTCCCCCTGCGCTACGCCGCCTACAGCGCCTGCTTCCGTGCTGAGGCCGGCGCCCACGGCCGGGATACCCGCGGCCTGATCCGGCAACACCAGTTTAACAAGGTGGAGCTGGTCAAGTTCACCCGGCCGGAAGATTCCGACGCTGAACTGGAGTCGCTTACCGCCAACGCGGAAGAGGTGTTAAAGAGGCTGGGCCTGCCCTATCGTGTAGTTCTGATGTGCACCGGTGAACTGGGATTTGCTGCGGCCAAAAAATATGACCTGGAAGTATGGCTGCCCGCCTTCAATGCTTACCGCGAAATATCTTCCTGCAGCAATTTCAGTGACTTTCAGGCGCGCCGGGCGGGGATACGTTTCCGGCGCAAGGGAGGCAGGGCAGAATTCGTCCACACTCTGAACGGTTCCGGTGTGGCGGTGGGCAGGACTGTGGCCGCCATATTGGAAAACTACCAACAGGGGGATGGCACGGTACTGGTTCCCCCGGCACTGCGCCCCTACCTGTCCGGACTGCGGGGGAATTACATAGGAAGGTAGGCATTAAACTTATTGAAGAGCATCATTCTCTCTTCCCCTTTTTCCTTTGCTTAACACACTCTGTAAGCAGATATTCAATTTGCCCGTTAATGGAGCGGAATTCATCTTCTGCCCATGCCGCCAGCTCCTGCCAGAGAGAAGGGGATAAACGCAACAATATTTGCTTTTTGTTCCTGTCTTTGTCTGTCATCAATTAAGCCCTTTGTTTTTAATCAGTACAGGGATCCGCTGTTGACAACCGGCTGGACATCCCGGTTCCCGCACAGGACGACAAGCAGGTTGCTGACCATTGCCGCCTTACGCTCTTCGTCAAGCTTAACAATATCATTTTCGTTAAGCTTGGCCAGAGCCATCTCCACCATGCCCACAGCCCCTTCCACTATCATCTGCCGGGCATCAATGATGGCAGAAGCCTGCTGTCTTTGCAGCATCGCAGCGGCAATTTCCGGCGCGTATGCCAGGTGAGTAATTCTTGCTTCCAGGATTTCCAGTCCCGCCATATCAACTTTTTTCTGAATTTCGTCTTTCAGTTTTTCGGCAACTTCCTGGCTGCTGCCGCGCAGGGAAGTTTCACTGTTGTCGCCCGGCGTGTCATAGGGGTAATTCCTGACGATATTGCGCAGCGCCGAATCACATTGTATGGAAAGAAACTCCATATAATTGTCTACGTTGAAAACCGCTTTTACCGTATTAACAACCCGCCAGATGACAACAATGCCGATAATAATAGGGTTGCCCAGCTGGTCGTTGATTTTTTGTTTTTCATTATTCAGGGTTATCGCTTTGAGGGATATTCTTTTATCGGGAACGGCAGCCTTTGCTTTTTCTTTGCCAGGAGCGGCAGGCAGATTCAGAGCGGCGGCGGAAGCCACAACCGGGTTTACTGCGCTGACAAAAGGATTGACAAAGAAAAACCCCTCACCCCTGAGCGTGCCATAATATTTGCCAAAGAGGGTCAAAACCAGCGCTTCGTTGGGTTTCAGCACTTTAAGCCCCACAAAAACCACAGGTCCGATTATAAAAAGGTACAGGCTCCCCGCGACGATAAGAATAATGCCGGCCGTTGTTTTCTCAGGGGTTGTCACAGTCCTGATCCCCCAAATCAGCACAGCGACGGCAGCCAGCATCAGGGCAATGTTAAGCAGGAGCACCGGCATGCCTTTTAGAGCTTTCGGGCGGATTTCCTCCTGGTGCAACGGCCTTTCCCCGGTATTTTCTTCCTTTTGCAAATCAACCATCTCCCTTAAAAGCATTTGATATTATAATAATATCACATTTATATTAAGTCAAGACAGGGAGTACAGAAGAAATAAGGCTGCCTGGTTTCCGGTGGTCTTCTGTGGATGTTGACTATACACAGCCTTCTGTGTTATACTTATCTAGCGCCCGGAGGGGTGTCCGAGCGGTTTAAGGAGCTGGTCTTGAAAACCAGTGACTCGCCAAGAGCCGTGGGTTCGAATCCCACCCCCTCCGCCATTATTTTAAGCGGAGGGAGGGCGCGCGCAATACCGCCGCGGAGAGATGGCCGAGTAGGTCGAAGGCGGTCGCCTGCTAAGCGATTAAGCGGGACTAAAGCCTGCTTCGTGGGTTCGAATCCCACTCTCTCCGCCATAAAATGAATTTGACCCGGGCTTTTGGCCCGGGTTTATTCTTTGGGCGAACGGAACGGTTAAGATTCGGTAATTCATTATCAGCTGGATGCCTGGCAGGGTAAGGACAGAGTGCAACTATTGAAAAAATTTTTTGAAAATATAAAAAAAGGGGGTTGACAATTCGCCCCGGGCATGCGATAATGACATTACCAGATTCCGAGAGGCAGTAAGAAACCCGGACGAAGCCCGGAGACAGCGCAGGGCGGAATACCACGCGAGTGAGAAACGTGTGCGGTGCTCAAAGGGCAGAGTCAGAAGCGCAGGCGGTACCAAAGGGAGAAATTCCGGGGTGCGCTGTGCGGGAACCGGGAGGGCCGAACGATGGAAGGGTGTGCCAGTAAAACGGAGGCGCCCGGAAAGAGGAAGGAGCTCCGGCGGGGGACGGATGGTCTGTTGGAATCTGGTTCTTTTTTAACATCGGGACCGCCCGGCAGGGGCGGTCTGTTTTTGTACTGTATGCTTCTAATCCGTTTCCCTGACCAGGGCGTATATATCCATTAAGTTGCGGTAGCGTTCATGGTAATCCAGGCCGTATCCCACCGCGAAAACATCCGGCAGCTCAAAGCCCTGGTAATCGATGGGCACTTCCACCAGGCGGCGCGCCGGGACATTCAGCAGGGTACATACCCGCAATCCGGAGGGATGGCGGGTTTTCAGATTACGCAGCAGGTAGTTCAGGCTCAGTCCCGTATCCACAATATCTTCCAACACCAGCACCTGTTTGCCGGCAATGGGGATATCCAGGTCTTTGGTGATACGCACAATGCCAAGGGGGCCAGTTTCATGGCCGTAGTTTGAGATACTGATAAAATCCAGGGTAAACGGAATGGTCAGCCGGCGTGTCAGGTCCACGGCAAAATAGACACTGCCGCGCAGCACGCAAACCAGCACCAGGTCGCTCCCGGCGTAGTCCTGTGAAATAACCAGGCAAAGCTCATCAATCCGTTCCTTAATCTGGTTCTCGCTGTAAAGCTTTTCCAGCCGGTAGCGCAAGTGATCACCTCACAGCTGTTCAGTCACGGTCAAGCCCGAATTTTTTTAAAAGACTGTGGTAATCCCGCCCATAAACCACCCTGATATTTACTTCCGGATACAGCTCCTGTAGCTGCCGGATCTTTTTGTTTTTTTTCCAGACCAGTTTCTGCCGCTGTGTGGTAAGCTCAACATAGAGGTCAAAATCAGGCAGGTAGAAGTCGGGTGTGAACGCCTCGCATACTTTGCCAGCGCTGTCGTAACTGAGAGGAAAAGTATGGGGTTCGTACAGCCAAGATATATTATAATAATCCAGTACCCTGGCAAAATCCGCTTCGCTCTGGTGCATAAACTTAGCCGGCGGTTCGGGGGATTTTCTCATATCCTCCGCGGCCTGTTCTGTGGGCAGTTCAGCCGGGGTGGCCGGCACCCTTTTTTGCGCGAAGGCCAGCAGCGCCACCCTGGCCGCTCCCTGTGGCGTTAATTTGGCCGTGTTAAGCACCAGGTCGTAGAGCTCCATATCAGTCCAGGAGTGGTTAAATACCTCACGGATGTAACGTTGTTTGGCGCGGTCCCGGTCACGGACCAGGCGGGAGGCCGCTTTTTCTCCGAGGTGTAACGTGTCCTGCGCCCACCTCACCCGGTACGCAAAAGGCGCCTGCAGCCTGATATGAAAGGCGTCGGGCCGGTCGCGGAACAAAAACTGGCTACCCCGCCCCAGAACCACCAGGGAATTCTTTTCCGACAGCTCATAAATATAGTCGTGCAGGGCGGTAAGGTAAAAACGACGCATTTTTTCCCGGTCGTCACTTTTTTTGCCGGGTCGCTCAAATAGGGTCAGCTGCGGCGGCAAGCCCAGTTCAGCCAGGCCCTGGGTAATGTTGTCCCTGTTTACCAGCAGGAAACCAAGCTCAGCCGCAATGATACCGGCGACTGTTTCCCCTTCCGCGCCGAATTGTCTGGAAATAGTTATTACCGCCACTGGTACCCCCCGTTCCTGTTTCAAGATTCTGCGCTTCCCGGCAAATTCCTTCCCCTCTGACCGGTAGGCAAGCGTACTTTTATCGGGAAATATATGGTAAGAAGCAGCTGAATCCCAGCCTGCCCGGCGGCAACCATCCTGACAAAAAAATGCTTTTTCGGAAACCTTGATTTTAAAGGCGCGATATGTTATTATAATTTAGCCGCGCGCCCGTAGCTCAGCCGGACAGAGTAACTGACTACGAATCAGGAGGTCGGAGGTTCAAGTCCTCCCGGGCGCGCCATTTATGCAAAAGCAGGCCCCGGTCAACCCGGGGTTTTTGTTTTACTCCGTTTCGTATCTTTGATGCAATATATAAACATCCCGTATTCTCTCTCCCGGACAATTCGCACTTATGGCGGGAATTTCCTACCTGTATTTATAAAAAAGTGGCAAACCCGGATGCGGCGGTCTGCTTGACAAGGCCCCGCCTGTCGGTTACAATAAACTCGCCTGACTGCTCAGAGCCTGTTAAGTATGCCGGCGCATTGTTGGCACGCTTTTTTATCTGGAGAGGAAAACCGGTGTCGGATCAGGAATTTATGCGCGAAGCCCTCCGTGAAGCCGGGTATGCCTTTGCCAAAGGCGAGGTGCCCATCGGCGCCGTCCTCGTCCGTAACGGTGGGATTATTGCCCGCGGGCACAACCTGCGGGAAGAGCTGTCCGATCCCACCGCCCACGCCGAAATTCTGGTGCTGCGCGAGGCGGGTAGGCGCCTTTGTGGCTGGCGCCTGCCCGGCACAACGCTTTATGTTACTGTGGAACCCTGCCCCATGTGTGCCGGCGCCCTGGTGCAGGCCAGGGTGGACCGCCTGGTCTACGGTGCCCCGGACCCCAAAGCCGGCGCTGTGGAGTCTCTCTATAACATCACTTCCGACGTACGGCTCAACCACCGCCTGGAAGCCACCGGCGGCATCCTGGCCGCGGAGGCCGCCGATTTAATGCGGCGCTTTTTTAAAAACAAACGATAAAAACGGAGAGACGGCCGAGTTGTTTTAAGACGCACGACCCGCACCAGTCAAAATTTAACATGGAGAAGTAGCGAAGTGGTCGTAACGCGCCGCACTCGAAATGCGGTTGTCCGCAAGGGCACGTGGGTTCGAATCCCACCTTCTCCGCCATTCAGAATGCCAACCCCGCATAAACACTAAGTTTGTGTGGGTTTTTTCATGTCCTTTTCATGGCGGAAAAAGAGTGTGTAATAGGACTGGGAAAGAAGTACAGATCATATAAAATTTAATGGCCGACAATCTGGTTTAAAATACAGGGTTCTCGCTGATAATGGTGAGAACCCTGTGTTTAATTCAGCCTCCGAATTTTTCTTGACGCACAACAATTAAGGGTGTACAATATACATATACCCGGTATGGGTATATAAGTTATATTTATCACCAGCGGGGAAGGGGAGAGTCAGGTGAAAAAGAAAGTGTTAATTGTGGGTGGGGTTGCCGGGGGGGCAGGTACGGCGACCAGGTTGAGGCGGCTGGATGAAGAGGCGGAAATTATTCTGTTTGAACGGGGAGCGCATATTTCTTTTGCTAACTGCGGGTTGCCTTACTATATCGGCGGGGCTATCAGGGAACGCTCTTCTCTCTTTGTGCAGACACCGGAAAAAATGAAGAAGATGTTTAACATTGAAGTCAGGATCCGGCACGAAGTTGTAGGTGTCAGTACGGAGAAAAAGACGGTAACGGTGGAGAACCTTGACACAGGGGAGAGGTTTGAAGAGAAGTACGACTTCCTGGTGCTTTCTCCCGGGGCAAAGCCGGTGATACCTAAACTGCCTGGAATTGAGAGCCCGGATATTTTTGTGTTGCGCAGCATTCCCGATACCGATGCCATTAAAGAATTTGTTCAGAAAAAAGAGCCAAGGAGCGCTGTGATTGTGGGCGGAGGTTATATCGGGCTGGAAATGGCTGAGAACCTGCATGGGCTGGGACTGAATGTGTCCGTGGTGGAAAAGATGGACCAGTTAATGGGGACCCTGGATTTTGACATGGCTGCACTGGTGCAGGGACACTTACTTTCTAAAGGTATTCATGTATACCTGGGTAACGGGGTAAAGGAATTCTGCAGGGATGAAGCTGGAACCGCTGTGCTGCTGGAGAACGGTGCAGTGGTAAAGGGCGACCTGGTGCTGCTGGCCATCGGGGTAAAGCCAGACACCGGCTTTTTGGTGGAAAGCGGCATTTTGCTCAGTGAGCGGGGAGGCATCAGGGTTAACAGGCGGTTGATGACTTCCGACCCGAATGTATTTGCTTTGGGCGATGCCGCTGAAATAACAGATTTTTTAAGTGGTGAGAGCGTTTTGATCCCGCTGGCCGGGCCCGCCAACAAGCAAAGCCGGATTGTAGCCAACAATATAGCGGGCAGAAATGATGAGTATCGCGGCACCCAGGGCACAGCCATCGCCAAAATATTCGACCTTACGGTGGCCGTTACCGGCCACAACGAAAAAACACTGCGGCGAAGGGGCGTCGACTTTCTTTCCACTGTGACGCACTCCAAATCGAACGCCGACTACTATCCCGGCGCCCTGCCCATGACGGTTAAGCTGCATTATACAGGGGAAGGCAGGCTGATGGGGGCACAGATCGTGGGGTGGGCAGGGGTGGATAAAAGCATTGATACCCTGGCTGCGGCACTGCGCTTTGACAAAACGGTTTTTGATCTTAAAGAGCTGGAATTGGCTTATGCGCCTCCTTTTGCCCCGGTCAAAACACCGGTAAATGTAGCCGGGATGGTGGCTGAAAACCGCCTGGCCGGTGATATGCTGGTGGCGGAGTGGCACGAGGTGGACGGCCTTGATCCGCAAAAGAGCGTTATTCTTGATGTGGGCGAGAAGGAAGAGCGTGAGCTTGGGTGCATAGCCGGGTCTGTCCACATTCCGCTGGGTGAGCTTCGCGACCGGATTGGTGAACTGGACCCGGCCAGGGAGGTGGTGGCTGTCTGCCAGGTGGGTTTGCGCGCTAACCTGGCGGCACGACTCCTTACGCAAAAAGGATTTAAAGCCCGGGTCCTTAGCGGTGGTTACAGGCACTACTATGCGGTAAAGCGGGCGGGGGAAGACCTGGCGGCCCAGACTTACCGGTTTGAAGATGAGAAAATGTCCGCTCGTATCGACAAAACTGCTTTGCCGGCACCGCAGGAAACCGTGCATCTTGACGCCTGCGGATTATCCTGCCCGGGTCCAATTGTTGCGGTTAACAAAAAAATAGCTGGTATGGATGAAGGGGAGGTACTGGAAGTATTGGCTTCCGACCCGGGTTTCATCAACGACATCCGGGCCTGGTGTGCCGGGACCGGCAACACCCTGGTGGAGGCGGGACGGGAAGGGGTTGCTTTCCGGGCGGTAATTGTGAAAGGAGCGGGGCCTTCTTTGGCCGGCCCGGCCAAACCTGCGGGTAACAGTAAAACTATCATAGTTTTCAGTGGTGACCTGGATAAGGCCATAGCTTCATTTATTATTGCCACCGGCGCTGCCGCCATGGGAAGGAAAGTGACGCTGTTCTTTACTTTCTGGGGTCTTAATATCCTGCGGAGGCCCACAGGCAAAATTCCGCCGAAAGATTTACTCTCCCGGATGTTTGGCTGGATGATGCCAAGGGGAAGCCGGAAACTGGGGCTGTCGCGGATGAATATGTTGGGAATGGGCCCCATGATGATACGAATGGTTATGAAGCAGAAAAATGTTTCCTCTCTGGAGGAGCTGATTGCACAGGCACGGGAGCTGGGAGTTACCCTGATGGCCTGCCAGATGTCTATGGATGTAATGGGCATTAAAAAGGAAGAACTGCTGGATGGTGTGGAGATAGGCGGGGTGGCAACTTACCTGGGTGAGGCTGAAGAGGCAGACGTCAACCTGTTTATTTAATCTGACATTTTTAGAGCTTACGGGAAAACATGAAAATAATGGTTGACAACATGACGCGCGTGTCATATAATAAGAATGTGACACGCATGTCATGTGCCGGCCATTTTTTTTGCCGAAGACATGACAGTGCTGTCATAAGGAGGTGGTGGCTGTGCCTGAGCAGACTTTTTTCAACCTGCCCCCGGAAAAAAGAGGCAAAATTGTCGAGGCGGCCATAGATGAATTTGCCTGTCATTCAATTAAGACCGCCAGCATAGCCCGGATTGTAGAAGCGGCGGGAATACCACGGGGCAGCTTTTACCAGTACTTCACCGGCCTGAAGGATTTGTACCGCTATATAATTTCGGTTATCGCGGACAAGAAAATGGAAAAACTCACCGGGTTGCTGGCTGAGTTTGACAAATTGGATACGTTTGCCAAGCTTAGAGAGCTCTACCGGGCCGGGCTTGAGTTTGCCGCGGAAAACCCCAGGATGGCTTTGATCGGCAGCCATTTTATGAAAGAAAGCGAAGAACTTAGGAGTGAGATTATCGGAGAATACGGAGAAAAAGGCCAGGAATTTTTTCGCGGTATACTGATGCAGGGCCTGGCGCGGGGAGAGATAGACGGGGCCGTTGATATTGACTTCATCTCCTTCCTCATGTTTACCATGAATACCGCCCTGGCTGACTACTACCTTGCCCGGCTTGATAAAGATGGCTTTATGCCGGACCTGGACCAATGGTTAAGCCTGGTGGACAAAATGCTGTATGTCGTTGAAAACGGCATCAGAAAAAGGGAAGGGAAGTGAGAAAGTGATAAAGGTCCGAAATCTCAGGTACAAATACCCGAACAACAGGGAATACACCATCAAAGGGATTGATTTTGAAATTCGTGAGGGAGAGATTTTTGGCTTTCTCGGCCCCAGCGCGGCCGGAAAGAGCACCACGCAAAAAATATTAATCAGGTTGCTTAAAGGGTATGAAGGGGAAATAGAGTACAACGGCAAATCGCTCCTCAGTTACCGTGACGATTTTTACGAGGACATCGGTGTTTGTTTTGAGATGCCTATTTCCTTCTCCAAGCTGACAGCCATGGAAAACCTGGAGTTTTTTAAAAAGCTTTACCGGCGGACGGTGGACGTGGAGCCGCTCTTAAAGCGCATGGGCCTGTGGGAGGACCGTGACAAAAAGGCGGGGGAATACTCCAAGGGCATGAAAATCCGGCTGAATTTCATCAGGGCCATGCTAAACAACCCCAGGGTGCTGTTTCTTGACGAGCCTACCAACGGCCTTGACCCGGTTAATGCCCGCATTATGAAAGACATGATCCTTGAGTTTAAAGAGCGGGGCGGCACGGTGTTTTTGACCAGCCATATCATGAGCGACGTGGATGAGCTATGTGACCGGGTCGCTTTCATTGTGGACGGCCTGCTGCGCGAGGAAGATTCGCCGCGCAACCTGAAATTAAAGTACGGTAAACGGACGGTGAAGGTGGAGTATAAAGAAAACGGGAACCTGGTGGCCAGGGAGTTTGGCATGGCGGAGATTAGGACGCCGGCATTCTTTGAACTGCTGCAGTCTAAGGAAATTGAGACTATTCACAGCGGGGAAACAACCCTGGAGGATATCTTTATCCAGGTGACGGGGGTGGCATTACGTGGATAGGTTGCTGGTTCTGGTAAAAGGGGAATTCAACCGCCTGAACAAGTATAACCTGTTTACCGCTCATTTTGTGGTACTGATGGTTTGGGTGGGGCTGGCCTGGTTTTTTGAGGCGGCTGAACTGAAGGCTTTTGTGCCGTTCATCTTCCTGATGGACGCCACCATGATGACTATTTTGCTGGTGGGCGCCACGCTGTTTTATGAAAAACAGGAGCACACCATTAACTCCATTATGGTTTCACCTGTTACCGGGGACCAATACCTGCTTTCCAAGGTGGTTGTGAATGTTTTAAATTCCTTTGTTACCGTGGTGTTTATCTCCGCGGCGCTTTACTTTATGAAGGGAGTTGTTTACAACTACTTTCTTTTGGTGCCAGCTGTTGTTGTGGTGGCAGCATCCCACACCATTATCGGTATCTGGCTTTCCTATCATGCCAAAAGTTTTTCATCGCTTTTGGTCAACTATATTATTTATGTTTTTGTGTTTCTTTTGCCAACGGTATTGGCTATGCTGGGCATCATCGGCGAGGCGGCGGCCCGGTTCCTGATCGTGCTGCCGCCGGATACTGCCAACATACTGATCAGCGCTATGGTCAGGGAAGTTGACCCCTGGCGGCTGGTGTTCGGCTACGCCTACCTGATTTTGCTGTCGGTGGTGCTGTACAGGTATATAGTCAGGCCGTGGTTCGACTGGTATGTCATGCGCGAAGTGGGGGTGTAGGGATGTTTGCCACCATGGCCAGGTTTGAGTTTATGAATATCATCCGGGAAAGGATGACCGCGGTAATGCTCCTTTGGCCGCTGGTGATCGGCGGCCTGGCTAAGTATGCCATCCACCGGGGAATAGTAGAGGGGCAGGCAGCGGCTGTCATCGCCATGTTTATGACCCTTGTGGCAGGGCATATCTTTGGCGCCATGGCCGGGTTTTCACTGCTGGACGACCGTGACGACCAGGTATTTGCCTCCATCCAGATCTCTCCGGTCTCACTAAGGCTCTATATCTGGTTCAAGATTTGTTTTGTCTGGGCACTGGCTGTTTTGGCCGGGTTCCTGATTATCTGGCTGGTAGGGATTGCCGGTATGGCCATAGTGGAAGTTTTGTCGGTTTCTCTGTTGTCGGCCCTGCAGGTACCCATTGTAGCCTTTCTGGTTAATTCCTTTGCCAAAAACAAGGTGGAGGGCTTTGTGACCATGAAGGCTTCCGGCTTCCTTTTAATGTTTCCCATCGGCGGTTTCTTTTTCCTGGACGCCCGGGAATGGCTGTTTGCGCTGGCTCCTGCCCACTGGGCGGCCAAAGCGGTCCAGTATGTTATGCTGAGGCCGCTGGTTGAGGCAGGGTTTGTCAGCATGAACCTGAATTTTTACCAGTATATTGGTCTTGGGATGTTGTATAACCTGGTTCTGATTGCGGCGGTCTATAAATTTTTCCTGAAGAAAAACGAATTCTAAAGGAGGTGGCGCAATGTCAGCCTGGTCCGTTATCCTGTTTTTGCTGGCTGTTCTTTATGTTTTCGGAGCCATTTTTGAGTTTCCCATTTTGTTTGAGGGCAACCCCAAAACGAGGCTCATTATGGCCAAAATCGGCAGGAAAAACTTAAAAATTGTCCTTCTTGTATTTGGAGTGGTATTCATTGTCCTGGCAGCTGTTTTTAGGTAGCGCAAAGAAAACGGGATAACGCAGTTATGGGCAAAGCCCGGGAGGTTCCCTTCCCGGGCTTTGAACCCGTAAGGGGGTAAAATAATATTTAATATTCAGGCAACTTCTGCTATAATGTTTGCACAGCGTAAATTTTAAACGGGGAAAGAACCGCCGGGGGCGGTAACATGACCGGAGGTGACAAAATTGATATTGTTAAATCCCAAGAGGTACACCCGTGAGTACCCGGACGCCAGTTCGCGGGAAATAATGCAAAAGACCATAGAGTTTTTCGAGAATAAGGGCAAGAGAAAGCTAAAAGAACATGACCGGGAGCGGGTGTGGTATGAGGATTTTTTGACGTTCCTTAAAGAAAATGAGATATTATACAACCTGCTGACGCCACCCGCTTACGGTGAAAAAGACTGCCGCTGGGATACCTGGCGGAACTGCGGATTTAATGAAATAACCGCTTTTTACGGGCTGCATTACTGGTATACCTGGCAGGTATCCATCCTTGGCCTTGGGCCCATCTGGATGGGGCAGAACGAGGAAGCCAAGCAGAAAGCGGCCCGCCTCCTGAAGCAGGGAGAGGTATTCGCCTTCGGCCTGTCGGAGCGGGCGCACGGTGCCGATATCTATGCCACCGAAATGACACTGTCGCCGCAAAGCAACGGCACTTACCTGGCTAACGGACAGAAATACTACATAGGCAATGGCAATGTGGCGGAAATGGTATCCACTTTCGGCAAAATGGCCGGGAGCGGCGAGTATGTCTTCTTTGTTGCCAACTGGCGGCATAAAAATTACGAGCTGGTTAAAAATGTGGTCAATTCACAGTCCTACGTGGCTGACTTTATCCTGCGCGATTATCCGGTGACAGAGGCTGATATCCTGTCACAGGGCCAGCAAGCCTGGGATTCGGCGCTGAACACGGTGAACGTGGGTAAATATAACCTGGGCTGGGCTTCCATCGGTATCTGCACCCACGCCTTCTACGAGGCGTTGAACCACGCGGCCGGCCGCCGCCTGTACGGAATGTATGTCACCGATTTCCCCCACGTAAAGCAGATGTTGGTGGACGCTTATGCGCGCCTGGTGGCCATGAAGCTGTTTGCCCTGCGGGCCTGCGACTACCAGCGGGTAGCAACGCCTGAGGACCGGCGTTACCTTCTGTATAACCCCACGGTTAAAATGAAAGTCACCACCCAGGGCGAAGAAGTGATAAACCTGCTGTGGGACGTCATCGCTGCCAAAGGCTTTGAGCGGGATACCTATTTTGAAATGGCCAGCCGTGATATCCGCGCTCTGCCCAAGCTGGAGGGAACGGTCCATGTCAATATCGCGCTGATTGTCAAGTTTATGCCCAACTATTTCTTTTTCCCACAGGAGTATCCGGAGGTGGCACGCCAGGACCAGGCGGCGCACGACGGCTTCCTCTTTAACCAGGGCGGTGCCGGCGGCCTTGGCAAGATCCGCTTCCACGACTACGCGCCGGTCTTTGCTTCTTTTGCTCTGCCCAATGTCGCTGTCTTCGCAGAACAGGTGGCTCTCTTCAAAGAGTTCCTGGCCGCCGCCACGCCGGACGAAGGCCAGCGGCGGGATACCGACTTCCTGCTGGCCCTTGGGGAGTTGTTCACCCTGGTGGTGTACGCCCAGCTCATTCTGGAGAACGCTGGTATCTACCGGGTGGAAGATGACCTGGTGGACCAGATCTTCGACTGCTTTGTGCGTGACTTCAGCAAATTCGCCCTGCAGCTATACGGCAAGCCAAGCAGCTCGCCCCGGCAGATGGACTACTTGCTGAGAATGATCAGAAAACCGGCGGTGGACCATGCCCGGTATAACCGGGTGTGGGAAAATCATGTTTTAGCTCTCAACGGCGCCTACGAAATGAACCAATAGTTAAAAAGGGGGCCGCCTGGCCTCTTTTTGCAGTCGGTTAAGGAACAAAGAGGTTGAGAGGATTATTCTCCAGTATCAGCCAGGGGTTGATGGCGGTGGTGCCGATGCTCATGGTCCAGTGCAGGTGAGGGCCGGTGGAAAAGCCGGTGGAGCCCACGGTGCCTATAACCTGCCCTCTTTCCACCATGTTTCCCTCCGACACGAGGATTTTCTCCAGGTGGTAGTAGCAGCTGAACAGGTTAAGGCCATGATCGATTATTACGGTATTGCCGGGTGAATGCAGGGGGCCACTGAGGGTGACCCGCCCTGAATTGGTGGCTTTTACCGGGGTGCCGGCGGGGACGCCGCCGATATCCAGGCCGGAATGGCGGGAGGGGTTGGCGTTGTTGACGTAGCGGGTCAGCCCAAACTCGGTGGTAATCCTGCCTTGTACCGGCATCAGGAAATCTTCCTGCCACAGGGGGGAGGGAAAAGTGGCCGAGCGGGCCGCCGTTAATTTTTTGATATCCTGGGCCAGGCGGTCGTCGGTCCTCACCGCCTGCTGGGAGGGTGTAACGGTCAGGTACTGCGTTTTGAACTCTTTCCCGGCTACTGTCAGGGGTACAGTTTCTTCCGCCAGCAGCCAGCCGTCCCGGAAAATATGCATTCTGATAAAATAATCACCGGGTTTGGCGTTATAGCTGACGGGAACCAGGGTCTGCCAGGCGCCGCCATGCCAGTAAAAGCGGACCGGCTTTCCCGAATGTCCGGCCACGGCTACGATTTCGCCGGTTTCGTCCAGATTATCCACCCGGACAGCGAAAAAGTCGCCCAGGGGGATTTCGGCGGCGGAGAGCCGGATGACAGGATGCGGTTTTGCCTCAAGGGTAAAATACCCGGTGGCTTCCCATGCCCTGCGGGCCGGAGGGGCCGGAGGCTGCGGCACATTACCGGTGCCGGATGGCGTATTAGAGCGATATACCGGTACAGCCAGAGCCAGCAGTAATAAAAAGGCAAAGAAAGATTTTTTGGTCATCACGCCGCGGCTCCTCGTGTCTTTGGTGTAACCATAATTCAACCAGGCCCTGCGGTTTACCTGCCGGGTACCAAAAAACCGCTGGCAGGAAAATCGGCAGCCGGAGCCAATAATTAAGTTTTAAGGATAAACAATATGGGGGAGGCAAGGGAAATGGCAGCACCGGAAATGAGCTGTGACCTGGCAGAGCAGGTTTGCCTGGTGACCGGCGCCAGCCGGGGCATTGGTTTTGAGATTGCCCGGAGGTTTTTGGCGCAGGGGGCAAAAGTGGCAATCTGTGCCCGCAAGGAAGCGGGCCTTGGTGAGGCGGCGGAAAGACTGGGAGGCGGCCACCGGTTGCTGGCGGTAAAGGCGCATGTGGCTGTGGAAGAAGACGTAAAAAGCATGTTCAGTCAGGTGCTGGAGCGGTTCGGGCGCCTTGATGTGCTGGTGAACAATGCCGGGATGAACCTGTTTGTGCCGGCGGTAACTGAGGCCGGGTTTTCCCTGTGGCAAAAGATAATGGAGTCCAACCTAAACGGAATGTTTTTGTGCTCACAAGCGGCGGCAGCGGTGATGAAAGAGCAAAGGCAAGGTAAAATTATCAGCATTTCATCGCTGGCGGCCAGGCAGGTGGCTCCGGGCATGGGAATTTACGGTGTGGCTAAAGCGGCCATGGAGATGCTGACCAAAGTGCTGGCGGCAGAGCTGGCTTTTTACAACATACAGGTTAACGCAGTGGCTCCGGGTATGGTCAGAACCGGTTTCAGCCAGCCCTTTTGGTCCAATGAAGATGTCTGCCGTCAGATTGTAAATGCTATCCCTGCCGGCAGGTTGGCCGAGCCCCGTGACGTGGCTGACCTGGTGCTGTTCCTTGCTTCCCCGGCGGCAGACTATCTTACGGGCCAAATTATACTGCTGGACGGAGGCGCATCGCTGGTCTGAAGCTGGGCAATCCTGCCTGATTAAGCTGAAAATGGCTCCGGCCGGGGCAAACTTATATTTGAAATCTCCCTGCCGGGGTGGTATAATAATTAGGCGCACCGGTAAGCGTCCCCGGTGCCTGTCTGAATATCTAATGTGTAGTCCGGAGAGATGGCTGAGCTGGACGAAGGCGCTCGCCTGGAAAGCGAGTAGACGGGGCAAAACCTTGTCTCGAGGGTTCGAATCCCTCTCTCTCCGCCATTTTATTTACAGTTTGGCCGTGCTAGACGGGGAGGTAGCGGTGCCCTGAACCTGCAACCCGCTGTAGCAGGGTTGAACTCCTGTCCCCGGCCCCGTATTTTCAGGGTCTGACCCGGAAAAGTGGTGTTGACGGCCGGGTCCCGTGCGGCGTGAGCCTGTGAACCCCGTCAGGTCCGGAAGGAAGCAGCGGTAAGCA
>DYEY01000027.1 GCA_020725465.1 Dethiobacter sp.
CCGTGAGGTCGCAGGTTCAAATCCTGTCATCCCGACCATCTATTCTTTAAAAAGCCTAATAAATCAAGGCTTCCACGGTTTCTAAAAACAAGAAAGGGCCGGATAGGGTTCCGTAAGGAACCCTTAATTTTTGCGGGTTTCCGGGCCTATTCAGACAAAAAGTCATACTGATAGTCAGACAGCTCCCGAGACGCGAAAGCCTTGCTGCTGTAGAAACAACAGGCGCGAAAAAAATGTGAGTACGACAAAAGTGACCGCCGGTTTTCAAACCGGCCCCCAGTCAAAAAAACGAGGAGGTAAGGAAAATGAGAAAAACAAAAAAACGCGTGAAAATAAAGAAACACGTGATACTGCGACTGCTTGAGCAACACGGAGGGAGGGTGCCAATAGCTGTGGCGGCAAAAGAATTATACGGCAGCGAGAGCGAGTTAGCGCAGATAAAAGTAGCAAGGGCAATATGCGGGTACCGGTCATGGGCCAGGGAGTTTTCAAACATCAGGATACGTAACAACAATATAACTTGCGTTAATACTTAAAAAAGATGTACAAAATGCGTTGCAATTATGTGATGTTATATAAAAAGATGTACAAAATGCGTTGCATATAAATAGTGCTAGACAAAAAAGGGGGAGAAGCAGTATAATTGAATATGTGATAGACATCTATATGCGCTAGTTAAAAAAAGTTAAGCATAAATACAAAAAATGATTGACATGTAAATATTTCGATGATACAATAAAAATACGAAAATTACCTGGACTATAAAGACCGGGGGGAAGCGAAGCTGCCAGGGTGCGGGTCAGGGCACAATAACTTGGCAGTGGGTGATTTGCGGTCGAGACTGACTGTGGCCGCGTAGGGCGAAAAGTAAAAACTAAAACCGGGGGTTTACCCGTGCTTTTCGCGAGTACTCACACAATGTGGGTACTCTTTTGTTTTCAGCCCGGCCTGTAATGAAAGGCCGGGCGCACCCCGCCCAGGCATGACGGCACCGGGGTGGGTAAAAAACAGCGGCATACCAACACGCCCGGCGATGCGCCGGTACAATCGCTCCTTGACAATTTACTAATATTTACCTCTTAGTCGGATAAGACTAACGTGCGTGCCCGGCCAGCCTGCACCTGGCCGGGGAGCAGCAGCAGACGCAGCCACTTGTAGCAGACGCATCACACACACAGTAAACGGCACATGTGCCGTCCATGTAGCACGTATGCACCAACTAAACTACACATGCAGCTCGCACTACCAGGACAGACAGCGCACGGGACGCGGCCCGAGGGTCGCCATCCAGGTCAGCGATATATCCTTTTCCAATATTATCCTTGCTTGAAGGATAATATTGGAAGGGGGTATGTGAAATGAAAATGAGGACGGCCCATGTACAAAAAATGCTGGCAAAATATTTCACGACCGATGCAGTCGGTCGACGAAACATATTGGCTCGGGTGTATGCCACTGGGGGGTATGAGGCGCTGCAGGCTGCGGCATACATAGTCGGTATATCGCTCACGCGTGCAATGGCAATGGCCGGGGTCACGGCCCGGCAGCGGGAGTATAACCGCCGGGGTCGAAAAAACTGGCACAAGGATGTTGCCCTGGCCAATGAGATTGCGCGCGAAGCTGAGCAGGCCGCTGGCGGCAGGGGTGAGCTGCGGTACGCACGAAGGGATGCCAGCGCCTCCGCAAAGACTGATGTAAGGGGACGCAGGGCGCGAGTGATAGGGATATACCGTGACCAGCGGGGGTTCCTGGACTGGCAGGCGGCGGCAATATTGTTGATGTTGTTCACCGTATTCTACTTTTGGGTTAAGTAATTACCCGGCCTTTTGGGCCGGGCTTTTTTTATGTGCAGTATATACAGTCAGAGTTCCCCCTATTCGAGCCGGGCTTTGCCCGGTTTTTTTTTTAAGAAAGAGAAAAATCAGAAGGGGGAACAAAAATGAAGGAATTGCTGGAAAGACTGTCCAGTGACTGGGCCAGCGTTTTCGAGTCAGAAAACCTGGTGGTGCTCGCGGCCATGTCAGACGTCGATTTCGCCAGATTTCTAGCTGAAGTTCGGGCCAGGAAGGCAAAGATTGGTATAACTGAGCTGAAAAAGGCCGTGAAAGAGTACCGCCGGAGAGAAAAGGCCGCAGCTGCCGGACTGGAGGTACTGGACGACCGCAGCCGCAAGGGTGGAAGCGTTGCCATAAGCGATATATGGCCCGGGGAGTTAGTAGACGTAGAGTTGCCGCCAGGGTACACAGTTCGCGGCGAACAAGTGTTCCGTCTGAAAGTAACAATGGAAGGAAAAGTATCGACGGTACCGGTAAGCACCGGACCACTGTATGTATCGCGCGAACTCGAATGTATAGACGCCGGGCCGGACAGCGTAAACCGGTACAGGCGCGAGGTACGGTTCAGGGTGAATGGAAGCTGGAAGTCTATTCAGCCGTGGGTAGCCACCCTGGAAACACCAAGAAAATTTGCGGAACTCCTGTCGAGCGGTCTTCCGACCGATCACACCATGATCCGGGAGACCATGTTGTATCTGACAGATTTTGCCAAACATAATAAAATAACCGGAAAGCTCCCGGTTATCAGAACAACGTCCATATCTGGTAGAGTGACTATGGACGACATGCTAGATACAGTATATATAGTATACCCTGGTGGAGTATGGTCTGTCAACGGGCCGGAGGAAAACCCGCCGGTGGTGTACGCGGCAGACGCAACGCCGGATAGCCTGGAGGGTATCTCTCCACTGTCAGGCGGTAGCCAGGAGGAGGCCAGGCAAGTAATGGAGCTGCTGGCCAAATGTGCTGAGCCAATCACGGTTTGGATGATGCTCGGCTGGTTCTCGGCGACACTGATTGCGCCGGTGGTGCGGCTAGCATGGAACGAGTTCCCAATTCTAAATATATACGGTGGACGCGGAACAGGAAAATCAAGCTTGACACAGCTTGTGAGCATGGCGTTTTTCGGCACCGGCAGCCTGGGTACTGCCAGAAGGCCGCCGTTCAGCCTGATCCGGGAAATGTCAGCCACGAACACGTTCCCGGTAATCCTGGACGAGTATAGGATATACGAGATGCGCGACGACCATCGGGATACACTGCACCATCTGTTGCGTCACGGGTACCGCGCTGGCAGGGAGAGCCGTGGCCGACACGACCAAACCACCGTAGACTACCACCTAACCGCACCCGTTGCGCTGGTAGGTGAAAGTGCGGTCGAAGACGCTGCTATTAGGCAGCGCAGCGTTATCTTGCCGGTCAGCCGGGCGATTATATGTGATTACCACGGTGCACGGGAGGCATACCGTGACCTGATCGCGCTCGGTCCAGACGCCCTGCGGCGGACGGCAGGGTGGCTTTGGTGTCGAGCGCTGGAGGTGGCAGGGCATACGGTAGCAGACGTAATTGACGCAATATACGCGCTAGACACCGCACTGGCGGCCAAAATTTCCGACATACCTGACCGGGTGCGCCACGGCATGGCTATAGTGGCCTTTGGTATTGGCTGGCTGGCCAAAACGCTTGATCTTGATATTATACCGCCCCATATCGATGAAATAGCTAAAAAATACGTCATAGCGCACACGATGCAGGAGGAAACGCCTCTAGCTGAATTCATACGCTTCCTCGATGTGGAAAATTGTAAAGCGCCTAGAGACCGAAAAATTCCGATGAGGGCCTCCGGCAATTACATATACATCCATCAGGAGACAGCGATAGCAGGATACGCAGATTATGCCCGCAGGTTGCGGCTCCAGTATCTTGGCAAAGACTCGTTGTTGCAGGAAATACGCGAGCGCACGGACATATGCGTTGCCACCAGTGCCGTCCGGGAAATAGGGGTTAAAAAAGCTAAGTGTATGGTGCTTTCCGTTGCTGAACTTGAGCGACAGTTTGGTATTCCAGCTGATTCCTGGCCTACTGCCTGGCCGGTCGGGAGCGGTGATGACGACTGCGATTTTCCGTTTTAGCGGAGTAAAAATGCCATATTTCCCATATATGGTAAATGAAACAATACCTTTACTGTTAATTTAAGGTATAATTGACAGTTATAATCATTTATGGGAAGTGTAAATTGTATATAAAATTCTGAATTATACCAGCCAGCCCCGCATTTTTAACGGCAACCAACCGGTTGCCGTTCTGGTTGCCGCTGGAAAATCACTGAATTGGTTGACGCGTAAGGTTTTCATGGTTTGGAAAAAATTAGTCGGCAACCGGGTCAGTTGCCGACTTGATCCCTTGATATTACTGACTATACAGTTATTTTTTTTTATTCGGCAACCAAAATCTATACCCTTATAAATAAATAAAAAAAATAATTTATTATGTTTACTGGCTTTTTGGTTTCTACTTACCGGATCTAAGTTAAAATATGTGGTGTCGCGAAAAGCGATTTTCGGTTGCCGGGGCTTTCGAAATCAGCGAAATCGCTACTGCCACAATGGATTAAGTCGGCAACCGGATTGGTAATCAGCGAAATTGTAAAAACAGCCTTGAGGCCAGATTTTACGCGGATACAGGTCGGCAACCAGAAGAAGCAACCAGTCGGTTGCTTTTGGTTGCAACCTAGAATAATTTAATCAGCGAAAGACGGCTTAAAATTACTGCCGGATTCATGAGTGGAACCAATAAGTTTGGCAATATTAATAAGAATCAAGGGAAAAGGTGTGAATGTGAAATGAAAAGCACGCGCATACTGCTTAATCAACTCTATGACGCCTTGGTTGACGCGATTAGCGCCAATATCGACGCCGTAACCATCGCTAGCGACTGCCCGCCATTGAAATTCATTAATAATGTCGTTAGTGATGAATTTAATACAGAAATGTTTAAAAACGCGATAACAACCGCTAATAACATGGGTTATACCGTAAACTTTGTTTCACCCCAAAAAATGTCGGCAATTCACCGGAAATTCCGGGACAGTGTTAAATATGCGCACGGCAATGTCATATTTCCGAAAAGAGAGATTAACATCCTGAAGACCTTGACGGATAATCAAAAACTCCTTATTTTGTTGCATGAGATGTTACATATAATCAGTTTTTGTCACATGCCTGAAGATGAAAATTTGGATGTGTACAACAAAGATATGCAGGAGGTGATTGTTGATTTTGCCGCTGTATTAATTGCGGTATTACATGAAATTAAGCCGTACTATGCCTTATCCTCTCTTGCTTCGCATTTATGGCATTACTGCGCTGATAAATATAATACGCCAAAAGTGTGCGCTGAGGTTGCGGAAATGGAATTAGTCAAGTGCAAATCCTATGTATGTGATATAGCCGCGCGTTTACTGGTATTAATACTCGCACGTAAGGGAGGTGGCCAGATAAAGGAACAGGTTTTACGGCAAGTGTGATATTTCTATATCCGTGTTTATCAAGCAGGGAAAAAGGTTTTTAGTGAGAACATTTATTTTAAAAAAACTGTGCCAATTGCAAAATTAAATCACGGCATGGTAGAAATAGGTAACCATAGGATAAACTGCAAAATCATTGCTTATAAAGAGTTGCCCATAGGGGGGGTTGCCCGCATATGAATATATGATCTTTAAAAAAGGACAAAAAACCCCTGAGACAAGCACTACCATAATTTACCGGTACAAACTATGCAGCCTTCAGAGCTTCACAATATTGAATTTGTACTGCTGTACCGGCCAAAAACGTTATGAGAGTGTTCATCACATCGACAAAGGCTTTGTTTATCCCTCTCCTGGTCAGCTTATCCATATTGAGGTGTGTTTTCAGTACGGAAAACAGCCGTTCTATGGAGCTGCGCTGGCTGTAAAGCTCTTTCCAGTTGTGACTGTCCCTGTGAGGGCTGCAAAACAGCCTGGGGTTTTTCTCTATGGATATTCTTTTGGTGTAACCATATGAACTGTTACAACCACATTCATTACAGCACTCTACGTCCTGGCCGCAGGACTTGGGACAACGGAATTTGTTGAGCATCTTTTTCTTTTCCGTTCCGTAGTAGACCATCGGGTGTCCTGCGGGGCAGTAAGGGGTACCGTTTTCTGTGAACTCGGTTGACTTGTTCTCATGTCCCCGGTGGTTCAGATTGACGATTGCCTGGCCTTCCTGGTCCAGCGCCTGCCTGTATATGTAACCGGCGTCGTAGCTGGCATCCAGGATATAATATAAAGGATTCCGGCCCAGTACATTCCGGTGAAAATCATAAGCCTCCTTCATCAGTACAGGGGCAATTTCCACGTCGGAGCAGTTGGCCGGAGCCACCCTGGCAGCTGCAGGTATCGGGCCGA
>DYEY01000028.1 GCA_020725465.1 Dethiobacter sp.
TACCGGCGTTATCACCCTTCCGGAAGGCGTGGAGATGGTGATGCCCGGTGACAATATCCAGATGAAGATTGAGCTCATTACCCCCATCGCCATCGAAGAAGGGCTGCGCTTCGCCATCCGTGAAGGCGGCCGTACCGTGGGCGCCGGCGTGGTAACGTCCATTATTGACTGACGGTAGCGATGAGAGAAAAGCACCGCGCGGCGGTGCTTTTCCCGCTTTAAAGTTTGACAAGGCTTATAAATTATGATAAATTTGAAAAAGTGAAATCCCATTGGGACGTGAAACAGCCGTTATTTAGGGGGTGCAACCATGCGCGTAAAGATTACGCTGGCCTGTGGGAGCTGCAAAAGGCGGAACTATATTACCACCAAGAACAAGCGTACCACCACCGACCGGATTGAACTGAACAAATTTTGCCCGTTTTGCAAAAAGCACACCGCCCACAAGGAGACCAAATAACCGGGTCTTATATGTTATTCACCAAAAGGATGTGAGCAGGGTGAATGCCGCAGGCAATGCTGTTAAAAAGCTGACCAAGCACTTCAAAGATGTCAGGCAGGAACTGAAGAAGGTCCACTGGCCCAACCGCCGGGAATTGACCATCTTTACCACCGTTGTCCTGGTGGCTATCTTTTTTGTGGGAGTGTTTTTCTGGATACTTGATACTGGTTTCGCGGGGATGCTGCGCCTTATTCTTCAGTAGGGAAGGCTGAAAGGCCCGGCGGCCGCCAAAGGAGGGGTGGGGTCCTTTCCCTCGCCGATGAGTAAAAACTGGTACGTGGTTCATACTTATGCGGGTTACGAAAACAAGGTAAAGACCAACCTGGAAAAGCGCGTCGAGTCCATGGAAATGCAGGACAAGATTTTCCGGGTTCTTGTTCCCATGGAAAAAGAATATGAAATCAAAAACGGCAAGAAAAAGCAGACTATGAAAAAGGTTTTCCCCGGTTATGTCCTGGTGGAAATGATAATGGCCGACGACTCCTGGTATGTGGTTCGCAACACACCCGGCGTTACCGGGTTTGTGGGGCCCGGCTCCAAACCAATCCCCCTCTCGCCCCAGGAGATTAACCAAATCCTGCGGCAGATGGGCTTTGATGAGCCTAAGCCAAAAATTGATTTTGAAGTGGGGCAGAGTGTCAGGGTAACCGAGGGGCCGTTTGCCAATTTTGTGGGATATATCGAAGAGATAATGCCGGACAGGCGGAAAGTCAGGGTGCTTGTTTCCATGTTCGGTCGCGACACACCTTTGGAGCTGGATTTTTTCCAGGTCGAAAAGATATAACAGTAAGGGAGGTGTATTAAATGGCACGTAAAGTTGTAGCAATGGTCAAGCTGCAGATTACTGCGGGCAAAGCCACCCCTGCTCCTCCCGTCGGCCCTGCCCTCGGTCAGCACGGCGTAAATATCATGGCTTTCTGCAAAGAATTCAACGAGCGTACAGCAGCACAGGCGGGCTTGGTCATTCCGGTTGTAATCACCATCATGGACGACCGCTCTTTCTCCTTTGTGCTTAAAACCCCGCCCGTGGCGGTATTGCTGAAGAAAGCGGCAGGCCTTACCGCTGCATCGGGCAAGCCGAACAAGGTTAAAGTGGCCACCCTGTCACGGGACAAGGTCCGGGAAATAGCGGCACAGAAGATGGAAGACTTAAACGCCAACGACCTGGAAGCCGCTGTCCGCATGGTGGAAGGCACGGCACGCAGCATGGGTATCGTAATCGAAGGTTAGATTTTCGTGGGAGAGGGTCAGACCCTCGCTCGCACCACAGGGAGGTAATGAGAAAATGGCCGGTAAAAAATACGCGGAGGCTCTGAAGCTGGTGGATCGCCAGCAGCAATATGACGTACAGGAAGCGCTGGAACTGGCTAAAAAAACCTCAGTCACCAAATTTGATGGCACCGTGGAACTGGCGGTAAAGCTGGGTGTCAACCCCAAGCACGCCGACCAGCAGGTACGCGGTGCGGTTGTCCTGCCCGCCGGTACCGGCAAACAGGCCACCGTGGCGGTCTTTGCCAAGGGAGAAAAGGCCAGGGAAGCGGAAGCGGCCGGGGCTGACTTTGTTGGGGCGGAAGATTTGGTGGCACGGATAGAAGGCGGCTGGTTCGGTTTTGACGTGGCCGTTGCCACTCCGGATATGATGGGCATGGTAGGTAAACTGGGACGGATACTGGGTCCCAAGGGACTTATGCCAAACCCCAAAACCGGTACAGTCACCATGGATGTTACCAAAGCCATAAGCGAAATTAAAGCCGGTAAAGTGGAATACCGGGTTGATAAAAACGGTATCATCCATGTGCCTATCGGCAAAGTGTCTTTCGAGACGGAAAAACTCCTGGAAAACTTCTATACCGTCATCGAAACGCTTATTAAGGTTAAACCGGCTGCAGCCAAGGGGCAGTATATCCGGACCGTAACGGTTTCCTCCACCATGGGACCGGGAATCCGGGTCAACCCGCAAAAGGCCGCGGCGCCCGGAAAAGGAAAATAAGCTTGCCAGGCGCAGGCGTTTATGATAGAATTGCGTCTGAAACCAAAGAGTTTAAACGTCCGTTTTGACCGCAGACAGCCGGTGCCGCAGTGCTTAAAGGCGAAGGCCGCCCGCTGGAGGTCGGAATGTCGTCAGTGATGCGGGTAAAGTTTTGCCTGTGACGGCCTCTGCGTTCTGCGGAGGCTTTCATATTTATGAGCCAAGGAGGTGGAAGGATGAGTGTCAACAGGGCGACCAAAGAAAAGGTGGTAGCCGAAATGAAGCAGGACTTAAAAGAGGCCAAAGCGGTTATCGTCACCGACTACCGCGGCCTGAACGTGGCCCAGATAACTGCGCTTCGCCGCTCCCTTTACGCGGAAAAGATCAAGTACACAGTGGTGAAAAATACTCTGGCCAGGATAGCGACCCGTGACCTGGGCCTGGAAGAGCTGGATGTCTACCTGGAAGGGCCAACGGCCATTGCTTTCGGTTTTGATGACCCGGCCACCCCGGCCAAGTTAATAACAAAATATGCCAGGGACTTTGACAAGCTGGAAATCAAGGGCGGCTTGCTGGAAGGCAGGCTGATCGGCCTGGACAAAGTCAGGGAGCTTGCCGAGCTACCGTCGCGGGAAGTTCTTTTGGGCAGGGTTGCCGGAGCCTTTGCCTCTCCCATGACCGGTTTTGCCGGCGCCATGCAGGGGATACTGCGTAAATTTGTTGCCACGCTCGATGCTGTTCGCGAGCAAAAAGAAACAACACAAAGCTAAAATTTATTAAAAAACCAGGGAGGAAATAAAATGTCTAAAGTATCCGAAGTGTTGGAAATTGTAAAGGGCATGACCGTTCTGGAACTGTCAGAGCTGGTAAAGGCTTTTGAAGAGGAATTTGGTGTTACCGCCGCCGCCCCCGTGGCTATGGCTGCCGCCCCCGCCGCTGCCGCTGAGACAGTGGTAGAAGAGCAGACTGAATTTGACGTGGTGCTAACTTCCGCCGGTGAAAAGAAGGTCCAGGTCATCAAGGTTGTACGTGAAGTAACCGGCCTTGGACTCAAAGAAGCCAAGGATCTGGTAGACACCGCTCCCAAGGCTGTCAAAGAAAAGATCAGCAAAGAAGAAGCCGAAGCACTCAAGGCCAAGCTGGTTGAAGCCGGCGCCAGCGTGGAAATTAAGTAATCCCCCTTTTGACAATCTTAAAAGGCACTCCAGCGGGTGCCTTTTTCCCATTTATCCTATAACTGTCACTGCAGTGAAATATTGTTATAACATGTTATAAAACCAGGGCAAAGCAATTTTCAGTTATTGACAGGATAGCATTGTTGTGATATTATTATAAACTGCTTAACAATGCCTTCTTTGCTATATTTATGTATATCTGTATGTCCGGGGGGAAGAATATATCAATGCCCATTTCTGATAACCCCGGGAAGTATTGCAAGGAAGGCATTGTAATTATGTATTTTTGTTTTTTTTAGGCCGGAAAATCAGGGTGTGCCGCGCTTTGGGCGCGGTTCCCCGGGACAGGAGTGAACTGCTATGGCAAATGTGGTGGGTGCCGGGTACAGGCAGCGTCGCAGTTACGCCCGTATCGAAGAGGTACTGGAACTGCCGAACCTCATCGAAATCCAGCAGGCTTCATACAATTGGTTCCTGCAGGAAGGGCTGCAGGAGATGTTTGACGAGATTTCTCCTATTCAGGATTTTACCGGCAACCTGGTGCTAGAATTTATCGGGTATTCTTTGGGCGAACCCAAATACTCGGTGGAGGAATGCAAAGAACGCGACGCCAATTATTCGGTGCCGCTGCGCGTCCGGGTCCGGCTTATCAACAAGGAGACGGGCGAGGTCAAGGAGCAGGAAGTTTTCATGGGGGACTTCCCGCTGATGACCGCCAACGGTACTTTTATTATCAACGGCGCAGAGCGGGTCATCGTCAGCCAGCTGGTACGCTCACCGGGTGTCTATTTTAACAGCCAGATTGATTTTAGCGGTAAAATCCTCTATGCCGGCACCATTATTCCCAACCGCGGCGCTTGGCTGGAATTCGAGACTGATGTGAACGATGTGATATACGTGCGGGTAGACCGTACCCGAAAAGTTCCGGTTACGGTGCTTTTGCGTGCCATCGGTTTTGGTACCAACAACGACATCCTGCGGCTCTATGAGCATGACCCGCGGATTTTGGCCACCCTGGAAAAAGACCATACCGACAGCTATGAGTCGGGGTTGCTTGAAATTTATAAACGGCTGCGGCCCGGCGAACCTTTAAACGTGGAAAACGCCCGCTCCCTGTTTGAATCCCTCTTCTTTGATCCCAAGCGTTATGATTTCGCCCATGTCGGCCGTTACAAGATGAACAAGAAACTTTCGTTCATTCCCCGGCTGATCAACTGCAAACTGGCCGGGAACGTAGCCGTGGCCGATAGTGGTGAAGTACTGGCGCGGGAGGGGGATACGGTTACAGTTGAGCTGGCCGCCCTAATGGAAGAAAAAGGCATAACCCGGGCCCGCATTTATCTTGCCGACCGCGAAACGGTGGTGGTAAACAATGAGCGGATTGCAAGAAGTATAAAGCACCTGACCCGGCAGGATATCGTAGCCACCATCGGCTACCTGTTGAACCTGATGGACGGTCTGGGCAACGTGGACGATATCGACCATTTGGGAAACCGCCGCCTGCGCAGTGTGGGTGAACTGCTGCAAAACCAGTTCCGCATCGGCCTCTCCCGCATGGAGCGGGTGGTACGGGAACGTATGACCATCCAGGACGTGGAGGCTATCACCCCCCAGGCGCTGATAAACATCCGGCCGGTTATTGCCGCCATTAAGGAGTTTTTTGGTTCCAGCCAGCTCTCCCAATTTATGGACCAGACCAACCCCCTGGCGGAACTGACGCACAAGCGGCGCCTCAGCGCCCTGGGCCCCGGCGGGCTCAGCCGCGAGCGGGCTGGTTTTGAGGTCCGCGACGTCCACCATTCCCACTACGGGCGCATGTGCCCGATTGAGACACCGGAAGGTCCCAACATCGGCCTGATCGGGTCGCTCAGCACCTATGCCAGAATAAACGAATACGGCTTTATTGAAACGCCGTACCGCAAAGTGGATAAGAAAGAAGGCCGGGTGACCGGGGAAATAGTCTACCTGACCGCTGATGACGAGGACAACTATACCATCGCCCAGGCCAACGCTTTACTTGATGAAAACGGTTACTTCCTCAGCCAGCGGATTACCTGCCGCTTCAAACACGAGACGGTGATCCGGCCGCCCAGCCAGATCGACTTTATGGACGTTTCGCCGAAGCAACTGGTTTCGGTGGCCACCGCCCTCATCCCCTTCCTGGAAAACGACGACGCCAACCGGGCGCTCATGGGCTCCAACATGCAGCGCCA
>DYEY01000005.1 GCA_020725465.1 Dethiobacter sp.
CCGCCAGCGTTCGTCCTGAGCCAGGATCAAACTCTCCAAAAAATATTCCCAGGCTGCCAGGCAGCCGGTTCAACCTTTGAATGTTGATTTTGGCCCCAATTGTTTTGAAGCGTTTCGCCCGTCCGGTTCAGAAGTCCCAAAACCCCTGCCTCGACGGAGCGTAAAGTTTACATCTATTCGATGTGTACTTCGCATGGCGTTCCTGTTCAGTTTTCAAAGAGCGGTTCTCAAAAAATCATCGCTGTCAGCAGCGACTTTTATATACTAGCATATTTGCTGAGACTTGTCAAACTGTTTTTCGACGTTAACTTCCACCATCGATGCCAGATAATGTACGCTGATGGTCAGCATCATTTAATATAACATCCCCGGTCCGGTAAGACAAACCTCACCAACCACGTTTATACTGATTGAGCATTTTTTATGTGCGTCTAGGTTAAATGTCTTCTGCTTTTCTAAGTATTTCACCATTAATGACAGGTATACATTAATCAGTCCCGTGGACGCAAGGTGGGAAAAAGAATTACGTCACGGATTGAAGGAGAATCGGTCAGTATCATCACCAACCGGTCGACGCCGATGCCAAGTCCGCCCGTGGGGGGCATGCCGTATTCCAGGGCGGTGACAAAATCTTCGTCAAGCAGCTGGGCCTCTTCGTCACCGGCGGCCCGTTTGGCCATCTGCTGCTCGAAACGGCTCAGCTGGTCAATAGGGTCGGTAAGCTCCGTAAATGCATTGGCTATTTCACTGGCTGCCATAAAAGCTTCGAAACGGTAAGTCAAAGCCGGGTCGTCTTCCTTGCGCTTGGCCAGGGGCGACACCTCAATGGGGTAATCAAGAATAAAAACCGGCTGAATCAGGTGTTCTTCCACTTTTTCTTCGAAGATTTCATTCATTATCTCACCGCGGGTACTACCGGCCTTAACTTCCAGGCCAAGACGACGGGCGGCGCTTACTGCCTGCTCCGTTGTGGCTATGACAGAAAAATCAATGCCTGTATATTTGCGGATGGCCTCAACCATGGTCACTCTGGGCCAGGGAGGGGTAAGATCGAGCTCAGTGTTTTGGTAGGATACTTTCATCGAGCCGGTAACCACACCGGCCACATGGGAAATCATCTGCTCGGTCAGTTCCATCATATCCGTGTAGTCGGCCTGCGCCTGGTAAACCTCCACCGAAGTAAACTCAGGGTTATGCCTGGTGGAAATGCCCTCGTTGCGAAATATCCGCCCCAGCTCATATACCCTGTCCAGCCCGCCCACAATAAGTCTTTTTAAATGCAACTCAGTGGCAATGCGCAGGTAAAGGTCCATGCCCAGCGCATTATGATGAGTAATAAAAGGGCGGGCGGAAGCGCCGCCCGGGATGGCGTGCATCATGGGCGTTTCTACCTCCAGGAAACCCCGGTCATTCAAAAATGAGCGCATAGCCTGTACAATACGGCTGCGCGCTATGAAAACGTCTTTAACCTCAGGATTTGTAATCAGGTCAAGATAGCGTTGCCGGTAGCGCAGGTCCACGTTGGTAAGGCCATGCCATTTTTCAGGCAAAGGCCGCAAAGACTTGGCCAGCAGGGCAAACTGTCTGACCGACACGGTGACTTCCCCCCGCCGGGTGCGAAAGACTTCTCCGGTCACGCCGATAATGTCGCCTATATCCAAAAGCTCAAAAACACCGTAGGCCCTCTCCCCGATGTCGTCTAAGCGGACATAAATCTGTACCTGGCCGCTTGAATCCTGCAGGTTGGCAAAGGAAGCCTTGCCGTGGGCACGGATTGTCATCAACCTGCCGGCCAGAGAAACGGTTTGCCCTGCAAGCGCGTCAAAACGGCCGATAATATCGGCCGCATGGTGGGTGACTTCATATTTCCTGCCGTAAGGTTCCACGCCCATACTGCTCAGCTTGGCCAGCTTCTGCCGTCGTATCTGTTCCTGCTCGCTGTAAAGTTCTCCCATCAGCCGTATCACCACCGGTTATTAAAGAATTTGGATTATCTGGTATTTCAGTACCCCCGCTGGCACAGTAACTTCCACCACATCACCGATTCTTTTATTAAGAATGGCTTTACCCACCGGTGATTCATTGGAGATTTTATTTTCAGCCGGGTTAGCTTCAGCTGACCCGACAATTGTGTACTGAAAATCTTCATCGTATTCCAGATCCCTGAGAAGAACCCTGGAACCGATTCCCACCTTGTCCGGACTGGTTTCGGCATCGTCAATCAGCCGCACATTGCGCAGCATCTTTTCCAGTGTAATAATCCTTCCCTCGATAAAAGCCTGCTCGTTTTTGGCGTCCTCATACTCGGAATTCTCAGAGATATCCCCGAATGAAATGGCTGTCTTAATACGGGCAGCCACTTCCCGGCGCCTGACTGATTTCAGATATTCCAGCTCTTTTTCCAGTTTTTCCAGGCCTCCCTGAGTAAGTATCACTTCTTTACTTGCCATTACGTTCGCTCCTTTAAGGCGTTTTCAAAACCCACTTCCAAGTATATTCGCAAACCAATATAAAGTTTACTCCGGGCAAAAGGTTCTCAATTAGGGTAAGACGACAACGAATCGCCGGATGGCGATTCAGGATAATACGGACGTCTGTGTCCCTGTTAAGCGTTGCCTCTTGCCTTTCCCTATTATGGCTAACAGGGGTGGTTTTATAACAGCGGGGTGCTTGCAATTTTTTCTAGTCCATTATAAAACAGTATTTTTACTTTGTCAAACGTAAGTCATTCCTTTTGCAGGCGTGACAGGCTACGGATTGCCTTACGCCTGATGGCGGCGATTTGTTCCGGATTAACTGCCCGGTCAAAACAGCGTAACCCTGAAACCCTGAAGCGGTGCTTCCGGGCCAGCCCGGCAATCTCGTCCGCCTGCCCCACCGACAGTTCATGCCCCAGGGAGCAGAGCTCATACCGGTCTTCCAGGGCCAGCATCATTGTCTCCGCCATGCCGGCTGACACGGTGCCGGGAGGCAAACCTAAATTAAAGCCCAGATCTACATGCCCCGGCACCTCCACCAGTGCACCTTCAATGGCAAAAACATCGTCACGCAGCTCCGCCACCCGCCGGGCAAGATCTCGCGGCCTTGTCACATCACAGACCACCGCCCCGGGTTTCAGCTCCGACACATCAATTATACCTCCCGCTGCACCGGTGACATTAATGAGAATGTCAGCACGCCGTACAGCGCGCCTTATATCGGCTGTAATTTTGACCGCCAGGCCGCTTTCCTTCAGTATTCTGACAGACAGGTAATCCAGCTCCCTGTTGTTTTCGGCAAACAATGTAAGAAACCTTACTTTGCGTGCCAGGAGACGGGCAACAACACTGCCGGCCGGCATACCTGCCCCCACAACCACAAACTCGGCTCCACCGGGATCCATCCCCATTGCTTCAGCGGCTTTTACCGCTGCTTCCAGAGCAGTAACCAGCGCAAAAGCATTTCCTGTAGTCACTGCAATTTTAAGGTTACCGGCCAATGTTACACCAGCGTCCCCCACCAGCGCTGTCATGGCTCCCAGTCCCACTATCCCGACATCCAGCCGTTCAGCCAACCGGCCGGCCTGAATAATTTTTTTTATAACTTTTCCCTGTGGTAGTTGCACCATTTGGGCGGAAGTCAGGGGGCAGCATATAAAATATCCTGTTGTTTTACCATACGGAGACTGTATTCCTGTTATTTTTGACAGCTTAAACGGGGGGAGAGAACGGGTAACAGCCTCTGCCGCCGGCAGGGGAAAACGGCGCAAAAACTTCAGCCTGCGATAAACATCACTTATTTCGATAGGGTGTACAATAATGGCAAAGTTCCCCATACCGCCTCCTGAAATTATTGCAGGTAGGTAATACGCGGCCGGAAATTCAGCTCTTTCAGCAGCCTGGAATAATTCTCTGCCGTCAATTCCCGCTTTTCACCCGCAATGGCAACCAGGAGCGCTTCCATAACGTTGGTACCAAAAGAACGCCCTTCCAGTTCCGGAGTAGTTGTTACCAGAGTTCTTACACCACGTTCTCTCAACAGAGCCACATCCTGAGCCGTGGTAGTATTGGTTATGATTACTTTGCCCGACATATCGCCGGGCATATACCTTTTTATAAAATGAAAGTCCCCCGCCACCACAGCGGCTTCGGCAAAAAGACCGGAGGCTTTGGGCTTGTTTTCCTCCTGTTTTTTTCCGGTAGGATAGAGCATGGAAAGGGGAAGCTGACATATTACCGGTGCCAGGACCCTGGCAACCAGGTCAAGCGCCTTCAGTGAGCGCAAGGGTACAGGTATACCTATGGTAAATACCAGGTCACCACAGGTTAAAGGACACCCTGCCTCTTCCAGGGCTTCAGCCATACCAAAGCGGTCCGATCCCGCCATCATCAAAACACGGGGCCGCCCACTCAGGATATCGGTATGCTGGAGAAGATACGTGATGACGTTGCGCTCAAGCGTATTTTTCAGTCCAGATCCATCAACAATGGGTGTTATCTTCGCGGCCCGCACTACCTTTTTGGCGTCGCGCAATGCATAGCGGCGGTTTCCCGCAAAAATATACAGATCCATACCGCCAAGGCCAAACGCATCCACTTTGCCGTCGAGCCGGGAAATCATGTCGGTCATGGCATTTAAATCACCGTCGGTCCCTATCCGTTCTACCCGGCAGAGCTGGCCTGCCATCTCCACCTCCACAGCATGATTGCGTTTAGACGAACCAAGGCTGATGCTGACAATGCGTTTCACCGCTCTCCCTCTCCTTTTTTTCACCCGTAAGGCAATGATAAAAATTTACAGGCTTAAAAGCAACGCTTCCAGCTGCTGCGGGTCCACCCGGATATCGCCGGTCACCGGTGTGGGGGCTATATCGGTACCCAGCACCTGGTTATCCAACAATGCTTCCGCCAGGCGGATCCATTTGGGTGAGCAAAAAACAAGAACTGTATCACACTGCCTGAACCGCTCAAGCAAAGACATTACGCTGTTAAAGAAGTCCATACCGCTGCTTTGCTCCACCAGTAACCAACGTTCACGGTTGGAAAGGATAAGGCGTTCCTCAATGCCATATCGGTCAGCCACGGCATGCAGTTCGTCACCATTGGCGACGGGGAAGGCAATAAGGCCGATGCGGCCACCGCGGCGAATGTTCCCGATCGTTTCAAGACGGGAAATAAAAGTCCTGTCAATTTTCAGCCTGGCGGCCGTTTCCTGCTGGGAAAGCCCTTCGCTGCGAATTTTCAAAATGTTTCTGACCACATTGTCAATCTTTTTTAAGTCGATCAGTTTGTCGCCAATCCTAATAAATTCCATGCTACTCCCCGCTTGTGCACAGATTTGTGGACAAATAAATTTTACCACTGTTTCATTAAGGCCGCAAGTGCAGCCAATAAAACAGTTACAACTGATACAGCGCCCGGCAGCCGTTATCTGTCAGGGGTCAGGGCTGTCATGATCTCTCTCATTTCCTCCCGTGTCTGTGCCCCCATTATAAGCTTCCGGACAGCGGCAGCGCCGGCTACGCCCCTGATATACCAGGCCATATGCTTTCTCATTTCTCTGACGCCGATATACTCACCTTTCAGTTCCACCACCATGTCAAGATGCCGGAGCGCCAGCATCACGCGTTCCTTCAAACACGGTTCGGGCAACAGCTCTCCTGTCTCCAGATACCTGACTGTCCTCTTTATCAGCCAGGGGTTGCCCATTGCCCCGCGTGCCACCATCACCGCGTCACACCCTGTCTCCTGCAGCATTTCCGCCGCTTTCACCGGTGTATATATATCCCCGTTACCTATTACCGGTATACTGAGGCTTTCTTTTACTTTTTTTATGATTTCCCAGTCCGCAGTCCCGCTGTAGCCCTGCTCACGGGTCCTGCCATGCACCGTAACAGCGGCGGCGCCACCTTCCTGGACCGCCAGCGCCACCTCCACGGCGTTGATTTCAGACTCATCCCATCCTTTTCTTATCTTCACCGTTACCGGCAGCCGCACCGCAGCTCTGACCGCCGACACGATATTTTGGGCTTTGGAGGGATCACGCATAAGGGCGCAGCCTTCACCTCTTCCCGCCACTTTTTTTGCCGGGCAGCCCATATTGATATCAATAAGGTCCGGTTTAAGACAGCGTTCAATTATAACGGCGCCTTCCGCCATTATTTCCGGTTCGCGGCCAAAAAGCTGGACACCAACAGGCCTTTCTTTCGCCTGGAATTCCGCAATCTTCAGGCTCTGCCCGGGCGCACAGACTGTTCCCCTGGCACTGATCATTTCCGTAAAAGTTAGCGCCACCCCCATCTCCACCGCCAAGCGCCTGAACGCACTGTCGGTTACACCGGCCATGGGTGCGAGGACAACGCGGTTTTTAAGTGTTACCGGCCCTATTTTCATGCCAGCCTCCGTCCTGTGTGTTAATATTATGTTGTAATCCAAAAAAAAACACCCGTCAGGACGAGTGCTCACGCAAAGCGCCGGGCAAAACAAACATTTCCTCCAGAGGCACATTAAGAACCCGGGATATTTTTTTGAGAAGTTCCAGGCGGGGATACTTGCTTCCCCTTTCAATACTGGATAACAGACTGACCGATATACCAATTTCCTCAGCCAATTCCTGCTGCGTCAGTCTTTTCAGGCGTCTGAGCGCCCGTAACCTGCGGCCCAGGAGTTCCGACATGCTGCTTCCAGCCTCCTCGTGAATACCGGGATTCTATTTTCTTCGACAAAGAAGTCAATGATTCCTTCCTGACTTAACATATTCAGACAAAAAGGATTTTTACGGGGCCGCATTGAATATACCCGTCAAAGGGGGGTTATATAATGTCACAGGGATGGAGTATCAGAAATATCTATATGTACCTGATTTCTTTTGTTACCCTGATGATGGTACTGTTTGGAATAATCAGTTTTCTGAACAATACCGCGCGGTTTTTCCTGGAGACGGACTACAGGTATTACATCACCCTGATGGATATAGAGCAGGAATACCTGAATACAGGCAGGGATGTGCCTCCGGTTAAGGAACTGGAAAGAATACGGGAGGAAAGACATCTCGCCGGACAGGAAGAAGATTACCTCCGAAACAGGGCATACCGCCTGCGGAACCTTATTGGCTCTCTGGCTGTATGGCTGGTGCCACTGCCTTTCTACCTGTACCACTGGCGCAAAATAAAAGAAGAGCATTATCCGCCCCGGGGAGGTGCAACGGCATGAAACTGAGATGGGATATTAAACACCTGTATTTATATCTGGTCTGCTTTGTTATGCTGATAACGGTAATTGTGGGGGCCACAACTTTAATCAGATCGGGCATTGACCTGCTTGTGCCGCTGCCCGGCCAGTATAAAAGCCCTGCACGACCTGTCGACCCATTTCCCCCTACCTACCCCAAATCAACCCTTGAGCCGGAGGTTATCGGGCGTGAACTGCAAAACCAGAAAGAATTCAATGAAAAATGGCAGCATGATAACAATTTCCGTTTAGCAATGCAGAACGTAATGCGGGGCCTCTCCACGCTCATCGTCGCGCTGCCCGCCTACCTGTATCACTGGCACAAAGTCAGGGAACTGGCTGGCGAATAGAAACCAATATGCCCCCGGGACCGGGGGCATATAAATTAATTAACTAAATTTTTATAGCCGTTCCGTAGACATAAATTTCCGCCATTCCGGTAGAGATGGTAGACGAAGAGAAGCGGATACCCACAACGGCATTGGCTCCCAGCTTCTTTGCCTCGGCCTTCATTTCTTCAAAGGCGGCATCGCGAACTTCACTCATGAGATCCGCATATTCCGAAACATCTCCGCCTATCAGCTTCCGGACCCAAGCCAAAATGTCTTTGCCAAGGTGTACCGCTTTAACCTTGTTTCCCCTTACAATCCCCAGAACCTCATAGTCAACCTTAACGTCAGTGGTCGTCAGCAACACTGTTCATCAAACCTCCTTTTTACAAAATATCTGGCAACCGGCAACGAGCAGCACTATTACAGACAACGCCATTAAGACCACGGGGACGGCAGGAAAAACCCCACCCAGAAAGTACCGGGCAGCATTCATGTGGGTGAACAGAGACAGCTTTCTGGTCTGTGCCAACAGGCCGAGAGCGGAAATTAGCACCACCACCAGGACAGCAGCACCGCCTGCTTTTACCGGATCTTCGATGAGTGTGGAAAAGAGCATAGTCACGGCAAAAATCACCAGTATTCCAAGCAGGGTAATCCCGGCAGCTACCAGCAACCTGCCGGCCTCAACACTGTGGGGTGTAAAGGAAGCCGTCAGTATCAGGGTCAGGGTGGAAACCGTCACCGCAGTTACCAAAATGATTGCTCCGGCTGCCGCCTTGGAGAAAAATACCACCCGGCGGGAAACAGGCCTGGTGAGCAAAAAACCGGCGGTTTGTCCGTGAAATTCTCCCGCTATCAGGCTCATGCCTGTGAGTATAGCAAGAATTGTTCCGATTTGAGTCAGGTTTTTGGCATTCCACTGGCTCCAGATGTACACCGAATAGCTGGTGAAAACATTGGGTGGAAACAGGTTCCCGTATCTTTCCAACTGGTCCTGCGGCACCATGAAGATGAAATCCCTGATGGTTTCATACACCAGTGCCAGCCCTATCGCCATCGCCGCCAGCAAGCCGGTTCCCACCACCAGTTTCCAGCGCGCCTCCCGCAGCTCCTTTAAGATAAGCGCTTTATTCATGACGGTCACCCCTTACCTTCTCGATAAAGATTTCTTCCAGGTTCTGGTCTATGATGTCCAGCGTAAAGTACGGGTACTTTTTAATTTCAGCCAAAATCCCCTCCAGATTTTCTTCCACTGCAATTAAATAGGCGCTTCCTTCCCTGGAAACCTCGGTTATTCCGGGCTGTGAAAACAGAGAAGAACCGGGTTCTCGCTGAAACACCACCCTGATCTTTTTAACCGTTGTTTTCAGGTTATCCATGGAACGGACATCCAGCAGCCGGCCCTGGTTGATAAAAGCAACTTTGTCAGCCACTCTTTCCACGTCGTGCAGCTGGTGAGAGGAGAGAAAGACCGTTTTGCCCTGCAGGGAAATTTCATCCAGTATGATGCGCAAAAACTCCTGCCGGTTTATCGGGTCAAGTCCTGACGAGGGCTCATCCAGAACCAGCACCTCCGGTTCGTGTGCCATGGCCAGTATCAGCGCCAGCTGTGTTTTCATCCCCTTGGATAAATTCTTTATTTTTTCTTTGGAAGGAAGGCTGAAAAAATCGAGGTACCTTTTAATCAGTGCGCTGTTCCAGCGGGAATAGAACTGCCGGCTGAAATTTAAAATTTCGTTCACGCTCATGTAGCCGTACATTTGCTGCACTTCTGCCACATAACCCACCTTGCGCAGTACCTGCAGAGACTCACCGGTAATACTTTTGCCCAGTATCCGGCCACCCCCGCTGTCCGGGCGCAGTAAACCCAGCATCATCTTGATGGTGGTAGTCTTACCCGCGCCGTTTTGACCAAGAAAGCCCAATATGCTACCCGCCTCAACATTAAGGGATAGATTTTCCACAGCCATCTTTCCCCGAAAGCTTTTTGTCAGGCCGTCAAGTTCAATTGCCCATGTCATTATCTTCATCTCCCTTCCGCAAACGCTCTTTCCAGTTCGCCAGCTTTTTCAGAAATTGCTCTTTTAAAGTTTTCGAATCAACCGACAACTGGTATGCCTCCACCATCAGGTTCTCCAGCGCCCTGTCCAGGGCTGCTTCCTGCAGGGCTGCATCCTTTTGCTTTTTAAGCGCCACAAAGGTACCGAGGCCGCGTGCCGTTTCAATGATACCTTCCCGCTCCAGTTCCTGGTAAACTTTGTACACCGTATTGGGGTTGATTGTCAGGCGCAGCGCCAACTCCCGGACCGAGGGCAACTGTTCCCCCTCTTTCAGCAGTCCGCTGGCCACCGCTTTTTTAACCTGCTCTTTCAGCTGCACATATATGGGAACCCCGCTGTGCGGGTCAACATAGTACCACATTATACACCACCGTATCACTGTACTATATCACTAATACACCCCTAGTATACTTCTAAAACTTTCTGCCGTCAAGCATCTTCACTTATCGATTTCCGACAAAAAAAGCCCTCCCGGGGCTCAGTTTTGCTTATTCTGTTAGTATACCAATGCACCAGACAAAATCAGGGCTACCCTTATGACGGTTGTGGCGATATTAATAGCTGAAAGTGTGTTTTGTACTCGTATTAAGCCGGCCCGCCGGCCTTGCTTTCTTACCCGGTTTTCTTCAGAGTTTCCCACTTGCCGCAGCGCCCGCCCCAGCGGGCCAGTATTTTACCGTCCACATGAATATTCACAATCTCACACAGGTTAGGACAACCCTGGCACTCAAAGCTGCTGGCCTGGTATTCCATTTCTGAAACTTCAAACCCACGGAAGCTGGATTCCTGCTTATCCCTGACCGCCGATCTGGCCAGGAGCGCAGCACCGATGGCTCCCATTACATCGAAATATTTGGGCACTGTAATTTCCAGGCCCAGCGCTTTCTCAAAGGCGGCTCTGATGCCCACATTGGCAGCCACTCCTCCCTGGAAAACCACAGGGCTCTGGATGTCTTTGCCTTTACCCACATTATTTAAATAGTTCCTGACCAGCGCGTCACACAGGCCGGCGATAATATCGGGTATGGGGTGGCCCATCTGCTGCTTGTGAATCATGTCAGACTCGGCGAAAACAGAGCAGCGGCCGGCGATACGCACCGGTGATTTACTCTGCAGGGCAAGCCCGCCAAACTCTTCAATGGGGATATTCAACCGTGCAGCCTGGTGGTCAAGGAAGGATCCGGTTCCGGCGGCGCAAACCGTATTCATGGCAAAATCCACCACTATTCCGTCCCGCAGCAGTATAATCTTGGAATCCTGGCCTCCCACTTCCAGAACCGTCCGTACCCCCGGCAGCAGGTAGGATGCTGCCACCGCGTGGGCCGTAATCTCATTTTTCACAGTGTCAGCACCCACAATAATGCCGCTGAGTGTACGGGCACTGCCCGTTGTTCCCACGCCGCGCACCACATACTTACTGCCGTGCAGTTCTTCTCCGACCCGGCGGATTCCTTCCTGGACAGCCTTAATGGGTTGGCCGCGTGTACGCAGGTACAGGCTGACCACTACTTCTCCCTGCTCATTAATGGCTACCATGTTAGTGCTAACCGAACCCACATCAATTCCCAAAAAAATCTGCATTAACTCACCTCCCGCTGGCTACGTCTCTGTTGCAACAGATCCACAAAGGCTTCCAGCCGTGTTTCAATCCCCGCCCGGCCTGTCTGCTCGTCCAGAAACAGGGTGAGTACCGGTATACCCTTATCAGCGCTGATAGCTGGCATAATACTTTTGGCCACGATTTCCGGGATACAGGTGAAAGGAGCCAGTTGCACCACACCGTCAAACCCATGCTCCGCATACCGCACTACCTCGCCAACGCTGTTTTGCCCGTGCCCGCCCACCAGCTGATTGAGATAAGGGATAGCGCGCGACCTTATATCTCTTTCCCGGTTAACCAGGGCATTATCCCTGGTCCAGTTGGTAATGAAGATAGAACGGTGGACCAGGACACCCATATCACCCAAAATTTTTTCTATATCATGGTTGGCGAAAGGCTCCAGCACCACATATATTTCACCTATCAGGCCGATTTTAAGCGGATTTCTGGACTTGTCCGACGGCAGGCTTTCCATGCCCGCCAGTCCCGCCTGCACAGCCTCTCTTACCTGGGGCATTGTCCTGGCCTCCCGGATATAGTCCAGTGCCTTTTCATAAGCCTGTGTCAGGGCCCGGCGGTCTAAAACGTACGGCCGGAGCTGGTGCAGCCTGTCTTCAGCGGTGTCCAGCGCCCTAAGCTTCTCCCAGGTAATCCTGAACTTGCGGTAACAGTTTAGCCATGAGCTCTGCGGACGAACCAGGTTGTATATGTTCTTGCAAAAATTAAACGGCGCCATCAGCGGCGGTTCAAGGATAATCAGACGGACGGAATGCCCAAGGTCGTGCAGGATTCTTTTATGCAGCTCACCGTAATACCCGGCGCGGCAAGGGCCGAATCCTCCAGAACTGGCCAGTGTATCCGCCCCGGCTTCAATCGCCTCCAGGTAGGTGCCAAGCAATATTTTAAAAGGCAGACAAGCAAACTCAGGAGCATGCTGTACACCCAGGGAAAGAGTTTTTTTTGACGGCACAGGCGGGTATATAACCTCATGTCCCAGTTCCTCCAGCCAATAACCGATAGCAATATGTGAGTTCCCCATATAAGGAAAAGATATCTTCATAACAGGCCCTTCTTTCTCTTTAGCAAGTCAACGAAGGCTTCAACCCTGGTTTCCACTCCCGCTTCTCCGGTATGCTCGTCTATGGTTACAGTCATAAAAGGAACCTGCCTGCTATGTTTGGCCTCCAGTTCAATCAGTTTGTTGGTCATGGCATCCGGCCCGCAACCAAAGGCGGTTACATGGATAATCCCGTCCACGGAGTAATCCCGCAGATAGTAAAGGCATGCCCATACCACCCGGTTGCTGTAATACCAAAAAAGGTTTTTGGGCAGGCTCTTTCCCATTCGCCTGAGGGCAGGTTCCGCAACCATATCGGGAGTTACCACATCCACGCCCTGCAAACGCAGTTTTTCCAGTAACCGGACACTGACATAGTCATCGTAAAGGGCATACGGGTACCCCAAAACCGCCAGCTTAATCCCTGCACCTTTCTCCCTCCGGTTGGCAGCATGTCCGTTTTCCAGCAGTGAGAAAGCTTCCTCGGGCGTCAAACCCTGCAATAATAGTTTCCGGTAGCGCTGGATATTATACCTGGCAGCCCGAATAGCCGCGGCTATCCTTGCCCTGTTGCCGGTAAAACGCCTGCCCACACGGTACAAAAAGCGGTACAGTTCATGTCTCCCCTTCTTTAAATCAAGGCGCAGATCAATCAGCTCAGGGAGCCCGGCTATGGAGTAGCGCACCATATCCGGCAAGCCAAGAAACTTCGGACACAGTGTCACCTTTCCATCCAGAGACACAAGGCGTGGCAGAAACAATATATCTACCTTGTCTTTCAGTGCCTCTACGTGGCCATGGTATAGCTTGATGGGCACACAGGCATCGTTAACCGTCTCCCTGACTCCCGCATCCATTAATTCTTTATTGGAAGGCGGCGATACCACAACCTCGGCACCCACTCCCTCAAATAAAGCCTTCCAAAGCGGATAAAAAGAAAAATAGGATAATGTTCTGGGCACCCCGACTCGCACGGCAATCACCCCTTTTCCCTGCCCGGGCCAAGTCGTCCCCATTATTTCTCTATTCGCCTAGACAGCAAATATTCCTGCCAAAAAAAACAGAGTCTCCCACTGGGAGACTCTTGCTATTAAAATTTTTTTCATCCACAAATGCCAAGTGCCAGCCTGTAATCCTGGGCACGCCGGGCATACCTCTCCGTCAGAGCACGTATATTCCCAATTTCTTCCTGTTTTAGCTCCCGCAACACCCTGGCCGGTACCCCAACCGCCAGGGTGCCCGCCGGTATCTCCTGCCCTTCCCGCACAAGGGCTCCCGCTGCTACTATGGCATTATCTCCTACCCGGGATCCATCAAGCAGAATAGCCCCCATGCCGATTAAAGCACCACTGCCCACCCGGCAACCATGAAGGACCGCTTTATGCCCAACGGTCACATAGTCTCCGATGACAGTGGGAAATTCTGAATCCACATGGACTGTGCAATTGTCCTGAATATTGGTGTACTCTCCAATAATAATCTCGTTAATATCCCCCCGCAACACAGTGTTGAACCAGATGCTGCTGCCCGCCATCAGCTTAACCCTGCCGATGATATGCACCCCGGGCGCCAAGAATACATCCTCTGCCGCCACAGGTACAAACTCCTTAAATTTGTAAAACAACCCTATCACCTCCACGGATATTATACACGACACCCAAAACAAATAAAATCCCCCGTTGCCGGGGGATCAGAGTTTGCCACAACAGCAAAGTTATCCTTCTTTGGGCCAGGCGCAAAAACCTACCGACTCCTCTGTCAGCTTTCGGTCCACACGGCGTGTGACATCTTTGGATACCACAAACCTTACTATCCAGGAGATACCGAGAAAAGTGAGCAACATTACTAAAATCGCCGTTAAGTTCATTACTCACACCCCTTTCCATGATATGAGCGCCCACCATAATGGTGGTTTATGCCTATATATTTGGTTACTAATAGTATAAAACATGTCATTTAAATTGTCAATATATTCTGACAAGTTAATTATTTAACAATTACGGCTACAAAGCCGCTGTTTCTCAGTAAATTCCGCCGCTATTTTTACTTGCGGCACGCAAGGCACCTGTTCCTGATTGCCGGCGCTCATTATCAAAAGAGAGTATCCCTGCGGGGCAGTTAACCGCGCAGGTGGCACAACGAATACACATTTCATTATCGAACCGGTTATTGTCGCCAAACCCGCGGTACGGCTCAAGCTGCATCGGGCAGACAAGAGAACACTTGCCGCACTTACGGCAGGCTTCGGTTGCCGAAACCGTAACCTTTTTATCGGTAACACGGTTCAGCCTAAGCAACTTACCCAGTTTATACATTAACACCTGGAAGGTCCCCATCGGACAGAAAGAACACCAGGCCCGCGGCCTGACATAAAAAGCCAGCGCGCTCCCTGACACAGTCACCACCAGGTAGTTCATAACAAATATGAATCCCAAACTGTCTAAAAAAGAAGCGGCACCGAAAGTTGCAGACACCCGAATCAATCTTTGGCCCAGCATAAACATGAACCAAAAGAAAGCAAAGAACACCATTGCTTTCGACCGCAGAAAACCCGGTATTTTCTTATTTCTGCTTACAGGCATGATAACATAGTCAAACAGGCTGCCATGCGGGCACAGATTGCCGCACCAGTATTTGCCGTTTAAAAAACCGAGAATCCCAAGCGCCAGCATCACCGGTATAACCAACAGCCCCAGCCTGGGGTGCCACAGCCCGCCCAGCGCCACCAGCAAAATAAATATCCAGGCGTACTTTCTCAGCCTCGGGGAAAACCGGTTCTTCCTGATGTAATGCAGGTTAGAACCCACTAAGGCAATCCTCCGCATATAAATAATACCCCTACTGGGTATATTTTAGGCCACTCCTTTCTGCTTGTCAACCCCGGATATTTTTTAATTTTGTTTGGTTCAGTTGCAATTCCTGCCTGAGTATGCTAAAATTTAATCTGCGTCGGGGCGTAGCGCAGTTTGGTAGCGCGCTTGGTTCGGGACCAAGAAGTCGCAGGTTCAAATCCTGTCGCTCCGACCATTGAAAAGCTTTAACGGGGGGCCTTCTTAGGTCCTCTGTTTTTTTTGTAATGCAGTTTTAATGCAATTAACGCCAAAAAAGGGACCCCTGCCCCTGCTGTTCCTGATTTAACAGTTAAGGACAGGGTTAAAAAAAACGCCTTTTCAGGCGTTTTAGTGAAGCCCTTCCCCTTGGTCATCCACGACTATGTCTTTAAAGTCGTAGGTAAATTCCACCAGCCCCGGCATCATGTAAATAGGGGCGCCGCTCCTGATGGCCAGGGCGATGGCATCGCTGGGCCGTGAATCAATTACCGTTTTGCTGCCGCCATGGTTCAGATGAATCTCTGCGTAATAAGTGTTATCTTTGATGCTGGTAACTACAATTTTCTCTACTCCCGCTCCCAGCTCACCGATAACTGTCTTCAGGAGGTCATGGGTAAGAGGCCGGGGAGGTACTTCGCCCTGCAGCGGCAGGGCTATGCTTTGCGCCTCAAGGGGACCGATTACAATGGGCAGGACCTTTGTTTCCGCTTTGTCAGCCAAAAGCACGGTAAGTTCGCCGCTTTGGCTGATGGTAATAGCCTTAACCTTCATTTCCAGCACCGGACGACCCCCGCTTTCACTGGTATTGGGCCAAAGCCCTCACTATTGCCTTCTATATATCGCTGTTAGATAAAAAATGTGAAATTCCTGCTCCGTAACTTATGTTTTTTGTGAAAAGTGAGGGTAAAATCACTGTACCTTGAATTGGGGGACAGGATTCAGCCAGCCTTTAAGCTTGCCGAATCTGAGCAAATCATCAACATATTCTATTTCTTTTAGCAGGAGGTCCTTGAAGATGCGGCGCACCCGGTCGTTTACAGTGCTTTGCTTCAGAGCCTGGGCGTGAAAGATGGTGGCACCCATAATGCCGGCCAGTATCATCCGGTACATATGATCATCATCAATCAGTTCAGTGTAGTTGCCGGGCAAATTAAAATCTTTGGGGCTTTTGGGCAGCAAGATGCCAAAATGAGCCAACTCATTCTCCAGTATGGCAGCCTGTTTTTTCAAAGAATTTTGCAAACCTGCTTTTATCATTTGCTTAAACTCAGGATCTTTGGCAAAGGCGTAATATATCTCCGTCTGGCTGATGTTGTCGTAGCGGAAGGTAAGGTGATCAAACAGGTGGAAAGCCTCACCCGCACCCAGCTTTTCGTCTACCCCGGCTGGTATCTGCGTATAAAGCGGGGGCGTTTCCAACCAGCCTTTCATTCTCAGGTAGGCAATAATACCATCCGAACGCTCAATGGCCTGACGGGTGAACTTCATTAGCATTTTTCTGATAGGATCGCTGTCGGTGACGGTGCGCAGAGCACGCAGCAACTGCTCCACGTTTTCCTGGGCAAAAATGAAAAATTCCTGGGCCATGTACTCGTCCATCAGGGCCTCGGTATTAACGGCACTGGTCACCGCGGCCCTGTTCTTGTCCGGCCCTGCAATCCCATATTTTTTGATCTGTTCTTCCAGCACCTTTATATCATCCCGGATATCTCTCAGAAACAGTCCTATCAGGATCTTCAGGTCCCCGTCGTGCACGAAATTCTGCCACATCTGCATCAGTTCCACCGCCATGTAATTGGTCTTCAGGATATCCCACAGTGAACTGGCCTCCTGGACGTTGACCTGCATCCCTTTTTTCTTCATGGTAGGGAAAATCATAATACCGCCTCCTTAAAGTTTTAGCGGTATTATATCCATTTATTTACATATTTATTTGTTCGTTGACAGCGCCTTTTATTTTTTCAGTCCATGGCAGAACTCGGCCAAGGCACGGCTAAACAAATCCGGCTGTTCCAGCATAACCATGTGGCCGGCACCCGGGATTTCGGCCAGTCGGGCATTGGGAAGATTTTCTGCCAGGTAGATGGAGTATTTGAGAGGTGTCAGCCTGTCATTGTCACCGCAGATCACCAGGGCGGGAAGGGTGATTTCGCCCAGCCTGACCCTGATGTCAAAACTGTTGCAGGCGGTAAAGTCTGCCAGGTAGGTGGCACAGGTGCTAAGGCCGAACTGGCTGTACCAGGACCTAATTTTCTCAAGTCCCACCAGCGGTCCAAAGGCCCAGCCCGAAATCATCTCCCCGACCCTGGCCGCATCACCGGCCCGGCAGACATCCAGGATGGCCGGCGCCACACTCAGCCTGGCCCCTGTACTTACCAGTACCAGGGCCCGCAGCAGCTCCGGTTGCTCCAGTGCCGTGGTCAAAGTGATGGCGCCGCCCATTGAGTGCCCGCAAAGGACCGGCTGTACCCCCAGTTTTGCTATAAATTCAGCCACCACTTGCGCGTACCCGCTGACAGTATCCAGCGCGTCACCGCCTGACAGGCCGTGCCCAGGCAAGTCCAACGCCAGCAGGCGCCAGCCGGGAGGCGGGGTTACCTCCAGCCAGTGCAGCGAATTACCGCCCGCACCGTGGATTAAAAGAACAGTATTATCACCTTTTCCCTGTTCACGGTAAAAAACTTTCTTACCATTGATGTTCAGTTCGGCCATAACCGTCCCTCCTTTTCTGCCTCCGCGGTGACCCTGTCAAGATCCAGGCCGGTCTGCCAGCTGGCTCTGGCCAAGCCCCGTGTCAGGTAATGCAGGGTAGCCGCCTGGGTAAGCACAAATCTGCCGTGCCGGAGAAGGCGCCCGAATCTCCCAAGGCCGGAGCCAAAAGCTGCTGCCATCAGGTCATTAAGCCCGTCGAAATCAAGCAGCATCCAGGCCTCCATTATCCTCTGTTCCAGTTCCAGGCGGCGGCCGATAATTTGTCTGACCATCTCGCCGTACCGGTTAACCTGGCCGGACGCAATAGCCCGCGCGGCCAGTACACCGGATATGCATGCTGTATCAATGCCGCCGCCGTGCAGGGGGGAAGCAAGGCCGGCGGCATCACCTACCAGCAGCGTCCCGTCCCGTACCAATTGTTTTGCCATACTGACCGGGATAATACCACCGGCTTTCTTTAAAACCGGGCAGGCTTCCAGGCCCTCCCGGCGCAGGACCCTTTTCAGTTCGGCGCTGATGGAAAGGTTTGGAGTTTTTTTGCAGAACCAGCCGATTCCCACGTTGGCTTCTTTGTCGCTTTTGGGAAAAATCCAATAGTACCCGGTATAGTGGGGCTCGGTTACCGCCTTCAGCCGGCCGTTCAGGCCGGAAAAATCCCCGCTCAGTGTATACTGAGCTGTATAGGCAAAGCGGACTTTTTCCCTTTTGTCTGAGGAAACGGACTTTACGCCGCTGGCGTCAATCACCCAATCATATTCTTTCTTTAGCCGGCCAAGATGCTCCGCAGCAACAGGCCAATGTTCATATATGGTACAGCCAGCCCTGCCTGACTCTTCAGCCAGTGCTTTCTGCCATTCCCGGCGGTCAATCATCCACAGGTTCAGGTTGGAGCAGTCCACTAAAAAATCGTCTTTGACGGTGAGAAGCACCTCGCGGACCCGGAAACGCACTCCGTATGATGGTGCGCCCAGCAGGTTGAGCAGGTCAAAGAACCCCTCTCCGCAGCTGATTTTATCTCCCACCCCATATTTCTCGAAAACAGTTACATTTAACCCCAGTCTGGCTGCTTCACGGGCAGCGTACAAGCCAGCCGGACCCGCACCAATTACAGCTACTGAACCTTTCACAGTATACCCTCCCGAAGAGGCCGGACATTACCATCATACCTTGAAGCAGACTGAAAAATACGAGCTAAATTGAACGGCTTTTGGCTGGCCGCAGTTTAACCGATCCGGCAGCGGCTGTTATATTGATATCAATTATGGCGTCTTTGTCCTCAATGTTCCTGCTGGCGTACGTCCGATCACCCCGGGCTGTCATTTTGGCGTCTTCGGCATCAACGGAAACCAGCCCGCCACTGACCCGCAGCCGGACACCGGTGTTATCAGGGACATAGATGGTGACGCTGCCTGCACCGCTCTCTATGGTAATATTGCCATCGTATACGCCAAGGTGAAGCGTCAGGTCCCCGGCTCCAGCCTTCAGTTCCAGGTTCTGAACCTTTAAGTTGCGCATATCAAGTTCGGCTTTGGTAGCGCCGGTACGCAAAGAAATATCAGCGGGAAGGTCACCGGGGACGTTAATTTGCCAGGAGGAGGCCTGGCGTCCCAGGTGTTTCGGGAACTCAACGTCCTGGATGGTAACTTCCGCAATGCCACCGGCATTTATGTTCCTGACTTCAGGCTCGGCATTAGTCCGGAACCGGGCCTGTATCAGTTTATCCTGCATTGTCGCCTCACCCAGAGTGAACTCACCGGCATGCTGAATAAGGCTTAGTTCCAGCTTCTGAATCCCTTCCACCCTTAACAAGCCGACATTGCTGGTTTTGACCGGACCGGAGGGCCCAAAGTTAATAAAGGGAGCAAAAGAAAAGAAGGAAAGTATAAACAGGCCGATTATTAACGGTACCAGGCAGCCCAGGCCACCTGCGCCCCTGCCGGAAAGAATCAGGGCGCCCCAGAGGACAATCAGGAGCGGCCAGTACCGCCACAAATCAGCGGCAACCCGGGGCGGTATCACCCCTGCGTTTACCAATACCCAGACAGAACCCACCAACAGCAGCGCAACACCAAGGACTATCCGGTCCGCCTTCATGAACGCCTGCCACCAAATGCGCCAAATATCATGACCAGGCCGGCGGCTATCAGGACCAGGGGCCACAGGTGCCTGACAAAACCAAATGGAAACAGGTTGCGCAACAGGAAAAAGACCCCGATGGCAACTATAATGAGCCCGGCTGTCCGGCTGTCAGCAACAGGCCCGCCTGTACTCTCCTGTTTTGCTCCCACGATTATTTCATCACCGTAATTGGGCTCTTCCGGAATAATTATCCACGCTATCAGGTAAGCAAGCAGGCCGGTGCCACCCAGCAGCACGGCAAGCACCCAAAGCAGGCGGATGATGGTCACATCCACATCAAAATAGCGGGACAGCCCCAGGCAGACGCCTCCTACCGCCTTGCCGTCCCTGGCGCGGTACAGTTTTTTCATAACTTTCACCTCCTGGGTAAGAATACGCCCTTCTTGCCTGTTTTTCCTCTCTCTGATACATATTTAAAGAACCGGCAGCGAAAATTATATAACAGGGAGGTGATACAATGGAAACGAAAGACTTCCTGAAAAGAGCCATGCTTAATGAACAGGAACAGGTACGGGATTACCAGCGCTTTGCTTTGGGTGAAAAAAACGAAGAAGTCAAAAAGGCTTTCCTGGAATTTGCTGAAATCAGCGGACATACCGCCAGCCGTATCAAAGACCTCCTGGAAAAACTGTAGCAAAAGAAGCCCGCATACCGGGCTTTTTTCATTTGATAAGTCTGTTTGCGCCGGAAGCAGTCCGCATTTATACGGCGGAGAACCTGCGCTGCTTCTTTTCCCGGAAAATTGTTTCATAAACGTCCGCCAGCCTGCCTGCCATGTTCAAAGCCGAGATATGCTTGGCTTCCTGAAGGGCGTTTGCGGACATGGCGGTACGGAGCTTGTCATCCTGCAGCAATTGAAGTACCCTGTCAACAAAGATCTCCAAAGAAAGTGGGGTCAGGAACCCGTCCACACCGTCTTTGACCATTTCCGATGCACCAAGCGCCTTAACTGCCACGCAGGGAAGGCCTGCCGCCTTGGCCTCACCCAAGACAATACCCTGGGTTTCGGTGGTGGAAGCAAATATAAACAGGTCTGCACCGGCGTAACTGTTTACCACATGCTGGCGTGACAACGGTCCGGTAAAAATAACGTCCTCTGCCAGGCCAAGTTGCCTTGTTTCCTGTTCCAACTGAGATCTCTCCGGCCCATCACCCACGATGACCAGCTTGGTTGGGGAAGCAGCCTCGCGCACCCTTAAGTAAGCCTGCAACAAAAAACTTACATTCTTTTCCTTGCCAAGACGCCCTAGGTGCAGCAATATTTTCGTTTCTTTATTGATTCCATAGGTTTCCCGGAGCCAGTGGCGGTTAACCTGCTGAAACTCTTCAATTTCTATGCCGGTTGGAACAACTTCAACCCTGGTCTGAATATTTTTGCCCACAATTTCCTTAACAATTTCGGTGGGTGCAATAACCAGGTCACAGCGGTTGCAGAAATTCCGTGACAGGCTCAGTACCACCCGGCGCGAGATGCCCTGAGCAAAAGGCAGGTAGTGAACATACTGGTCGTACATGGTATGGTAGGTAAATACCAGCGGCAACCCGTACCGCCTGGCATAGCGGGCACCCAGCAACCCAAGTGAAAAAGGCGAGTGAACGTGAATCACGTCAAGCCCTATCTTTTTAATGGTAGGCCGCAGGTAAAGGGAGAAAGGCAGGGCGATGGTAAACTCCGGATAGGTAGGGCTGGGTATGGATATAAAGCGGAAAACACGCGCTTCTTTTTTGTAATTCGGGTAGCTTGGCGCGAAAATATATACTTCGTGTCCCAGTTCTGTCAGTTTGGCCGAGGTTGTCTCGATGGAACGGACGACACCGCTGGTATATGGCCGGTAGCTGTCGGTGAACATACCGATCTTCATCTGTTAACCTCCCTGTTGTTGTTGCAGCCTGGTATTAGCCTTGTCATTTGCTTAATCTGCTATGCAAATCATAACCGGACAATAATATATTCGACAAAGGTAAAATATCCCCTGCTGCTTACGGAGCAAAAAAATACCGGCATTCACCGGTTTACTGCTCTGTTACCTGGCCTCAGGAGGGTAGGGCAGCCACGGGAATAAGTCAGGGTACTCTTCACCAGCAAGCACTTCTTCACAGTCAGGAGGTTCGGGACAGAAACCATAGGCAGGTATCATCAGCTGTACGGCAGATGTAAGCTTTATCAGAACAAATATGCCAATACAACAAATTATAACGGTTTTTATAAAATCGTAGTCCGGTTCCTCATACTTAACTACACCTGACAGGCATTCCAGGAAAGGAACGGAACACCGCAGGCGCAGGCGCTGTTCTCCTGCGCGGGGAATATGGTAATCATTGGTAACGGTAAAGTCCTTATAAAGATCAATCACCTGATCATCCAGAAGAGTGATTTGCAAATTGATCCGATAAGTAAAGGTTACACGTACCCGGCCGGCCTTGGTTGCCATACAGTGAGGGCCGTCCAGAAGCTCCGCGTTTCTGCAGGTTACCTCACTTACCGGGTTATCGGGGTCAGCTTCGAAAATAAACTCATCTTTGTTTACCCTGACGCTTTTATACTGGTCATACACCATTTCCGCCACGATGCAGACAATTTCGGTCGGTGGCGGACAACCGTAAACCGGATCACAGGGCCCTGGTATTATACTGTTTGTTAACTGCCTGGCCGTATGTCTGTTCTTGCCATCGCCGCGCGCACTCATTTAAGAACCGCCCTTTCTGTTTGTATAGACGCTTTTCTGGCAAGCGGATTAACGCTTACCCGTCCCATGGCGGGAAGGGAGGCCATTTGAAATGAAATTCAGGGCACTCACCGCCGCCGCTTTGGACCTCCTCGCAATCCGGCGGCTCCGGACAAAATCCGTAGGCTGGCACCATTAGCTGAACCTCGGCAAAAAGCCTTATAATAAGCAGTATACCTATACAACAAACAATAATTGTTTTGTTCTGATTACCTGCCTGGGACTTTGCTTTAACGACACATTCCAGTCCCTCAATGAAGGGTATGTCACAACTTATTTCCAGGCCTTGTTCACCGGCACGGGGGACATGAAAGCTTTTAACCACCGTGACCTCCTGGGTGCGGATTATTTCTGTGTTATTCTCAAAACAGACCTTTATTTTAATACCATACTTAAAGGTGACACGAACCCTGCCCGGCCTGCTGTCGTCGCAAACCGGGCCATCCAGAAGCTCTACGGATTTGAATTGGACATCCACCACCGGGTTTGACAAATATGAATAAACAACAAACTCATCTTCTTTTATCTGAGTGTTTTTACACTCATCATAAACCTTTTTGGCAACTATACAGACTATTTCGGTCGGAGGAGGACAGCCGTATACCGGATCATAACGCCCGGGTTTTATGCCGGCAACCTGTAGGGCTGGTAATCCATTACTTTTTGAACCACAGCTACCCATTTAGCAAATAACCTCCCTTCATTATGTCATGCAATTTCCGCTGTACGCTTTTTGCTGTCAATATATGCGCCCCCTGCTCATATTGTGAAATATTGCAGCTTACTTTTTTCCAGTCATGTTGAAAGTGTCCCGGTTATATACATATTATATATACAGTCAGGGAGGCTGCTTAAAATGAGTATGATTATGATGCTGCCATATTTCTGTCAGATAAACCAACAATCGGTTTTTTTAAGGCTGAATGAAAGGGGGGAGCTATGCCTGCAAAGAAAAGATCTGCAGTCAGAGTGGCGGCCTGAAGAAGTCATCCATAAGGAGTGCCGCTGCTTTGCCGCGGCACCGGACGCCCGGGGCAGCCTGCATGTAATCGCCGTTGACGGCAAACGTAAGCTTACCTATTTTCTGGTTGGCGAAGCTGATATAAGGCAACCGCCATTTATCATTAAAAACAGCCCCCATCATATCATACTTTCATTTTATCCCGGTGGCAGCGGCTGTTTTTTCAGCAGTGACAGTTCAAACAGGCTGATTTGTGCCAGGTATACGCTGGCCACCGGTTGGAGTGAAGAAAAACCGGGATTTAACGGAGATATGTCTGTGCCGGTTTGTTTAATAACAGACAAAAGCGGGAGGCTGCACCTTATCACGTACAGCCTGACGGACGGTAGCCTTCTTTATCGCTGCGGCATGCCGGGGCAAAAATGGACAGAGCCCGTTCAGCTTGATACTGCCCTGGAGCTGCCACTGCCCCCGGCACTTTGGATTGATGCCAGCCTGAACGTGCATACTGCCTGGTACGTTCCCCGGCAACATTCAATTAATTACCGGCTTAAAAAAGCCGGTGGCTGGCCGCAAGGGGGATGGCAACCGGAACAATATCTGCAAGCTAATATGCCAGTTCGTCTCCTGTCTTTCCACGAACAACCTGACAGCCTGAAAATATGGTTAATGGGAGATGGCGGCCAAATACAGATTTTTTCGCGGTACAACGGTGAATGGGACTGTACTGAACATGAAACCGGGTTTCGCCTTCCCGTTCGCTTTGGATTTGTGGGCGGGGAATGGTACAATTTGGCCGACTCCCTGCCGGCAACCGGCTGGTTTTTCACTGCCGGGCAGGAAGAAGGCAAAGATAAGCGGTATCCAACCAAAGCGGGGCGGGAGCAAATTAAAGCTGCTGTCGGGACAGACTGGCAGGAAGCGCAGGAACAGCAACTGCTGATACAGATTATGGAGTTAATGGAAGAAAACAGGAATTTAAAGGCAATTTTAAATGAGAAAGATGAAGCTCTGGCCCGGTACCGCGCTATGCCGGAAGAGGATTTTTACAAAAAGCAGCACGCGGAACAAAAGGCTGCTATAAAGAAACTGGAAGGAGAATTGAGGCGCCGCGACTCAGAATTAAAATCATACAAAGACCAGGTGGAACGATTACAGAAACAGCTTGCCGCGCGGGAAACCGAACAGAAAACAGACCGGGCCGAAATCACTGCCTTGCGGCAACAAATTTCACAATACCAGCAGCAGAAAGCCTCGCTTAGCTCCGCCATCCGCAAACTGGAACAGGAGCTGGCAAGAAAAAAAGGGATCTTTGGATCAATTTCATCTCTGTTTCATAAAAGAGAATGAAACTGTCACGCAAACTGCCTGTTTAAAATAAATTATAAAAAAAGGGAAATGAATCTGCACAACAGAGGAGGATAGTAATGCCTGAGAACGATAATGCCCGAAAAGAAGTTTTGCCCTATGACAGCGGTTTATTTGGGGTATACCAGACTATTTTGGGCTGGAAAGGAAACCAGGCCAAAGGAAGAGTGGCCCTGGAACAGGTGGAAAGCGTCCAGAAGATAATACAGAGCATGATACACGACGGCATTTTGCAGGCCAACCTGCAAGGTTCGGACCCAAGGGTTCTACGGCCGGATACCGAAATTGTATTCAGGCCTCCCGACTGGATGAACCCGGAGGTGGCAAAATACATCAGGGAAAATATTGTCACCACTTTTAAAGAAGGTGGCTCCGCTGGTGAACCACAGTCCCCCGAAAAAAAGTTCAACAGGAGAGTGCACAGTTATTTTGCCACCGGGAGCCTGCCTGACAGGGGTGACGCGGATCTTGATGAGCCAGGCGCGGAAAGCAGCCTGAGCACACCAGTCAAAGAAGAGCCACAGAAGCCAGGCAAAAATTTGATACCCGATATAGTTACCGAATTGGCCGGCGCAGTGAAAAAAAGAAGGTTTGAAAATAATGCAAACGCTGCCATTACAGCCGGTGTACTTAACTGGTTATACGATACCGACCCTTCTGTACTTAATAATGTCTGTTTTGCCAGTAAACAAAAATGGGAAATACAAAAAAACTTTGTCAACCCGATTGCCGGTTTTGATTATAAAACCCAAATGTCTGTCCTCTCACCCGTCGGCATTCTGTATTTATTCAGACAATTCTTTTTTGAGCTGGAAACTTTTTTGGGCACCCCGGAAGGCCATGTTTGGGTAAATGCCGGTGGCACCGCTGAGCTTGAAGAAGTGGAACCCGATGACTCCATCGCCCAAAATTCTTATTCCCTGGCGGAACCTGATGATATTCTGGAGCTGGTGGCAGAAAACAACAGAAATAGCCTGCAATATGCCCTAAACGAGTGCGACTCGGAAGAATGGGTAACGTGCCAGGCGGATGTTACAGCTGAAATAAGCTACGAACGTAACAGCCGGTTGTCCAGGGAAACAGCCTATAAACAGCTAAGACAAAATATTGAGAAATTGTCCCGGGAGCTACGGCGCAAATCCAGGAAATCATTCAGAGCCGCCACCGGAACTGGCAGTAAACGCTATATGGTTGAAAATACCGGCAATAAGCTGGTTAATTACGAGCTCCGCCGCAAAATGAAAAAAGTTGGCATCAAGGTTCAGCCCATAGGCATACAAATGTGCTGGCAGTTATACATTAATGACCCGGCCGGCCGTCTTAACATTCCTGACTTGGTGTATATTCCGGCGCCGGAAGAAGCAAAGTCCGATTTACAGGTCAGCTGCTTTTATGAAGAATATAAGAAGGCAATCAGCGAAGCCAACAAACATGCCGGTTCGTTTCGCAGGCGCTCATCCGCTGAGCTGCGCCAGGAAGAAAAAAGGTTAATTTACCGTTATCTTTTCCAGCAAATCATGGGGTCAGAACCCAGCCAGTCCAAGTATGTTGCCGACGAAATACTGAGATCTTTGTTTGACATTGATAAAATCTTCTTTTTTGTGGCGCCTGACTGGTGGCTGCCCCGGGACAGATCCATACAAGCCACTCAGCTAAGTGCCCAGTCCGGTAATGCGCCGGCAGAGGAATCCGCCGGCAGCAACGTGATCGGCCCTGGCTGGCTGATACAACAAAACGCGGACAACCACAGGAACGCCCTGATAAATTCCCCCTGGGCCAAGGTGGTTATACCCATCAGGACCGGCAAAGAAATCGCCGTCCTGAAATGGTTACAGCAGGACCATATCGAAGGAAGCGACGGGCTTGATGACCCTTATCAGGGAGAAGACCCCGAGCTGAAAGGGAAAACCATCGGCCAGGCGCTTGACCTGCTGGCGGAAAAAGTCATGGATAGTACAGTAAAGATTAACACCGCCGGATATGCCCTGCAGGAAACAGGGTTTGGTTCCGGACCGGCCTGTACCGATACAGACGACCCCATTGAGCCTGTTGGTCAATGGATAGTGAGTATACCGACCAACCAGGTAGTGGCCGTGGAATATGATACCAACCAAAAAGCATGATTTTATCCGGTTTAACCGTCCTGCCCGCAGGCTGAAGTTCAGCCTGCTTATTTTTTTCACTACTTCCCGGCCCATCTCATAAACTGAATAAGAGAAAGGAGTGTGCCCAAAAGTGAAAGTATTGCATCTGAACCGTTTTTTTTATTCAGGCCAGACCACCCACGTATTCTCTCTGGTTAAAGAACAGCAGAAACAGGGGCATCTGGCCCATTTGGCCATTGAAGGATATCCGGCGCTGCGGGCCCTTGAGACTTACAGGGATACCATTGAGAAACTGAATGCAACAATGTTGCGGCCCGGAGATGAAAACAATTTAAAACGCCTGATTGAGCAGTACAAATTCAACCTGATTCATGCCCACTCTTCACTGACATTTCCCGTGGCGCTGAAGCTCAGCAGGGAGTACAAGATACCTTTTGTGGTTACCTGTCACGGGCTTGGCCTCAATAAAGAGGAAAACAGGCCTTATTTAAACGAAGCGGGTGTGCTTTTCTGTATCTCCCGGCGGGTAGCTAACAGCCTGCATGAGTTTTCAGATAAAATCCGGGTAATTGCCAACGGGGTAGATTTGGATGAGTACAAGCCGGCAAAAAAATGCGATCCGGTAAAAATAGCTCTGGTGTCAAGGGTTGATGCCTGGAAACAATACGGTTTCGACCAGTTATGCAAAGCGGTGGATCTGTTGGAGGGCGTTAAGTTCATTGTGGCGTCCAACAAACCACCAATCAGTACCACAGCAAAATATATCGGCTGGACTGATAATATTTCTTCGCTGCTCGCCCAAACCGATATTGTGGCAGGTACGGGACGGGCCATCATTGAGGGCCTCGCCACCGGCAACGCGGCCATAATACTGGGGAGAACCTACCAGGGAATACTTACCCCTGACAAAATGGAAAACCAGCAGGACCTGGATTTCAGCGGACTCTCAGGCAGCGTGCCATGCTACAAAACTATTTTTTTTGACCTGGCCAAACTTACCCAAAACCCCATTTATCTGCAAAAACTCCAGGAACAGGGTCGCAGGCTGGCTGAAAAACATTTTGACAACAAAGTGATCTGCAAACAGATTATTAAGACCTATACAGAAGTTCTGAAAACAACACTGACAGCTCCCGACCATAGCCATGCAGGTAAGAGAAAATGCAGGTAGGGATTATATCACAGGCAATCAGGCAGCAGGATATGGCTGCCTTTAACAGGGCGGCCAAAAGAAAAAAAATTAACCTGATATTCCTGGCCCCATCCTCACTGGCAATGCTAATTAAAAACAACCGGCTGACTTTACTCCACAATAACAGGCCGCTGAACCTGAACGGCCTTATAAACTGGGAGCCATACCCGGTTTTCGACGAGCTGGAAAAGGTATGTAGCAGCCTTGATATTCCTTTTGTCAACCGCACTGAGGCGGTACGCGCCGCCCGCAACAAAATGCTGACCAGCCTGGCGCTTTTTTCCTCCTCACTGCCTCAGCCGGACACCTGTTATCTTTATTCAGATATAAAAACCGGTCTGGTACAGCTGGGAATTCCCCTGGTTTACAAACCCAAAACCGGCACCCGTGGCCGAGGGGCTCTGCTGCTCAAATCAGATGCCCAAATCCCCCGCTTCGCTGCCGCCTTATCCGGGAAACACGGGCTTTACCTGCAAAGTTATATCCCAAACCACGGCTTTGATATCCGGGTGGCAGTGGTGGGAACGAGAGTGCTTGGCGCAATAAAGAAAACCGCAGCCCCGGGCGAATGGAGAACCCATGTAGCCTACGGCGGAACAACCTCCGCTTATCCGGTAACCAGGGAACTGGAACAGCTTTCCCTGCAGGCGGTAAAAGCGCTGGGACTGGACTTTGCCGGAATAGACATTATGGTGGACAGCAGTGACGGCAGCTATAAAATACTGGAAGCCAACGCGGTGCCCGGCCTGGCCATTTTTGAACAAACCACTGGCAAATGTATAGCTGAAGCCATACTGTCACATTTGCAAACGTATTGGAGATGATTTCCCTGCGCGTGCTTTTCACGTCACCTTTAATCCGGAGCGGTATGTTCACCCACGTCTGCGACCTGGCAGAACAGCTCAGGCAGCTGGGACTGCACCCTTACCTCGCCTTAATCAACCACACCAAAAACAACATGTCACTGCTGCGCCGGCTACCGGCAATCCCGGTTCATTTTTACAGCACATCTGGCGAGCTATCCGACCTGGTCCGCAAACTCCGGATAAACCTTATCCATTCCCACTCACCTCTGACGCTGGACTCCTCTCACCGCATTGCCGAAAAACTGTGTGTGCCCCTGGTTATTACTCTGCACGGGATAATCCACTGGCCCACTCTCTTTGCAGAAGCCCTGGCATACGCTTCAGGCATTATTGCCACCGGCCCGGAAACAGCCTGGTCCGCAGGCAGGGAATATTATAAAAAGACAACCGTTATCTTTAACGGTGTGAATATTCAGCGGTTCAGACCACCACCCTGCGAAACCACAAACGGCCCGCTGCGGATACTTTATTTCGGCCGGACCAGGGGCCCGGACGCACAGGGAGTTACCGCCCTCGACAAAGCGGTGGGAATGCTCCGGCAAAAAGGCAGAAAACTGGAAGCCACCCTGGCAGGCCACGTGGCAGGCGTCTTTCCAGTCAACCTTAAACCATGCGGCTGGGTAGATGACCCGGTACCTCACCTGCAGCGGAGCCACGTTGCCTTTGGCCGCGGCCGCTCACTCCGGGAGGCCATGGCCTGCGGAAATGTGGGGTTCCTGCTTGGCCAGGGATACGGGGGTATCTTACACAGAGAGTTATTCACCGCAGGCACTCCCCCTCCCTTCAGCAGCGCCCTGGCCCACGGCGCCCGGGTACCCGAGGCCGATGTTATAAGCTCTGACCTGGCGCTTCTCTGTGACAACCGCGCATTGTTGCAATCTTACAGAAAAGAGGCTCGTTTGATCGCCGAAGAACACTTTGACTCCTGCCGCATGGCTGAAAAGACAGTCAATGTGTACCGGCAGGCGCTACGCTAACCGCAGCGCATCGGCTTATCTTCGTTAACATTTAATACAACCCGGAGGAGAAAGTTATGATACCGGCAAAAACCGGCAAAAGACCCCGTGTCGGTGTATTCGTAGCACAGGGTATTATCAGGGATTTAAAGATGCAAAAAGGAAACAGCATTTACAAGATTAAACACCTGGTTGACGCCAACCGCATAGCCGGTACCGACCTGTTTTTTTTCTCAATAAACGGTATTGACTTCGATAACTCCAGGATCAATGGTGTATATTTCGATTACGCCAAAAAGGTCTGGGCGGAAAAAATTTTCCCCTTCCCCGATGTCTTCTATGACCGGGTTAAAGGAATAATGACCTTTAAAATGTCAGGGGAAGAAGTCCGGCGCAGGTTCGACAGCCTGGGCATAAAAAAACTGAATTCCCGCCATTTTTTTGACAAATGGGAACTTTACCGGATATTGCAGTCTGATGAAAACCTGCGCAAACACCTCCCTGCCACACGCCGGTACAACAGCATCGACGATCTGACTGAGATGTTGGGCCGCTTCAGTAAAGTCTACCTGAAAGGCCGCACCGGCAGCCGCGGCAGACAAATCATGTGTATCACCAAGCTGCCTGACGGCGGCTACGACTACAGATATTACCTGGATTCGGTTACAGTAAAAAAAACATATGACACAAGTCATCTGGGCAAAGTGACTGAATCTTTCTTCACAAACAAAAACGTCATTGTCCAGCAGGCCATTGACCTCCTCAGTGTAAACGGCCGCCTCGCTGACTTCCGGGGAGAACTGCAAAGAAACGGTAAAGGCGAATTATCCATCACCGCCATCCCCGTCCGTCTCGGTAAAGACAACTCCCCGGTATCAACCAGAGGGGACAGCTACCCCTTTGAAACCTTTTTTAAAGAGCTGCTGCACTACCCCGACCGGGAAATAACCCTGCTCAGAAGCAGGGTGGAGCAACTCTTGCTTGACATCTACAAATACATTGAAAAATGCTACGGCCCCTTCGGCGAGCTGGGCATCGACATCGGCCTCGACAACAACAACCGCTTATGGTTCTTCGAATGCAACGCCAAATCTGCCAAAGTATCCCTCTGCCACACAGCCGGCGCGGAAACCCTGCTTAAAGCGTTTTTAAACCCGCTTGAGTACGCCAGGTATATAAACAGTTTTCCGCATAGGGATTAAACCGGGGGCCAGTTGGACCCCCGGTTTATTGTCAGTTTTTTGTAAAGCTGTTTGCAGGTGTCACTCCATCCCAGGTCAGGCCGCTGGCAAAAACATTGGTGACTGTTGTAGTGTAGGTGCCTTTAGGCGCGTTGTTCAAAGTAAAGGTGACTGTGCCGTTGCTCCCTGAGGTGCCGGTACCGGAGGCAACCAACTTACCATCACGGGTTAACTGGATGGAAACCGACGCTCCAGAGACTTTATTGCCAAAATTGTCTGCAACGGTTAGTGTGACACTGAGGTGCTGGTTATTATTTTTGCCGCCGTTTGTCGAGTAGTTTACAGAAACGACTCCAACTGTCGTGGCGGTGGAAGTTTTAGTTAACACAAAGTCTACCGGAACAGATGATTCATTCGAAACAATAACACTTTCGGTTTTTGACTCGTACCCTGTCTTGGAAGCGGTAACGCTGTATGTGCCCACCGGAAGCGATAAGGTATATCCACCATTATTTTCGGTTACCGCTGTAAACGTAGTACCGTCTTTAACTGCTGTTATGTTTGCACCGTCAATTGCAAGCCCTGTACCTGCTTCTTTTACGGTGCCGGTGATGGTGCCTGTTTGAACCTGATTCGGGGGAGGAGCACCGGTGACAGCAGCCAGAGCATTGACCAGACCAAAACCGAAGTGCTGGTCACGGCCTGTTACACCTAAATCTGATGCTGTTTCGTTCAAAAGGTTACGAAGTTCAGTGTTAGAAAGTTCGGGATTATTAGCCCAGACCAGCGCCGCCACCCCGGCGACATGGGGGGAAGCCATGGAGGTGCCGCTGTAGGTCACATAGCCACCAGGCACCGTGCTGTAAACCGATACTCCCGGCGCCGATAATTCCAGTTGATCACCGGTGCTGGAAAAGGAAGCCCGCTTATTATCTTTATCTATGGCTGCCACAGCAATCACTGAATTGTACCGGGCAGGGTAATTGATGTTATTGCCTGTACCCCTGAGATTACCGCTGTTGCCGGCGGCAGCCACCAGAAGCAACCCTGCGTTATAAGCATTATTGCAGGCGTTCTCCAGAGTTGTTGTGCCGCTTGATGCCCCAAGGCTCATGTTGACAATCTTCATGCCGTTGTTTTGGGCCCACTCAATGCCTGCCACCACACTGCTTGTAGTACCAGAACCGCTGTCACTCAGAACCTTGACAGCATAAAGGTGAGCTTGCGGCGCAACGCCAACAACACCAAGATTATTGTCAAGAGCGGCAACAGACCCGGCTACATGGGTGCCATGGCCGTGCCCGTCATTATAGTTGCCATTGTTGTCTAAAGTGTTCCAGCCCCCCAAAACTTGGAGATCGGTATGAGGGCCTATACCAGTATCCAGGACCGCCACCTTAATTCCGGCACCTTCGGTACCGGCTGTCCAGGCTTCAGGAGCCCTGACATGAGGTATCCCCCAAGGTATGGTCTGAGAAACGGCAAACACTTCGTAGTCCGGCTCTATATAACTAATCAGGGGATGTCGTGAGAGCGCCTGCACAGCGTTTGCCGGCAGTTCCGCAGCCACAACAGGGACAATGGAAAAAACCCTTGAAACCTGGCCGCCGAAAGCGGTAATAAGGCCAATTTCAGCCTTTCCCGGCGCCGAGTGGAACCCTATAAGCACCGCCTGCTTTTCCACAGGGCGCGCAAGAGCGGCCGGGGCTACCATCATAACAAGCAATATCGCTACCAGTAGGAGACACAACCAGTTGCTTCTGATTGTTTTTTGTGGCATATTAATTTCCTCCTTTTTCTGTTAATTTCATAGTACAGTTTTGAAATCCAAACATCAAGGGAAAATTCAAAAAGCCCGCGAGGGCTTTTTAATTTTGTTTTTTGCTGCAGTCGGCACAGCGGCCGAACAGTTCAAAAGAGTGGCCAAGCAGGGTAAAACCTTCTTCCGCTGCCCGCTCACTGTACTCCCGGGTAGCGGGACAATAAGAGACGCAGACTGCTTTCTCGCATTCCACGCAGACCAGGTGATGGTGGTGGTGGCGGATGTCGCCGTTTAGCTCAAACACTGCGCCGGAGCTGAGGGAGATTTGGTGCAGGATGCCGATGCCTACCAGCAGCCGTAGGTTGCGGTAAATGGTATCCAGGCTGACCCGCGGCTGGATATCCCGCATCATAGCGTGGATTTCCCTGGCTGTGAGGCGCCTGTTTTCGCCGTCCAGCACCCGGAGGATAGCGCGGCGCTGGGAAGTAACCTTGTACCCCTTATTCTTTAAAGTCTCCAGAGACCCTGATACCGGCAAACCGTTTCACCCCCGTTCCCGCCAGTTTCCGGAAAACCGCCGCCAGCAAAAACAGCAGTACAGAGGTCATTACAATGCTGCCACCGGGAGCAAGGTTGGCATGGTAAGAAAAGAAAAGGCCGAGAATTACCGAAGCCAGGGCAAAAGCATAGGAAAACAGGGCAGTGGCCCGGAAGCTTCGCCCTAACTGCAGCGCAGCCGCCACCGGCACGGTGATAAGGGAAGACACCAAAAGCATACCCACTACGCGCATGGATACGGCAATGGTAACGGCGGTGGAAGCCACAAAAAGGAAGTTTACCAGGTCTGCCCGCACTCCGGAAGCCCGGGCAGCTTCTTCGTCAAAAGCGATATAAAAGAGCTCTTTCTGGAATAAGGCCACCAGCAGCACCACCGCCGCACCCACCGCGGTTATCAGCACCAGGTCCTGCCGGGAAATGGCTATGACACTGCCAAAAAGGTAAGAGAAAAGGTCCGCGTTGAAGGCGCGGCTCAGACTGATTAATATTACTGCCAGGCTTACACCGGCTGATATGATAATTGCTATGGCCAAATCGGTAAACACGCGGTAAGAACGGCGCAGGGTCTCCAGGGCAGCGGCGGCCAGCAGGGAAAGCGCCAGCGCCGTACCGAGGGGGTATGTCCTGGTGAACATACCAAGGGCAACCCCGGCCAGGGACACATGGGCAAACATCTCTCCGATCATGGAAAGCCGGCGCAGTACAAGGTAAATGCCGATGGTGGGGCAGATTACCGCCACCACCAGGCCGGCCAGGTATGCCCTTTGCATAAAGCCGTAAGCCAAAAATTCAAACAAGCTGTTCACCGACCTGTCAGTGTTTATGCCGGATAAGGCGGACTTTGGTGCCATAGGCCTGCTCCAGTACTTCTCCTGAGCAAAGGCCATCCGGGCTGCCGTGAAAAAACAGCTTCTGGTTCAGGCAGGCCACTGTCTGGACCTGTTCAGATACAATCCCGATGTCGTGGGTAACCATAAGAAGGGTAAGCCCGTGTTTCTCCCGCAGCAAAGACAGCAAGTTAAAGAATATTTCTTTGGCATCCTGATCTACACCCACGGTTGGCTCATCCAGAATCAGCAATTCCGGGCGGCACACCAGGGACCTGGCGATAAAAATCCGCTGCTGCTGTCCGCCGGAAAGTTCCCCCACAGTCCGGCCGGCCAGGTCCAGGGCACCAACGCTGTCCAGGGCTTGTGCTACCATCTCCTTTTCACGCCGGCCGGGGCGCCTGAGCAGGCCAAGCAGCGGAGAGAGTCCGGCGGTGACCACCTCCTCTGCCGTAGCAGGGAAGCTGTGCTCAAAGGATGTTGCGTTTTGGCGTACGTAGCCCACACGTGTCCATTCGCGGAAGCGGTCCCGGTCGGTGCCAAAGAGCCTGACTGTACCGGTTACGGGTTTTAAAAGCCCTACCATTATTTTAAGCAGTGTGCTTTTACCCGAACCGTTGGGGCCCACAATGCCAAGGAAATCCCCCCGGTTGACGGTGAGGCTTACATCATCCAGTATGGTTTTGGTACCGTAACGAAAGGAGATGTGTTCCAGTTCCAGGACAGGTTCCACAAACACCCCTCCTATTCGTTTAGGGCGACCAGCAGCTGCTCCAGGTTTTCATACATGACGGAAAAATAGTCCTTGCCGGCAGCCATCTCTTCTTCACTTAATCCCTCCAGGGGGTTTAAGGTCAGTATACCGGCACCGGTTTCAGCGGCAAGCGTGCGAACCAGGCGGGGTGAGGCCAGGGGTTCCTTGAAAACATACCTGATACCGTGGCTGCGGATGAAGTCGACTATTTCCTTAAGCTGGGCCGGGGTTGGCTCAATGTGGGGCGACAGCCCGCTGATGCCAAGCTGGACAAGGCCGTAGCGCTTAGCAAGATAGGCAAATGACAGGTGAGTTACAACAAACTCACGGCGGGTGGTTTTGGCCAGTGCCGACCTGAAATCTGCGTCCAGGCGTTCTATTTTACTTTTGAAGAGGGCGAAATTTTCCCGGTAATACTGTTCACCGGAAGGGTCAACACTGATGAGCGCTTCAAGGATGTTTTTACCCTGCTGCAGCGCCAGCAGCGGGTCCAGCCAGACGTGCGGGTCGGGAAGGTCATGGTCGTGGTGGCAGTCTTCTTCATGGTGGTGATCGCAATCTTTTCCGTGGTCGTGGTCGCAGTCTTCTTCATGGTGGTGGTCGCAGTCTTCTCCGTGGTCATGGTGATGCCGGTAGCCGGAAAGGGGGACTATCCCTTCTGAAGCATTTACCAACAATGGCTTTTCTGTGCCAATCCCGGCGGTGATTTTTTCCACCCAAGGCTCAAGGCCAAGCCCGTTGTACACCAGAATATCAGCAGCATGCAGACCGGCCACCAGCCGGGGACCGGGCTCCCAATCGTGCGGCTCCACTCCCGGCGGCACCATGTTCACCACTTCAACCCTGTCACCGCCGATTTTTAAGGAAAAGTCATAAAGCGGGTAAAACGAAGCATATACTTTGATTTTTTCCAAAGCGGCAGGGGCTGCGTCCGGCTGCCGGCAGCCGGACGCTGAAAACAAAGCAATAATAACAACCAAGGTAAAAAAGAATCTCTTCATTTTGGCCTCCCGGGTAGTTTTATAAATAGTAATATTCCTATTTATACAAAATTATACCCGTCTCAGCCGCGACTGTCAAATAAAGGGCAAAAAAGCCCGGGTGAAAATTTTCCGGGCATAATACTCAAGCAGTGCAGCGCATTCCCGCAGCGTATATTTAAAGCGTTCCCGGGGCACGTAGTAAGACATTCCCGCCGTCACCGGCGCCCGCAGAGGTATGATGCCAGAGTCGCGGGCCAAGAGCACCGACCTTTTCATATGAAAATAGTCGGTAACGATAAACGCTTTCCGCCAGCCCTGCCCGCGCATAATGGCGGCGGCATAGGCCATGTTTTCACGGGTGTTGGTGGCCTGATCCTCAAGGTAAATGCTGCTTTCATCCACCTGCCAGGAGCGTGCCAGCACCGCCATGGCCTCTGCTTCGGCGGGCGGGTACCGGCCGAGGCCTCCGGAAAAAATCAGGTTAGGGGCCCGCCCCTGGTGGTAAAGAGTGCTGCCCCGCCAGACACGGGCACGCAGCGCCGGACTGGGGCCGGCCGACCAGACAGCGGCACCAAGGACGATTATCACATCGGCTTCTCCCTGGTCTTCCTGCAGGCCGTAACTGACTATATGACTGTACATGACAAGCACAAAAACAAACGGCAGCAGAACAGACAGGGCAAGCAGCTGTAAACCCTTTATTTTTCTTTTGGCAGACAAAATTTCACCTTCTGTGCTTTGACAGTTGATTTATTATTTCTTCTGCGGCTGGCCGGTCTTCGGGAAACCGGCTGCGGTAAACAAAACGTATGTCGCCTTTGCCGTCCACCACCACATCGCCGCCCATCTGCCCGGCATGCGAACCTTTGCGCATTTTGGGGTAGCCGGACAGGCGTAGTTTCAGGTAAGCAACAACGGTACCCAAGCCGGCTATCCCTTTTTCTTTATAAACCATTCCGTACTGCCGGTAAACCCACCTTTCCCGGTCCAGCAGAAAAACAAAGGGAAATTTGTGGGCGTCTATCATTTTTTTCAGACCGCCACCGTTTTCAAAAGAGATAACCAGCACTTCACCGCCCAGGTGCTGGATACGTCCGTATTGCCGGCGCAGCGCTGACAGGTGCGCTCGGCAGAAGATTGAGCCCAGATGGCGGATAAAGACCAGCAGGACGGGGCGGCCCCGGTATTTCTCCAGACTTACGTTCCGCCCGTACGCATCCGGCAGGCAAAACTGCGGCGCTGGCGTACCGGGTTCCAATATTTGCATAATTATACCCCCTTGCCGGCAGCGTGGGCACTGCCTTATTCTGCCTGCTCCGCCGGAAAAGGATTGTCCGGCAAAAACACCGGGATGCCCTGACAGCGGAACTCTCTTTGTACCAGGTACAGGGTAACGGCAAAAGCCAAAAGATCCGCCAGCGGCGTTGACATCCATATACCTGTCAGGTTAAACACCCGCGGCAGCAGGATAACAAAAGGGATATACAGGATAAACTGGCGCAGGAGTGAAAGCAAAAGCGACAGGCTGCCCCTGCCTATAGCCTGAAAAAACACCACAGCAATTGTGTGGACACCAATCAGGGGGTACATCAGAACCATTATTCTGACCGCCCCCACCCCTGTCTGCAGGAGCAGGGGGTCTGAGTTAAAGATGCTGAGGAAAAACCGGGGAAATAGGAAGAAAAGAACACCGGACAGGGTTACCAGCACCGTGGCCGCTGCCGCTCCCTGGGCCATGGCCTCGCGAATGCGCAGCAGCTTCCCGGCGCCGAAGTTGTAGCCGATAATGGGCAATATACCCTGGGCAATGCCGATCACAGGCATAAAGGCAAACATCTGGAAACGTACGGCCAGACCCATGACTGCAATGGGAACATGGCCAAACCCGCCCAGGATACGGTTGACGAAAACCAGCGAAATATTGGCGGAAACCTGGGTAAGAAGGGAAGGCAGGCCCACGCGGTATATATCAACAATTACGCTCAGGTTGGGTTTGAGGTGGCGCAGGCGGATGTCAAGGGGGCTTTTGCACGCCAGGAAGTACCAGGCCTGTATACCCACGCCAAAAACTTTGGCCAGTACCGTCGCCACCGCGGCGCCGCGGATTCCCATTCCCAGCACAAAAATAAAAATCGGGTCCATGACAATGTTGGAAACTGCCGATATCACCATTACCGTCATCGGCAGCATGGCATTGCCTTCCGCCCGGATGGCATGGTTCAGCATCATGATCAAAAAGAGCAGGGTGGCGCCATTGAATATCACGGACATATATTCCCGGGTATGCCAGACAATTTCCGGCGTGGCGCCAAACAGGCGAAGCAGCGGGTCTAAGAAAAACAGGCCTACCAGGGTGGCGCCCAGCCCGCAGGCCAGGGCCAGTAATATTACCTGCCCCATGGCGGTGGCAGCGTCTTCTTCCCTGCCGGCGCCCAATGAGCGGGAGATGAGCGAGGCAGCGCCCACGCCGGTGCCGATGGCCAGCGCCCCGAGCAGCATCTGGATGGGAAAGGATATGGACAGGGCGGCGATGGCCTCACTGCCCAGCCTGCCGACAAAGATAGTGTCTACGATATTATAGGAGGCATTCACCGCCATGGCCAGGGTAGCCGGCAGCGAGAAGCGCAGCAGCAACCTGGAAATCTTTTCTTCACCCATGGCGGTATGGTTTTTATACTGCATTACCGGTTCCCTTTCGCATGCTTCCGTCCCTCTCTTTTTCTGGCAAGCCTGATACGAATTGATTATACACTCCCGCCTGGTTCCTGTCCAGCGCCGCCATTTACTTTGTCCTTTTTCTTAAAGCATTGTTCTGTCTGCAGGTTTTTCTATGCTTTTGTGGCATGATTGGTATATAATATAAAAAAGAACCAGTTACCCCGGTAAAGGGAGAGGGGCGGGCAAATGTGAGTTGGTTTATGGCCGCGGGCAGGGATGATTTGGCTGCTGGCGGACGCTTACGGCTGAAAGTTGGCAATACTGATTTACTGCTACTAATGATTGGCGGGGAGGTTTTTGCGCTTAAAAACCAGTGTCCTCACCTGGGTTGCGCCATGCACCGGGGGAAGCTGGAGGGGTACCTGTTATGGTGCCCCTGTCACGACTGGATTTTTGACGTGCGCACCGGTGAGTTTGTCATCGCCCCGGAAATCAAAATACCGGTTTTCCCGGTAAAAGTCGTGGATGGCAAAATCATGGTCAATATGGAGGAGGAATAAAAGTGGACGTTTTTCTTTACGCCCTGAGCACCTGTTACCATTGCAGGCGCACCAAGAAATGGCTGGACGACAACGGTATCAAGTATGATTTCGTCGATGTTGACCTGGCGCCGGAGGAAGAAAAGAAGCGCCTGGTGGGGGAAGTAAAAGATCTGACCGGTGCCAGCCAGTTTCCCGTGATTAAAAAAGGCGACCGGCACGTGGTGGGGTTTAACGAAGAAAAAATCCGCGACCTGCTGGGAGTGTGACAGATGGACACCTCCAGGCGCAAAGCGGTCCTGCGCCACTGGTATGCCCGGGTGGTGGACCTGCTGGGCTACAAATTTACCCCCGATGAGGAAATGGCCGACTTTCTGCTGGAGCAGGAAGTGCTGATTGAACGAAAGCACGGCAGCCCGTATTGTCCCTGCCAGTTTATCAGCGGTAACAGGGAAGAAGATATGAAAATAGTCTGCCCCTGCATCCCTTACCACCGGAAGCACTTTGATGCCATGAAACAGTGCTGGTGCGGCCTTTTTGTACACAAGGACGTGGACGATCCGTCGACGCTCCGCCAGATACCGGCCAGTGAGATATTGGCAGATTAGTCAAGTGGCAAGGCCGGAAGCCTGGGCTTCCGGCCTTGCCACTATTTTTTCTTCCTCTCCGCTTCCAGTTTACGCAGTTCTCCCCGCTTTACCTTCCCCGTTACCGTCATGGGCAGTTCCGGCACGAACTCGATTTCCCGCGGGTATTCGTGGGCGGCCAGCCTGGTTTTGACAAAGTTCTGTATGTCTTTTTCCAGTTCCCAAGACGCCCGGTAGCTGTCTTTTAAGATAATAAAGGCTTTAACCACCTCTCCCCTCAGCTCATCCGGGCTGCCCACCACCGCGGCAAGGGAAACGGCCGGGTACTTAAGCAGGCAGTCTTCTATTTCCGAAGGGCCGATGCGGTAGCCGGAGCTGGTGATTACATCGTCATTGCGGCCGGCAAACCAGAAATATCCCTCTTCGTCCATCCGGCCGGTATCACCGGTGAGTAACCAGTCCCCGGCGAATTTTTCACGGGTAGCCTTCTCATTTTCCCAGTACCCGAGAAACATGACGGGGTCGCCTTTTTTGACGGCAATCTCACCGCTTTCCCCGGGCGGCAGGGGATTGCCGGCTTTGTCCACCACCGCCAGCACGTGCCCCGGTACCGCCCGGCCCATGGAGCCGGGTTTGACAGGCATAATCTCGGCACAGTTGCTGACCAGTATATTGGCTTCGGTCTGGCCGTAAAACTCGTTGATTACAATTCCCAGTTCCTGTTTGCCCCAGTTTAGCACCTCTTCGCCCAGAGGCTCACCGCCGCTGGCCAAAGTGCGTACCGAAAGTTTGTGCCTGTCTTTTACCGCGCCGGCCGAGCGGAGCATTTTTAAGGCGGTGGGGGGCATAAAGATATTTTTGATATTGTGCCTGGCAATGAGGCTAAGCATCTGTTCCGGGTCAAACTTTTTGGCCCGGAACGCCACCACCGGTATGCCGTGATGGAGGCTTGGGAAAAGCACATCGATAAGTCCGCCAATCCAGGCCCAGTCGGCCGGTGTCCAGAAAACGTCACCGGGACGGGGAAAAAAGTTATGGGAGAATTCCACGCCGGGCATGTGACCGAGCAGTACGCGGTGCGCGTGCAAAGCTCCTTTGGGCGGGCCGGTGGTACCCGAGGTATATATGATCAGAGCCGGATCATCCGCCAGTGTCCGCACCGGAGCCAGCCGGACCGAGGCTTTGGCTGTTTCCTTTTCGTAATCCAAAAGGCCCTGGTCTCCCGGGATGTTTTCGCCCACACAGATAATGTTTTCAAGAGACTCCAGCTCCTCTTTCACCGCCAGTACCTTATCCAGGTTTTCCGCATCCACGATTACCGTTTTGGCCCGGCTGTTGCCGAGGCGGTAGGCCAGCGCTTCCGGGCCAAAGAGGGTAAACAGGGGGATATTGATCAGGCCCAGTTTGAAGCCGGCCAGGTGGGCGACTAGCGTTTCCGGCTGCTGGGAAAGGACGATACCGAAGCGGTCACCCTTTTTCATCCCCAGGCCCGACAGCAGGTTAGCCAGGCGGTTGGATCTTTTTTTCATTTCACCGAAGGTGTACACATCCACCCTGCCGGCAGCGTCTTCATAGATTAATGCCGGCCTGTCCGGGTTGGTTTGGGCATGGCGGTCACAGATGTCCTCCGCTATGTTGTATTCACGGGGTATGGACCAGCGAAAATTATTATAAATTTCGGAATAACTCTTTGCCAAATTACCTCCTCCTTTGCTGCTCAAGTACAGCGTTTTCTCTTCAAGGGAAAAGGGCCAGGTGTGAAGCCAGCCCTTTACTCGCTGAGATATAAAGCCGGTTAACCGAAGTTAAATCAGGCCCGCCACCCGTGGTACAAACAGTATGATACCGGGGAAGGCGGCCAGAATTGCCACCCCTGTCAGCATGAGCAGGATGAATGGTACAACACCCCTGTAAATATGGTGCAGTTTAACCTCCGGCGGGGCAACCCCTTTAAGATAAAAAATGGAGTAAGCAAAGGGAGGCGTCAGGAATGAAGTCTGCATCACCACAATATTCATCATGGCAAACCAGACCGGGTCATATCCCAGGTTGGCGGCGATGGGGGTAAAGAGGGGCACAGCGATCATGATAACCCCGATCCAGTCGATAAAGGCGCCCAGCACCACGATTATCAGCCACATCACAACCAGGATGCCCCAGGGCGGCAGCGGCAGCCCCATTACCATGCCCTGCACCACCCGCCCGCAGCCCAGGCGCAGGAAGATGGCTGTGAAGAAGCCGGCACCGATTAGCACCATGTAAACCATGGAACTGGTCCGCAGCGCGCGCATGGCGGCTTCCTTAAGGTTGTGCCAGTTCAGTTTTTTATAGCAGGCAGCCATGATACAGGCGGCAAAAGCGCCCATGGCGGCCGCTTCAGTGGGAGCGGCCAGACCGAAAAAGATGGAGCCAAGCACTGCCAGGATCAGGCCCGTAACCGGCAGTACCGATGTTACAAACATCATGGCTTTCTGGCCGGTACTGTATTTGGCCACTTCATCCCCCGCCGCCGGCCCCAGCTTCGGGTTCAGGTAACAGCGGATAGCGATGTAGGCGATATAAAGGCCGGCCAGTAGCAGGCCAGGCAGGAAGGCAGCCAGGAGCAGGACTCCCACGGACAGGGCGGCGGTGGGGCCGTAAACAAGTATCAGGATACTGGGCGGAATCAGGATGCCGAGCGTCCCGCCGGCGCAGATGGCACCGGTGCTGAGCGGCTTGTCGTACTCATAGCGCAGCATGGCCGGCAGGGCCAGGATGCCCATGGTTACCACCGAAGCGCCCACCACACCGGTGGCGGCGGCAAAAATGGTACAGGCGGTGATGGTGGCGATAGCCAGCCCGCCCCGCAGTTTGCCCAATATCACAAACATGGCGTCGTAAAGCCTGCCGGCAATACCTGACTGCTCAATGATAATACCCATGAAGACAAACAAAGGTATGGCAATCAGGACGTAATCGGACATGACGCCGAACAGCCGGAGCATAAAAAGGTCAATCACCCTGGTACCGATGAACATGATGCCAAAAATGGTAGCGGTGCCGCCCAGCACGAAACCGATGGGATAACCAAGAACAATCAGGACAAACAGTGAACCCAGCATTAATGCGGTAATGGATTCCACGCTCACGGGCGCTCACCCCCTGTAATCACAACAGACAGGTCTTTCAGGAATTCGGAGATTCCCTGCAGAAACAACAGGAATAACCCTGCAAACAGCCAGGCCTTGAAAGGGTAGATGGGAGGCAGCCAGGTGCCAGCCGCCGCCCTTTCCTTAAAGACCCAGGACATTTTCAGGTTGGGTAACATGGCTTTTAAAAGCATGTAGAGGAACGGGAAAAACAGCGCCAGGGCCATAATGCAGGCCAGTGCGGCCGCGATACGCCGCGGCAACCTCTCGGTTATCAGGTCCACCGCCACGTGGCCGCGCATCTTAAAGGTGTAAGCCATGCCGAAGATTAAAAATATGCTGCTTAGCATGTACGTCATGTCGTAGCTCCACAGGGTGGGGCTCTTAAAGGCGTAGCGCGCCACCACTTCGTACACCAGCGTCAGCACCAGGGCAAACATAAAATAGGAGGCAAATCTGGCCACCCATTCATTCAGTTTATCGATAAATTTAGTTATAAACAGTACTACTTTCAACAGCAGCTCCCCCTATCAGGCGTAAAGAGCCAGAAGATTTGGGGTGCGGCTCCCGCCCGGGAGCCGCACCGGAATGGCGAAAGAGCGCTACCTCTTCCGTATGGGCACCATGAAGTCTTCGTAAGCCACGAACTTGTCGTAAAACTTCTTCTGGGATTCCCAAATTTCTTTAAAGAAGGGATCCTTTTCCGCCAGGCCGTCAATGTAGGCCCAGGCCTGCTTCCGGAACTCGAGCTGGGCTTCCGGTTCCACTGTTACAGCGATATTGCCCCGGGCTTTCCACTGGTCAAGCACCTTGATACCCATGGAGATATCCTTGGCCCAACCCCAGAGGGTGGTGGAACGGGCGGCGGTCTTGACAATGGCCTTCAGGTCGTCGGGCAGGGCGTTGTAAGAGTCTTTGTTAATGGTAATTTCGAACAAAACGCTGGGCTGGTGCATGCCGGGGCCGGTGAAATACTTGGTCACTTCATGGAAGGCGCCGACGTTGTTAACGGCGGGGGAACTGAATTCCAGGGCGTCCAGGATCTTCTTCTCCAGCGAGGGATAGAGCTCGGCGGCAGGCAGGGTTACCACGGCCACGCCCATTCCCTTCAGGATTTCACCCCACCAGCCGGGTGTGCGGTACTTCAGGCCTTTCCAGTCTTCCAGCTTGGCCAGCGGCACGTTAGAGTGAGCCAAAAGCTCAGGGTGGGTGATGCCGCCGGGGAAGGTAATGACGTTCATGCCGGCGTTGTCATACATCTTTTGCATATACTCCAGGCCGCCTTCTTCGTACATCCAGACCAGGTGCATCAGGGGCTCAAAGCCCATGGGGATGGAGGCGAAGAACGGAACCGGGGGCATTTTGCCCATCCAGTAACCGGGCCAGCTGTGGAAAGCGTCGATAGCGCCGCGATGGGCCGCGTCCAGCACTTCCAGGGGAGGCACAATGGCGCCGCTGGGAGACACATCGATGACCAGGCGGCCGCCGCTGGCCTTGTTTACTTCTTCAGCCCAATGTTCGGCCATCTGGTGCAGCAGCCAGCCCTGGGGCCAGGAAGTGGCCATCTGCCAGCGAATGACTTCCTTTTTGGGCTCCGGCTGGGCACCGGGCGCCGGCTGGGCGGCCGGTTTGGAGCCGCAGCCTGCCACAGACACCACAATAAACACCAATAACATTGCCACTACCAACCACTTTTGCTTTTTCATACTTTCCCCTCCTTGTAATTTTGATGAATTGAACTGCTAGACCACGACCTTAAGCTTTTCACCTCCCCCGTCATCCCCCGCCATGAAGCCGGCATAGCTGTAGAGGGCCATGGTTTCTTCCCTGAAGATGCGGGGATCCATGGTGCAGAGGTTGGGTGAGATTAATGGTTTAAACTCCATCTGGGCCAGGACATCCTTTTCCAGGTCCACTCCGGGGGCGATTTCAATCAGGGTCACGCCCTCCGGTTGCAGTAAGAACACCGCCCTTTCGGTGATATAGTAAATCTCCTTCCCTTTCTCACGGGCATATTCCCCGCTGAAAGTCACCTGGTCCACCATCCGGACGAACTTCTTCTGGCGGCCTTCACATACAATGCGTAAACTCCCGTCCTTTACCTCCACCTCCAGCCCGCCGGCGGTAAGAGTGCCGCAATAAACCACTTTTTTGGCATTCTGGCTTATGTTGATAAAACCGCCGGCGCCGGCGATGCGGGCGCCGAACTTGCTCACATTGACATTGCCGAGGGCGTCCACTTGGGCGCTGCCAAGAAAAGCGATATCAATGCCGCCGCCGTCGTAGAAGTCAAACTGGTTGGGTTGGTCGATGATGCACTCCGGGTTGTAAGCAGCGCCAAAGCATAACCCTCCTGCCGGTATACCCCCGATGGGCCCTGACTCCACTGTCAGTTTCATGAAGGAGCTCAGCCCTTCTTCCGCGGCCACCGAGGCAACCCCTTCCGGCATGCCAATCCCCAGGTTCACCACCACGCCGGGCCGCAGTTCCATGACCGCGCGGCGGGCAATAATTTTGCGTTCATCAAGGGGCATGGGCGGTATGCCAGCCAGCGGTATCCGGATTTCCCCGGAGAAAGCCGGCTCGTACACCATGCCGAAAGATTGCATGTGGTTCTCAGGGCGGGCCACAACTACCGCGTCCACCAGAATGCCCGGTATTTTCACCAGCCTGGCCGGCAGTGTATTGGCTTCCACAATCCGTTCCACCTGCACGATTACCTTGCCGCCGGAGTTTTTGGCGGCCTGGGCGATGGAGAGCACCTCCAGCGTCAGCGCTTCTTTTTCCATTGAGATGTTGCCGTTTAAGTCGGCGGAGGTGCCGCGCAACAGGGCGACCTGGATGGGTATGGGGCGGTACAGCAGGTATTCCCTGCCTCTGATTTCAATCAGCTCCACCAGGTCTTCCCAGGTAATGCTGTTCAGTTTGCCGCCCTGCAACCGGGGATCAACGAAAGTCTTCAGGCCGACGTGGGTGAGAGTGCCGGGCTTGCCGGCGGCGGTATCGCGGAAAATATGCGAAATCACACCCTGGGGAAAGTTGTAAGCTTCGATCTTGTTTTCAATGGCCAGGCGTCCCAATTTGGGGGCCAGGTTCCAGTGCCCACCAACTACCCGCCTGACCAGACCCTCATGGGCCAGGTGGTTCATGCCTTTTTCCTTGCCGTCCCCTTGCCCGGCGGCATAGACAATGGTCAAACCGGTTGGCCGGCCCTCTTCCTCGAACCTTTCTCCCAGGGCCAACGTCAGCTCCTCGGGGTGCCCAAACCCCACAAACCCGTCAATGGCCACGGTGTCGTTGTCGTTAATCAGCCTGACCGCTTCTCTCGCTGACAATATTTTCATGTACCCGCCTCCTGCCGTGTAGATGAGCTTGTCTTTCCGAATTTTATTGTTGCAAATTTTCCGCCAATATTTCAGATACAGATAAGTGCCTAAAACCAAGACTTTCTGAAGATGGTCAGTTTATCTGACTTTTATGCACTGTCTGAAAATATAGACATCATCGGCGGGAAGCCCGCAAATAAGCTGTTTCCGGCAGCGGCTAAGCAAGTGTCTAAAAAATTAGACATGTCTAATAATATAACACTATTCAATACCGTATTTTTGCATTTTTTGGTAAATAGCGGAGCGGTGGATGCCCAGCAGGCTTGCGGCCTGCTTTTTGTTATTCCTGGTCAGGGACAGGGCCTTTTTAATGGCAGCCTTCTCAGTCTCAGCCAAAAGCTCCTCGAGGTTTAGCGGCATCTCATCCCCCATCAACAGAAAATCTTCCAGCAACTGAAACTTCTTTTTCAGAAGGTAAAGAGGCAGGTGCCTTTTTTCAAGCTTCCCGCGCCTGTTTAAATTTATGGCCCGCTCCAGGACGTTTCGCAGTTCCCGGACATTGCCCGGCCAGCTGTGGGACTGAAATATGGACACCACTTCATCATCCAGGCCATCAACCTTGGCTCCCATCTCTTCGTTCAGTTCGGCTAACAGCTGTCTGGCGATGAGGGGGATATCTTCCGGCACATCCCGGAGCGGCGGCAGCTCAATTCGGAAGATATTCAGCCGGTAAAACAGGTCTTCACGGAACTTCTTTTCTTTTACCAGGTCTTCCAGCGGGCGATTGGAGGCGGCGATAACGCGCACATCCAACGGAATCAGTTGCGTTCCTCCCACCCTCTCCATTTCACGTTCCTGCAGAACCCTAAGCAGCTTGACCTGCATGTCCAGCGGTATTTCACTGACTTCATCAAGGAAAATAGTCCCCCGGTTGGCCATTTCAAACTTGCCGGGCTTGCCGCCCTTTTGGGCGCCGGTAAAGGCCCCTTCGTCGTACCCGAACAATTCAGCCTCAAACAGGGTAGTAGGAATGGCGCCACAGTTTACCCGCACGAAGGGCCCGAAACGCCGGTAACTGTAATTATGGATGGCGTGGGCGAAAATTTCCTTGCCAGTGCCGCTTTCTCCGTAAATAAGCACTGTGGAGTTGGAAACAGCGGCCTGCTTGGACAATTGCTTGGCCTTTATGATCTTGGCGCTGTTGCCGAATATGTTCTGGAATGAGTATTTGGCGCCCTTGATGCGCTGCAGCTCGGACTTGTAGTATTTTAATTCGTTTTCAATCAGGTTAAGGTTTTCCGCCAACGCTTTTAATTCCCTGATGTCCCGGAACATCACCTTGCCCACGGCACCGATGACTTCCCCATCCTTAAAAATGGGAATTCGCATGACAACCATTTCTTTACCCTGTATCTTCTGGGTATGGCCTATCTCCGCCTTACCGGTCTCCACCACAATATGCATGCGGGTGTTCTCAATGACCTCGGTAACATGTCTGCCCACCGCTTCTTCCTCGCTGATACCCAGAAACTCCTGGTAGGCTTTGTTTATCCTGGTAATATAGCCGTGGCGGTCCACCAGCAAAAGACCGTCATACGTATTGTTCAGAATTGTCTCCAGCACTTCCACCGTGGTACGGGTATCTTCCAGTGTCTGGGCCAGCTTTTTTAGCCCCGTTATATCCTCAAAAACCGATACAGCCCCGATGACGCGGCCGTTGCTGGTAACAGGAGTACGGTTGCTAATCAGTGTCTTCCCGTTCAGCTCCACTGTTACACCAAGCTGCGGGGTGCAATCGTCGAGCAGCGAGCGCAGCGTGCTGCCCGGTATAACCTCGCCTATCGGGCGGCCCAACGCCTGTCCGGCCGGCAGTTCCAGGATACGCTCCGCCGCCCTGTTAAAAGTGGTAATGCAGCCGTCGGCATTGATGGCAACTATCCCGTCATGGGTGGAGTCAAGCACCGCAGCCAGCTTCTCCACCGTAGCCCTGTACTGCTCAGCCAGGTACCTGAGGGCGCCCACCTTATCCACCACTCCGATCAGCCTGCCGTCGCTGCCAGCCACAGGCACAATTTCCTGTTCAGAGGCTGCAATTTGTTCCAGCAGCTTGTCGTTGAACCTTTCTTTGTCAATAATCAGGCAATCCCTGTCCACTAACTGCGATAACGCCATTTCCGGAACAGCACCGGGGCGGCACAAAGACTTGTCAGGGCGGACCAGGCCCAAAACCCGTCCTTCCTTATCAACCACGACGGCTCCGGCTGAGATCGCCTCCGCTGTCAGGTCGCACAGGCTCTGATCCTCTCTAAAGACAGCGCAACCGGGAACTACGATGTCCTCCATGCTGACCAAGTCCATCCCTCTTTTCGCAATTTGGTTGCCGGGTAATTGCCCAACAATTTCGACATTTCTCGCCACATTCCCTGCAACCTCACGCAATGGCATTAAACAAGTGATAAGTAAAGCTTGTTGCTTATCTGATGGTCAGGCCATCATTACAATTCTACATCCTTTTCGTTATTCCTGCTTCAGGGCCGCCCGTTTTAAAAAATTGCTATGCCGGCGGGAACTCCGGTCACAGGGTTATTTTCCCCCCGAACAACAAAAAGATAAGGGCCAGGGCCATTAAAAGACCGATGAACGCTGCCATCGCCAGCAGTATGGCTGACAGGGTCAGGTATGTCTTCTGTCTTTTTGTCAGTTTCCGCTTTTTCATAATATTCTGTCTATTCAACAAAGGCCGCCCCTTTCCTGCCGGGAGAGGCGCTGCGGCTGAAATTTTTTACACACCGGGGAAGCAAAATAACCGGCTAACTGCGTTCAAAAAGCCGTCAGGCTGAAAAACCGCATCAAAAGCACCAAAACCAAGGTCAGAAAAACGATCATAATGCAAAGATCCAGGTTCATCAGCGAAAGCTTTCTGTAGACATTATCGCCGCGGGGGTTGTAATCCAGCTTAATCATGGCTACAAAAGCCCGCCACTCCGCCCGGCGCACCTGTTCTTGCAGCCTGGCAACCCTGCATACAAACCCGTCATAAATCCTGTCACGGAGAGTAATTACCAGTATCCTGATATACAGGCCGGCCCAGGGGACCGCTTTTCTTTCCACAACCCGGACCGAGGCCGCCAGGCCGGAGGCCGGCCCGATTGTTCCCACCAGGGAGCCTTCCGCCAGAGCTTCGAACAGACGGCCGTAGAGTGTAACCAAAAACAGCACGCGGGTCAGAAAAGGGCGGTAGGCCTTGTTTTCCAGCGATTCCAAAATGTTCCCGGCGCCGGTAAACACCAGCATTAGCCTGGCCAGCACCGGGCGGTAAACCTTTTGTTCCACGCTGAGCCACAGGGGGAGCGGAAAGCGGAAGGCGCGCCGCGACAATACCATAAACAGGACAGCGCCGATAGCCAGGGATACGGCGATGCCGCCGATATCTTTCAGGTTGTAGACACTCTCCTCCGCAATATGGGCCAGGTAGCCCGCGTCGTAGGTGAAGCCCCGGGCCATGGGCAATATTATCTTCTCTGTCAGGAAGCCGGGGAAAAGACCGCCCGCCAGGATACAGGCGGCAATGGCACCAAACACCAGCCGTTCCAGCCAGGTCTCCGGCTTAAAGCCGTGTTCCCCGCCGTGGTGGCCGTCTCCGTGCCCGCCGTGGCCGTGGTCCCGGCCAAGAAAGATGGAAGTAAACAGGCGCAGGATGTAACAGAAGGTGAGCCCGCCGGTAATGGTGAAGATTTTCTCCGCCACCAGCAGCGAAGGCAGGGACTGGTAGCCGTACGCCTTTACAATGGCGTGGTGCAGCAGGGTCTTGCTGGCGTAACCGTTAAAAAGCGGAAACCCGGAAATGGCGGCACCCGCCACCAGGAAGCAGGCGGCGGTGACCGGGAACTTCCGCCACAGCCCTCCCAGCCTGCTGTATTCCAGGCTGTGGGTCCGCAGATACACGGCACCCACCATGAGGAACATGCCGGCTTTGAAGAAGGCGTGGTTTATAATGTGGTAGGAGAGGCCGGCAAAGCCCATGGGCCCTTTGTAGCCAAGATAAGCGGCGGCGCCAAGGCCCATCAGGATGTAGCCCATCTGGCTTACGCTGCTGTACGCCAATACCCGCTTGGCGTGGGTCTGGGACAGCGCCAGCACCGCGGCCACCGCCATGGTCATGATACCAATCCAGATCACCCAGTAACCCAACTCCGCAGTTATTTTAAACAGGGGCGACTTGCCGTCCACCGGGGTAAAAAGCTGGGTAAAGACGCGGATTAAGCCGTAAGCCCCGGTCTTGATCATGATGCCGGAGAGCAGGGCGCTGGCCGGGGTGGGAGCTACCGGGTGGGCCTGGGGCAGCCAGATGTGCAACGGCACGGCGCCGGCCTTAATGCCAAAGCCGATGAAGAAAAGCACAGCCAGCAGGTAGCGCACGCCGCCCAGGGCGGCGATGCCCTCAAGGCCCGGGGCTATGGCCAGCGAACCGGTGGCGGCCCACAGTATCATCATGGCGCCAAGCAGGCATAACCCGCCAAAGATGCCCATGTACAGGTAGTTGCGCCCCGCCGCCATGGCTTCGTCGCTGTGGTTGTGGACAACCAGGGCGTAAGACATCACCGTCATAGCCTCAAAGAACAGAAACAGGCTGAGGAAGTCGGCGGTGAGGAAAACGCCAAGGCAGCCTCCCAGCGAAAAGAGCAAAAACAGGTAATAGCGGGTGCGCGCCCCTTCGTGGTACATGTACTGCGTGGAATAAAGGGTGGCAAGAAGCCAGATGAACGAAGCCAGGGCCGCGAACACAAAACCCATGAAGTCCACACGGAAATAGAGGCCAAGCCCGATAAAAAGCGGCAGGTCGAGCACTACCTCCCCCTTCTGCACATGGGGGTAGAGGGAAAGCACCAAAAGGAAGGTGGCAAGCGCCGTCGCTGAAGCCAGCCAATCACGGACATCCTCCCGCAGGCGCCCGGCCAGGCCGCAAAGCACCGCCCCCGCCACAGGCACCAGCACTATCCAGAGAGGCAGCGCGCTGACCACCGTCTGAGTGAGAATTTTTGCCGTTTCCGCAGGTCCCGCCCAAGTCATGTTACTCCTCC
>DYEY01000029.1 GCA_020725465.1 Dethiobacter sp.
ACCTGTTCGCCCGCCAAGCCGGGTACAGGCCCCCCAGAGTTCCAAGCAGCACGCCGCAGGTGCAGACGGCGGCTGCCAGGGAAACAGCCGGGAAAAAGTTGTCCAGGTTCCTGATCACACACCTGATATGGGCCTGGCAAGACAAGAACCGTCCCTGCTTGCCCAAGCTCGCCAGTGGCAAGGCAAGAACCGTCCCTGCTTGCCTCAAGTTGGAAAAGAGCAGTTAGGGAAAAATAGGGTTATCAATCTTTTAATCAGGTCAACCCGCCAGATAAACATTCCACTGTTCCACAGATGTTCTCCCCCGGCTAAAAACGCCTTTGCCGTATTCAAATCCGGTTTCTCGGTAAAGCGCTTTACCCGGAAGGCCAGTATCCCGGCAAAGTGGGTATATAGCTCGCCAGTGGCAAGGCAAGAACCGTCCCCACTTGCCCACTCACTTACTGGCAAGACAAGAACCGTCCCCACTTGCCACCGGCAAGACAAGAACCGTCCCTGCTTGCCACTCAGCAAGACAAGAACCGTCCCTGCTTGCCACTCAGCAAGACAAGAACCGTCCCTGCTTGCCACTATTTCAGGCATTTTTTAAATTGTTTTATAACCATCTCCTGATCGTCCTCCGTCAAATTTGAACCCGAGGGCAGGCAAAGCCCGTTTTCAAAAAGACGGTCGGAAACGCTCCCATCTATATAATGGCTGTAATAAGCCTTGCCTCTGAATAAGGGCTGGAGGTGCAAGGGCTTCCAGACCGGCCGGGCCTCAATGTTCTGTACGGCCAGCTCATCGACTACCTGGGCGGCGGTCACCCCGCAGCGGGCGGGTTCCACGGTTAACGCGGTCAACCACCGGGTTGACCGGCCGTAAGGCGCTTCCGGCATGAATTCAATGCCGTCTATTCCGGACAGAGCCTCGTAATAGCGGTTGAAAACAGAACGGCGGGCGCGGATACGGTCTTCAATGACTCTCAACTGACCCCTGCCGATGGCCGCCAGCACATTGCTCAAGCGGTAGTTGTACCCCAATTCACTGTGCTGGTAATGCCTGGCCGGATCGCGGGCCTGGGTCGCCCAAAAACGGGCCTTTTCCAGCGCGGCGAGATTATCTGACACCAGCATCCCCCCGCCGGAGGTGGTAATAATCTTATTGCCGTTGAACGAGTATACACCGAACTTGCCAAACGTCCCGCTTGCCCTGCCCCGGCAGGTGGCCCCCAGGGATTCGGCCGCGTCCTCGATAACGGGCACACCATACCTGTTACATATTGCCATTAAAGACGGCATGTCCGCGCTTTGGCCGTAAAGGCTGACTACAATAACAGCTTTCGGCAGCCTTCCCTTTTTTTCGGCATCGATAAATGCCCGCTCCAGGGCCGCCGGCGACATGTTCCAGGTCTCCGGGTCGGAATCGATAAAGACCGGATCCGCCCCCTGGTACAAAATGGGGTTGGCGCTGGCAACAAAGGTGAGAGATGAACAGAAGACGGTATCGCCCGGGCCGACCCCCAAAAGACGCAGGGCCAGGTGAATGGCCGCCGTACCGGAACTCAGCGCCACCGCCCCCGCAACTCCAACAAAATCCGCCAGTTCCCGTTCAAAGGCGTCCACATGGGGTCCGAGGGGGGCTATCCAGTTAGACGCGAAAGCTTCTGCCACTAACTGTTCCTCGTGTCCGCCCATATGCGGAGGTGAGAGGTAGATCCTTTTTTTTAAAACAATCATTTAATAACTGCACTCCATTAAACATGATGAAATTTAATAGGTTTAGCGGGAACACCAACGGCGGTGCAATTCGATAAACACCTTATAAGCTAATTCTTGCATGGAGTAGTAGCCAACTTCCTAACTTCCGCAACTGTCGGGACAAAGAAATAAGCACGCCATGCATATCTACCTAATTGATCCATCTGAATCCCTCATAAACTTAATTACTCGGGTACATTTTTTCTGTAGGCGGGGAAAAAACCTTCAATTTCGTCTGCTTTTATATTATAAATCGATTCCCATTTTTTAACTAGAGAAAAATAAATATCTTCATTAGTTATAATCCGCCAGGTAAAGAAAGGATGTCTGATTTTCGAAAATCCAGCTTTAAAGAAAAAAAGTGAGTCCTTTTCTCCTCTCAAGCCCCCACCTAGGTGAAAAAATTTATTATCTCTCTCCTTAGCCCAATATCGCATAAAATTAATCATTACCTTTGTCGGCTGTTTGTTCAAATATACTTCATTAGTAGCAGAAAGGTGGTATTGAACTATACCGCAAACCTCAGTAAAAAGGCCTGCTGATGCTACTTGGTTATTAATGCGAACAACACATAAATGCAAACGCTCACCTAAAAATTTCTTTAGCTCAATAAAATAATCCCTATTAAAAAAATAAAACTCACTTGCCCCAACTCTTCGCATTGTCTGTTGATATATATCAAAAAAATCATCAAATGCTTCCCAATACGGATCAATATATGCAATTTGCCCCTCCATCTCCGCTCTTTTTATGTCGTATCTGTATGTACGGCGAGTCTGTTTCCAAATTTCATCATTATTAATTTTAAGATCAATGGAAACAGTTTCACCATGCCTTAACAAACATCCTACTATATTAAAAGGCTCAGCAGAAAAATTCAGTATGGGATGTAACCGCAAAAAAACAGAAACAATATTCTTTTTTCTCAATTCTTCAAGAAATAGATATATTGCTTTTTTAATAAAATCATCATCTTCACAAAAAGGTTTTATATAAATTAATGGACCAGGATACCCATATGGACTTGTTGCATCATATAGTCTTATTCCATTTATTTCGTTATATAAGTTTACAGGTCGAATAATTATTGGAATAAAGAGAAAATGGTCACTCTCCTCAGCTACAAATGCAACCGGCATCCCCTTCTCTTGACTGGCAGTCAAAGAAAAATATTCGGGAAAATGATAAAAATCATGAGTTACCCTTGATAGCATTTCAATCCAACGAGGAGAGTCTGGAGTTATAAAATAAGAATGCATAAGACACCTCTAACCAGGAATTGTTACACTTTTCTAATATATTTTTCACCAAATTCATATATAAGAGACGAAACATATTTCATATCATCCTTGTTATATCTCATATCACAATGAATAGAAAGCATCCGAAGACTTAAACTAACGTGTTTCTGCGGTATATTATCAATAATTGCAACATCAAGGGGCCATAAAATGGCCGGATATACATGAGAAGCTATTAGTTTCTGAAGCACATAGTTTCTTCGCTCTGGTGTATCAAATACTATAATACATGAAAAAGGACATGCACTGGAATCATCTTCCGGCTTTAGTACAGTTAACCAAGGTATATTTGCTAATTCAACAGAAAGAATTTTATAATTTCTACGTCTGAGCTCCCTCCATTCATCTATAGGAAAAGAGGTCAGAAGACTTTTAGACCATTCAGTCATCCCCGAAATGTCTTTTATGGCAAAGCATTTCTCCGCAGAAATCGATAAATTACGGAAAATATCCTTGTCTAAGGGATAGTTTGCAAGGTATAATCCTTTCAAAACCATAGCAACAAAATTTTCCAACGAAGCTACCCTTCTCACATTAGTCACAGATACAGCAGGTGGTAGAGGTAAATTTTTAGGTGACCATAAAACACCTCCATCTGGAACAGGAAGAACTTTTCTAAGCGAAGCAATGCACCAATCTGCGTCACTTGACCATGCCCAGCTAGACCACGGGTCATGAGTATGATCGTCAACAACCTCAATATCTTTCTTGATTATTTTGTTTAAAGGATGCAATACACGAAGACCGAAGAAATTTACTCGCAATATCACATCACCAAGTTTAAATTTACATTGGTTAAAATCAGGTAGGTTATCTTCAGGCCCATCTATGTAAACAGCAACATCAATGCCAGTTGACAAAAAAGACTTAGTAACCTCCTGGCAATAATAGCTTGGAATCCACAGGCGTTTCCAACCACGAGAAGCTTGACCATATAAAATTAACGCCCGGAATGCATCACGACCTGATGCATAAAAGTTACCATTCTTGTTCCATGGCGCAGGTGTAGAAACAAAATTACTGTAAAATAACCAGTGAAATGCAGAACCATGTTCCCATCTATTAGGTCTTAACATTGAAAATTTCAACATCCTCTCTGCTTTGATCATTACGTTGACCTTTTCCTGTAACAACAACACTCATGGTTTTTAACAATATTTGCAAATCAAGCAAAAGTGACCATTCATTCACATATTTTTTATCTAAAACAAGACGTTCTTCTCTCGATAAATCATTGCGGCCGCTAACCTGTGACAAACCTGTAATACCTGGTTTAACTTTTAAAATTATTTCGTAATCAGCCTTATATTCCTCAACAGTTACCGGTAACATAGGCCTTGGACCAACAATACTCATATCACCTTTTAAAACATTAAAAAGTTGTGGCAACTCGTCTATACTAAATCGTCTAGCAAAAATACCAACCTTTGTTAATCGCAAATCATTCTTTTCCATATATATTCCAGCACCTATATTTTCAGCATTCTTAACCATAGTTCTTAACTTTAAAATACAAAATGGTTTATAATAGCGTCCTATTCTTTTTTGACAAAATATCATATTACCAGGAGTCTCCAATATTATAGCTAACCCGATAATAATAATAATAGGTAAAGCCATCGGCAGCGCAATTATTGCAATTGTAATATCCATGATGCGTTTAATAAATTCTTTAAATTTTACATTCACTTTCTTAAACTCTCCTGCAATGAACTTAAATCAAAAGATATATGTTCAGGTTTAATTGAAATAGAATTCTTTTCAACTTGCGGAATATAATTTATTGCCTGCGGATGAGCACAAAATTCATCTTTTAATATTGCCACACGAATTAAATCATAAAATTTTCCATTCCTAAAAATATGTTGCCGTAAAATACCTTCCACTTTCCATCCACATTTAACTACATAAGCTCTGTATGAACCTTCATTAAAAGGAAGAATTTCTCCCCATAAACGATTTAAACCAACTTGAAAGAACGCATAAGTCATCAATGCCATAATCGCATCCGCTCCGTATCCCTTCCCCCATATGTTCTTTGAGCCGATTTTCAAAGCTGTTAGTGCATGGCGATTATGAAAATCGATCTCCCATAACCCAGTTAAACCAATTGGTTGACCATCAAAAGTCTCAACAATCCAACGTTGGTTATTTTGATCATTTAATGATTTTATGAACCATTCCCTCTGCTCAGCCATAGATATAGGGAAAGTCCATCCTACAACTAAATTTGATATATCAGGATCGTTAATCCATTCAACCATGTATTCCAAATCTTTCTCTTCTATAGCACGAAATCGAACCTTCTTGCCCTGTATCATATATGTACCTCCCTCTATAATCTTGCATTTTCTAAAGATATCTCACTAAATCTTAGATTTTTACATTTTCCAAAACAAGCAACATGGACAAGACTAACATAATTGCATAATTATGGATGAGCATGCGTATCTCAATATAACTGCGTCCTTTTAAATGTATTGCGGCCATTGGAATCCACATGCTCCCGGTGGCGTACCCTCCCACTTCTCACAGGGTTATATGCCCTAAATTCCTTCGTCCTGCCTGCCCATGAGGTGGATGTCAGTCACGCTCCTATACTGGGTCTTTGCCCTTATGGTGATAATTCAACCTGACTAATCCCGGCTCATTTTGTCAATGTTCAAATCCAAGATTGTAAGCGGGAACTTTGTTCACTATTTTTCCTTGCACCGCTTGATTACCCGGCCACCGCAGAAGCGAGGCTGTCAAGGGTCGGCGAAGCCGAGACGCAGTCCTTGCCCTTGACCGGCGAACGGATGCGATGTAAAATCACCGTTTGCGGTGCTCTTATGCCGCCTGTAAGGCCGGCTTTTTGATGTCATTCATCATTTTTTGCGGGTTATATGCTGTCTTCTTGGTCATCAGTGCGAAGAATATCCTTATCAGCTTACAGCACAACAGTATCAATGACTGTTTCTTCTTTAGAGGGTTCTGCGGCCTTGTGGTATAGTACCGGTGCAATGCCCTGAACTCCTCGTTCCGGGCAACCAACGGCATTATCCCCTGGAACAATATTGCCCTCAGCCGCTTTCGTCCACGCTTGCTGATGGTTGTTTTTCCCTTGTGTTTACCGGAGCTGTTTTCTTTAAGGCTCAATCCCCAACTTTTGAATAAAAGGGGACGGTTCTTGCCTTGCTAGTTCCCCGCTTTCTTTAATATCCTGCTGACCCTGGACTCACTAAGCCCACCAAAAATCTCTCCAATCTGTTTCAATGAAAGCGAAGACTTTTTTCGTATTTCAGCCATAACCTCATTTCTTATAGATCTATCCTGAATTACCTCAGCTGGTGGAAGTCTCTTTTCCTCTGCAATAAGCCTTATCTCCTCCAGCGCTTGATCAATACTGCTTATAAAGTAGCTGTTTTCTTTTGAAGTGGCCACCGTATCTTCCTCTATATCCTTCACCTGCATTATTTCATCTTCTATAACGTATTCTGCGTAAGCTTTTACCGCCTTAGCGCTGTTGTTGGAAATAATGCCCAAAATTTTACCCGTATCTATAAGTTTTTGTATATCTTTACATCTACCGGTATAAATATTGTAGGTGCTCCACTTATATTCCTCTGCTTTCCTGACCATCCCAGCCTTCACCGGGTTATTGTATATATATTTGCTTACCTGGAGCAGATATCTGTCATCCTGTATTATTTCACTCCGAAACCTGTCCTGGAACAAGTGTCCGCACCTCTTGTAAATCCGGTTAAAATAGTACACATAGCTGACGTTTATACTCTTTATCAATTTGGATATATCGTTTCCATTGTCATTGATAACAAGGTGGATATGATTGTCCATAAGGCAGTAGGCATAAACAAGGAAGTTATATTGAGCCCGTCGATGAACATCTTTTGTTTTTTTATTGCCACTCAAGTCAAGAACAGATTTACCATTATATAACATTTTACTCGTCAGGTTCCATCAAAATCATGAACCATTTTTATCCAATGGACTAAAATTATGTCGCCA
>DYEY01000030.1 GCA_020725465.1 Dethiobacter sp.
TGCCCAAAGGTTGCCGGAAGAAAAAGAAAACGGGACAGGATTGAGTGTGACACGCCCTGCTCTGATTCCGGCTACGGCTTTACTTGTTACACAAAGCCGGAGTGGGACCAGCGTATCTTCACCCAAATCCCCAGAGGCTCGACTTTATGGAAACAGCTGTACAAGAAAAGATCCGCTTCAGAAAGGGTAAACAAGCGCTACAATGATTTTGGCCTGGATGCCGCCCGCGTCAGGGATAATTGCTACTGGTACCACCTCGCTCACCTGGCAGCAATAAATATACACCTGGATGCCTGGGTGAAACAGGAGATACAGGCGGCGGGGCTGGACAAAAAGGCACTGTTGTTGCGTTTTCTGGGTATCGAAACAGCTACTGCCTGCGCCTAAACCAGTTGCCAGGCCCAAAAATGTGGTTCGACCCTATTGTTATATCCATGCGTGCTGGCGCTTTCAGAGGAAGGAGGGCTTGCTTTAGCCTGCCGTTATTGAGCTTATCAAAGAGCGTTTTTACTACTTGATGTTAATATTGTTATTTATTGTTAGTTATCCTTGGTTGCCTTCAATATTTAGCGAGGGGACTTTCTGATACTACTCAGTCGGTTACACTTTAATTTATAGTAAAAGAAATGTATCGCTGATACCAAAGCGGACCTATACTGTAAAGTCGAACTCCCTGCCCACTCCCAGTTCCCTGGCGCGGAGCAGTATCCGCCTGCCTACGGAGACGTCCAGGGCGGCGATGCCCACTGTTTTAAACATGGTGATCTCTTCGGCCTTTTCCCTGGGTTTTAACAGGCCGGCGGCAACCTGCCCGATTTCACCGTAGATGTCTTCCCGGCAGAATATGCCCTTATTGATGGGGATGATTAAATCACCCGCCTCATCCATGGCGGCCTCCAGGGAATCCACACAGACCTTGTCCACCACGGCCAGTACATCCTCACCGATTTCCTGCATTTCCGGCGTGAAAGCCCCCACCGCGTTGATGTGAACGCCCGGCTTCAGCCCCCCGGCCGGGAAAACCGGTTTTTTGGAGGTGGTGGCAGCGCAGATGATATCGGTATCTTCAATTACTTCAGCGGCGGAAGAAGCCACGGCGAATTCCAGGTTAAAACTTTCTAGTATATTCCGCATCTCGTTTGTGAAATCCTGCGCTTTAAGTCGATTGATGTCAAAAACTTTAACTCTTTCAATGTTCCTGACGTTACAGACAGCCTCCAGCTGTGTTTTGGCCTGTACGCCGGTGCCGATGATGGCGACGCTGGAGGCATCCTCCCTGGCCAAGTACCTGGTGGCAACACCGGAGGCCGCCCCCGTCCGGAGGGCGGTGAGGTAACCACCTTCCATGGCCACCACTGGCATTCCCGTTTCCGTATCCATTAAAAGGACTATGGAATTGATGACGGGTAAACCGGTGTTATGGGGAAACACGGCGACCATCTTCACCCCAAGGGCATCCTGGCTCTCCACGAAACCGGGCATAAAGAGGGCAACGGCGTTTTTGGCCGGGACATCGATGTGCACCCTAGGCGGCACCTGCGTTCTGCCGGCGGAGTAGGCTTTGTAGGCTCCTTCTACAGCTTCTATGGCCTCCTTCATGTTAATTACTTTCCTGATGTCGCTTCTGGTAAGCAGCAGCACCGCATGTAACTCCTTTCAACTTTGGACTTACTCTTCTTCCATCAATTGATAATGATAATTCTTCGGCGGGACCAGGGTTTCTTTCAGGGAGCGGGGCGAAACCCACCGGATCATATTCCACAGGGAGCCGGCCTTGTCGTTGGTGCCGGAGGCCCGGGAGCCGCCGAAGGGCTGCTGGCCCACGATGGCAGCGGTGGGCTTATCGTTGATGTAGAAGTTACCCGCGGCATGGGTTAGGATATCCAGAGCCTTAATCTGGGCTTCACGGTCCCGGGCGATGATGCAGCCCGTCAGCCCGTAGGCGGAGGTTTCGTTGCACAGCCGGAGCGTCTCCTCGTACTCTTCGTCGGGGTAAACATAAACGGTAAGCACCGGTCCAAAAATTTCTTCTTCCATGGTTTTAAAACGGGGGTTACCGGTTACAATCACGGTGGGGCTGACATACCAGCCTTTGGAGCCGTCAAAGCTGCCGCCGGCGATAATTTCGGCTTCCGGCGATTCCTGGGCGTACTTCAGGTAGCCGACGATTTTTTCAAAGGCGGTGCGGTCGATAACGGCGTTGACAAAGCAGGTGAAGTCTTCAACCGGCCCCATCCTGATATTGTTTACTTCCGCCACCAGCTTATCTTTGATTTCCGCCCACTTGCCGGCGGGAATATATGCGCGGCTGGCGGCGGAGCATTTCTGTCCCTGGTACTCGTAAGCCCCGCGAATCAGGGCGGTGATCAGCTCATCGCCGTCGGCGGAGCTGTGGACCATAACGAAGCCCTTGCCCCCCGTCTCCCCCACAATGCGGGGGTAAGTCCGGTAGCGGGCAATGTTCTCCCCGATTTTCTTCCAAATGGAGTTAAAAACTTCGGTGGAGCCGGTGAAGTGAATCCCGGCCAGATCCGGGCTTTCCAGCACCTGGTTTGCTATCTCTGCCCCGGAACCGGGGATGAAGTTGATAACCCCTGCCGGCAGGCCCGCTTCCTCCAGTATCTTCATGAAAATATAGTTGGAGTAGACGGCGGTGGAGGCCGGTTTCCAGAGCACGGTGTTCCCCATCATGGCGGGGGCGGTTGGCAGGTTGCCGCCGATGGCCGTAAAGTTAAAGGGCGTCACGGCAAAAACAAATCCCTCCAGCGGGCGGTACTCCACCTGGTTAATCATGTCCCTGGTGCAATCCGGCTGGTCTTTGTAAATCTCACACATATAGTGGGTATTAAATTCCAGGAAATCCACCAGTTCGCAAGCCGCCTCTATCTCCGACTGGTAGACGTTTTTGCCCTGGCCCAGCATGGTGGAGGCATTGATCAGGGAGCGGTAAGGCCCCGCCAGCAGACACGCCGCTTTTTTGAAAATCAGGGCCCGCAGGTTCCAGGGCATCCTTTCCCACTTCGCCTTCGCCGCCAGCGCGGCCTCCACAGCCATGGCCACTTCTTTTTCCCCGGCCTTGTGGTAAACCGCCAGCACTTTCCTGTGGTCTGTGGGCATTCTCACCTCGCCCAGGTTGCCTGTCTTCACTTCCCGGCCGCCGATAACCAGAGGAATTTCAACGACCTTACTCTTTAATTCCTCCAGCCTGGCCTTAAGCTCCCGCTTTTCCGCACTCCCCGCCCGGTAACCCAAAACCGGCTCGTTTAAAGGCCTCTTAAAAGAAAAAATGCTGTTGTTAAACATTCCTGCCGCCTCCTCTGTTTGGAATATTGTGTCAATTTGCCCGAAAAATTACCCTGATGTCTGGTGTGTTCAGTAGCACAGAACCGGGTCGTAAAGAGGATGTTTTTCCGTCTTAAAAATATTGACTTTCTGCGGATAGCCGCCAACTCCGTCCTTTGCTTCAGCCGGTACTAAACAGGGGACGAGCACCTCTTCCCCGCTGGAATCAGGTTTTAAGACCACGGCAAAACCGGCGTCGGAACTTGCTTCCTGCTGTTTTTCTGCTACATCAGGGTATTGATTAAGACTATCCCGGCACAAAAAAACAATTTCAGAGCCCAGGGACATACCCTCAGGTTTTCCGGCTAATACGTATAATTCTTTTAGCACGGCTCCCCACTCCCCACTGATATGATCTGACTTATACCAATTGCAATAAACATGCCACAAAATAGCAACCGGCGCATCTTTTGGGAGCCCGCAGGGGCCGTGTTTATCGTCCTTTCGTCAGGTGTGTGAGCAGAAAGCCTTTTGCCGGTATACCATCTCTGTCAGTTTATTGGTCAGAGTGTCAGATTACTGACACTCTGCTTCAGACCACAGCCGGCTCCAACACCAACTCTCCGCTCGCAAAACGGTGATAGTTTAACATAGCGATATCCATTTCCGGCTTTTCCCCCAATACCGACTGGGCCATCAGCTTCGCCGTGTAAGGCGCGATCATGAACCCGTGGCCGCTGAAACCAGCCGCGGTGTAAAAGCCCTTTACCTCCGGCGATTCACCCAGTACCGGCTGGGCATCGGGGCTCATATCATACAGGCCGGCCCACTGCCTTACAATTCTCAGGTCTTTTAAGGGCGGAAGCACCGTGCAGACCGCCCTAGCCGTCTCCACCACAAACCGCCAGCCCGATTTAATATTAAAGCTCCGGGGCTCATTGGGGTCGCCCATGCCCATGATGAAAGGGCCGTGCGGCTGCTGCTGTATATAAAGGTGATGGGTCAGGGAGATCACCATAGGGTCCTGAATCCTGTCCACCGGTTCGCTTACCATAACTTGGCGCCGCTCCGGGTACACGGGCAGGCTGATACCGGCCATTGCAGCGATGATGCCGGCATGCCCGCCGGCGCAGTTGACCACCGTTTCGCATTTAATGACTCCCCTCTCCGTTGCAACGCCCGCTACCCGTCCTCTGTCCTTCAAAATTCCGGTAACGCCGGTATTAGTAAAAACATTCACTCCCAGTCTCTTTGCTGCCTTGGCGTAAGCCTGGGTGACATGAAAGGGATTGGCGTGGCCGTCGCTTGGGCAATAGGCACCGCCCAGCAGCTTTTCGGTATTCAGGTGATTCACCAGGTCTTTCGCTTCCCGGGGCGATACCAGCCGGGAAGGGATGCCCAGGCGGTTTTGCAGGGCCACGTTTCTCTTAAAAAGCTCCATTTCCGTCCCGGTATAGATCAGGAAGAGATAACCCTTCTGTTTAAAGGCAATCAGCACCGCCGGGTAATCCAGTTCCTCCGGCAGGTTCTCAAAAATTTTTACGCTTTTTTGGCTGAGCAGGCAGTTCATTTCGGTGCCCCACTGCTGCCGGATGCCCGCGCCGCAGCGGCCGGTGGCGCCGCTGGTCAGGTAGTTCTTTTCCACCAGCACCACCTCCCGGCAGTGTTTCCGGGCCAAGTTGTAGGCGATGGCGGCGCCCATAATCCCGCCGCCGATGATGACCACCTGCGCGGAACTTTTAATCATCCCGGTCACCCCCGGCTATGGTCCCAAGCCTTATTGGCTTGACCGGAGGCCGGAAAGTGGCGGGATGCATTCTCTCCAGCGGCGTGCCCGATGCTTCCGCCAGCAGCCTTAAAATATGCGCCCGGCAGGTTTTCCCCTGGCAGGGGCCCATGCCCACACGGGAGACCCGCTTTATCTCGTCAAAGGTTTGATACCCTTTTTCAATCCACGAATTTATCTCTTCCAGGCTCAGGTCTTCACACCGGCAGACTATAGTATCTTTGCCCATACTTTCTCCTCCCGGTCCCGGCTATTTCACGGGAATGCTTCTGACCTCGAAGGCCAGCTCTTTGGGCACGGCCAGCCACAGGATGTAAGCACCGTTTTTACTTGGCGAGGGCTGAACTCTCTTTACCGTCACCAGCGCCACTTCTTTTCCTTCCCTGTTCAACCCGGGCGCCTTTTGCCCCGCTTCCGGCCGGTTTAAGAACTCCCAGGGAATCCTGACCAGCGCTTCGGTCTCCGAATATGTTTCATCAACAACAAACACGGCCAGGCCGGGGCAGTAAGCAACGCAGAGCCCACAGCCGTTGCACTTCCCGAAGTCGATCCGGGGCAGGTCATTTATATCGGCAAAGGGCTGAATCGCTCCCCGGCTGCACGCGGTATAGCAGGGGTCGCAGGGTATCTGCTGGAAACACTCGATAACCGCCACCGGGCCACGGGCCAGGCGCTCCCTGTCCGGTTTTACGCTCTCCACCTGTTCCCTGGTGGGTACCCCGGTTTTAGAAAGCACTATACCGCCTCCTTTGCCAGAAGCGTGAGCTTCGCCAGGCCGGTCCGGATTTTCTCGCCCGTGGGGCCGCCGTGCAGCCCTGTCAGTTCTCTCCCGGCCTCTGTTACCTTTTCTAAAAATGTGTCTTTGCCGTAGCCCAGGCTCGCCGCCGCCGCCAGTCCGGCGATCCGGCCCTGCACCATGGCGGCGCTGGCCTCCCCGATACCGGCTGCATCACCGGCCACATAAATACCTGCCACCGAAGTCTCCAGGCAGTCGTCGCGAAAAGGAACAAACCCGCCCAGTTCAGGTACGTAGCCCATCCGGCAGCCTGCCTGGAAGAGCAGCTCCGCCAGGGGGGAGAGGCCCACCGACACGCACAGCACATCCACCTCCAGGTCCCTTTCGCTGCCGGCCATCACCTGCCGCTTCTCATCCAGCTCTGCTATGGTGATCTTCTCCAGGCAGTGGTTGCCGTGCGCCTTAATCACCGTGTGGGAGGTCAGTATGGGCACGCCCAAGCGCCGCACCTTGGCGGCGTGGACGTAGTAGCCGCCGATACGGGGGGCGGCCTCGATGATGGCCGCCACTTCCACTCCCGCCTGCAGCAGCTGGTAGCTCACTATAACACCGATATTGCCGGCCCCTACCATGGCCACCCGGTTACCCGGTTTCACCCCGTGCAGGTTCATCAGCGTCTGCACCGCTCCCGCCCCGTAGATGCCCGGCAGGTCACAGCCCGGGAAGATAAGCGTGTTTTCCTGGGCTCCGGTGGCAAAGATCACCCGCTGCGGTTCCACCGGAAAGAACTTGTCGCCTGCTTCAATGGTGACCTTCTTATCCTCGTAATAACCGGTGACGGTGGCGCCGGTAAGTATCCTGATCTTCCCGGTGGCGGCCGCTTTCTCTTTTAAGATTTTCGCGATGGAAATGCCCCTCTCCGAGGCGTACTGGCCCTTTGAACCAAAAAACATGTGGGTCTGCTTTACCAGCTGCCCGCCCAGGTCGCTGTTTCTATCGGCCAGGGTAACTTCCGCCCCCTGCTCAGCGGCGGCCAGGGCGGCGGCCAGGCCCGCCGGCCCTCCCCCGACAACCAGGATTTCCGTCTTATACATCAAGCCGCCCCCTGCCCTTCTGGGTTTCCACCACCATGCCCTCCGCCAGCGGTTCGATGCAGACCCGGATGTTGGGCACCCCGTTCACCCTCATGTTGCAGGAAGAACAATGGCCGATGGCACACCAGAACCCGCGGGGCCGGTTATGGGAATGGCTGTGGCTGAGCACCCTGACACCGGCGGCGTGCAAAGCGGCGGCCACCGGCTCACCGGCATACCCTTCCAGTTCTCTGCCGTCGAATAAAAATTTTATTTTTGCGCCTTTTTGGAACTCCAGGATGGGATGCTTTTCTATGCGCAAAAAATCTCCTCCTCAGGTGCTTCGTATATACCCTCAGGTAAACACCAACGCAAGATTTATGCCAAGGCAAAATAACAATAAAAAATCGCCCTCCCGGCCGGTGGCAGACAGGTAACCGGGACGACGACCGCCGAAACAGGTGCCAGGAAGTGTCAGTTTTTTGCCGGCTTAATGGTTTTGTCTTTCAAACCCAGTTTTTCCAGGCGGTAATACAGGGTGCTGCGGGGGATGCCGAGTAGCGCCGCAGCCCTGGCTTTATTCCCCCGCACTTCCTGCAATATCTTTAAAATCGTCCTGCGTTCCACCTCTTTGGTAACGCTGTCCAGGAAAGGTTTGCCGCGGACGCCGTTTTGCTCTGCGTATTCGTCATCCGGGTTGTCCAGGATATTCTGCGGCAAATACTCCCGGCTGGCCACCGGGCCCTCTGTCAGAATCACTATCCTTTCCACCACGTTCCTCAGTTCCCTCACGTTGCCGGGCCAGTTATAGCGCAGAAGGGCAGTTATCAGGTCTGCCGAAACCTCCTGGATCTTCTTGTTGTGCAGCCTGGCAAACTCGTTGACGAACAGGTAAACCAGCTCCAGGATATCCCGCTTGCGCTCCCTAAGCGGCGGCACCTCCAGGGAAACCACGTTTAAGCGGTAATACAGGTCCTTGCGGAACAGGCCCTTGCTGATCATTTCCTCCAGGTTCCTGTTGGTGGCGGCGATAATCCGCACGTTCACTTTGACCGGTTTGGAGCCGCCCACCCGGAAGAAAACCTTGTCCTGCAGCACCCTCAGCAGCTTAACCTGCATGGCAAAGTCCATTTCACCGATTTCATCAAGGAACAGCGTTCCGCCGTCGGCCTGCTCAAACCGTCCCTTTTTGCCGCTCTTCTCCGCCCCGGTAAAGGCCCCCGCCTCGTAGCCGAACAACTCGCTTTCCACCAGGTTACCAGGGATGGCCCCGCAGTTGATCGGGATATATACTTTATCTTTCCGGTTGCTCATCTGGTGAATGGCCCGAGCAAAAAGTTCCTTACCCGTGCCGCTCTCCCCCCGTACCAGCACGGGGACATCGGTAAGGGCCACTTTTTTGGCGATTTCTATAACTTCTTTCAGTTTGGGGCTGTGGCCGTGGATATGGTCGAAGGGGTCGTGGCTTTTATGGTTGATTTCCTGCTGCAGCTGGCTCAGTTCTGTATTGGTCCGGAACAGCTCCCTGTTTAAGTAAACCATCTCCGTAATATCCCGCTCGATGGACACTCCGCCGATCAGGCGGTTGTTCAGCCGCACCGGCAGGGAGTTGATCAGCACGTACAGGCCGGAGCGGGGCTTATGGTAAGAGTCCCTGACCGGCTTCCCTGTCTCCAGCACCCTGGAAAGCATCAGGGAATGCTCCGCAAAGAAATTCTTCAGGTTCTTACCGATAATCTCATTTTTTTTGATGCCGTAAAAATGCTCCGCCTTGCTGTTCCAGCACTTTACGGACAAATCCGTATCAGCGATGGTGATCACTTCGCCCGCCGCATCCATGGTGGCCAGGAAAAACTGCCTGAGCTCCTCGTACCGGCCGGCCAGGGCGGCCAGCGCCGTGCTGCCGGAGATATACCCGGTAGGCTGTCTGGCGCTGTCCACGGTAACCACCACGGAAAAGGAATCTAGCATTGACAGGGCGGCGGGCAGAGGCGCCCCCTCATCGATGAGGGCAAAGGGCACTTCCTTCAGGAGCCCTGCCTCCACGGTTAAGCAAGCCCGAACAGGGACATTGTTTTCCATAAATATAAGTAAAGTTCCCACCGGCAGGGAACCGTCATCTTCTTCTGCCGCAAACCGGCCTTCCCTGATATGTATCTTTTTACTGCTGATATCGGTGACTTTCAAATCAAAGATACCGGCCACCTTCTCACCACTCTTTCCAAACGAAATCGCAGTAAAACTTATTTTCTTATTCAACGTAAATATGTCAATTCCTCTTAGCAAATCTGAACAGTACCCGCACGGTTAATGTTTGTCACAGTTGCCTCTCTGTGGTAAACTGGGTTTTAGCGACAGTTTACCCCGGTAAATGCCCCGTTTTTCAGTGTCCGTTTTTGGACATATATTTAAAACTCACAGTCAGGAGCAGATGCCAGTGCAGAAAACAGCAGACGCCGTTATCATCGGGGGAGGAGTCCACGGCTGTGCCATCGCCTACCACCTGGCCCGCAAGGGATGGCAGAATATCGTACTGCTTGAGAAAAACTACCTGGCCTCCGGCGCCACCGGCCGCTCGGCGGCAGGCATCCGCCACCAGTTCGGCACGGAGATAAACATCCTCCTGTCGGCGGCCAATGTGAGGAGAATGGAGAAGCTGGCCGAAGAGCTTGATTACCCGGAGGGCATAGAACTCCTGCAAAAAGGGTACCTGATGCTGGCCTACTCCGCCGCCCAGCTGGAGCAGTTCAAAGTTAACACCCTGCTGCAAAAGAAGCTGGACCCCGCCAACACCACCGTTATCCTGGACAGGACTGAGATAAAAGAAATAGTCCCCGGGCTGAACCTGGAGGGAGTGGCGGGCGCTTCTTACAACCCCAGGGACGGTCATGCCAACCCCTTCCATGTGACCCAGGCTTTTGCCCGGGCCGCCCGCCGCCTTGGAGTACAGATACATACCCGCACCGAAGTGTCCGGTATCGAAAAAACAGCAAACCGTATCTCCGGTATACTCACATACCGGGGCGACCGCATCAGCACCCCCATTGTCGTCTGCGCCGCCGGGGCCTACGGCAAACAACTCGGGGAAATGGTGGGCGTGGACATCCCGGTCTACCCGGAGCGGCACCAGATCCTGGTAACCGAGCCCCTGGAGATGTTCCTCTGGTGCATGGTGATCTCCCTTACCCACGGCACCTACTTCAAGCAGACACCTCACGGCAGCATCCTGATGGGAGTGGGAGACCCGGACCACGAAGTAAAGGATTTCAACGAACAGAGCAGCTGGCAGTTTCTGCAGGACGTGGCCCGAAAGATAACTTTCCACATGCCGGCGCTGCAGAACGCCAAAGTGGTCAGGCAGTGGGCCGGTCTCTACGATATCACCCCCGACGCCCAGGGCATAGTGGGCGAAACCGAGGTGGACGGCTTTTACCTGGACCTGGGCTGGAGCGGCCACGGTTTCCAGCTGGCGCCTGTCATAGGCCAGATCATGGCCGAAATAATTTCCGGCGAGAAACCCCTCATTGACGTGGAATGCCTTTCCCTTAGGCGTTTTACCGAAAACAGGCTGATCCCCGAACCATACTGCGTTTAAACGCGCCCAAGCAAAAACTACCGGCGCGCGCTTAAGCCGCCGGTGGCCTTTTTTAAGCCAACCCTAGAACTCGCAGTAATTCACTGTCCGCGGAAACGGTATCACGTCCCTGATGTTACTGACACCTGTTATATACATAATGGCCCGCTCAAAGCCCAGGCCGAACCCGGCGTGCTTCACCCCGCCGTATTTTCTCAGGTCCAGGTACCACCACAGGTCCCTGGGGTCAATATGGAACTCCCGCATCCGCTGCACCAGCACCTCCATCCTCTCTTCCCGCTGGCTGCCCCCGATAATTTCCCCCACTCCGGGCACCAGCAGGTCCATGGCAGCCACCGTTTTGCCGTCGTCGTTCAGCCTCATATAAAAAGCTTTGATTTCTTTCGGATAGTCGGTTACAAACACCGGCTTGTCAAACACTTTCTCCGTCAGGTACCTCTCGTGCTCCGTCTGCAGGTCTTTCCCCCACTCCACCGGGTACTCAAATTTCTCTCCGGACTCTTTGAGCAGTTCCACCGCACCGGTATAAGTAATATGGGCGAACTTCGAGCCCGCTATCTTTGCCAGCTTGTCCCTGACACCCTTCTCCACAAACTCATCGAAGAAAGCCATCTCCTCCGGGGCATTGGCCAGAATATAATTGATCAGGTACTTCATCATCTCTTCCGCCAGCCTCATATTGTCCCAAAGGTCGGCAAAAGCAATCTCCGGCTCAATCATCCAGAACTCCGCCGCGTGCCTGGCGGTATTGGAATTTTCCGCCCGGAATGTGGGACCGAAAGTGTAAACCTTTCTAAACGCCAGAGCAAAAGCCTCCGCCTCCAGCTGACCGCTCACCGTCAGGTTAGCACGGCGGCCAAAAAAATCCTGCCCGAAATCCACTGCCCCTCCTCCGGTAAGCGGCGGGTTTTTGGCGTCCAGGGTGGTCACCCGGAACATCTCCCCGGCCCCTTCAGCATCATTGGCGGTAATTATGGGCGCGTGGACATTAACAAAGCCTCTTTCCTGGAAGAAGGTATGCACGGCATAACCAAGCAGCGACCGTACCCGGAAAACAGCGTTAAACAGGTTGGTCCTTGCCCGCAGGTGGGCCACCTCCCGCAGAAATTCCCGGGTATGCCTTTTAGGTTGGATGGGATAATCTTCCGGAGAATCCCCCTCCAGGATCACTTCCGTTGCCTTGATTTCAAAAGGTTGCTTCGCCTTTGGGGTTAAAACCAGCCTGCCCCTTACCGTAACAGCCGAACCGGCCCTGAGTTTGGCCACCCGCTCAAAATCAGACAACACTTCCTTCTCGTAAACCACCTGGATGGTGTTAAAGTGGGTGCCGTCATTAACCGCCAAAAACCCGAAGGACTTTTGGTCCCGGTTACTCCTGATCCAGCCCTGCACCTCCACTTCCCGGTCCGCATACCTTGCCATGTCCTTTACCAGCTGCCTGATTAAAACTTTTTCCATACCCATTCCCCTTACCATGTTTTTACCTGCTACAGGTCTCAGCAGTAAGTCTTCAGCCTTCAGGGCAAAATTATGCAATAGCCTGCTCCTGTCTGATTATACCAGTAAAGTCCTCTTTTATGTATTAAACTTCAGGTATTTACATAAACCCGGCCCCTGCTGCTGATGTTAATGGAGCCTGGTACACATAACTCTTGGGCCAGGCAGTAATCCCTGGCACAGGCGCCCTGTTCATCCCGGGAGGCACAGCCATGCCGGGAAAGGTGCCAGAGCGGCTCCCCCAGGTCCAGGGCGATCATCTTCCGGCCGCCGTCAGCAATCTGCCCCTGCACTGACTGGGACCACGCCTTCCTGATCAGGTCGAAAAGCGGCTTTGCATCGCCCGCATACCGCCCGCGCACCACACCAAGCGACAAAGTGGATCTGGCCACGTGCATACCCACCGGCAACAGGACCCTGTCCATGTTTACAAAAGAAAGACCGGCCCGGTCCCTCAGCACCTTCAGCCAGTACGGCCCGATATTATCGCCCCGCAGGTAAGGAAAGTCCGGATACTCCCTGTTTTTGTAGTAGTGGCGAGCGTTTCGCACTTTGTCCAGAATCACGTTGGCGTACCAGTTGCACTGCTTAAACAGGTTAACCGGGTCCCCGTCATAATTCTTAAAGAGAGACAGCGACACCGTTCGCCAGATATAGGCATCCTTGTCCGCATATTTGGCCAGCCCGTATTTTTGCAGGTCGGCAGCTACCCGGTTAGCTGGCACCTTTTGTATCTCCGCCGGGCAAAAAAGGTAGCGGGTAGCCTCATCCCCAAAAGTCCGGCGCGCGGCAGCCCAGAGTGACCTTATGTCCCGCTGATAATTAACCGCCATGGTCAGGGTGATGTAAACAATATGCTCCAGGCTCCCCGCCCCGACCCCGTCCGGCAGGATATCCTCCGTCATGTTGGTCTGGCCGTGTACACCCTCATTTCTGAACCCATTATACAGAATTACCGCTGCTCTCTCCCCGCGCTGCCTGTCAATATTCACTGTGGTCCACCTCCGACCCCATTTTCAGACAGACCCAAAAGCCAGGCAGATTGAGCTCTTGAACGTATGCGGGCAAAACTGACAGACCCTGCTTACTTATTCGCTATTTTCCATCCTTTTCCTACAATACCGGAGAAATATTTCTATTACAGCGATACTTATTCTTTCACGGAGCCATGGAGAGATACTTAAAAAACCGGCCGATACCCCTACCTGTTCAATAACGATTACCAGAGAATTACAACGGGGTTACCAGCATTTGGTACCACCGCGACCGCCTCCTGGCCAGGGCCCACCCCAGCGGCAACAGGGCCAGTTACAGTGTCGGCCTCACCTACATCGCCCCAGGTATCACCGTTCCGTGATTACAAATGCTTAGGCAAAAGTACAGGCCGCAGTCACACAGACTGCGGCTCCGCTTCAAACGTCATTATTTTTTCCAGGTTATCAAGTAAAAATTTCTTTCCTTTATCATTAAACAGTATCATCTCATACTCATTGCCGTTATAAACCCTCTTTTCGGTTTCTATGCCGAATTCCATTGACCTTTCGTTTATTACCGTCCTGGTTTTCCCGTCTTCTGTTATCAGCTCTGCCAGTATTCCCATTTTTTTCAGTTGCCTGTTCAGCTCGACACCGGATAATTTTTTGCTCCTGTGAACATCTATCACCTTATTCACCGATTTGGCAAATTCATTGACGCCTATCTTTTGAACGGGCAGTTCAATTTTGCTTTTTTCCTCCGGAGTTATGGAAAACTTCAAGCCTGCTCCTTTAACCAGGTTCCCTGTTATAGCCTTGTCCAGAACCTCCTGCACAAAGTACAGGCACCTTATTATTCTGGGATCGTGCAGGAAGCTGCTGTCTTCAATTCTTTCCCCGTTCAACGGGTTAACGCCGTTAGCTATGTTACGGAGTATTTCTTTTGCCCTTACTAATTTTTCTTTCTCCATAGCAATTAAATCACCCCCCAAATAATGACTATCTTTGCGTGGATTTCGCAATTTTATATCAAAAAGCGCTTCCAGGGATCTTCTCAGATGTTGCTCAGCTTTATTATATACCATTTTATGGGTCTGAACAACAGTAAGGTCTAAGACGCTCATCTCCCGCCCACCGTCAGTAATCTAACCCTGCGCCAACTGGAACCACACCTTTCTGAACAGATCTGAAAACCGTCTTCGCCTTTTTAATGCTCTCGCTTATGCTGTTGGTCAGCCCTGTCTTTTCATCTCTCTTTGGCAACCCGGCCAACGGTAAGACAACCCGGATATTCCGCCGGTATCGAAACAACCTACCGGGCCCGAGGTAAACCGGTCTGGCTGGCGGCACTGACGCCGGGCCGGCGGGCAGGTTACCTGCCTCTACAGAAAAACCAGGCAGTCAACGCTGCCTGGTTTTGGTATTAACTTAAAGAGAGCCTGCTTATGCAGGCTCTCTTCCGCACCCATCCCTATAGCTTAAAGGGAAAACATCCAAACATTTTCACTGAGTCACGAACACTCCTTGACAAAACACTGCTCTGGACACTTTACCAGAAAACGGTACCAAACGGACTCTCGGTAAAGAAAAAACACTATCCTCTGACCAGTTAACTACCTGAACAAAAACCACACGGTCTTGCCAAAGCATTTAAACCTGAGTCGCTATCGGGATGGTGCTTAACTTAATCTTACCAGATTCCTGCCTTTTTTACAAGTAGTCTTAAAAAATTTAACGAACGCTAGGTGTCTGATACACACTAATCATTAATGTAAGGCAGGTTATTGTCTTCACACCATTCCCGGGCCATTTTGCATAACTCTTCGAATCTATATTTATACCATTCATCTTCGATATTATAACGTTTGATGGCATCTTTGAAGCGTCGAAATGCGCCTCTGCCGGAAATCAGATTAAGGAGTTTTTCCCGGAGGTTTTTGTTAGGAATGTTACAACAGAATTCCATCATTATGTTATATTCATCTATTTCATACTCATCGGGCAGTTTAATATAATCTTCCGGATTCTCCAGCACCTTAACCGCGTCCCTGATGGCATCCTGCTCCCAATCTTTATATTCTCCGAAATCCTCATCTTCCTCAGACTCTTCCGCAATACTTAAATACTCTTTCTCTATCTCCACGATTTCACCGGTTTCCCTGTTAAGATAATACACCCATTCATCCATCATGGAATCAAGTGCATCCGCTATCTTTTTGATTTTAACAGGTCTTGTCACTTATGCCTCTCCCATCACAGTATAATTTCATAGTTGGATAACCATCCTGTTCTCTTCCATCAGGGCGCGGAATTAATCCGGGTTAATCATTTTCGACAAATAAACTGGAATTCCTTTTAAAGTGCCAAACAGTTCGCGTCCCGTTCCCCCAAAAAAGGATATTTTCCTTGTTTTGTAGAAAAAATGTTGTTGCATTTACAGCTAAATAACATTAATCGAGGGAGCAAAGGCATGGCCCTGATTTATTGTCCCGAATGTAAAAAACGAATCTCGGACAAGGCCGAGGCCTGCCCCCATTGCGGGCTGCCGTCTAAATATTTTGCGACTGAAAATGGCCACAAGAAAACGGCGGCAACCGCTAAAAAAGCAACACAGCCCGCTACCGATTTTAAAACCCTGCGCAATATGCTAATTGCCTTTGACAAGGACTACTCGGAACTCTTCGCTACGGAAAGATATATCGCCTCTTCCGTTGCCAGGTCCTTTTACAATATTTACAGCTATTATGTAAACGTCTTAAAGGATCCTATGGTTAAGCAATACATCGCGAATAAGCCTGTCTCCGTAGGGTTCAGCCTGGAGCAGTGCAACCGCTTCGTAAAACTTATGGACGGCTTTTACGAACAGGTGGACCGGTTTAACGAAAGCTTTATTGATAAGAAATTAATTGAACACAAACATTACTTTGATAACATCCTCAAAGCAGTTGACCCCAACGTCAAACTGGATGAAGAGCAACGCCGGGCGGTACTGACAGACGATGATTACTGCCTGTTAGTCGCCGGTGCTGGCGCCGGCAAAACAACAACCATGGCCGCCAAGGTTAAATACCTGGTGGACAAACAGCATGTCCCGCCGGAGGATATTATCGTTATCTCTTATACCAATAAAGCCATAAACGAACTGAAAGAGCGTATAAACGACAAGTTGAAAATCCCGGTCAGAATCTGTACCTTTCACTCCTTCGGTTACGATATCCTGAAACGATCCAACGACCTGCCACCGGGAGTAAACTACCGGTCGTACAGCATTGTATTTGAATACCTTGAAAAAAAGGTCTTCAGCAACAAACGGTTGCTGGAAAACCTGGTCCTATTCCTCGGTTATTATTTCGATATGCCTGAAGACATCTTCAATTTTGATTCTCTTAACGACTACTGCACCTACAAAGCCAATCTGGAATATGAAACCATCAAAAGCCGGCTTGGCGAATACATCAGGACCATAATCAACCGCCGCAACAAAAAGTCCCGCACCATAACCGGCGAATTCCTGCGCTCTGCCCAGGAAGTGCAGATTGCCAATTTCCTCTACCTGAACAGCATCGACTATGAGTATGAGAAACCCTACCCGTATCCCATACCCGGCGCCAGGAAAAAATACACCCCCGACTTCTTCATCAGCCAGGGAGAAAACCAATGCTACCTGGAACATTTCGGCATCTCCGAAAACTACCAGAGCACACTGTACAATAAATCCGAACTGGACCGGTATATTCAAAGTATCACAGAAAAAAGAAAACTGCACCTGCGAAACAACACCAGGCTGATTCAGACCTGGTGTCAGTACAACGATAACCGCCCTTTGCTTGAGCACCTGGCGGAGCAACTGCAGGAGAACGGTTTTGTCCTAAAGCCCCGCGACAGCCGGGAAGTCTACCGCAAACTTGCCGAAACCGGCAAGGACAAATATGTCTTAAAGCTGATCATGTTCATGATAGAGTTTATAGAAAAATATAAAACCTGCGGCTATGACGAAGCAGGTTTCAACGTGTTGCGAAAAAAGACCGACAACGTCAGGACCCGCCTCTTCCTCGACATTGCCGAAGAGGTCTACAACTATTACCAGGCCGAATTGAAAAAGAGAAACCAAATCGACTTCGCCGACATGATCAACGACGCCGAAAAGATTCTCCGTGAAATGAGCGAGACCAATTACAAACCTTCCTACAAATACATCATCATCGATGAGTTCCAGGACATCGCCCGCCAGAGGTTTAACCTGACCAAGTCGCTCTCCGACATCACCGGCGCCAAAGTAGTAGCCGTAGGTGACGACTGGCAATCCATCTACGCCTTTGCCGGATCAGATATCACCTTGTTCCAGAAGTTCCTCGAGCTGATGGGCGACGGTAAGGAAATGCATATCACCCATACCTACCGCAATTCCCAGGAACTCATCGACATCGCAGGCAGTTTCGTCCAAAAGAACCCATCCCAGATAAAAAAACGCCTGATTTCCCCCAAGCGCCTGGAAAACCCCATTGTGGTGGAATCCTTTGACGACAGTTCACATAACGAAACAAACTGGGTCAAAAAAATAGAAGAAGTTGTCGGCAAAATAGTTAAAGAGTACGGTGACAAAACTTCCATCTTAATGATCGGCAGATACAACTTTGACAGGTACAAAATCCTGCGCTCTGGCAGATTCGCCCTGAAACACAACGACAAAATAAGGTGTTTTAAATATCCTCGGGCAGATATTACATTCCTGACTGCTCACAGTTCCAAGGGACTGGGCTTTGACAACGTTATCCTGGTAAACATGCTGGAAGCCAAGTTCGGCTTCCCGGCCCAGATCGAAGATGACCCCATCATGAAGCTGGTAACTCACACCGACTATTCCATCCCTCACGCCGAAGAAAGGCGCCTTTTCTACGTTGCCATGACCCGTACCAAAAACCGCGTCTATATGATAACGCCCCAAAAACGCCCCTCCCGTTTTGTACTCGAACTGATACAGGACTTCAAAATCCCCCACTGTGAAAAAATAAGCCTGCAAATAGCAGAGAAACACACCCTTAAATGTCCCATTTGCAGCTCCCCCCTCAAATATGAGCACAACAAAAACTACGGCATCCCTGTCTACATCTGCACCAACGAACCGGAAATCTGCGACTTCATGACCAACGACCGCACCGTAATGGCCGACATCTTTAAATGCCCCAAGTGCCTGGACGGCTACATGGTTGTCAGGAGAAACACCAAAGACGACAGCAGGTTCTACGGCTGTACCAACTACAACGATACCTTCACAGGCTGTAAATACCGGGTGCCGATAAAGAAACAGACATAATCACATTTACACCGGGTCAGTGGCAGAGTGTCTGCCAGTGCTGTTTGATCGCCAACCCGGTTTGGTGGCTATTCACTGTAAAGGCGCCACCTGTTTCGGTCTCAGCCCAAAAGTGTCCGGTGAAAACCGAAACAGGTGGCCGGAATCGACCGAAACAAGTGGCTGTTTTATTCCGAATTGGCCAGTGCCTGAAATATACGTCTGACAGTGGCGGGACTCCGGGAGCCCGCCATATTTGTTGTCAAAAGACTTTTTAAACCACTTTTTTCAGGGGCTGTCTCATCCGGTAACCTTGCCCGTCAAAGATCAGCAGATCACTGTACTGGACCAGCCGGTCAATCTGATGCTGTCATCTGCTTACTATAGAAAATTCCAATCCAGCGGGTGAATCACATGTGTTTTCAGTGTCTTCTTATTTTTCTTGACACCGCACTCTGTCTAAAATATAATCTATGTAATAAAAAATACATAATAAATAATATGTATGATATTTGAGAGGAGTTAGATAGTGTTCAATAAAATCAGCAGCCCCAAAAAATCTGTTTTTGTAGCTGAACAAATCATGAAAAATATAGAAAATAAAACTTTTAAAATCGGTGATTTATTGCCAACTGAGCAGGTTATTGCTGACGAAATTGGAGTTAGCAGGGCCAGTGTCCGCGAAGCAATGGCAGCGTTGGAACTGGCCGGTATTGTGGAGAGAAAGGCAGGGCATGGCACAATCGTAATCAGCAATTTATCTGTCTCTAAGGCCCAGGCTATACGTTTGCTTCAGGAAAATTCCGGTTCAGTTGAAGCAGCTGAAGCTCGCAGTGTAATCGAACCAGGGATAGCAATTTTAGCCTGTGAAAGAATGACCCCCGGCGATTTTGTTGTTTTGGAGTCTTTTGTCAGTAATATGCAGGCTGCTTCGCAGAGAAAGGATATTGATGCCTACATAGAGTCGGATTTTAATTTCCACAGTTACCTGGCTAAATGCAGCAAAAATCCGGTGTTAGAGACAACAATGGATCAGTATTTGTTATTAATGCGTCATCAGCTTTGGAAATTTATTAAGTCTAAGTGTCTCGACTATGAAGGTGAATCTATACAAATCCATATGGATATTCTTAAGGCTCTCAAGAAGAAGGACCCATCTGAAATTACAAGACAATTCAAGCTTCATTTTGATGCTATAAACAAAAAGCTTGTTTGGGAGGAAAACACCCCGTGAAAATCACAGATATCCAGTTTTTTCCACTGCGCTGCCCTCTGCCTGAGCCAATAGTTTTCTCCTTAGGGAAAATAACCCACCGCAATTTTGGCATCGTTAAGATTATTACAGATGAAGGCATTGTGGGTTGGGGTGAAACCTTTGTCAATTTTCCGTCATGGGCATTAAAAGAGAGACAAGCCACCATAGAATATGGGGTAAAACCACTCGTAATCGGAGAAAACCCCCTTGATCCGGAGCAGGTCACACAAAAACTGATATCTTTTTTACATAAACTTGGCCTTCAGTGGGGAGCAAAGGGGTGTATGTACCAGGCCATCAGCGGTGCAAATATAGCTCTTTGGGACATTAAAGGCAAAGTGGAAGCTATGCCGGCCTGGTCGTATCAACTCCGGTTTTTTTTGATGTGGGTTTCATAATACTGACACCGATTGCCAAACGGTTGGGTGCTGTCATCAAGGAAAGTCCTGCGATTGTAATTGCTCCACTGGTAATAGGCCTGGGCACAGCGCATATGTTGATACCTCCCACCCCCGGTCCGCTGGTTGTAGCTGATGCACTTGGCGTGCCCCTGGGTCAAATGATATTGGGCGGTATAATTGTGGGTTTCCCAGCTGCTTTCTTTGCTATGTATCTATACAATTTTATCGCCAGAAAACCTGGTTTCTGGAAAGAAGAAGACGAAGAGTCTGTTGTATCTTCCCCTGCCATTGTTGAATCAGCCGCTACAGCGGAAAGTATGCCTTCCTTTGGTTTTTCGATGCTGCCAGTAATCGCCCCTGTTATACTTATACTTTTGGCCTCTTTTATTCCCCTCTTTGCGGCTGGAGGCAGCATGGTTAATTTTTTCAAATTTTTCGGTGACAGAAATATTGCAATGATGATAGGAGCTCTTTCTGCTTTGTACGTTGGGTACAAGCATATGAGCAAAGACAGCCTTTCCCAGTCAGTTGATAAAGCCCTGGCCAGTGCCGGTATTGTACTACTGGTAACCGGTTCGGGCGGAGCTCTGGGTGCCGTACTTGGCGCAAGTGGGATCGGCAACGTAGTGGCAGACACAATGATTTCTTATCAGATTCCTGCTGTATTACTTGCGTGGATTGTTGCTTCAGCGATAAAGATTGCCCAGGGATCAGGTACAATAGCCATTATCACTGCGGCCAACCTTATGGCACCGGTAGCAGCACAACTTGGTGTTCCAGGCATATGGCTTGCACTAGCCATTGGCTCAGGAGCACTGTTTGGCTGTCACGTCAACGACAGCGGCTTTTGGGTTGTTGCCAAGATTGCCGGATTGACCACAAAAGGTGGGTTTAAAACCTACACACTGGCAACTGCAATTAATGCTATAACTACTCTTGTCATAATTGCAATTCTTATGCCTTTCCTTTTTAGATAAGCAGCGCAAAATACTACAGCGAAATTAAGGCTCAACGGAACCATGGGGACGGTTCCATGGTCATCGGAACACAGCAGAGATCCTGAAGGGAAGGCAATGGAACCGTCTCCCGTGGCACAATGGCTGTTAAGCAAATTTTGCTGTAGTACTGGTTATAATGCAAAAACTTTGTCTTTTTAACAGGAGGGATTATATTGCAGTTTCTTGTGGCAAACATGAGTAACAGAACAGTAACTGCCTCTCCGGCACCCTCTTCCTATGAAATGCTGGGGGGAAGAGCTTTAACAAGCAAACTCTTGTTTGACATGGTCACGCCAAAGTCCAGTCCATTGGGTCCCGATAACAAACTTATTATCGCACCGGGGCTCCTTGCCGGAACCAGGGTTCCATGTTCTGGGCGTTTGTCTGTGGGTGGAATAAGCCCTCTTACCGGAGGTATAAAAGAAGCAAACGCTGGAGGCACCGCTGCCCATATGCTGGCACGCATTGGCATTAAAGCTGTAATTATAGAAGGCAAGGCACCTCCTGGCATCTCTTATATTCTCAGGATACACTCAGCCGGCGCTGAACTTATCGAAGATGACAGCTTGTCGGGATTAAACAACTATGAAGCCTGCAAACGTATCCGTGAAAAATACGGAGAAAAGGTAAGTATTATTTTGGCAGGCATTGCCAGTGAAAAAAGATTTGCCAACGCAACAGTGGCCGTTACAGATCCAAGCGGTAACCCCAGCAGGCACGCAGCCAGGGGAGGCCTTGGCAGCGTAATGTTCTCCCGTGGCATTAAAGCAGTAATAATAGATGTAAAAAATTCTGACTTCATAAACTTCAAACTGCCTGCGCAGTTTAATGATCTAAGCATGAAATGGAGTAAAGAACTGATTGAAACCAAAAAAGTGTTAAGTCTTTATGGAACAGCTAACCTGGTCGGAGTTATTAACGAGTTGGGCGGTTTGGCCACCAGGAATTTCAGTAGCGGCAAATTTGAATTAGCAGAAAACATCGCCGCGGAAAAACTGGTATCAAACATCAAATCCAGGGGTGGAAATCCAACCCATGCCTGCCAGCAGGGTTGCCCGATCAGATGTTCAAATACTTACCACGATAAAAACGGTCAATTTCTGACTTCAAGCCTGGAATTCGAAACTATTGCTTTGACAGGATCAAACCTTGGAATTGGAGACCTTGATGTGATCGCCCAAATTGACAGGTTCTGTGATGAATTTGGAATGGATACTATTGAGTTGGGATGTACCCTTGGTGTATTAATGGAAGCGGGCATCTTAAGCTTTGGCGACGCTGACGGCGTTTTTGAATTAATTGACGAAATTCGCCGGGAAACAGTACTTGGCAGACTGATTGGGCAAGGGGTCAGCATAACAGGCAAAGTCTTAGGCGTAGAAAGAATCCCCTCTGTCAAAGGGCAGGGGCTGGCAGCCTATGATCCCAGGGCCTTAAAAGGAACGGGCGTAACTTATGCAACTTCTCCAATGGGAGCTGACCATACAGCCGGCAACTGCCTTCCCGGGCGTACAGGCTACCGCTCTGAAACACAAAAAGTTTTGGATACCACTAAATCAGAAGGACAAATTGAACTGTCCAGGGATATGCAATTAATGCACACTGTATGTGATGCTATGGGTTTGTGCATTTTTGTAGGCGCTAACACCGATACTATGAAAAAACTGTCTGAATTGCTCTCTCTCCGTTTTCAGCGGCAGGTCACGGTAGATGATATAATTTCACTTGCCAGAAACACACTTTTGTTGGAAGTTGAATACAACAGGCGGTCTGGTATTCTGGAATCAGATAATGACTTGCCAGAATTTTTCCGTCGCGAACCACTGGAAAACGGTCTTACATTCGACCTGGACCGGAATGAGCTTCAGAATTTTTATAAAATGACGGATGCTACTCCCTCTGCGTAATCAAACTTTCTTACTTTTCAAGGCCGTTGGCAATGGTTAAAATGCTGTCCACAGGCACAGTCGGCTTGTGGCTACCATGTAAATTCTTAAGATTAATCGACATGGAAATTGGCCTGCCAGTTTCAAAAAAAGCACCATAAATAAAGGAGGAGCAGTATGAGTAAAGTTGTGGTTAAAAAAAGTGAATTTATCGGCGGAGCACCAATGGAAAAAAAACAAGGAGTTAAGGACTGGAAAGTAATTTACCCGGAGACAGGCTTTCCCACAAAAACTCTGATAGTAGGTATTGTAGAAATACCTCCCGGTAACAACTCGCCTTTGCACCGGCATAACTGTGAAGAAATATACTATGTGTTAAACGGTAGCGGTGAGGTTGAATCAGATGGCACGCGTTACCCTTTCGAAGCCGGTGATGCCATATACAACAAAGAACAATCAATACACAGGGTATTTTGCACAGGATCCGAAACCGTCAGGTTACTGGTGGTTGGAGGAATAATGTTTGTTGGGTTACTACCTCAATGGCCTACTCCAAGTCCGTATGAAATCTTTGAATAGCCGCAGATGTTAGTTTGTTAAAGTACAGAAAGGCAGGGCTATTGGATATTCTCCGGTAGCCCTGCCTTGTGTTACATTAACCGAAGGAAAAGGTGTATATCTGCCCACCAACTTAAAAGTCAGAGATCAGATATCATCAGGAGAAAAAGGCATGCAAGGAGGGCACCACCAATTGCCCAAAGTTCTTGCAAAAAACAGCCGTTATTCCTCCACCGATATTGTTTAAAACTCTTGCATCCCTCCTGCTGCCAGGATTTTCTGGATTCAGATTCCCTCCCCCGGCTCCGCGCCGGTCGCCAGCATAATAACCCTTCTGGAGTAAGGGCCTTGCTCTCAGGGTAATAAAAAATCCGGCAACTCCGATCAGAGAGCCGGAAAATTATAATTAGCTCATCAGCCACTTTCCGCTTCCTTTTCCATAAATCTGATTATAGCAGCACAAAAGAGAGCAAAATCATCAAGCTTCGTCTGAATTAAATCAAAAATTTCTTCAGAAGTAATATATGCATATCCGTGTACCAGCCGGTTGCGATAACCTGCCATGCCAATAATACTTCTACTGAATTCAGGGCTGATAACACCCTGTTGGCCAAGAAGCTCAATAACTTCCTTATAACTTTCCGGTTTTCCGAATCCTTTTTTGGCGGCAATATGACGGCCGATATCAAAGAGAGCTTCCAGAGATCTTCTCAGATGATGCTCGGCCACGGCAAAATTATCTGGTTCCGCCAAAAACGCCTCCCTGCTCATTTCCCTCATTTTCGCCAGCCTGTTTGCCGAACTCCTGATTTGATTCAGCTTCTCATCCAAAAGTCTGAGGTTAAGCAAAGAAATCACCTTCTTTTACCGCTTCACGGGCTTCTTTGCTGAATGTATCCAAAAACGGCTTAAAGTCAAGATAATCCCTGATTGCAATATCTTCAAAATCGGTACGGAGTTCATCGTTTTGAGAATAAATCACAACTCCTTGCTTGATAACAGTAAATTTCATTTCAATGGATGCCAAATTAAGAGTAACCGTATCAACTTCCGCTGCTAAAATCTCTGACACTTTCTCAGCAATCTCTGTTTCCATAATCACGGCCTGCTCAAAAGAAGGCCTTTCTTTGAATAAAAGGCCAAGGTCATAATCGCTTCCTGCCTTTGCAGTACCGTCAGCATGTGAACCAAACAAATATACAGCCAAGAGGCCATATTTACCAAAAATTATATCCAGCTTATCCTGCTTTGGCAAAGTCCCTTCTGACACTCCAAACAGTCCTTTCTACGTATATCCCTGAATGCTCTTAACACAAGTATTATATACCATTTTATGGGCCTGAACAACCGTCAACTATATTCCGGCACCCTATTTCAGCCCCCGCCATTACCAACCTCACCGTCCGCGGCGGCATAGGCGACAAAGAATCACTCAGCTCGGTCCCTTATTTTGATTTTCTGTTCTTCGCCTAATTTCCCAAATATCTGCATGAGTAAACGGTTCTATTCTTATTCTCTTATTCTTAATTTCATGCCGTTCCAACCTTTTATCGAGTGAGGCTAATTTGTTATAGATGTAGTTTAGCGATTTATCCTCTCCGGCGGCGGGGATTTTTTTTTGCAAAATCAGACAGTCTCTAAGGGTTCTCAGCCCCCTGGGATTGTGTTAAAATTTTTAGCACAATAACCTGGGGGGTGTTTTTTTATGATTGTACCGTTTGAAACGGAGCAGAGTTTAGATCAATATGCCGAACTGTACCTGCCGGTGTTCTCCTACGGTACCGGCCGCCCGCATTATTATCACCGCATATTCACGCCAGCTCTCCGGAACGGCAACCCCTCCCGCCTTCATGATACGAGGACACACCTCAAAATCACGTACCGCCTCAGCCACCATCCGCTTTGCTTCCTGCATACGGCCAAGCGCCACCAGGCACTGAGCCGCCAGTGCCCGCCAGAAGGGATTGGCTATGTTTCCGCTCATATCCTCATTCAGCCTCTCCAGAGTCAGTGCTGGCTTTTCCATCAGATAATAGACCAGTGCCAGATTATTGCGAAGGGAAGGATCATCCTCTTCCGCCAGCGCCTGGAAAAACAGTCTCTCCGCCAACGGGTAACCTTCCTCCGCCAAGCCGCTTTCCTGCTCATAACATCATCCTCCTCTACACCCGGCAGAAGGCCACATCGGTGCCAACTCCTGTGTCACTCCCAAGTTTCGACAACCCCACCTTCATTCCTGCCAGGCAGAATAAAATGGGTTTATCCGGAGGAATTTCATCGTTATTAATTTTGAGGAGCTGTACATCGAACTCCCATGAATGACCATAATCAAAAAGATGGTTTCTTGCCGAAAAGGAGACGGCGTATTTTTACTTATTATTTTCTTAAAGAATTAGGGTATATTATATTGACTGATGAGGAATAATTGACTAAAATAAAATTAAATTTTATATTAGTCAGGTGTGATATTATGTATATAACACGGGCATTAGAGCAAACAGTGCTGGCAGTACAAAAAAGTTTCCCGGTGCTGCTTGTTACCGGTCCACGCCAGGCGGGCAAAACAACAATGTTAAAAAAGTTGAGTGATGATAATCGGAAATATGTCACATTAGATGATCCGTTACTTCGCAATCTTGCTGCCTCTGATCCGGACTTATTCTTACAAAGATATGAACCGCCTGTACTGATTGATGAAATACAATATGCTCCCGAACTTCTTACCCATATCAAAATGAACGTGGACCGAAAGAAGAGCAACGGTGACTATTGGCTTACAGGCTCCCAAATCTTTCACCTAATGAAAGACACCAGTGAATCACTGGCAGGCAGGGCTGCTATTTTGAATCTGTTACCATTATCAAACGCTGAAATAGACAATCACATAACGGATATTTTTACAACAAAACCTGATGATATTGCGGCAAGGCAAAAAACAGCTAAACCTCTGCATCTTAATGAAATCTTCCTTCGCGTATTTAAAGGAGGGATGCCTGCTTTGTATGCGGATGACAACATAAATACAGATATTTTTTTCTCATCATATGTTCAAACCTATTTAGCGCGTGATGTAAGAGACTTAACACAGGTGGGGGATGAACTTGCCTTTTTCCGCTTTCTTTCATGCGTAGCCGCACGGACGGGGCAAATGGTAAATTACGCCGACCTGGCAAAGGATACGGGAATCAGCCCGCCAACCGCCAAACAGTGGTTGTCCATACTTGTATCATCCGGCATCATAACGCTGATTGAACCTTATTTCAACAATTCGCTGAAGCGGTTGATAAAGTCACCGAAAATGTACTTTCTTGATACAGGGCTTTGTGCCTATCTGACAAAATGGACAACACCGCAAGCCCTGGAAGCAGGTGCAATGTCAGGAGCGTTTTTTGAAACATGGGTCGTGAGTGAAATTATCAAAAGCTATTACAATGCCGGGAAAAGGCCCCCTCTTTATTACTATCGTGATAAAGAAAAACGAGAAATTGATTTAATCATCTATGAAAACAATAAGCTTTATCCAATTGAGATCAAAAAAAGCGGTAATCCGGGCAAAGACGCGATTAAACATTTCCACTTACTTCAACAGCCTGGTCTTGAGGTTGGAGAAGGCAGTGTCGTTTGCCTGACCAAGGAATTTCTGCCCATTGACGCAAAGAACTGGTATGTGCCTGCCTGGATAATATAAAACGTGTCTTTTGCAGTGCTTTTTCCAGGGCGGCGGCCGATACCCTGACCGGTTCGCTCCCGCTCAGATCATCCCCGAGCAGGCCGCTTAAAACGTCTTTCTCCCCGTCGGTCCTCCCCGTGAAAACAACGGCCCCGCCGACCCGTCCCAGCTCCACCAGTTCCTTGGTGTCCAACTCTTCTTCCCATTCGGCGGTACGGGCGCCAGCTCAGGTTGGTAAAGCATATCCCTGGGCAGGTCGTACTCCCAAAGGTCGCGGTACTTTGCATCCAGCACAGCCACCGTTTTGCCGTTTTTAAAAACCATGTAATCCGGCCGGGGTTGCGGCGCCTGCTTCGGCTTGGGGGGACAGTACCCGGGCAGGTAACTCATCATACCTTTCAACCGGTACTCGTCCTTTATCGTGTAGCTGGACAGATTTTCTTCAAGGAAACGGGAAAGCAACGCCTGAAAAAATCTGTTCATGTCAAAAAGGAAACCCGGCACTTTAACCTTAGTATCTCCCCACGACAGCCCTTCAGCCTGCATGAGGATATCAATTATTCTGAATGACGGCAGATATGAAGCCGTTAAGCGGTCAGTTTCCCGCTCTACCCTGGCCAGCATATTATTGTTAACCACAATGGGAGAAATAGAAACCTCAAGTATAGCTGCCAAACGGCGCAGCTTGCTCCGGAGATATATATCCGTGGTAAGCCTTGCCCCCAGTTGCAACCCGGCCAGCAGTACCCGGTTTGCCAGGCAGTTATCCACCCGCGGGTAATGGATACAGGGCAGGGCTGTCTGTACTACTCCCCCCCGGGCAGCCAGCACCTGCAGGTCTATCCTCCCTCGTATAATTAGTTTAGAAGCTCATTTTGAGTCAATTTCCAGTTGGTCCGGACGACTAGAAACGACTTAAATGAATTTCCAGTTTAAATGACATGGAGCCAATTGCGATGTCCGGAAACAACGATAAACAGGGCATTTTAAGACTGGGGTAAAATTATTTTACCCCAGTACAAGTCAGTGTTTATGGGGTCTTTGAACTCAGGCGCCTTCCGCTTTGAATTGTTGGGATCAGTTATGTAGAGCAAGTGGCAAACATCGCCTTGCCAGCGCTGGTTGCGATGCTTGGGAGAAAACCGCTGGTACGCTTTGGACTCCTTTTTCCCCAGTTCTTTGGTGAGCCCCTTCTGCTCAAAGTAGTCATAAAGAGTGCTCCGTTTAAGGACGCCTTCCGGCACTTTACCGGACATCTCCAGCATCTCAATAATCTGATTTACAGCACGCTTTTGATTCTCCTGTTTCAGGGTAACAGCCAGGTCGAAGTACTCCTGTGGTATCCTTGTTGCCCTTGAAGTTGTGCTTTTTGGCATTAGCGCATCAAAACCTCCTTCCCGGTATTGTTTAAGATAGCGCTCAATGGTACGTGTACTGACTCGTGTTTTCCTGCTGCCGGGTATTTGATAGATTTTACCCGCGGCTTCCCGGATAAGTTCTGCAGTTTCGCCGAAGCAGAGATTTCCTCTGCAAACAATGGGTGAAATGAGACGATAGCGAAAATTAGCAACATCCTTCGCTTTTGTTTGGTCCATGGACATCACCTCCAAGGCGATTATCTCCCGGAGAAATGGAGGCAACCATAGCAGTTTATGTTGGTTTTTGGAAAAACTTACCCGCACCTGGCGGCAACAAAGAAAAAACTCCCGGCTGATAGAAGCACCGGGAGTCCTGACGGTAAAAACCGGAGTTTTTTCGGTACTTTGCCGGAAGAGATCACTCCTTTGCAGTCACGACAAATTAACCGGTGCACTCTGCATCGGGATCTCTGTCGGTAACGCCCTTACGGTCAAACAAAAGATAGAGGTTAAGAATATTTACCCAGGCAAAGTCACAAAACTTAAAGCCGGAAGAGAACGTGGCCCTGCACCGCCCGATCAGCTCCAGTATCTTTCTCGTCCGCCTTGGCCATGTCCCAAAGGTCCCGCTGACCCAATCGGATAACTGTGGTGAATTCGCAAGCTTCTCTGCCAAAGCCATTGTTATTACACCGGCTTTAGTGCGAAAGATTCTCCACCAACGGGCAATGGTGACAGGGTCCACATCCAGAAGTTCGGCTAACTCCTCAATGGTATGCGCATCAAAACAGATGGCAACGATGGCTGCTTCCCTTACTACATCCAGGTGCTGAGCATAAGGAATAATGAAGCATGGCAGTAAAGTATGTGACTTTTTGCAATTTACACAGTAGACCCTTTGAATGTAAAAAGGACCAAATAGGCGCGGCGTTTCTCGGGGGTAAGTACCGAAATGCTGAAAAAGCCTTTTACATATATCGCAGAAACCGGACCAGTTGTCTGCAGTCCTGTAATATGATTTTTTTAAAGTATTGACTGATTCGCCCTTAACATTTATGCTAATCATGAGTAGTATCAGAAAGTCCCCTTGCGAAACATTAAAAGAACCCAAGGTTAACTTACAGTAAATAACAATATTAGTAACATATAGTAAAAACGCTCTTTGATAAGCTCAATAGTGGCAGGCTAAAGCAAGCCCCTCCTTCCCCTGAAAGCGCCAGCACGCATGGATATAACAATAGGGTCGAACCACATTTTTGGGCCTGGCAACTGGTTTAGGCACAGACAGTAGCTGTTTCGATACCCAGAAAACGAAACAACAGTGCCTTTTTGTCCAGCCCCGCCGCCTGTATCTCCTGTTTCACCCAGGCATCCAGGTGTATATTTATTGCCGCCAGGTGAGCGAGGTGGTACCAGTAGCAATTATCCCTGACGCGGGCGGCATCCAAGCCAAAATCATTGTAGCGCTTGTTTACCCTTTCTGAAGCGGATCTTTTCTTGTACAGCTGTTTCCATAAAGCCGAGCCTCTGGGGATTTGGGTGAAGATACGCTGGTCCCACTCCGGCTTTGTGTAACAAGTAAAGCCGTAGCCGGAATCAGAGCAGGGCGTGTCACACTCAATCCTGTCCCGTTTTCTTTTTCTTCCGGCAACCTTTGGGCA